>CAVUHA010000003.1:0-610388 GCA_963741155.1 uncultured Alphaproteobacteria bacterium | reverse complement strand
GAAAGGCGACCGCTGGGAGGAGGCGATCGCGAGGAACATCTTGCTCGACGCACCCTATCGACAGTGGCAACCATCACGGCGATCAGGACTAGGTTGGGCCGCGCAGCAACCTTCACGGCCGTCGCCTGTGATGCCCGGACCACCGCCGTCATCACCAGCGCGTAAATCACGATATTGCAAACGCTGATCGCACCGCCCATCAAGAATTGACGCAGCATGGCGTCTTCCTAAAAACCGCACCTTGCTTCCGAAGGCCGACCAGTCGGAGGAGCCAAGACCGCGGCTGGAGGCAAGGGAAAAGCTCTTGGGGCGGCCCCCACCGTAATGGTCGCCTGTTTCTCGCTAAGGGCGCAACGCCGTGCAGAAAGAATTTAATTAAATTTTTTTCCAACATGCCAATTCGCTGCGTGCTCACGCCAGACATCGTGCCGGTCTTGTTCAAGCCGCCGTCGTGGCCGTGAAGCAGGTCGGCGTGCGGCGCGAAAAGGTCGAGCACCTTGGCGAGACCGCGGGCCGTGAAGCGCGGACGGCATGTCGGTGTTGATGGCGCGGGCGTTGCCGATCCTGACGCCCGGACCCGGAAAGACTGAACCTTGAAACCCGGGTGCTAAGGGATTTATTTTTGCAGACTATCGCCTGCGCTCCATCGTAGATTGAGTCAGGCATGATTGGTGCGTGTCTGCGCTCAGCGATGGAAATGATCTTCCCATTTCAACGGGGGTGAGCAATGCGAAAATTGGCAGTAGGCCTAACGGCGATGACTTTATTATTTGGCGTGCCGTTTGCCGCGCTCGCGCAAGATCAGCAACAACCGACGGCGGCGCCACCGCCTGCGCAACAGTTGCTCGGCGCAGAGCAGCTCGATCAAATCGTCGCACCTATTGCGCTCTATCCCGACACTTTGCTCGCCGAAGTCCTTATGGCGTCGAGCTATCCACTCGAAGTGGTCGAGGCCGACCGCTGGGCCAGCGCCAACAAGAAACTTAAAGGCGATGCGTTGAAGGCCGCAGCCGACAAACAGGATTGGGACGACAGCATTAAATCGCTGGTCGCTACGCCATCGGTGCTGTCGATGATGAGCACCCAACTTAGCTGGACGCGAAAACTCGGCGACGCAGTTCTGGCGCAGCAGCCTGATGTCATGGACGCCATACAGCGTCTGCGCGCAAAGGCTCAATCGCAGAACAAGCTGCAAACGACCACACAGCAAACAGTCTCAACCGAACAGCAAAACGGCAAACAGGTTATCGCTATCGCGCCGACAGATCCCAACACGGTCTACGTGCCTTACTATAACCCGGCCGTGGTTTATGGCGCGTGGTCCTATCCGGCCTATCCGCCGTACTACTTCCCGCCAGCGGCCGGATATGTTGCCGGTGCGGCGATCGCCACTGGTGTGGCGTTTGGGGTGGGCTATGCCGTCGGACGCTGGGCCAATGGGGGCAATTATTGGGGCGGCGGTTGCAATTGGGGCCACAACGACATCAACGTCAATCGGACCAACAATATCAACGTCAATAAATGGCAGCATAACTCCTATCATCGCCGCGGCGTGGCTTATAACAATACAAATGTGCAGCAGCGGTTCGGCAACAATACGATCCGGAATGGGAGCCAGGCACGGCTCGATTTCCGCGGTCGCAGCGGCAATCAGGTCTTGCAACCGGGCGCCGGCGGCAACCGCCCGAACCTCGGCGGCGGCAACCAGTCGAATCTTGGCGGTGGCGGTAATCGCCCGAATGTTGGTGGTGGCGGTAATCGCCCGAATGTTGGTGGTGGCGGTAATCGCCCGAATGTTGGTGGTGGCGGTAATCGCCCGAATGTTGGTGGTGGCGGTAATCGGCCTGCGGCAAGACCAACGCGGGAAAGTGGCCTCGGCAATATGCAACCCCGCAACGTTGCCGCCACGCAATCCCAGCGCGGCCGGGCAAGCCTTGGCGGCGGCGGGGGTGGGTACCGTGGCGGCGGAGGTGGGCACCGTGGCGGCGGAGGTGGGCACCGTGGCGGCGGCGGAGGTCGTGGCGGCGGCGGAGGTCGTGGCGGCGGCGGAGGTGGGCGTCGGTCAGATGTGAGGCTTAAGCACGACGTTACGATGATCGGCCGTCTCGATAATGGCATTGGCTTCTATCGTTTCATCTATAACGGCGATGACAAAGTCTATGTCGGGGTCATGGCGCAGGAAGTACAAGCGGTCATGCCCGAAGCGGTGGTGCGCGGTCGTGATGGCTACTTGCGAGTTTTCTACGAGACGCTCGGACTAAAGTTCCAGACCTACGACGAATGGATTGCATCCGGTGCGAAGGTGCCAGTCGCTACCAAGCACTGATTCGTCGTGAGCCGCTATACGGCAGCAATTCGTGCTCTGAAATGGAACAACCAACACTGGCAAACTACTGAGGTTGTCATGATCACAACTCGCTTTCCCCTTCACTCTCGTCACACATTATGGCTGAGCCTATTGGCGTCATTAGCCACGGCGACATTCCTTTTTGCGAAGGTGCCTTTCGCCGTCGCCCAGGAAACATACAAGACGGCAGAGGACGGAGCCGCCGCACTTCTCGCCGCTGCCCAGTCGGGCGACAAGCAGGATGCGTTGAAAGTCTTTGGTCCCCACGGCGAGGGGATCATCTCATCCGGCGATGCAGTCAATGACGCTAACCAACGCAACAAGTTCGTCGAAGCCTACGACGCCAAGCATCAGATCGAAACCAAGGACGACAACAACGCCACCCTGATTATCGGCGAGAAAGATTGGCCGTTCCCGGTGCCGCTGGTGAAGAAAGACAACGGCTGGCGCTTCGATACCGAAGCCGGCTTGAAGGAAATCCTGTTCCGCCGCATCGGCCACAATGAACTGGACACGATCCAGTCCCTCCTCGCCTACGTCGACGCGCAGAATGACTATGCCCAGATCACGAGCGCCAGCACTGGCACCGCCACCTATGCGCAGCGCATTATCAGCGAGCCGGGAAAGAAAGATGGCCTGTACTGGCCGACGCAATCGGGTGAAGAGCCGAGCCCGCTCGGGGACTTGATTGCGAGCGCGACATCGCAAGGCTACGAGGTCGGCGGTGGACGCACGCCGTACCGCGGCTACTACTACAAAATCCTCACGCGCCAGGGACCTGCCGCACATGGCGGCGCCTACGACTACGTTGTGCGCGGCAACATGATCGGCGGCTTCGCGCTCGTGGCCTATCCTGCCGCCTACCGCAATTCAGGCGTTATGACCTTCCTGGTCAATCACGACGGCACGGTGTTCGAAAAAGACCTCGGCCCGCAGACCGTTAAGATTGCCGAAGAGATGACATCATTCGATCCCGACAGCACATGGAAGAAGGTCGACGTTGAGCCGCCGGCACAATGAATGGTCGGGTGAAGCAGTCGAAGAAAGACGGCCGTCACTCCGCCACTCCCGTGCTCCACCAAGGGTATTGTTTATGATCGTCTAGCTATGCGCCGCGCAGGGCTTAGCAAAGGCGTTCGGATTTGCCGCCGCCACGCTCCGGAATAATGTCCTCCGCCGCCAAGACTCCAGACTTAAACAAAAACCCGGCAATTCCTGCGCCGATCAAGGGTGCAACGATAAATAGCCACACCTGTGCAAGCGCATGCGGGTTGCTGGCCGCCCCGACGATGGCGGGGCCCAGCGACCGAGCCGGATTCACCGACGTCCCCGTAATGTTGATCCCTACCAGATTAATTGCAATGAGCGTAAGTCCGATGGCGAGGCCGGAAATTCCCACTGGTGCGCCTCTCTGCGTAACGCCGAGGATGCAAACTAGGAAAAGGAAGGTGCCAACTACTTCAAAAATGAAGGCCGCCGACAAGTTGTATTCACCAAGGTAGCCGGATCCCCAGCCATTCTGGCCAAGCGATCCGCCCCAACCTGACAACTTACCGGAAAGGATGAGATAGAGGACGGCTGCCCCTGCAATGGCACCGAGAACTTGTGCAATGACATAAGTCACGAAATCTTGCGCCGACATGCGGCCTGCGACAAGCACGCCAAAACTCACCGCCGGATTGATGTGGCAGCCTGAAATTTGTCCAATGCCATACGCCATAGCGACGATGGTGAGGCCGAAAGCTGCTGCAATTCCGAGAATATCGACCGAAGCCGCGCCGGTTCCCGTTCCGGCGATGACCGCAGTGCCACAGCCAATTAAAACGAGGGCAAATGTGCCAACGAATTCCGCAACTGCCTTTTTCATATGATTATCCCCCAGTGAAGCCTCACGAGTGAAGTGCCCGGGGTCTCCTTAAGGACAATCGGTTGGGCTGTCCACCTAGTGGAGTTCGCTTATGGCACAAAACGGACATGCCAGCTCATCCACCGAATGTCTGCTATCGGGGGTAAAGCGGCCGTGACGCGGACATCGCGGGATGTCTGTTTATGACCCAAAGCGGACGTTGAGAAGACTCGGCCCACGCTGGAGTTACCGTCAGGCTCGTCGACGACGATCAATAAATCCCCAGACCGCCAATATGAGTACTGCGCCCACGATAGCGCCGATAAAGCCCGCATTCTGATTTGGTCCATACCAGCCAATGGCCTGCCCGAGGTAGGTCGCGACAACGGCACCAACGACGCCAAGAACCGTTGTTAGGATAAAACCTTGCGGTTCTTTATCGCCCGGCGCGATGAGCTTTGCGAGTACCCCAGCCACAAAACCTATAATGATGGTCCCGATAAGATGCAGCATGTTGTCCCCTCCCGTGCGAGTGCAGCCTCAGATTAGCAAATTCTTCCCGCCTCGACAGCGTCCTGGATCGTCTCTCGCGGATCAGGTCCGAGCATCGATAGGAGATTCCGAGAGCGCCAGCACCTGATATGGAACAAGGCACCCGGGACATTGGACATGATCTTATTTGATCGTTACCTTCCAGGCAGATTTTTTGCAGCGAGCGAAATTCAAACTGCCGCCTGTCTGCCTTTGATGGAAGTCAAGGCTCAGCCACGCAGTAGTGGATACTCACCCGAAAACAGGAGGTTCACATGACCACACGTATCGCCATCACTAGTTATCTTTTTATCGGCGTCGCCATGTTGTTGCTCCCGTGTTCAATGGTCGTGGCAGCAGAAATGATGGAGGTTGCCAGGGCTTGCATAAGTGATGTGAAGACACAGTGTCCGGGCGTTAACCCCGGCGAGGGTCGGATCAGGGAATGCATCAAGACACACCTCAAGGATCTATCCGAGCCCTGCCAGACGGTGGTGCTTAAGGCCGTGAAAGTCAAAGAGTGTGCAACGGACGTGAAGCAAGACTGTGCGGGCAAATCTGGCGCGGCCCTCATGGCCTGCATGAAAACGCACTTGGCCGATGCTAGCGGGCCCTGCCAGGAGGTTCTGGCGGGCGCGGCAGCCGGCAAAAACTAAGCGTTCCCAGCTTGCGTTAGCCACCGACGCCATTACCGCATGCTGACCCAGGCTTCACCGGAAGGTCGGGTGGAGGACTGCTTTTGCGGGATGCGGATGACTTCAGGCACAGCCGTCACGGTTTTCTTAGTCGGTTGCAGTCCTAGTCTCTCGGGCTGTCCTAGAACGAAAGCGGCCAAGTGATAAAGGTCGCCGAAGGAGGGTTCGCATAGACACAAACTTGGCTTCGAAAAGCTAGTGAGGAGTCTGGCATGACTACGTTTCTGCTCACTACAGGCATCATCACATTAGCGCTTGCGTTTGTGTCGTATGTTGCCAGCAAGCGCACAAGTCATACGAGTGACGACGCGTCCGCGCTGTCACTGCTGCCTGGAGACATCAAGTACGAAAGTCCGAGTGGCAAATTCCGATTCTACTTCCCTATCACGACCTCGATAGTTATCAGCATCATCCTCACTTTGGTTCTCTATTTCTTGTCGTAACTCAGAGTGACTCTTTGCTGATAGACTTTCGCGGAGTACGCCACTGATTGCCGTGGATTACCATGTCTCCCGACACTCACAACGACACTGACGACGAGCATGACGACATCATGTATCCGTCCGCTGTTCCCTTTGTATTGATCCATTTAGGCTGCCTAGCGGCGCTCTGGACGGGTATCACCTGGCAGGCTCTCGCCATTGGCGTGATGCTCTATTGGTTGCGCATCTTTGCGATCGGGGCTGGGTACCATCGGTACTTCTCGCACCGCGCCTACTCGACGAGCCGGGCGTTTCAATTCCTCCTCGCCTTGCTGGCCCAAACGACCGCGCAAAAGAGCGTTGTATGGTGGGCTTCCAAGCACCGCCATCACCACTTGCTTTCCGATACCGAACAAGACGTCCATTCGCCCCGTCACAAGGGGTTCATCTATAGCCATCTGGGGTGGATTTTTGCGCGGAGGCACGATGGCCCAGACCTGGCGAAAGTTCCGGATTTGGTACGCTATCCCGAGTTGATGTGGCTGCACAAATACGAACAGCTTCCGGCTCTCGTTCTTGGCGTTATCTGCTTTCTCGCCGCAGGTTGGCCTGGCCTAGTGGTCGGATTCCTCTGGAGCACGGTGCTTGTTTATCACGCCACTTTTTGCATCAATTCGCTCGCACATGTGAGTGGAAGCACGCGCTACGTGACAGGTGACGATTCTCGCAACAATTGGCTTTTGGCGGTCCTTACGATGGGAGAGGGTTGGCACAACAACCACCACGCTTACCAAACCAGTGTCCGACAAGGCTTTCGATGGTGGGAAATCGATCCGACCTATTACCTGTTAAGGGCGCTGTCATCGCTCGGTCTAGTGTGGGATCTGAAGGTGCCACCCGAGCAGGTTCTGCGCAACGAGCACCGGCTCGGCGCGCGAGTCATCAATCGGGCGGCCGAGCGGCTCGCAGCAAATTTCAATTCTGAGCGGATTGCGCTCGCCATCACATCTTCGCTGCACGCACCCGAGTTGTCGGCGCTACAAGAGACACTTGTCCGTGCCCATCACCGCACGAGCGAGGTTCTGAAGAACTTGCACTTGCCCCATGTGCCAAGTCGCGATGAGTTTCTGCGTGAGGCAAAGCTCATGTTTGCCAGGACTAGGTCGTTGGATGAGATCGTTGACCGTGCGTTCGAGCTTCTTCTTGCCTCCGTTGGCAGCCGACTGTTGTGTGTTGAACATGGCCATAGCAATCCCGAAAGGACGAGCAAACTCGCCAATTGGTAAAATCAGAGGAGCCCGACTGTAGAGACTACAGCGGGGTCTCCAAGACTCGCTTCCGAGCTCGTCGGCCAAGCTTCCCCGTTTGTTAGCGCTTTCCTTGAGTAAGACGGAAAGCGCGGCGATCATGGCATCTAAAAAAAGAGCGCCTAACCGCTCGGCGGGGTTAGGCGCCAGAAAGCGCGTTGCGCCGGGAGGGAAGCCGGGCGCAAGCAGGTAACGTCGCGGCTAGAGACGTCAGCTAGTGATTCAAAGCGCACGCTTGAGTAAATGGCGATAACCCAGCGGCGCGCGGCTGCGTTCTCCAACCATAGCCAGGTGGAGCGCACCATAGCCGACGAGTGCAAGCAAACGGGCAGCCCTTTCGGACCGCCCGCTGCTTTGACAGTTCGGCTATTGCCCGGCGTGGCTCTTGATCACCTCATCAACCTGGGCCTTTACAGCCTCAAGATTAAAACTGGCCGGGGCCTGCATCGGAGGATAGTCGATGGCGGTTTTCGCGAGCTCTCCCACCCTCTGTTGCACGGAAACGAAGCGCCAGAACTCGCGGGCATAGAAGTCGTTCATGTACCCGCCGCCGAGATTATTCAATGTCTCGCCATTGATGGAAGGAGTCCGTTCGAAGGGATCCTGGCGGATGTTGTAAATAAGCGGCATGTCGGTTGTGACCTTGGGACCAGGCCAGCCCAACGGCTGCTGGTAGAACTGGTACTTGAAGTCATCGATGCGCAAGGCGCCGAGCTTAGCACCGCCAAAATAGAAGAGCTCGTGGCGAGCCGATGGCCCCTTCCCCAGCAGTAGATCCGTCTGATTGTAACCGTCGAGATGGTTCTTGTAGGTTCGGTCGCCCAGCTTCACACCCTTAAGAAGTTGGTCCGTGATGTCGGGGTTGCCGGCAGCAGCGGCGAGGGTGGGGAACCAATCGAGCCCGGAGAAGATACCGTTCTCCACCGTGCCTGGCTTGACCATCCCTGGCCAGCGAATGATTGCCGGCACCCGGAAGCCACCCTCGAAGACCGTGCCCTTGGTGGCTTTGAACGGCGTCATTCCACCGTCTGGCCAAGTGAACACTTCCGCCCCGTTGTCGGTAGTGAAGATGACGATGGTGTTGTCGGCCTCACCGATGTCGTCTAAGTGCTTCAAGAGCGCGCCGATACTATCGTCCATTTGGGCCATGCCAGCCTCTTCCAGGCCGTAGTTGCTCTTGTAATTCATCATGGCCTGGTACTTCGGAGGGATGTAGGTGAACACGTGCATCCGCGTCGTGTTGTGCCAGAGGAAGAAGGGCTTGCCGTCCTTCTTGGCCTTATCCATGAAGTCACTCGACGCCTTGACCAAAACGTCGTCGAACGTCTCCATGTCGTATTTGGCCTTGCGACCTTCCTGCCAGTTCTGACGGCCTTCCATATTGGGGAATGGCGCCAAGGGCCCTTCATCGACGATCTTCTGCTTACCCACCGCACCCCAGCGCGGCTCGACTGTGGGATCGTCTGTGTCGGTTGCATAGGAGTGGATCAGATCGCGCGGCCCGGTCTTGTCGATCCAATCCTGCGGGTAGTCGAACCAGTACGGGTCGGACATCGCGTCGAGATGGTACAGGTAGCCGAAGAACTCATCGAAGCCGTGCACCGTAGGCAGATATTTGTTGAGATCACCAAGGTGGTTCTTGCCGAATTGACCGGTTTCATAGCCCATCGACTTAAGCACAGTGGCGAGGGTAACAGCCTCAGCCGGGAGTCCCACGTCGGCTCCAGCCTGTCCCACAGTCGTCAAGCCGGTGCGGATCGGGAGTTCGCCGGTAATGAAGTTCGCCCGTCCTGCCGTGCAGCTCGCCTCAGCGTAGTAGTCGGTGAAGCGCATGCCCTGCGAAGCCAGTTTGTCGAGGTTCGGCGTCTTGCCGGACATGATGCCTTGGTGGTAGGCGCCAATGTTGAACCAGCCGACATCATCACCCATGATGACGAGGATATTGGGCTGCTTGGCTGCCGTCTGGGCCTGCGAAGGAAAAGAGAAGTTGAGCAGCCCCGTCATCGACACGATCGCCGTCAGGCCGATCAATCGCGCACAGCTGAGCGCTGTCTTGCCGGCAGCAGACAATCTTGAAACGCTGGTCACGGAGCACCTCCATCGTTTGGTCGTAAATTGCAATTGCCGAAGCGAAACTGCTTAGCGAGTGACCTCGCCGCAGCCATTTCTTGGACCGGACCTTGTCTTGGACCGGACCTTGTTGAAACTTGGGCGGCACCGAGTTGCAACAAAAAGTAACAATTCATCGCAGACTGCCTGGCTGTCGATCTGGGAACTCTCGGCAAATTCAATATCAAACTTCGGCGTCCTGAGGGCTATGACGACATGATTCAATGCAACGTTACGCTGCATGGAAACTGAGACTCGCCTACGCATGCAGCGCCCGGGCCCCGCATCTCGCGCTGCTACTGCGACCCGAATGGCACCCACTCACGCACCATGGGTGGAGGCCCACCCACGTAAACGAGGTCGATGTCGGCGATGCCGCCGGCAACGTTTAGGCCTACGTCCCCGCTTACGCTCAGGGGATTTAGCACTACCTTATTGCCACCAACGAGTGCGTTCGCGCTCGCGCCTACACCCGCTACCAACTCCGCTGAAGCTCCGACATAGTTGCCAGCAAGCGCCCCGGGGCCTCGCGTTAAACCGGGCGAAAGGACGGCCCAAACGATTACTCCTCGGGATTGAAAGCCGACGTCGAGGCCAATCTTGTTGATCGTTCCCCTGTAGTATTCCGGAGGACTGTCGGTCGGCGTGAAAATGCAATCCAGCCGATGGCTGGACCCTACAAAGAAGCTCATGCCGCCCTCGACGTCGCATTTCAACTGCCCACCGGGGGGTGCCATCGGCTGTGCTACAGCCACGTCAATGCTTCCCGTCAATAGGCCGGCCAACGCCGCGACAACGGCCATGCGCGATCTTGTCGGACCCATGATCTTTCCTTCTCGCTGCGAATAACCCATCCGACCGCCCAACAGGACGCCACGACGAATCCTTTACTAATAGATACGCGGACTTTTGCCGCTAGAACCTCATGGTTGCGCCTATCACTGGGCCGTATATGACGTTGTCGAATGTGAATTTAGATGTGCCAGAACCCTGCGAATAGTCTGCCGACAAGGCGCGAAATCCAACGTAGCCATCGACCGGTATTCCGTGCGTCACACCGAGCAGCCAGTTGTAGGTGCCAATTGCCTGCCATGTGAATTGGCTACCAGCGCCGAAGCCGCCGACGTCGCCGCGGACCACGATCTCCTGGCCAGGCGCCAGTTGCTGTCGCACACGGGCGCCGATGAACGGATCGACCCAATCGATGGAGCCGGATGCTGCTATCGCGCGATTTCCACGTATGCTGAGACCGAGGGGGCCGTTAAGCGCCACCGTGCCCGTCACATCAGCAGAGATATCTACGTCTTGGTGCCAATAGCGTGCACCTGCAAGAAGGTCGAAAGCTGTGGAACCAGCTGAACCTTGGCTGCCGTTGGACCAGATTTGATAAGCCCCCCCGCTTCGACGATCGCTAATTGGTAGTCAGCCTGGATGTGGCCTCCAAATGTCGCGCTGGCTCGCCTACCGCTGACCGATCCACTGAAGCCTCCCGAGCCGCTGAGCTGGGTGTAGACAATGTCGTTGAAAAAGCTCAGCGGACCGCGGCGGGCTTCCGCATAGCTCATCCAGACCGGCACGATAGTCGGCCAGTCGAGGTGGTCGATGATCTGTGTGGGGTCGACCGCTACATTTAAAGGTCGCCCCTTGACCACCAGGTTTCCCGATATCCAGGGTAGCCAGCCGTAGGGCGTAAAGCTGAACTGCCATTGGCTGGGTAGTGGCGCAGGTTCGGCCAACTGTTGACCCGGCGGTGGACCCAGATCCGCGCTCTTCGCGGGACCCAGTGCTAGAAGCAAGCTACAAAGCGTAACGGCCCCGCCAACGAAAGAGACTTTGCCGAAGGACCTCATGGGATTGCTACTTGAGCGGTGGATGCGAAAGAGGCGGAGGTGGCAGGGGCTCCGCATAGGCCGCTTGGTTGTGGTGAAAGCAGCCGCCCAATGCGAGCGAACTCGCCAATATCGCGAATGCAAAGATGATGCGCATGATTGATCCCCCAAAAGCTCGTGATTGCGTCTCACAGGAGGGTCAAGGAATGGCGATTTTGAGGCTACCTCGCCGAGCCCAAGGGCGGCCGCCATCGAGGGGGCGACGGTCACAGACTCCACCCATATCCGCCTGGCGTAATCTTGGGGCCGGGTTTCTGTCACGCTAGGGATTGGGGACACCCAGAATTTGAGGGCTATCTCTATCTCGACGAACCTAACTCGGGGTTGGGTCCGCTTAGGGGGGCAGAGCCGTCCTGCCGCCACTCCGCGGGAATGTCAGCTACTGACCCAAAGCGGACATGCCCGAGTTTGCAATGCGATGATGCTGTGGTCGTCGACGAATGGCTATTCTGCGATGGTCTGGCGCGGAATTGCCTCGTAGGGATCGGGTTTTCCGTGGATGCCGGATTCCACGTACCCAGTCACCTCAGTTTCCTTGGCCTTCGTACCAGGCATGATCTCGAAGCGTGGGTCGAAGTCGACCATGGTCGAAGCGAGCTGCTTCAGAATGCCTGCGTCACCTTCTACCTTTGCTGTTCCGTCGGCGATCTGCGCATCGAGAGTTTTCGCACCCATCATTGTCTGCTCGAGATCCGAGCGATTGATAGTGAGGGTCAAATCGGGCTTGTCGGCAAGAAAGCCCTTGATGTTGGTAAGCGTGGCGTTCTCCAGCTCAACTAAGAACTTCTCGCCGTTGTCCGGCGTGATCAGGTTGATCGTGAACCGCATGCCTTCAGCTTTGCGGCTATCCATCCGAATGCCGAGGAAGTTGAGAAACAGCTCGGTGGACATCGCCCGGATCACGTCGGGGCTGCTTGAGTCGGCAGTCTCGCCCTGCGGAATCCCCGACCTGAGCTCGTAAGCGCCGGCGAGGAAGCTGTTGCGCAGGCCTGGGTTTTCCTGCTGGTACCCGATCTGCTCGAAGATGTCCGCCAGCAGGTCTTTGGCCGCCTCGTTGTCCGGTTCGGCCTGCACCAGCTTGTTCACGATCTCCGGTCGCCAGCAGGTATTGCCCCGCATCGTGCAGCTCCCGGCCGCGAGCGAGGATCTTCTCCGCCCCACCCATCATCTCCACGTAGAGCGGTGCGGAGTCGGCCGGGGACAGCGGGATGAGGGTTGTCGGGTTGCAATCCCAGAATCCGAGGTAGCGCTGGATGACGCCGCGGGCGTTGTGCTGTGGCGAGCCGTGATAGCCGCGGCAGAACCACTTGTCCTGCAGACCCTTGGGTACCTCGTAGACGTTGTGGATCTGGTTGATAGTCACCCCTTGGTTGGCGAGGTGGAGCACCTGGTTGTTCATGTTCGCGTAGAGATCGCGCTGACCGCGCAGAACCTCCTGGATGCGCTCGTTGCCCCAGCGCGGCCAGTGGTGCGAGGCGAACATGACCTCGGCCTCGAGGCCGAACCGGTAGAGCGCCTCGCCGATGTATTTCGACCAATTCAGCGGATCGCGCACCTGAGCGCCGCGCAGCGTGTAGATGTTGTGCAGCGAGGCGATGACGTTCTCGGCCATCCAGAGCGCCTTCGTGTCGGGGATGTAGGTGTTCATCTCCCGGGGCGCCTCGGTGTTCGGCGTGTATTGGAAGATCATGGGCACGCCGTCAACCTCGATCTCCTCAATGGCCTCCTTGACGTAGCGGTTCGGTGCAATCAGCCCCACGGCTCCGGCCGATACGGCCTGACCGAGCCCCTGACCGACATAACCATGAGGACTGGCTGGCAGCAGGAGGCCGTACTGGTAAAACAGCCGCCGGTTCATGGCGTTGCCGGCGAAGACGTTTTCCGAGATCGTGAAGTCCATGAAGTCGATGGGCGCGATGACGGGGGTCTTCCCCGACCGCACGTCCGCCTCGTCGACGATGGCGCGTACGCCGCCCCAGTGGTCGGCGTGGGTGTGGGAATAGATCACCGCAGAGACGGGAAGGCCCCCGCCAACGTGCTCCTGGAACAGTTTCCACGCCGCGCGAACCACTTCCGCGGTTACCAAAGGGTCAAAGACGATCCAGCCGGTTTTGCCCCGGACGAAGGAGATGTCGGAGAGGTCAAAGCCGCGGACCTGATAGATGCCCGGGATCACCTCGTAGAGCCCGTAATTGTTGTTCAATACGGACTGACGGAGCAGCGACGGGTGAATGCTGTCGAATTCGTCTTGGGTGTCCAGAAATTGGAACCGCTCCATGTCCCAGGCGACATGGCCAGCATCCGCCATGATTTTGAGATCTTTCATGGGAGCAATGAGACCCTTCTTCTGCTCCTCGAAATCTCTCTTGTCGCCGAACGGCAGGGTCGCCTTGGCCTTCTTCAACACCTCCAACGTGAATTTTGACGGGGCCTTGCCCTTGGGATGGAAATGGCCTTGCAAAGGGTCAATTTGCTGAGCGCGTGCAGGACCCACATCCAAGACCAAATGATCGGCCAGGGCGAAGGCGGCTGCCGCGGCAGGAACGGACATCATGAACTGTCGTCTGGTTGTCATCGCCTACTCCTCCTGCATCGCTCACGGCCTAGGAGTAGGGCCGCTGGCATCCATCTGTATTGATGTATGTCAAAGGGCCTGCGCAGGACTCTGCAGAATGGGTTCTTCCTACGTTCAGCCTAGGTCCGCTTCTGGCACGAAGCGGACGTTGAGCGCCTCAGCATGATACGTCCGCTAGACGGCACAAAGCGGACCAGAGTGATGGGTCGTTGTGACGTCAGCAATTGACCCAAAGCAGACCTTGGCCGAATCCTTACGTCCGTCTTCGTGGAGCCGAAGCCGCGGGTGGCACGTCGGATTTCGCGGCGCCACGCTCCGGGATAACGTCCTCCGCTGCCAAAATTCCAGACTTAAACAGATAGCCGGCGATTCCTGCGCCGATTAAGGGCGCAACGATAAATAA
The DNA here is from genome assembly GCA_963741155.1 of uncultured Alphaproteobacteria bacterium. Taxonomy (GTDB): domain Bacteria; phylum Pseudomonadota; class Alphaproteobacteria; order Rhizobiales; family Methyloligellaceae; genus Methyloceanibacter. Next base: position 596,264 of record CAVUHA010000003.1, on the reverse strand, counting down.
CCACACTTGTGCGAGCGCATGCGGATTGCTCGCTGCCCCGACGATGGCGGGACCTAGCGAGCGGGCAGGGTTCACCGACGTGCCAGTGATGTAGATGCCGAGTAGATGAATTGCAATCAGCGTCAGCCCGATGGCGAGGCCGGCAATCCCTACCGGTGCGCCCCGTTGCGTGACACCGAGAATGCAGACCAGGAACTCGGAGCTTTCCAGGGTCGGAAGGCTCGACAAGGCGCTGGACGAAGCAGCAGCCAAGGGTTGGACCGTCCTCGATATGAAGACCGATTGGAACAAGATCTTGCCCCACGACGGTCGCTGAGAATTCCGGAATGTGCCGGAGGTTCCCCGCAAAAACATAGACCGCCAGAAGCGTTGGGTGCGACTCCTCTGGCACTAGGAAATCCGATGACAGCGACATTATCAACCGAACGTCGCATTGACGATGAAAACCGTGAGTAAGCCGTTCGCGGAAAGCTATACTGAATCCATGAAATCTTGGTCCTTCTATCCGTGGTTCGCGGCGATGTTTGTTGGCCTTTCGTTAGCCCTTGGTTCTATAAGCGGGCCGGTCTGAAAGAGATCCTCGGCGACTAGAAAGCGGCTTACACGAGCCTCAACCCGCGTGGCACACGCCGCACAACGAATCCAACCGAGCGTCCGAAAAATGGCCCGCAGCCGGCGCAAGACTTCCGCAAAAACCAGGTTCCGAAAGGGATCTGCTGGCCGGGCGCAAACTATCAAGGCGCAGGATGCGGAACCTGGCAGCCCGGGGGGTGGGCTTCTATCAAATCCTAAAGTCTTGATCGCAGCCTTGGCGGCAGCGGTCGCGGTTCTAAGCATCGGTTTGGCATTTAAGTTCCTCGACGGAGGTTCAGACAATGCTCCTGCCGGCATTGTCGCGGCGGCGTTCGTCGGGAGCGAGACCTGTGCCGGCTGCCACCAAGTGGAAGCGGCCATGTGGCAGGGCTCTCAGCATAAGCACGCCATGGATCACGCGACCGACGCCTCGGTGCTTGGCGATTTCAATGATGCAAGCTTCGACTATTATGGCGTCCATTCCCGTTTCTTCCGCAAGGACGGCAAGTTCTTCGTAGAAACCGACGGTGCTGACGGCAGCCTTGCCACCTTCGAGGTCAAATACACTTTCGGACACGATCCTCTCCAACAATATCTCGTTGAATTTCCCGATGGCCGCCTGCAGGCGCTGTCGCTCGCCTGGGACAGCCGGCCGAAGGAGAAAGGTGGCCGACGCTGGTTCCATCTTTATCCAAATGAGGAGATTCGCCACGACGACATCCTGCATTGGACGAAGCTGAACCAGAATTGGAACTTCATGTGCGCCGAGTGTCACTCAACCGGGGTGCGCAAGAACTACGACGCCGCCACCGACCACTTCGCCACGACGTGGACCGAGATCAGTGTGGGCTGCGAGGCCTGTCATGGCCAGGGTTCACGTCACGTGGAGTGGGCACAGCATAAACAAAGCTGGTGGTTCCTTGGGGAGAGTGATGCAGCGAAAGGGCTTCTCGTGCGTTTCGACGAACGAAGCGACGTCCACTGGGCGCACGATCCAAGAACCGGCAATCCGCAGCGAAGTATCGCGCCAGCGATTTTACGCAAGGAGGTCGAAACTTGCGGGCTATGCCATGCGCGCCGCGGCGAGTTCTCCGAGGATTGGACCCCCGGGGAGCCGCTCTCTGACACTCACGCAGTGGCGACGCTCGCTCGAGGGCTTTATCAGGCCGACGGGCAGATGCTCGACGAGGTGTATAATTACGGCTCATTCAAGGAGAGCAAGATGTTCGCGGCAGGCGTCACCTGCGGCGATTGCCACGACCCGCACAGCGCTAAGCTAAGGCTTTCTGGTGACACTGTCTGCTTACAGTGCCACTCATCCGAAAAATACGCGAGTAAAACACACAACCATCATGCAGGAGTGAGCCCGACGGTCGGCTGCGCCTCTTGCCACATGCCGGCGCGGACCTACATGGTGGTTGACACGCGACATGATCATAGCTTCCGCATTCCTCGGCCCGACCTTTCGGTGAAACTCGGGACGGCTAATGCGTGTAACGATTGTCACAAAGAGAAATCGGCCGAATGGGCCGCAACGGCAATCGAAGAGTGGTTTGGGCCGAACCGGGAAGGATTTCAGAATTACGCCGAGGCATTCCATGCGGCATGGAACGACCAATCCGATGCTGCAAGGCTTCTTGCAGCCGTCGCCGCAGATGGCAAGGTCCCAAGCTTCGTCAGGGCAAGCGCGCTGACCCAGCTTAGCTCGAATGTATCACCGTCGACTGTGAGTCTGGCGCGGACTGGCCTTACCGATCCTGATCCCATGGTGCGCATCGGCGCGCTTGATATGCTGCAAGACGTGCCTGCCGCTCAGCTCTGGCCCGTAGTTTCTCCGTTGCTTTCCGATTCAAGCCTCGGCGTGCGCGTCAGAGCCGTTACTTTGCTCGCCAGCGTTCCGAGCGATGGGCTTTCGACGAGCGATCGCGAGAAGTTCGAGCATGCCGCACAGGAGTTCATCGCCGCGCAGCGATTGAACGCGGATAGGCCGGAGGCGCGCTCTACTCTCGGACGATTCTACGCACAGCGCGGCCGCTCTGCTGACGCGGAAGCGGAGTACAAGGCGGCCTTGCGGCTCAGCAATCAATACACACCGGCGGCGATCAACCTCGCAGACCTATACCGATCCTTAGGGCGGGAGGAGGACGGCGAAAACACACTGCGCGCCGCCATAAGCGCATCTCCCCAAGATGCAGGGTTGCACCACGCGCTTGGTCTAGCCCTAATACGGCTAAACCGCCGAGATGAAGCCCTTGAGGAATTGGGCAAAGCCACCGAGCTCGCGCCCGACCAGGCAAGATATGCCTATGTGTACGCTGTCGGGCTTCACTCAAGCGGGCACAATACTGAGGCTATGACCGTGCTCAAGGATAGCCTGACACGGCACCCAGCTGACCGTGATACGCTTTTGGCACTTATCAGCTTCAATCGTGATGCCGGAGAGTTTGCTACTGCGCTCGAATATGCTGAGCAGCTGGCTAAGATTGAACCGGAGAACCGCGAGCTGACTGACGTCATCCAGGACCTAAGGCGCCACACGAACAAGCCATGATCCGCGTATCAACGAATCAAAAGAATTTGTCGGGCAAAAATGAACATAGATGGCGGTAACTTCACCTCGCCTCCTTCAAGTGGTTGTGGGGGAACCGATAGCGCCCCGAAAGAGGAATGTCAGCAAGAAGCCTGCGAAAAAGCCTCCAATGTGGGCCATGTAAGCCACTCCTCCCGCATTGGAGGATTTGTCGGTGTAGACAATTCGCAGCTGACCCCGTTCAGGGCTTTGTCACCGCAGTTCCCGTCGTACTTCTTTGGGTGCTCTGCCAGTCCAACGCTTCACCGCATGCGTGAATGAGCTGACGTCCTGGTAACCAAGCAACCAAGCGATCTTTGAAATTGAAAGGTTCTCGTCCGTGAGATGACGGTTGGCAAGATCGGACCTGACACTCTGCAAGACACCGGCGAACGTCAACCCCTCAGATGCAAGACGCCGTGCCAGTGTCCGCTGGCTTACGCCTAGTTTGCGGGCGATTTCACTCGCTCGCGGCTTACCATGGGGCAAGAGTAGCGCGATCGCGTTTTCGACGCTCAATCCGAACGGACTGCGGTTCGTTGGCCGGCCGGCAAGCGCTTCCTCGCAATATTTGACTAAGATCTCATTGAGATACGAGTCCGCACCGACCACCGCCATCTGTCTAATCGACGTCGGGAACGCTACTTCATCCACCGCTGCCCCGAATTTGACCTTGCTACCGAAGAAGGCATTGAGCTCTGAGACGTCGTCGCTACGACGATGGGTAAAGCTGACGTGGGTCGCCAGCAAGCGACGGTTCGTCAACTGCCGGCATATACGAACGAGCGCTACCATACAAAACTCAATCTGATGGCGATCTGAATGTCGTGCAACGCCGACATAGTCGAAGCTAATCCCAATGTCCCTTCCGTCACGAAAGGTCAGCGCGATGCCTTCATTTACGACCTTGCTGTATCGTGCGCCTCGCCGCAAAGCCTCGCCTAGAGTGTCAGAGGAAGCCAACACGTAATAGAACAACCCCAACACTCGAAGATCGAATTTCTGAGCGAGGTGAAACCCGAGAAATGCGTCGTGGAGTTCTGTGGCGGCGAGCTCCAAAAACTTAATCTGAGTTTTGACGTTGAGGCGAGCGCTGGGGTCATCGATCTGCTGAAGAGTTAGACCGGCCTTCGGCAACAGCGATTCTATGTCGCTTCCTTCCCTCTTCGCGTGCGCCCAGGCGAGGCGTGTGATGCCGCCCGTGGCCATGGGAAATGAGGGGGGATGATCAGCGTCGGAAGCACGCACGTCAGCAATCCTACATCGACATCCCATGAGACCGCGGAGTGACCAGCAGGAACAATTCTTTGGCACACAATAGCAAGTTTTGCGCAGAGAGTTGTCTATATGCAGGGTCTCGCCGATCACTGTCGCCGGGATTCACGGATCAACAACACGATGTTGAGTAGGAAGATGCCCGATTTGTCTGTCGAAGTCCGTTGCCGGGACATTGTCGTCTCCAAGCCAGGAACCGGACTTTCCGTAACGTATCGTCGAGAGCGTAATGAGCCCATGCTGGTAGCGCTTGGCTCAATGCGCTGCGATCCCGATGCAGACACGCTTGCGTTTCTGGCCGAGGCGTGGGAGGCCGCCCACGCCAAAGCGAAAACATTAGGGTGGCTGTAATGGTGGTTTCTCCCCCAATGGTCTCAATTGTTGATGACGATGAGTCAGTTCGCGAGTCAACAAAATCGCTGGTGAGATCGCTTGGTTACGCCGCTCGCACGTTTCCCTCGGCCGAGGAATTCCTCTGCTCAAATTTGGATGATACCAGTTGCCTTATCCTCGACGTTCATATGAGGGGTTTAAGTGGCATTGAGCTGCAGGAGCTTCTGATAGCGGAAGGTCGACGAACGCCGATTATCTTCGTCACCGCCTATTCTGATGAGCGGATACGCGATCAGGTACTCGATGCCGGGGCGATTGGCTTTTTGAGCAAGCCGGTCAGTGATGAGAAGTTGATTAGTTGCCTCGATTCGGCGCTGACAAATTGCGCTTCCTGAAGCATCGTCGATAAATTCAATCACAACGAGGGCGTCTCGCCACGGCGCTCTAACTGCTCTTGCAAAGCCGGTCCGCGAAATGGCTTGTACCTGGCGCGCGCTCTTTGGCTTGATCATCTCGGCACCACTTTAATGGTACGAATGAGGTGGTCGAGCCTTGCCTCTATTGCGCGCAAGACCCGTTCTGCCTCCGCATAGTTCTTTTTGTTGGTTAGGTTGTCTATAGCGGTGTGGACACCGCGATGAAGGTGGACGAGCTCATCCTTGGTCTTGGGATCGACGGCATAGGTCGTCATGATCTATTCCTCTTAGGTTCTCGGCGAGAGAAGGTTGGTCGAAACCAAAATCTCGGCTCGCGGCCCTACCAGGCGATCTAGACCTAGGTATAGGGGCCTAGATACGCACGTACACTGGTTTATCCCACCGAGAGCGTGCTATCGTTTCAAACCGGACCTATTTGTTCAGTAGGAGGTCACAATGGGACTGCTTGACAACGTCTTTGGCCCTAATTCCAACCATGCCGTCCCCGGCAGCAACGTGACGAAGCCGCTTATGATTGCGCTTCTTGCGCTGCTTGCCTCGCGTTATTTGAGCGGGGGATCAAAGAAAGATACGCCTGCGGCTGGCCCTGACGGCGTACCCACATCACCCGGCTTAATACCGGATGCCTCTCCCAGCACGGTCCTTGGCGGCCTTGGGGGCTTGCTACAACAGTTGCAGCAAAATGGTTTCGGTGAGGCGGTCAATTCCTGGATCAATACCGGGCCGAACACGGCTGTCGCACCGGACCAGATTCCGGATGCACTCGGTCCAGACGTTATCGATACCCTCTCCAGACGCACCGGCCTCTCCAAGGAACAGGTCTTGCAGAGTCTGTCCGAGATTTTGCCCAACGCGGTCGACCAGCTCACGCCACAAGGGCGCCTGCCCACCCAGCAGGAGATGGCGCGATTGATGGAGTAGGGCAGAAGCGCTTGTTGCGCAGGTCCAACCAGCATCGAGTTGGGAGGAGTCACAAATGTCTGTTCTAGGATGGATTTTATTGGGACTGATTGCTGGCTTTATCGCCAGCAAGATCGTCAATCGCGAGGGCCAGGGCTTTCTGCTCGACATCGTGCTCGGCATCGTCGGCGCAGTCGTCGGCGGGTTCCTGTTTTCGGCCATCGGCGCGACAGGCATCACAGGCTTCAATCTCTACAGCATGTTCGTCGCAGTTGTGGGCGCGACCGGCCTGCTTTGGCTCTACCACGCATTTGCCGGCCGTCGATAAAGCTAGCCGACCTTCACCCAGCGGATTCAGCCGCGTGGCACCTTAGGACTACACATCAAGGAGAGTTCCATGGCCACCAATTTGGTTTCCGAAATCGCTAAAGTGCTTGGCCCGGACGTCGAAGCGCGCATCGCATCGTCTCTAGGGCTCGATAAGACAGTCGTTCAAGATGCTGTTGAGGGAGGCGTGCCGGGACTGCTCGCCGCACTGATTGCCCTCGTTTCCAAACCGCAAGGCGCAACAAAGCTGGGTCAGGCGGTGGCGCAACAAGAACCCGGCGTGCTTTCGAGCTTGGCGAGCGTCATTGGTGGCTCCGGCCAGAAGGCGCTGGTCGACACCGGTGCCAGCGCCCTGACGTCGCTCCTCGGGGGGAACACCATGAGTGCGCTCACGAATGCCATCGGGAGTTACACGGGCATCGGCGGAGCCGGTTCAAAGAGCTTGATTGGTCTTCTCGGGCCGGTGGTTTTGGGTGTCCTCGGACAACACCAGCGCACCAGCGGACTCGACGCCTCCGGTCTCGCCAGGCTCCTTACCTCGCAAAAGGACAACGTCCACGCTGCGGTGCCATCCGGATTTTCCAAGTACCTTAAAGACACCGGTATCCTTGATGGCGTGACCGGTTCCGTCACCAAACCCGCATATCAGACACCCCCCAGATCGACATCCTCGATATGGCCCTGGCTGTTGGGTGCTCTCGCCGTGATTGGGCTCGGCGCGTTCGCTTGGCATTTGATGTCTGGCCGGCACGCCGAAGGCCCCAAGTCGGCTGTGGAGGCACCGTCCCCCGGCGACATGCTCGACAAGCTGCGTGGCGTCAAAGTGGGTGACGTCGATATTGGGGCGCTAGCCAAATCGGCGGTCGATGACCTGCGCTCGTCACTAAAAGGCATCAAAGACGAGGCCACGGCACAGGCCGCCGTGCCGGAGCTCACTAAAGACGCCTCCGAATTTGACCAGCTGACCGCGCTGCTCGGCCAGCTTTCGCCCGAGACCCGCAAGGCGCTCGCGGGCGCGCTCGTTGCCCTCAAACCGAGGCTCGACAAACTTTTCGACCAGGCACTCGCGCTTCCCGGCGTCGGTCCCGTGATCAAGCCGACGCTCGATACAATTCGTTCCAAACTCAACACGCTGGCCACAACCTAGCGGTGCGGCAACAACCAAGTGGGTGTTTGCTGGTCAGGTCAGTCTCGTCGCCGAAGGTCATGTAGGAGGTTACCATGGCGAACAAACAGAGTTTTACGCCGGAGGAGTGGACCGACGTCCTGGAAAGCACGATGTTGGCCGGTATGGCGGTTTCGGCAGCAGAGCCGAGTGGCTTGTGGGGCGCGCTCAAGGAAGCGTTTGCGAGCAGCTCGGCGCTAGCTACAGCGAAGCTTGACCCTGGCTCCAGCGAACTCGTCAAAGCAGTCGTCGCGGAGTTCGAGACGCCTCAAGGACGATCTGCCGTTCAGGATGCACTGCGAAAGCGTTTTGCTGGCGCTAAGCCGGCTGACATCGTCCAGCGCTCACTCGACAATCTGCGGGAGGTCTCGGCAATCCTCAATGCTAAGGCGCCTGGCGACGCGCCCGCTTTCAAGGCCTGGTTGCGAGGCATCAGCCAAAAGGTCGCCGAGGCTTCTCCAGAAGGCGGTTTCCTCGGTGTCGGAGGTGTGCAAGTAAGCGATGCTGAGAAGGCTACTCTTGCCGACATATCGAAAGCTCTCGGCATAAGCGCGTGAGTGAAAGGTCTTGCCTCGCAGACAGGCCCTCAATACCCGGGGAAAACCGCCGAAGGTTCTCAATCTACATCCGCGGTATCGGCAGACATTCCATGATTTCGACTGAGTCGCCGGGGAAGATCATAAAATGCGGATGACTGGCAAATAGTTCAGCGGCAGCTTCGTGTGATTCGGCCTGGACAATCGTATATGCCGTCATCTCATTTTGAGTATCCGAGATACCCTTTGCATTCATACGCTTGGTCTTTCCAAGCGGGGAGCCAAGTTCGACGATAGACGCTTCATTTTCCCTTACCCACGTCATCCATCCGTCCATGCCTGCCTTCTCCCGCTCTTTCCTCTTGTGCTCGTCGGTCGCCTTCCACTGCGCAAACGCTGACGCGGAGCCAAGATATATCGCCAGGAATCGTTTCATGCGTAGTTTCCTTCCATTTGACAATTACGCTGCCGGTGTATCGTGTCCGACGTTCGGGCTGTTGGCTTTGGATTAGACGGGGCGAACGGTTGCGGTACGCGTCAATGATCGCGGCCCCTTCACGCCCGGTGTTGCCCTGGGCAAATGCCAAAGGGCAATGACTTGTGTGCCACGGTCCTGCCACGAGGATTGAACACCTCACCGGAGGCTGTGCGATGCCCCCGGAGCTCGTTGGCCGTATCATGTGGCGCGGACGACTTGGGCCAAGGCCGGCGTCGCTAGGAAAGGCAGAATCAACGTGACTGACGCGATGCGCTTCATCGTGCTTGCCTCCGTATCTTTATTGGGGTTGGGGGGACCGACGACGAATCAGGTCGATCTTGAGCGCTTGAGCGCGCCCCTAAGCTACGGAAAAAGAAGACGGAAAGCCGGCCGGCAGGGGGCTATTGATGGGCCATTTAGTGACGCATATGTTGCGCTGCACAAGAAAACTGCTTGACGTTATACTGCAGTGCAATATATACGGCTCATATTCGCAACATCGCTCAAGCGCAGTATCCGAAAGAGGTCACAAATGAATCAGTTCAATAGAGTGGGTGAAGAGTTTCAGAGCGCGGGTAAGTACGGTTTTGATGCAGCGGTCCGCTCGTTTGGCGAAGCCAATAAAGGTTTTCAGGCGATTACTGCTGCGGTCACTGACTACTACAAGAAGGCGTTCGAGGACGGCACCCGCGCGTTTGAGCAGTTGATCGGCGCAAAGTCCGTTGGGCAGGCGTTCGAAATCCAGACGCAATACGCAAAAACAGCCTACGACACATACATGGCCGAAATGTCGAAACTCGGAGAGATGTATGTTGGTCTGACGCGCAGCGCGTACAAACCCGTCGAGGATGTGGTTGCTAAGGCCGCCAAGAAGGTTTCTTAACTGATCGCGAAGTGCGAAAAGACCCGTGGTTAGCCCCGGGTCTTTTTTGTGCCTCATCACGATTTGCGGCAGAGCGATGGGCGCGCGAAGAGGAGAAGATCATGGCCAAAACGATTGCCAGGAAAAAGCGTGTTGTCCGCCGTGATTGGACGCGCGCCGATGTCAAAGAACTAAGACAGCACTCAAGAATTAAAACGCAAGTCAAAACAATCTCTCGAGCCCTCAAGCGTACGCCGGGCTCGCTTCGGCAAAAGGCTCGCGCGCTCGGAATCCCCCTCGGTCATCGGCGCCCCAAAAAGAAGCGCGCTTAAAGGGCAAGCCGTCTGGTTTCGGGAGAGCGGTTGCAGTGACATCAACGGCGGAGGAAACTCGATGAGCGCGGATAAAAAGACGTCACCTTATCGCATGCGGAACGCGACGAAACGGGTTTTGATTGGTGAGACGCGGGAAGAGGAGGCTGCTCAACTCGCAAAAGAGATAGCTGCCCATCCGGTGACCCGGTGCGAACCCGGCGAGCATACCCCGTCCTCATCTCGACCGGGTTGGAGTAGCAAGCCCTTCATTCCGTCTTCAGAGCGGACGGTCGCTGAGGGCATCGCGAAGAAAATACTACGGAAGAATTGATAGTGTCGGTTATGCCGGGGTAGGGGCAGGCCACCGCGCTGGCGGGCCTCTCCGGACGCAAGGCGGGTTCGCTGCAAACCGCGGCCCACGGACTGATCATGATTTTTTTCAGTTCATCCCCCACGACGTGCATGACGCCGATCTCAGTCAGGTGAGCCCGCTCTTCGAGACGACCATCGACGGCAAGAAGCACGAGGTGATCAGCGTCAGCGGCAAGTATGGGCTGCTCAGCCTGCTCGACCGCGACAGCCACGACCAGTTCTACGAGGTGCCGATCACCACGCGCGAGAACGTGGATGCACTGCCGACCGTCGAGGGCGTGCACCGCTGCTTGGGCCTCCTCGGCGGTATGGAGTGGAACGGCCCGGCCTACGATCCGTTGTGGCTGGTGGCGGTCTACGATAATGCCGATTGGCCATCGGTGCGCGATCGAGCTACGGCGCTCAAGGCCAAGGTACTCGCTCCCGGGGCCGCGACAGTCAATTGCCCAATCGGTTTCATTGGGGACTAGGCAGCTGGACGTCGCAACCACGCACTCAGCGCTGAGATGTGGTTGCACGTCTGATTTTAGCTTGCGGAATTTCGTTAAATAACGAACCGATCCCTTGGCGAATAGGCGACGCGTTTGCGTGATCGCAGCCCCCCTGTTGCGGTCGCGCTTCCATCGACTAATTACTAACCGCTTGAAGAAGTCCGGAGACATGGCCGCGTTTTACCGCCGCTCAAAGTACCCCCCCAACTGGACGGAGATGAAGGTGCGCTGTAGGAAGAAGCAGGCCTTTGCTCGGTCGAACCCGCTTTCCCCACGCAATGTATTACAAGTGATCTGATGGACACTGTTCTCACTCACACCACCGCTTTCCTTGGCGTGGCCATTCTCGTTGCGATCATCGCACGACGCGTCCATCTGCCCTACACGGTAGGGCTTGTTGTTGCCGGCGTCGGTCTTGCCGCGACGAGGCTCGAAACGGGTGCGATGCTCACGCACGATTTCATTTTTGAAGTCATCCTTCCGCCGCTCTTGTTTGAGGCCGCGCTCAGCATCCACTGGCGTGAGCTCAGGCGAGACATGTTGCCGATTGTTGTGCTCTCCACCTTCGGCGTATGCATTTCAGCCGTTGTTGTAGCAGCGGGACTGATGACATTCTTGGCTTGGCCCGCCGCAGCCGCGATTGTTTTCGGCGTGCTGATTGGTGCAACCGATCCAATCGCCGTTCTTGCCATGTTCAAAGATACCGGCATCGGGGGCCGCGTCCGACTCTTGGTCGAGAGTGAAAGTCTATTTAATGATGGCGTTGCAGCAGTGTTGTTTGTGCTCGTTGTGACCTGGGTCCAGGCGACCGACACTGCGCAACTAACCACAACGACTGTTACGCGCACCCTGGTCCTTATGACGGGTGGAGGGATCTTGGTAGGAATTGCTAGCGGAGGCGCGGCCATTGCGCTTGCGAGACACACGTCCGACCATTTGGTCGAGACCGCACTGACTGCCGTCGCTGCTTACGGTTCGTTTTTGCTCGCGGAGAATTTGCATTTCTCGGGTGTGCTGGCGACCGTCGCAGCAGGGCTGCTTATGGGAAATCTGGGCGTACTCAGGGAGGATGAAGACCAAAATCTTTTTTCCTCGGGCGGTCGTTCCTTGGTGATTGCGTTTTGGGAGTTCGCAGCGTTCATCGCAAACTCGTTAGTTTTTCTGTTGATCGGTCTGAGGGTCGCGGCCATGCCGTTTACCGGCATCGGTGCGAAGGCCCTTCTGATTGCAGTTGGATTGGTCCTCATGGGGCGCGCTCTTACGGTGTATCCGCTATGCCTGCTCTTTCAGCATTCGGCGTGGGCTATACCAATGCGTGATCAGCACGTCCTCTGGTGGGGCGGATTGCGAGGTGCGCTCGCCTTGGCGTTGACGCTCGCGCTTTCGCCTTCTTTCCCCTTTTACAACGAAATCCTGATCACGGCCTTCGGCGTTGTCGCTTTTTCAGTCGTCGTTCAGGGGCTAACCATGCCCTTGGTTCTGCGGAAGCTAAATTTTCTACCGAACGAATGAAGTTTTGGCGCCGCCGTTTCTCAGCCACGCGCCATTTGAGCGAGCCTGTTGCCCTCCTTATTGTTCAAGAGCAGCGGCCAAAAGAATGACGATGAGTACGAACACGGCTAGGGCTTACTATCAGAGCAAGTTATTCCCTGGGCAGCCTTTTCGACCAAGGAATGAGCCGCCATCGATTTCGCGACTCTTGCATCCTGAGCGTTGCCAGCGCTTGGCATCAGCATGGGAGTAGCGAGCAAGCCAGCCGCAAGGATAAGCATGCCGACGACAAGCGCTTTTTTGGCAAGTGACCTTACTGCGGCAGATGCCGCACTTATGTTCAAGCGTCGTAGGGCACCCGCTTTGGGTCAGCTACGCTGAGGACACGCTCCGGCAGCAAACCGCCGGGTTGCTTCCGCTGACTAAAGCCATGAGCGGCCAGCTCAGCTCGTTTTCCTCGCGTCATCCATGCTGCTCGCCACATGTGCCTTGACAGGCTCGGACGCGGCTGCCGTCACCTTGGTCGAAAGCGCGCGGACTTCCTCAGCTTGGGCTGTCAACGCACTGAACTGCTTCTGCCAATAGGCCGCCTGGAGCTGCACGATCTCGGCGAGGTTCTTTGCCCCAGCAAGGCTTTTTGCCAAATCAAAGCCGCTGTTTAAGTTCCTTTGGGCGATCTCGATGATCTTACGGTTTAGCGCTACAGCGCCCTGACCCGCCGCGTCAAAAGACTTCTCCAGAGTCTCCATCGCAGCTTCGAGAGATCTGTTAGAGCGTTCATAGGCCTCGCGCGTTTGGGCAACGGTCTTTTCGGCAAATTCGCGCGCAACTTCAGGGAAGCTGGTTTCGAGCAGCGCCTGATACTGGTCGCTGCTCATGCGAATTGTCTCGCGCGCCTTGTTGGCGGCGGTTTCCGGTTTTGAGTTCGTATTCATGACACCTACCTCTTGCCTCTTGGATTATAACGCAGGCGGTTACTCGCACGCTGGAGCCGCGAATCATGAGGCGCTCAAGGTGCGCTCCGCGTGCAGATTTTCGGAAAAGAGGGCGTGCACAGAGTCGGCACGGTAGTCTTTGCCGCGCTCAAACGGTAAGCCCTTGCAGAAGGCTTCGCAAGCTCTGCGCGTGCAGTCGCTTTCGAGTCATTTGAAGGCGAGCTCTTTTCGGCACGTCCGTTTTTGATCGGTTTTATTACACGTCGCCTTTCGCCGCCAACGCTGTAAGCGCTCCGTCGGCTGCCTTGATACAAGTACAATGACATCAATAAGTTAGCACCTTCATATGCGCTTCTACTTGTCGGACCATACGGCAAGTTCGTATCCATCCAAGTCATGGAAATGAAAGCGTCGGCCGCCGGGAAAGGCGAATACCGGTTTGACGATCCTTGCGCCGGCATCTTCGAGGCGACGCTGCGTCTCGCCTAGGTTGTCAGCATAGAGGATCACCAGCGGCCCGCCAGGATTCATCGGGGTGCCTTTGGCGAGGCCGCCGGTCAGTCGCCCATCGCTGAACTCGCAATAGGTGGGGCCGTAGTCCGTAAAGGTCCAGCCGAAGGCCTTGCCATAAAACTCACGCGAGCGCGCGATGTCGCTGACGGCGAACTCGATATTGTCGATACGGCGATCGTTGCCTGGGTTGCCCATGCAGCTTCCTTCCAAAGTTGTGGTAATGGGGTTCAGCGATCGAGCAGATCCTTGAGCACCGAACACGCCGGCCTGATCCTATCGCGCCCTGAGGAACTCTTCGAGCCAGCGGAAGTCTCATGGAGCGCGTGTGGAGTCTGAGCAACTGTCTTTGTGAAACGTCTGCTGTGGATCAGAAGCGGACGTCAGGGTCACCGCCGAGCTGGTCCGCAAAATGCCAGAACCGGACCGCGGGCATACGGTCCCTGAGGCACTCAATTCCATTCGAGTGCTGACATACAGTGCGATAAACCACTCCAAATTCCGAAGGATGTGATCATGCACCCTGCCCATAAGTCCGGCGCTCGTATCGCTGCAGCCGCGGCCACGCTCATTCTCGCAGGAGCCGCTACTGGGCCAGCCTCTCACGCCGATGAAGCCAACGGCCGTTGCATCGGGGCGAATTCGTGCAAAGGCCAAAGCGAGTGCGGCTCAGCGAAAAACAGTTGCAGCGGCGAGAACGCATGCAGGGGCCAGGGTTTTCTGGCGATGACCAAAGAGGATTGTGACAAGATCCCTGGGACCACGTTTGAGCCGGAGAAAAAGAGCTGACCCTGCGCTACGCTGGGCGTCGAAGAGAGGATGGGATTCAATGCGGCATCCAATCCAAAACTGGATATTGGAACGCGCAGAGATTTTTCATGTCCTTCGCGACGCCAAATGGGTGATTGGCATCTCGGCTATTGTCTCCATTGCTCTTTTTTTGCCTGATCAAACGCGAGAGCTGTATCGCATTTTCATCGCCGACATCACATTCGTTAGCCCCAGTATTCATGACGCACTGGTTATAGTCCTCCGAACGGCGAGGTTCATCCTCCCGATTATCACGATCGGAGTGGTCTTGTGGTTTGGCACGTATCAGGTGACCACCGAGAGCTTCAATCGTATTGAGAGCCCGTCTATCTTAGTCAAAGACTTCGTGCGCGGCTTGCCAGCGATCTGCGGTGCCGCGACACTAGTCGCCTGCGCATTAGGGCAGCTAGGAGCAAGGCCGCACGCATCCAAAGTTGAGGTCTTGTCTGAGCTTCCAGCAGGTCCGTGGGACGATTTTGGTCAGAACCTATCGCGCACGCTGGGTTGCGGGCTCTCTATTACGAGCATTGTTCTGTTTGCTCTCGCAGCCATTCTGCTTTTTGTGGGGTGGAGGGTAGGGGAGCGTCTGCGACCCTGGTCCGATAGGCTGAACAATCGATATTTTCGAAGGGGATGGTTCTTCGGAATTACGGTCACGCTGATCATCGGGGTTACGCTATCCATCTACCTAGCGTCGGTAGCCATCCCGCAAGCGATCGGCGTACTCGGCCTCGTTGCCATCTACGTCGTTTGTCTTGTTGCAGCGTGTGTGCATTTCACCCTCCTCACTATCAAGCAGAATTTTCCGTTCATTCCTGTGGCGCTAGCAGCCGCCGCCTTGATCGCAGTCTTGGATCTCAACGACAACCACGATGTGAGGGAGCTAAGCACTTTAGATCGGGCGATGCCTACCTTCGACGATCGGCGCGCGGCTGGGGAACAATTCAAAGCATGGTATGAGAGCCGCGCTTCAAAGATTGCAAACTATGAGGAGTATCCAGTTTACGTCGTAGCCGCTGAAGGTGGCGGCATTTATGCTGCCTACCAGACCGCAATTTTTCTCTCCCGCCTTTCCGACTATTGTCCTGCCTTCAGCGATCACCTCTTTGCCATCAGCAGCGTGTCGGGCGGCAGCATTGGCGCAGCAGCCTATGCCGCAGCGCTTAAAGCAGAGGAAAAAAACGATTCGAAAGCTCTTGGCAATGTCACGGCAGTGACAGCCGACCCCTGTCCCAAAATCACGGAATATCTCCTTGGCAAAAAGCCGATACCTCGTGATCTGGAGGCGCCACTTCCGATGGAAATCGAGCTGCGAAAAACATTTGCTAACGACTTCTTGTCGCCTCTCGTAGCGGGCGCACTCTTTACGGATTTTACCCAGTCATTCGTGCCTTATCCGATCAATTCCTTTGATCGCGCACGGTTCCTAGAATTTGCATTCGAGAAATCTGGGGCGAATTATTTAGCTAAGGATTTTCGTGCACTTTGGGCCCCCGACGGGAGCGCCCCGGCTCTCTTTATTAATGCCACTGATGCCGGGAGTGGACGACGCGTCCTTGTCTCTCCCTTTCCAATCTCCACCAGCATGAATCCAGATCTTGGTGCGGTGGCCCGGTATCAAGAATTGGGAAGAGGGAACGACGGCGAAACGCAACAACAGCCACCCGCAATTCGCCTTAGCACTGCAGCGGCGATATCTGCGCGGTTTCCTTGGGTAACGCCTGCTGCCACCATTCCGGTTCGGGATTCGCGACTCGGAACGGATGATAAGCTTCGGCTAGTGGATGGCGGTTACATCGACAATTCCGGAGTGGAGACGGCTCTGGATCTCATTGACGCGATCCAACCCACGATTAACGAGATCAACGCGAAGGCTACTTCCGATCCGGCACCCACGATCGGCGCGACGGAAATAAGCTACAAAAAGGTAAGGCTGAATCTGATCGTATTAAGTGGGGGCGGTTATCCGGTCAGATCCTCGTTTGCGCTTGGAGAGGAACTAGAACCATTCCGAGCAGTGTTGAGCACACGGGCATCACGAGCCTATGTGGCGATTGATCGTGCAGTCCAGCGGTTTGGCTTCTACCCAATAAACGACGCCGAGGGACAACAAACGGGGGTCCAAATACGAGACTTAACGCGTAGCCTCCTCAACAGCCGCTACTACCCGTTGCCTCTTGGCTGGCAAATGTCGAATCGGACACGACAGATCATCGAGAAGCAGAGCGGGTACTTTTGGAGCTGCGACCCGGACACCAGTTTCTCGCAATCGGAAAAATCTCTTTCGGAAGCCGACTGCATTCAACTTCTCGTCTATCACGAGCTGAACCAATCACTGCAAAGTGCAGCCAAGGATGTGGCCGCGATAAACAGGCTCCGGGTTCAAACAACTCCTGGAAATTCCAACGGTACACGCTTGCCCCATAAGGACGTGATTGAATGCTATCGTGATGGCGCAGTGCCATCCATGACGCTGCCGCAATCGCAGAGCCTAAGCGCCTTGTTAGATATCTGGGACGCACATCCCAATTGGAAGAACGATCACCTCTTGGCCTTCGTCCTTGGAACGATCGCGAATGAGACGGGCGATTTTCGCGTCCGCACTGAAAATCTTGCATTTCCCACCGCGGAACGAATTCGATCTCTGTGGCCTAGTCGCTTTCCCACGGTCGAGGATGCAGAACCCTTCGTCAACAACCCTGAACAGCTCACGGAGAAAGTTTACGGCGATCGGTTTGGTAACATTCAACCAGGCGACGCGTGGCGCTATCGCGGAAGGGGCATGGCGATGATTGAGGGACGGTATGAGTATTACCGATATGGCCACGAGCTTGGCGTGGACTTGTTGGGCACACCTGAATTGGTTTTGGATCCCGTTGTCGGAGCTCGCGTCGCTTTCAACGCATATTTTCCAGATGGGGTGCTTAATAAGCTTGATAGCACACTCAAGGCCGATACCGCGGACTGGAACGGTGCCGTCCAAGATCTAATCAGGGTCGTTAATAAGGAGGGGATTGTACAAAAGAGTCAGCTGTTTTACGGCTGTGTAGAATTGGCGAGAGCGCGGTCCAGCTCTCTTCCGTAGCGGTGCCGGTGCCAGTCAGGGTAGGCCATTTCTCTTTTTGCCATAGATCGCGGGCGTCCGCAGGACTTGACCCACGTCATAGACGACACATGCTCGCGCGCGTCTAGTTTAGGCTTGAAAGGCCTGCCGCCACGGTTCAGGCGCTAGAGGTGGGCGATGGCTGGAAAAATCGCCAAGATTGAGGAGCTTCTGCAAGACACAATCACAGAAGTAACTCTCTATAGGACTCCGTCGGGCTCTCTCTTCAAGACCAAGGAAGAAGCCATAAGTTCCCTCATTGCTATGGCCTGTCCTCATGGTGACACCAAAGAGTGTAGAGAGTATCGGGCACAGGGGCTGCGCTGCAAGGACTGTAAGATTGGGAATTTTTTGAGGGGAGAATCTTAGGGGCTGCCAGCCGGTGGTCGTTCCGGCGGACGCCAAATGTCGCCGCTTCCGTAATCGACAGATTGGTGTTCGTACCTTCAGTGCTCGTGCCTCTAGCAATAGCCGGAGTGTTCCAGCGTTTGCTTGTAACGTTCGCGATTTGCGACGCGTCGCTCGCCATTAGCGCCTGGGTGTTGCTTGGTCGCGAGTGAATGTCCGCTTTGGGTCAGTAGCTGACATTACAGCGCCCCACTGAATTGGTCCGCTTAAGTGCCAGAAGCGGACATGCGTAGTCGACGTCTTTGTCAGAACAGTTTGCGCCGCTCCGGGAGTTGCCGATTACGTCAGCGGGACGCTTCTGTCCTTTGGAGCCTTTAGGCATTCTCGCCGCCCCCATTTCCGAACAGGCTCTCGACAATTCGCAGCAACTCTGCTTGGGCTGGGGCTTCACCCTCGGCAAGGAAACCGTTGACATCAAACTCCGCAGTCCCACTCTTTGAACGGGAGGCTCGCCACGCGTCGGTATGGCTCCATTCGTGCTCAATATAAAGGCGCTGGGCTTCGGTGTCGAAAACAAGCCTCCACCATTCCTCATTTCCACCCTTGGTCAGCTTGTGCAGCTGTCGCGTAAGCTTTGCCATCAGCTTGGGGTCCACGTCGGTTGCCGATCGGGAGCAGGCACGTCCTAGTTTATCAGCGGATGCATTCCCACAGGTGATCTTCCTCGTCCAGCTGATCAATCTCCATCCCTTTGAAATCGCCACGCGAAACGACGCCCCAGATTCTTCCGCTCTCGACGACCGGAAGATGACGGAAGCCGCGATTGCTCATCTCCCGCAGTGCGTCGATTGCGCGGCTGTCGGGAGTGATCGTTATTGGATTGGGCGTCATCGCTTGCGCCAGCGTGGTCACCTCCGCATTCTTGCCTTCAGCAAGCGTACGCACCGCGTCGCGGTCGGTGAAGATGCCGGTCAGCCGCTCGTGGTCGTCGACTACCAGCGTCGAGCCGATGCAGCGCTCACACATGCGCCGGCAGGCTTGTTGCACCGTCTCGAGCTCAGGCAGCACAAGTGCCTCTCGGACTTTGATGACGTCCGCGAGCTTTCGGTTGGTCATGGTGCCTCGCTTTCGGCAGGTTTTGAGTCCTTAAAGATAAGCTGCCGAGAAGGTTATTTGTCTTGCTTAACATACTTGTAGCCGCATGGAATTTGTCCTGCGTCAAACTTTCTTCCACTAATGAAGGAAAATCCCTTTCGGAGTTCGAGGAACGACCGTGTCGGCCACCACTGTCTCCGCGCGGTCGGCAGCAGTTCCGGGATGCGCCAGAACTACCAAGAGCACGGCCCGGAAAAAATCCGTGACATGATTGTCGATGACATCCGCGCCAGCCAAGCGCGTAACGACCAGGAGCAGTTCTGACCCTTCTCCAGTGCTCCATTTTCTGAGAACGCATCCAGAGGCCCGACCTCAACAGCATCCTTGCGCGCCAGCCGGTCACCGGTCACCATGGATGTAATGTTCGAGCTGTTCGATAATGAACTTCTGATCACCGATAACGCTTTTCACCATGTCGCCAATCGAAACTATACCAACTAGTCGTCCCTGTTCGAGCACCGGGAGATGGCGCACGGCCCGTGCGGTCATTACGGCCATGCATTCCTCCACTGACTGGTTAGGTCGCGCACAGATGACCTTAGTCGACATAATGTCCCGGACTAGAGTTCCAGGTGACGTCTTGCCTTTCAAAACAATCTCCCGCGCGTAATGCCGTTCGGTGATGATGCCGACAAGCTTGTCATCCTCTAGCACGACCAATGAACCTATGTTGTTTTCTGCCATCAATTTGAGGGCGTCGAACACGGAAGCACCCGGATGAATGAAGTGAACATCGTTGCCCTTCTTATCGAGCACATGCTTTACAGTTGTCATCGGACATCACCATGCGGAAACTGTTAGACTTCCGTCGCGCTCCCGCTGCAGCGGGGCCTATTGCTACTGCATTGTTTGCCCTGGTTCGCTTGCACCTTGGCGGCCCGGGGTCGGCATTACCGAGGGCGGCCCCCGATCGGAGCGATCCCCATCCCCATTCGTTCGGTCAGGGCCGCCAGAGTTGGGCGTGCGCTGTATCCCAACCCCGCAAGAACTTAGACTTTTTATCAGCAGAGGGTTTTGAGATGAATCAAGCGAGGCGCAAAAAGAAGCCCGGCGCCAATCCCTCTTATGCATTACCTGGTGACCCACCCTGTCCAGAGCCTGCGCCGCGGCTTGATAGAGATAGCTCGACAAGCGAGAGAAGCCTTGACTTCCATCGCTTTGGCCCGAGTGTCCGACGGACCTGCAGCTCGACATCGCCGCCCACCCGCTCTTCCGGACCGCTAGCAAGTCCACATGCAGTGGAAGCCGCATGCGGGTTCCGGTCGGCGAGGAAAAGGCGGAAAATCTCTCGCAAGCCTGAACCAGGGCCGTTGGCTCGCTATTCCCGGCATAAAGGCGTAAGGTAGGTCATCACCGGTCAGAGATAGCCACAGGCACCGGTGGCCGAGAGAGTCGTGCTCCCGCCTGCAACACATGGAGGGAGCAATGTGCCCTCAATTCCACAGACTCGATTTGTACGAGCCGAAGACGCTTGAGGCAGTAAGCCAGGCGTTCGACTCCATTTGGAACGTCCTAAGGGAGGATGACCCCTTTCGGGAGGATGCCGAGGATGGCGAGTTGAAAACTGTTATTGGGCAGAAGCTAACAACCTTGGTGGGCGACGGTGTGACTGATGCTACGCAGCTTCGGAAATTGACTCTAGAGAGCCTGTTGCTCACGGGCTATGCGGTCCCATTGAGCTAGCTTCATAATGAGACTCACCAATTTCAAAGTTGTCGCTCGGATAGCAAGGATGCTCCCTCAATGCAAAGCGCGACTTTCCGAAAATGGTTGGCCGCACACGGCTGCCAATTCGATCACCATGAGCATAAGCGTGGGGAAGGTCGTGTACTCGTGACGGTCCATCGCGAAGGTCTGAAGTCGGAGGTGCCTTTAGGTGGGTCACGCCAAGACCTCGATCCCGGAGACGTGCGCCGCGCCTGCGAGGAACTCGGGCTCGATTGGGGTGATTTGCCTAAATAACTGAGCCAGGGCGAAGCGAGCCGTTGTCGGGATCGCTATATTGCCGCCAACGATAAGGCGCCCGAGCACCGCAAGCTACGGCATCTTGATGCTGTTGATGGTGGATCGCGTAGGGGGCCAGCCTCGCGCCGTCCCTTTTTGCGCTAGTATCGGCTGATGACGGATAACAGCGACCTCCACGTCGAGGTGCAGGGCGACAACATCATCGTAACGTTGCCGGGCACGAGCTACGTCGTCACGTACTACAGGTCGGCAGCCTTCCCTCAGCAACTTATCACCAAGTCCCACTCGGGCCATGAGGAGCAGAGCGCACCTATGACGCAGACAGAGTTTTACGCTCGCGCTTGGCGCGCGGCCAACGACAAAGCGTATGAGCTGGGGTGGATCGCGTAAGATGCGCTGAAAGTGAGAAGCCGCCCTCTCCCCCCTTACGCAGCACATTAAGAGGGCGGCCTCTCGGTCACCGGCTGACTGGAAGCTGATGATGAAGACAGAGCTTCATTTGCGCTCTCCGGAGATCAGATCGGCTGTAAATTCGGCGAACTTGTGGTATACCTTCTAAACGTCGTTTTCAGCGTGATGGCGCAACTCTGAGCCATCGCCCCCGAGCTGCCTAACCTGCAGGCCTCTCCTCGGCGCAATGATGTGCGCGACGGAAGCGACATTCAAACCTCGAACTGCGCCATCACGTGACCGGAAACCGGAGCGTCACTTGCCACAAATTGCGGAACAATCAGGAGGCTAAGGTATGAGTATCGCAGCAGCAGAAATTCGACTCGATAAAAGAGTTACGAGTTTTGTAAAGGAACGGCGCAAGCTATTGATCGATGGGAAATGGGTCGATGCCGCCTCGGGCAAGACATTTCCCATCTACAATCCCGCCACCGGCGAGGTGATTGCGCATGCGGCGGAGGGCGACAAGAATGACGTCGACCGTGCCGTCAAGGCGGCCCGCCGTGCATTTGAGAGCGGGGCCTGGCCAAGGTTGACCCCGTCAGAGCGAGGCCGGTTGGTCTGGAAGCTCGGTGATCTCATCCTGGAGCATCTGGAAGAGTTGGCGGAACTGGAGTCCCTGGACAATGGGAAGCCTATTGGCGTTGCCCGGGCAGCTGATGTTCCGCTGGCAGCGGATCTCTTCCATTACATGGCCGGATGGGCCACCAAGATTGAGGGCAACACCATCCCACTTTCGGTGCCCTATGCACCGGGGGTGAAGTTCCACGCTTATACCTTGCGTGAGCCGGTTGGTGTGGTGGGCCAGATCATCCCTTGGAACTTCCCCTTGTTGATGGCGGCATGGAAACTTGGGCCCGCGCTGGCTACCGGCTGCACCGTGGTGTTGAAGCCGGCTGAGGAAACACCGCTATCCGCACTTCGGCTCGGCGAACTGATCCAGGAGGCGGGATTTCCCGACGGTGTGGTGAACATCATCACCGGTTTTGGCGAGACGGCCGGTGCGGCGCTGGCAGCACACCCCGGGATCGACAAGGTGGCGTTCACCGGCTCGACCGAGGTCGGCAAGCTCATCCTAAAGGCCGCCGCCAATGACCTGAAGAAGGTATCGCTTGAACTGGGGGGCAAGTCGCCGAACATCGTCTTGCGGGATGCTGATCTCGACGTCGCTGTATCGGGCACGGCGAGTGCCATCTTCTTCAATCACGGTCAGTGCTGTTGCGCCGGGTCACGATTGTTCGTGCAGCAGAACATATTTGACAAGGTCGTTGAGGGCGTCGCCGACAAGGCAAAGAAGATCAAGGTCGGTCCGGGTCTCGATCCCGACACTCAGATGGGTCCGATGGTGTCGGAGATCCAATTCAACCGTGTTTGCGGTTATCTTGAGTCCGGCCTTGCGGAAGGTGCGAAAGCCGTCGCGGGCGGTGGGAAGCTCGGTGGCAAGGGTTATTTTGTCGAACCAACTGTGCTGGTGGACACCAAGCCAGACATGAAGGTCATTCGGGAAGAGATCTTCGGCCCGGTAGTTGCGGTCATTCCATTTAAGGAAATGGACGATGATCTGGTCAGGGCCGCCAACGATACCGTCTACGGCTTGGCAGCAGGGGTCTGGACCAAGGACATCGGCAAGGCCCATTCACTGGCAGGGAAGCTGAAGGCGGGCACAGTCTGGATCAACTGCTACAACATCTTCGATGCGGCGTTGCCCTTTGGTGGCTACAAGCAGTCCGGCTGGGGACGTGAGATGGGACATGACGCCCTTGATCTCTACACCCAGAAGAAGGCGGTCTGCGCGGCCTTGTGACCGCGAAGCGCACGGGGCAATCGACGCTGACACCAACCGCCGTCCGGTGTGCGGGGTGTCGCTTGGCAAAGAGCGGACGGCAGAGGAATTCCACGATTTGTTCGCGTCAGCATGCTTACGCCTCGGACGCATCGTTCCGACCACGACCCCGATTGCGTGATTGAGGCGCTGCCAACTTAGGCAGGGAGTGAACGCCACTATCAATCTCGTCGAGCCGCCTGCTAGTCTCATGGGATCGCTGCCAGGCCATGATCCGGCGGTCGAACCCCCTGATCTGCGCTTCAATGTCCGCAGCTGGGCACCGCGAGCGAACGCGCGTGCAAGCTCAGGCACGCGTTTGTCACTAGCGTCCACGACGTTGCGCGCACCTATTTTTCCAGGACGTAGGTTCCCGGCGCGTCGCCGATCGGGGGATGGACAGCACTTCCGACGTGCGGCGCGGGCATTCTCTCTCCGGACCGGGCCCCGAGCCAGCCGGCCAAATCGTTCCACCAGCTGCCGTCGTGCCTTTGCGCGCCGGCCAGCCAGGCGTCGGCGTTCGTCGGGGCTGAGATGATGTCGTTCGTCCAATACCCACCCTTGCCTTTCGACGGTGGATTGATCATGCCTGCGATGTGCCCGCTCGCAGCCAGCACGAAGTGGGTCTGCGCGCTTGTCAGCTGCACGATCCGCCAGGCCGAGCGCCAGGGCACGATGTGGTCCTTCTCGGCGCCCACCGCGTAAATGTCCTGGCGAATTCGGCGCAGGTCGATCGGCTGCCCGAGCAGCGAGATCTTGCCCGGCGTGATCAGGTTGTTCTCGAGGTATGTGTTGCGGAGATAGAAACTGTGCGCTGCCCGGGCCATCCGGGTGCCGTCGTTGTTCCAGTACAGGAGATCGAACGCGGGCGGCTTGTTCCCCATCAAGTAATTGTTGATCACCGTGTTCCAGATCAGGTCGTTCGCGCGCAGCCGGTTGAACATGTCCGACATGCGGCGACTGTCGAGATAGCCGCGCTCGAGCATCTGCTGCTCCATATAGGCGATCTGCGGCTCGTCGATGAACACCGCCGTGTCCCCGACCTCGGAAAAGTCCAAGAGCGATACCATGAACGTGGCCGCACCGAAGCGCTCGTCCCGCCGCGCCGCCAGATAGGCCAGCGTCATCGCCAGCAGCGTTCCGCCGATGCAGTAGCCGACGGGGTTGATGCGCTCGGCCCCCGTGATCTCGCGCACGACGTCGCTCGCGGCGAGCGGGCCGTCGGTCATGTAATCCTCGAAGGATATGGCCTCCATTGAAGCGTCCGGGTTCTTCCAGCTGATCATGAATACCGAGAAGCCTTGCTCGAGCAGGAAACGGACAAGACTGTTCTTCGGCTGCAGGTCGAGGACATAGAACTTGTTGATCCACGGCGGAATGAACAACAGCGGCACTGCGTAGGTCTGAGCCGTCATCGGCGTGTAATGGATGAGTTCGATGAGGCGGTTGCGGTAGACGACCTTCCCTGGGGTCGTAGCGAGGTTCTTGCCCGGCGCGAACGCTGCGGTGTCGGTCATGCTGAGCCGGCCCTGGCGGAGATCGTCCAACAGGTTGCGGAGCCCGTCGGCGACGCTGTCGCCGCCCGTCTCCCATGCCTTGCGAAGCGCCGCAGGATTGGTCGGCAGAAACGAGGTGGGGCTTATCGCGTCCAGGAACTGCCGGAGATGGAAGACAAGCCGCTGCCGTTCGTCCGGATCGACCGCCTGCCGCTCGGCTTCCTCGAGAAGCTGTTTGGAAAGCGCGAGATAGCTCTGCTTTAGCAGCCGAAAGAAGGGGTGCTGCTCCCATTCCGGAGCGTCGAAGCGCCGGTCGGTCTCGGCCCCTTCCGGCCTGGCCGGTGCGGCGGGTTCGAGTCCCCACCAGGGCGCCACGGTGCCGATCCAGGTCTCGGCCGCTTCTCGCCATATCGTCAGACCCAAATTGGCGGCTACCGTCGATTGCATGGACCGGATCCGCTGTTGATCGGGCAGAGAGCGTCACGAGAGCCCGCGTGATCTCGCCCCATGAGATCGGCAGCAGCCGGTGGAGAGGGTTGGCCCGCCACAGCTGGTCGACCATCTCGGGCAGCAGTTCGGGATTAGCGCCATGACAGAGCACCGCGTCCGTCGCCTTCTTTTCGCCCGCCCGCTTTGCGGACCGACACCGTGCGGAAGCGGGTGCGACGGCAAATGCCGCGTCCGCCGGTCTGCCCGGTCGCCGAGTCACGGCCGCTCCGGATTGTCGTAAAGCCGGCGATCTCGGCCGCTTCCCATGACGAGCTCCACCGTCGTGACCAGGGCCAATTTCATCATGCGCATGTTTTTCGCCACCGTATAAATTGATGATCGCCTCTACTCGCGCGAACTTAACGTCGTAGACGGATGCAACACACGCCATCTTCGATTACGCGACCACACGTGAAATCCACAAAAGTGTCTGCTCATCGCTCCAGAGACCCATCGAGTTGGTCCGCTAAGTCTCCGGTCAAGCTCCAATGCTCGCCCAAGTGATTTTCTCAGCAAGGCATACGAGGACCGCCGACGCGGTTACGCAAAACGGAAGTGACATTTTACCGTTGGTGCACTGGCTGTCGCATCCCAGTCCATGCCTGCCTTTTCACAGGCAGCCTGAGTCTTGGGCGCGGTGGCGCCGGCGAATGCCGATGCCATGAATCCGACTGCGAAAATGAGAATAAGGATCGTCACAAGGCCTTTCATGGCGCGTCTCCTTCGATTGGTGTGCCCGCCAGGCTGGCTTCAGCATTCTATTAGTGCTGACGACACGTGTTTTTGTCAGGCCTCGAAAATTGCTCCTCGGCTGAGTGATTCCGGTGAGGCATTTTCCTTGGTTTGGAAATGGCCCGGACGAGAGCTTGCCGTTGCTCTCCATCCCATACCAGCCAGGCTTAATCGCCCGAATATCTGATTGGTGTTCATTGACGTAATGCGGAACGGTCATTTCCACAGTCCTAAAGGCTGGTCCTAAATCAGCGCCGGCCCCGGCGTATTTCCATCGCGGCGCAAGCCGTTCAGTTCGCCTTGCGCAGCTCATCCACGCGGCGTTTCACCTGCTCCTTGAGCGGCTCGCCAACGTCGGCCACCACCTTGGTCGAAAGCGCGGGGACTTCCTCGGCCTGGGCCGTCAATGCGCTGAACTGCTTGCGCCAATAGGCCGCCTGCAATTCCACGATCTCGGCGAGGTTCTTAGCGCCCGCCAAACTGTTGGCCAGGTCGAAGCCGGAATTCAGGTTCCGGCGGTCGATGTCGATGATTTTATGGTTGAACGCTGCTGCGCCCCACCCCGCCACATCGAAGGATCTTTCAAAAGTCGCTATTGATGCTTCGAGAGCATCCTTAGAGCGGTCATAGGCCTCGCGCGTCTGGTCCACGGTCTTCGCGGCAAGGGCTCCCAGGGCCTCGGGGATGGCGGTGTCGAGAGCTAAGAGACCGAGTTGGGCGGTAACGTTGCGGTAGGCGTTGCGGGCTTGGTCGGCGGCAGCTTGGGGATTTACAGTAGTAGCGGCCATGACAGTGCCTCTTGGGGTTACATCGCACGCAAGCGATGTTTCGCAGGCTGGAGCCGCGAACCTTGAGGCTCTGAGAGCGCTCGACTGCTGAGAATTTCGGAAAAGGGGGCGTGCACGTAATTGGCACGGTAATCTCTACCGTCAGCGCCTCACGTTCGGCGCGCCAGTGATAAAGACATGGGCATTGACCGAGGGAATTACAATCTTAGCGCGCCAAATTCACACCCTCGACCGCAAATTGCAACACGTCCCTCTCGCCAAGTAGAGCCAGAAAGTCCGCTGGGTCATAAACAGACATCCCGCAAAGTCCGTCCGCTTGACCCCCGATAGCAGACATTCGGCGGATGAGCTAGCATGTCCGCTATGTGCCAAGAGCGGACATCACTCAGGCACGGGACCGACCGACGGTGAAGGGGCCAGACTGCGCGCCTGGCCCCCGCTAGAACATCGACGATTACTTCTTAATCTCCCACGTTGTGTTGTGCGGGATGTCCATGGACGTATAGCCACCGCCGCCCGCAAGGTCAGGGAGCCCGTTGCAAGCGAACGGCTCTTTTCCGGTGATGCCGGCATATTTGCCGGTGCCGCCGGTTATGATGTGCGTGCCACATTTCATATCCGGCTGCGATTTGTCGAGGTCACGCGTATCGAAGGTCGAGAATATCTTATCGCCGTCTGCATCGGCCAGCACGCAAGCGCCGTCGATGTATTTCTTATCGCCCGACGCAACGTTCAACGCCATGCAATGCGCCGACATCTTGTCGAGCATCTTTTCGCCCTTCATGTTCGTGGTAGTCCCAACCGCCTCGAGAAGTGTCGCGGTGCCGAGGCTGGGAACGTCGAGGCTAGTCACCGGCCGGAACACGAAATGCGTGACATAAGGCGTAGTCCCGCTAGACGGCATTGTGTCGGCTGCGAAAGACGCTGATGTCAGCGTCACGAGTGCCGCAGAGGCGGCCATTGCTACTAACTTGGTCATTCTCATTGGTTCCTCCCTGGATTGAGCGGCGGCTCTTGCCTGTGCTCTGACCATGGGAACCGCCACGCGGGCGGTGCAGGACCACCCATTCTTCCTTATCACGGGATGCGGGGAATGGCGTTGATTTAGATCAAGTTTCGCTGGCGAAATGTCCGCTTTGGGTCATTCTGAGAAGTCAGCGCTCAAGTTCGACTCCAGAGACGCCGCCTAGTGCGAGCGTGTGCGATTTCACATCGATTTTCTCTACAGGCCAGTTTGGGTGTCACACTAGCTGATCACGCAGATCTTCGACCGATTGAGCTACCATCATGGTGAAATGCTGAGTTCGAGTCCGATGCGCTCAACCAACAAGTCGCGGGCCTGGGTCGCTTGCGGGACTACAGCGGACGTCGTTTGGCAACACCCACTTCGTCCGCTTTCGACCCAAAACAGACATCCGCCTCGAGGGGTTTTCACGATACTACGCGCCTTCGCCAAGGATTTCGTTCAGACCGGCCCGCTTGCTGTGACTTCATCCTGGGCTTAAAGAGCAGAAAGGCGCTAAGATTTCGGACTACGGTTTCGCGGGGAGGGCAATGAGCGCACAAGCTCAATCCATTCAGAGCTCACCTCGCGCGCTGCTGCGTGGCCTCGCGGAAAACTGGTGGCTGCTGCTGCTGCGGGGCATCGTTACCATCGCCTTTGGGGTCCTGGCTTTCATCTGGCCCGGCCGCACCCTGTTGACGGTAGCCTTTATCTGGGGCGCCTACGCGATCGCCGATGGCGTCTTCGCGCTGTGGACGGCGATGTCCGGCAAAGGTAACGGGATAGCGCCGCGCTGGTGGCTTGCCCTCATCGGCATTACGGGCATTCTCGCCGGTTCGCTGGCCTTCGTCTGGCCGGGAATTACCGTGCAGGTGGCATTGGTGTTGATCGCCAGTTGGGCCATCATCACCGGCGTGCTGGAGATCTGGGGCGCGATCCAGCTGCACAAGGAAATCGAAGTTGAATGGATGATGGCCCTGAGTGGCCTGGTTTCGGTTGTCCTCGGTATTACCCTCCTTACCCGACACGGCGCTGGCGCGCTGGCGGTGGTCTGGTTGATCGGTTCGTTCGCGATCCTGGTCGGCTGCATCTATGTCTCGCTCGCGCTTTGGCTGAAGGAGCACAAGTACCAGTCTGATCCTGCGCATAGGGGCTGCTGAACCAAATCTCTACGTAAGGGCCTTACTTGGCATCGGGAGACTGACGGATGTTCCCAATTGGTGACGACAACACCCAGGAACGCACGGTTCCTGTGGTCACTTATGCCCTCGTCGCACTGAACGTTCTCTTTTTCCTAGTGGAGCTCAGCGGCGGCGATCAGTTCATCAAGGACTGGGCGTTTGTCCCCGCACGCTTTTCTGCCGACCCCGCTTCCAATGCGGTGACGATCCTCACTTCCATGTTTATGCACGGGAGTTGGATGCATCTCTTTGGCAACATGCTCTTTTTGTGGATCTTCGGAGATAACGTCGAAGACCGTTTCGGCCATCTCCAATTCTTGGCCTTTTATCTGCTTGTGGGACTCGCCGCGACCTTCGCCCAGTTTATTCTCGCCCCACACTCAAGCATACCTAACGTTGGGGCATCAGGCGCGATTGCCGGAGTCCTCGGTGCCTACATCCTGATGTTCCCGCAGTCACGCGTGAATGTGCTGCTCGGTCGACAGATTGTCGCTATGCCAGCAATCATCGTACTCGGCTTTTGGATTGCGTTGCAGCTGTTCAGCGGCGTTGGAACAATCGCCTACACCGACGAAACCTCCGATGTGGGAGGAGTGGCTTACATGGCCCATATTGGAGGCTTTTTCGCAGGCTTTTTGCTGACCTTCCTCTTTCGGGGCGCTATCGGTTCCCCCACGGCCACCTGAAGGAAGGCGAGGTGAAGCTTATCCTCTCATGGGCTCGTTCTAACTCTTCGACGGAGGCACGTGTCGAGAGAGTCGCCGAAGCAGACGAAAGGCCAGCCACAAAAACACGCCGACCAGCAGAGCTGCGGCAAGTGGGGCGACCAAGGCCAAAAGCGAAAGCAAGAGCGCACCGCCAATCTCTGCAGTGGCGACTACCGCGTTGCCAAGGCCGCCCGTAAATACGGTGGATTTTGCCCTGAGCACCGCGGTGGCGCTTTGCGTGAGTCCCGCGACACCACCGCCTGCGATAACGGCTGTCGTCCATTTTACCATCGGCGACAGATCGGTAAGGACCGCAGCTGACACCAGCGTTCCCGCGACGAACGCCGCGGGCGTGGCCAAGGTATCGAGCAGGTTGTCGACACCTGGAATGTAGTAGGCAAGAATTTCTGTCAGCGCGGCCACACCGAGCATTGTTAGAGCGGGGGGTGTTCCGAGCCATGCAAAGCTATCGCCAAGGGGGAGATGCCCGCTATAAGCCGCGGCGCTCATAACGAGCATCGGCAAGAACACTCGAAAACCGGTCGCCGCGGCCAGTCCGACGCCGAGTGCGATTGACGCCCCGAGATCATACTCTGACATGAAGTCCTATTCCGCCTGGCCGAGTGAGGTAACCCTAGTCGGAAAACGCGCCGAGGTTGTTCATTTTCGGCATCGCTCCTTCTATGGCCTAGCTTCTGATAGCACTCTCCGGGCTCGGATGTCAGCACTGGGTCAGTTGCTGACGTCAGAGCGTCCGTCGAGTTCGTCCGCTTAGTGTCGAATCGGCGCTAAGGCCGAATACGTCCACTCATTGTGTAGGTTCGGACATTCGCGCGGTCCACCGACTAGGTGTTGCCGGTGAGCCAAAGGATTGCTTCGATGATGACGTTGGTGGATCGCTGGATAAGCAGCCAGACGACATTTAGGTCGATTCCGAGTTGCGCGCCCAGCAACGGCAAAATGAATAGCAACCCAATCAGAATCATCATGCCGTAGGACTCCAGCCGGGCCAGCGAAACCGCCAGCGCATCCGGGAGCACGCCCACCGCGATGCGTCCACCGTCAAGTGGGGGCAGAGGCAGCAGATTAAAAATGGCAAGCAGCACGTTAATGACCAACACATTCTTGAGATTCTCAGCGACCCAAGGTCTGGCCGCATCCGGTAGAAAAATGAGGAGGTGCAAGGTGAGCGCGGCCAGCGTTGCCAGTGCAAAATTCATTGCCGGGCCCGCTGCAGCTACCCAAATCGAGTCGCGACGCGGATTGCGCAGCGCTTGAAAGTTGACCGGCACCGGCTTGGCATAGCCAAAGAGAAATGGCGAATGCATCAAGAGCAGCAGTGCCGGTAGCAAAACGGTTCCAAAAGGGTCGATGTGTTTGAACGGATTGAAGCTGACGCGGCCGAGACGCCACGCAGTATCGTCGCCGCATAGTCGCGCGACATATCCGTGAGATGCTTCATGGAACGTAATGGCGATAACCAAGGGGATGACCCAGGTCGAAGCCGTATAGAGTGGGACGGAGAGCTGCTGAAACATGGGATGTTGTCTAAGGCGCTAGGCGCTTGTTTTGAACCGATCGGACGAGCGAGCCGCTGCGATGTTCTGCGTCATACCACACAGAAATGAGTCCCTGCAGCCAGGGTCGGCCTTCAGAGTTATTGCCGGGACGTTGCGCTCGAAAGGTTCAGCCTTCGACTTAGGGACACAGCATCGGCCTGTCGACGATGTCCGCTTTGGGTCAAAGCTGACGTCACAACGACGCGCCCCGTTGGTCCGCTTCGTGCCGGAAGCAGACATGGCGGCGATGCGGCTCAGGGAGGCAGCTACGCTCCCCACGATAAAGGGTGCTAAGGACAAGCTGCCATCGCTGGTTACACCGTCGACGGCCAACAGCTCCTACCCGTCCGCAGAGCTGATGCTGGTAGGGTTGGGGGCTACGATCCGAGCTTCTTTTTCTCGCATGTCTTCATATTGAGTTCGTTCGCGGAGTTGAAGTCCTCACCGAGTTCCCCGGCTGTCTGATCGAGTTCGATGTTTTGGCGTGTCCCGCACTTGGGACAGACAACTTCATTCGCGTGAACAAGCCATCGCAAGAGGCCGTGGAATTTATGTCGGCACTTCGGGTTGGAGCACTCGAACGAGTGGAACAGCTGGTCGAAAAAACTGAACATGATTTACCCGCCTGTCAGGTACAGGGCTCTGGGAGCTAGACCGCTTTGACGCATCTCTCTTGATACCTATGCGCGTTGTGGTGATGACGACATAGGCTTTGAGTGTTCTCGTATTGCATGAAAAGCGACCGCTCACCTCGGTGGGGTTCGACGTGATCAACGTGGTTCGCGGGTACGGTCCGACCCTCAATCGCACATTCTCGGCACTGCGGTTCCTCGGCAAGCCTGTGCCTTCTGATCGCCTTCCAAATGGGTGACCTGTACCAAGAGAGCCAAGGCTGCTCCACCCGGCGCGTATTGGGGTCACGCCGATCTTGATCCAACTTGAGGCCAATGTATTGGGACATAGGGGGGCCTTTGCGCTCGCTGGCGTGGTGAGCTGAGTCCTAAAATGTGAGCTGAGTCGCTAGCTAGCTCCAAATAAGCGCGCGCTTGTCACTGCCAGCGCCCGGGTGTGCCTTTTGGTGGTCGGGAGTGCGTCATCGCGGGCGCCTCAACAGAAGACTAAAAGACCCCGGGGCGACCCAGGGTCTTAAGTCGAAACGGTGAAGCGCGAGCCGTTTAGACGACCTTCTTGGCGGCCCTGGTAGCGGCTTGCTCGACCGGCTTATAGGCATTACGCGCCAAGTCGACCCAAATCTCACCGAGCTTCGACAACTGGGCAATGTGGGCATCAAAAGCCTTCTTGGCGTACTGAGACTGGATCTCGGACGCCTGCTCGAATGACTTCGCGCCAATCAGCTGCTCGAAGGCACGGGTGCCATCCTCGAAAGTCTTTTTTGAGTAGTCGGTGACTGTGGCGGCAATGGCCTGAAATCCCTTGTTCACCTCACCAAGCGACCGGACAGACGCATCGAAGCCGTCCTTGCCCACCCGCTGAAACTCTTCACCAAACTTTTGAACGTCGGACATCTCACTACCTCTCCTTGGTCCCGCCTCGTGCGGGAATGTTGCATGTAAATAGTCATATATGGTTCTATGGTGCGCTGCACAATAGCCGAATAGAGAAATTATTGCATCGCACAAATTGAGAGCAACGGAGACATACTCCGGCGGCCTTCAAATGGGGCCAGCCACCAGTCCGCAACGGGGACAGAGAGCGGTTCGCTGCAGACTGCTAGCACAGCCCACCGGTCTGTAGTGGTCTTTTCTGGGGTCACACTTAGCCGTCGGCTAGGTCGGACTCGAGGCATCAAACGCGCCGACTGCCATCGCTCGGGCGACAAGCCCCACGGCTCCGCTTCGGCGAGGGGTGCAGGCCTGAGGCGTTGGGCGTCGGGGCCGCGCTTGTCGCTCATGCTGCGTTTCTTGTGCCAAATGCAATTTCCCCCTACAGCACGGCAGTCTAGCAAGGTAGAATTCAAGCAAGCGGCGCGAGTGAGTCGCGCACTTGCGCGTGACCTCTCCATGTAGCCTGGTTGAGCGAGCTTTATGAGGCTCGTCAAGCATAGTTCCGCTTTCCGCTGCCCTCCTTCTCCACTCTTTGAGGGAAGGCTAGGTGTCTGACATAGCGGTCTGGCCATGACGCGTTATCTTCTGACCGCTCAGAAAGAAAAGGAAACCATATGAAAGCCAAATCTAAGGCTAAACTCACACCCGGCCAGAAGGGCGCATTGACGCGAAAACGGCGCGCGGCAGGTCGCAAGGCCGCGACCACGCGCAAGCGACGTGAAACGGCTCGCAAGGCCGCATTGACGCGAGCCAAAAACAAGCGCTGAGCCCGGCGGCGTCCCTAAACCGAGAGACACGGACTTAGTGTGTTCTTCCCTCACTCGTTCTGGGTCACACGCCCAAACCAAGAGAGTTGTAAAGAGACCCATCTGCGGCTCGGGATGCGGTCCTTGCTAGGTCTCCATCCAGTTTAATACTTGGTGCATCCGTGCTTGGCGTACTGGACCCCGACAGATTTCTGTCTCCATTGGAAACGCTTGAGGCGGGAGCTTATCTGCTCGGCCTGCGGAACGCCCCCTGGCCGAAATAGATTCGGAATGTCCGCTTTGGGTCAATTGCTGACGTCAGCAACCTGCCGAGTTGGTCCGCCAGGTGCCAGGAGACGACATGCCCACTACTCAAGGGGATCCTCTAATCGTCCCTCGAGGTCGGCACTTCTTCAAAAAAGAACCGCAGCATTTCGCGGGACGCATCGGGCCCATGCGGGTCCGTATAAGTGCCGTCTGCGCTGCCTCCGGACCAGGCATGATCGCTTCCGTGGATGAGCCATTGCTCCACCACTGACAAACCGCTCTTGTCGCGAACGACGGCACGGCTATAGGCGCGGCCAGCCGAGGGTCGGGACTTCACGCGCTCCACACTGTCACCGATTTTAGTATGGGCCTTGATGATATTTTCAGCATTAGACGGATGGACAATGCGATCCGCGTCGCCGTGGAACACGATGGTCCGAACGCGAGAATTGTTATTTGCTCCTCGGTGAGACTTCCGCGGGCTGCGGTAGCCCAGACCGGTATCGCCGCGCATTGCCGCAAAGGCGGACACAACGTCGGTAGCGGATGCGTGCGCCAGGCCGGAATGGATGCCGACAGCAGCGTAAAGCTCAGGATAGGTTGTCCCCATCACCGCCGCCATGGCGCCTCCCGCAGACAGACCGGCCACGTATACGCACTCCGGATTGATATCGTATTCGGCGGCTATTTCATTGGTAATCCCGGCGATGATGGATGGTTCGCCTGAGCCGCGCATCTGATCCTCCGGCTTGAACCAGTTCCAGCACAGGGATGCATTCGCGCTCTTGCACTGGCTTGGATAGGCAACGATCAATCCATGCTCTTCGGCTAGAGCATTCATACGGGTTCCTGTTGCGAAGTCATCGGGGTCCTGGGTGCCGCCATGCAGCATGACGAGCAATCTGGGCCCGCCGGCGTGACGACGATGCGGAACATAGAGTTTGTAGTTTCGACTTCCGGCAGTGCAGGCGTAGGAGCGACTCAAGAACTGAGCACCGTCAGGGATCTTGGGGGCCTTGCGCGGCCTGACCCCCGCCAATCCACGAAGACCGAAGCCTGGAAACTCGGACTGACCGAGCGTCGTGGTGATGTCACCCGACGGCCACGTCGGGGCCTTGATTTCGAGTTGTGTAATTTTCGGAGAGAGATCGATAAGGCGATGGTCGATGGCTCGGTCCTCAACGACCTGCTCGTCCGGGGACTCTGACAGGACCTGTCCTCGGCCCAACAACAGAGCGCCTTGAATGACGCGAGTGGCTTCCATGAGCTTCTGAGCGCGCGTCAAATGCATTGCTGCCCGCATTGCGTTCGCAAATTCTCTGTTCATGTCTTGGTTCCTTGCAGAGGCTGAGGGGCGTGCGAGCTCAGCGAATGCGATCCGCGAGCGCGCTCTTGATTTCCTTGGTCGCGTGAAGGGCGCCGAGCACGGTAATCGATTCGATAGTTGCCAAAGCCAGCCCCGGCGACACATCTGGGGCAATACTGGCGAGCCCAAGCACCTTGATGTGAAGCGTTTCACCGGCCGCTCTGACCGCCTCCAAATCAGCGCGCGTATAGTGGCGAAGACCGAGGTCCAGCGTGTGCCGCACAATCGATTTCCTGACCTCCTCGCCATGGCTCGAAAGTTGGTTACGGATCGCCGTCCGAATGAAGTCGGTTCGGTTGGAATAGAAGCCTTCCTGCACAAGCAAATCGATGTGGCCGAGGTCCACGTAGCCCAGGTTGATCGTGATCTTTTCCGTTTCGCCCGCTTTTTCGCGAAGCCGATGAATCCCAGCGGCCATGGCATCCTCCACCATCTAAGTGGATGGTATATGGATGGTGCATGATGATTTTCAAGGGGGTGCAGGAGCTACTTGAGCCGAGCGAGCTTTCGCCGCAGAGAGACTTAAGCTCAATATCGATATCGACATTATGCCCCACAGGGCCTTTGCGGTCGCCGCGCCGCCTAGTCCGTAGACGAACCCGGGTCAGAATTTTTGGGTTCACGAGTTGCGGGACGAGGCGAATTTTGTGGAGCGGTATTCGCCTCACAGGCTTCGCTGGCACACCGGCTCGAAAAGAGGCAGCAAATTGATTGCATCAGCTTCATTGGTTTTGTCCTCCCTTTGGCGCTATGCGCACAGCCGCGCCCACACCGGACGATAACCCGACACCCGCTTTCCTCGACAGGCGATTGAGACAGCGGTGAGGATCAGGAATGCCTACGGCACGAGGGCTACCGATGAGCCGCTCGACGAGCTCAAGGTCGTGATGCGGCGCTCGCCACACGAGGGCACGCATTGCATCGTGCCATCGCCAAACACGGATTGGCGGCGCGATTTCCGGTATAGGAAAGGGTGGTGAAATGGCCGGTACCGCAGTATGGAAAGGCGGTCCAAGGAGACGTTTCATCACGAGAATTCTACTCGGCTTCCGCTTCTCTGCAGAGAAATTCGATGTCTCCACCCGTGGTTCGTGTTTTCCGCTCAGTTTATCGCCTCGCTGGCAGTGACCGAGGCGAACGCGCCATTCCCGAGGAGGCGGCTGTCGCCTTCACCTTCAATACCGCGTCCTACGCGGTAATGATGGCGACGCCTCAGGACCTAGAGGACTTTGCCGTCGGCTTTAGCCTGACCGAGGGTGTGATCTCGTCGAGCGATGCGATTGAAAGCGTGGAGATCGTTGAGGAGGAAGTCGGCATTGAGCTGCGGATCTGGTTGAAGGCGCCGCATGCAGCCGAGTTTTTAGGACGCCGTCGAAAGATGGCCGGGCCGACAGGGTGTGGGCTCTGCGGCATCGAAAGTCTAGCCGAAGCGATGCGGCCCCCGCCCGCAGTGGGCGAAGGTCTCGTTTTCACGCCGGATCAGATCATGACGGCGGTCAACTCGCTCTTTCCGCAGCAGGCGCTGAACCACGAGACTCGCGCGGTGCACGCCGCAGGCTTCTGGGACCCGGCCCGCGGCCTGGTGGCCGTGCGGGAGGACGTCGGCCGCCACAACGCGTTAGATAAGCTCGCCGGCGCACTCGCGCGCGAGAATGCCACGGCGCAACAGGGCATCATCGTGCTGACTAGCCGCGTCTCGGTCGAGATGGTGCAGAAATCAGCGGCCATTGGGAGTCCGATAATCGTCGCCGTATCAGCTCCTACGGCTTTGGCCGTGCGCATGGCCGAGGCTGGCGGCATGACGCTCGTGGCGATCGCCCGCAAGGACGGATTTGAGGTTTTCACTCATCCCAATCGCGTCAGGGGAGCGTTGAGCAGCCATGTCGCTTGAAGCGTCAGGACGGCTGCAGACCAAACTCGGCGAACGGTATGAAGTCCACCATGTCTCCCTCCCTGACCTCGGTCACGTCCTCCGAAACATCGACCAAGCCGTCAGCATCCCGTAGGGATGAGATCAACCCCGATCCGTCCCGAGCGAATTTAGCTACCGATAGTTTCCCATCCCTGTGCGTGAGCTTTGCCCGCCAAAATTCGCGCCGCCCCCGCTTCTTGGTCTGGGCGAAGGCTGCCGGCAGGGGATAGCGCGGGGGCTCAGGCCACGCGCCCCCTGCGAGACTCGTAAGCACCGGTCTCACGTAGAGGAGAAAGCAGACGAAGACCGCCACCGGGTTGCCCGGGAGGCCGAGAACCACGCATTGGCCGATCTGTCCGAAGCTCATTGGGCGTCCAGGTTTGATAGCGATTTGCCAAAGATGACGCTTTCCTAAGACGTCGATTGCCCTGACCACGTGATCTTCGGCGCCCTGGCTTGCGCCTCCTGAGATCACCAGGACATTGTGGCGGCTGGCGGCATCTCTGAGCGCCTCTCGCACCAGTTCGGCTTGGTCCGAGAGGATGCCGAGGTCCATCGACTGCGCACCAGCAGTCTCCACTAGCCCCTCCAGCATCGGTACGTTCGCATCGAAGACCTTGCCTTGGACAAACTCGGCACCCGGGCGCAGGATTTCGTCTCCAGTCGAAAGGAGGGCCACCTTGAGCGGGGCGTAGCAGCGCAGGTGGTCTAGGCCGCAGGCTGCGGCGCTTGCAACGTCTTGCGGTCGCAGTCTTGTACTCTCCTCAACCAGCACGTCACCGGGCTTGGAATCCTCACCGGCCAATCGGCGATTGGCACCCGGCTTCAGACCGGGAGGCACCAGCGCCCATTGTTCATCGCCCACCTCGACGAGCACATCCTCCTGCATTGCCACAGTGTCCAATCCGCCCGGCATGACGGCGCCGGTGAAAATGCGAACGACGCCGTTCGAGGGCGGAACGGTCGGAAACGGATGCCCGGCGGCGGCCTCACCAACGACCTTAAACCGCGTTCCGACATGCCGATCGTACGCGGCATGCGAGAACGCATATCCGTCTACGGCGGAGTTGTCGTGAGCCGGCACGGGCCGCGGTGCGACGACGGGCGTGGCGAGATAGCGACCGGCAGCCTCTTTCAGCGACACCTCTTCGGCGTCGACGACCGGCCCTACCCGGGACTTCAGGATGGCAAGGGCCTCTCTGTGCTGCAGGCGGTCCTTATCCTGAAAGAAGCAATCATCGATGAGCTTGGCGCTCATGGAGATGCAAGCCTCAGATGCCCCACGATGAAATCGGCCATCGCGCCCACATCATCGAGATGGAACTTTGGGAGCGCGTCCGCTTCCTCGCCGGGACGGTCGGAGGCAATAGCCACGACCCGAGGCGAACTGCCAGCGAGTGGTTGCCGCGACACGGCGGCGTCCCGACGTATCTCGATCTTGGGAAAGGCTTCCCGTTTGTAGCCCTCGATCACAATGACGTCGCACGTTCCGACCTCGGACACGATTTTGGTGAATTCCATTTCCGGCTCGCCACGAAGCTCGTGCATGAGCGCCCAACGCTTCGGCGATGACAAAATCACTTGACGCGCCCCAGCCTTGCGCAGCTCGTAAGAATCGCGCCCGGGCTGATCGACGTCAAAGCTCTCATGCGCATGTTTGATCGCCGAAACCACATAACCCCGTTTGCAAAGCTCCGCGATCAGCCGCGCCGCAAGCGTCGTCTTACCGGAATTTTTCCAGCCGGTGATGCCGAACATTGGCGGGGTCATGAGGTGCTCCTTTGCAACAGCGCCTCAGCCTCGACCAAATCCTCCGGGCAGTTGATATTGAAGAACGGATCTATTAATTGCTCCCCAATTTTCTCGGGCGGAAACGCCACTTCCTCCGCGCCATGTGCCTTTACCCAATCTCCGACCTTACGTATGCCGCTTGCAAGAGAGTCTTCGAGAGCCGACGCAAGCGTGACAGGCCATAGGCCGAAGACTTGGTGCACGCCTTCCTCCGACCGAGCTACCAGAAGCCGGGGTTCACTATCCTTAATTGCAGAGCAGAATCGGCTAACTAGATCGCTGGGGAAGAAGGGCGTGTCAGTCGCTGCGGTGATCACGAAGCGACTCTTGGGCCGCTTGGCACGTGCCCACGCGATCCCCGCATGAACACCGGCCAAAGGTCCGATATGACCGCCGAGGCGGTCCTCGATGATTGGCAAACCAAATGCGGAGAACCGAGCGAGGTCGCCATTGGCATTGATGATGAGGTCCGAGACTTGGGGGCTCAGACGATCGATTGTACGAGCGAGAATCGGCCGGCCGGCAAGCGGCAACAAACATTTGTCGCCGCCGCCCATGCGGCTCGATCTGCCGCCAGCAAGCAATACGCCGACAACGACCTCAGGCAATTCCATTTGGCGTTTAGGACTAGAGACCAGAAGCGGTCACGTTCCGACTAAACTCTGTCACGGGCCGCTCTTTTCCATGACCGGGCTCGATCTTCACGGCGCAATATTTGTATTCAGGGATCTTCGCGGTCGGATCGAGCTGCGGATTTGTGAGTACGTTAGCGGCCGCCTCGACATAAGCAAACGGAATGAAGATGGTACCATCCTGGATCGCCCGGTCGGCACGGGCGGTGAGCTCGATAGTGCCCCGCCGCGTGGTCAATTTTACGATCTGTCCGGGCGCGACGCCATAACGTGCAAGCGTGATCGGGTTGAGGCTCGCGGTAGGTCCAGGTTCGAGCAAATCCAGCACCTCCGCGCGGCGAGTCATGGCCCCGGTGTGCCAATGCTCGAGCTGGCGCCCAGTCATGAGCACCAAAGGATATTCCCGGTCGGGGACCTCCGCAGGAGGCAGCACGTTGGCCGGCACGAGCCTCGCTCTGCCGGACTTAGTCGGGAAGCCGTCCGCGAACACTATCGCGTCTCCTGGTTGATCAGGCCCCGCACAAGGGTAGATCACTGACGATTCTCGTTCCAGCCGCTCCCAGTTGATGTTGTCGAGCGACGGCATGGCAAGCATCATCTCGGCGTAGACTTGCGAGGGGTGGGTGTAGGTCCAGGGCAGGCCAAGGAGTTTGGCCATCTCGACGATGATCCACAGATCCTCGCGCGTGTCTCCAGGCAGGTCGAGCGCCTTGCGGCCCATCTGGACCTGCCGGTTAGTATTTGTAACCGTACCAAACTTCTCCGGCCATGCCGACGACGGAAGCACGACGTCCGCGAGCATCGCTGTCTCGGTGAGGAAAATGTCCTGCACCACGAGATGCTCTAGTTTGGCGATGCCGGCCCGCGCGTGGTCGACGTCCGGGTCCGACATGGCGGGGTTCTCCCCCTGAATATACATGCCGCTGATCTCGCCCGCGTTCGCTGCGTTGATGATCTCGACTACCGTCAAACCGGGCTTGGTCGACAGCGGCGTTTGCCAAAGCTCCTCAAATTTATTGTGGACCTCTTCGCTTTGCACGTCGGCATAGTCCGGATAGAACATCGGGATCAAACCCGCATCCGAAGCGCCCTGCACGTTGTTCTGGCCGCGCAGGGGATGCAGGCCGGTGCCGGGCCTCCCTACCTGTCCGCACATCAGTGCGAGCGCGATCAAGCAACGTGCATTGTCGGTGCCGTGGACATGCTGCGAGATGCCCATGCCCCAGAAGATCATCGCGTGCTCTGCTCGGCCGAAAGTACGCGCGACCGTGCGGATGGTCTTGGCGTCGATGCCGCAGATTTCAGCCACCGACTCCGGGCTGTAGCTGGTAAGATGTTCCCTGAGGCTCTCGAAGTTTTCCGTATGGGCTTGCAAGTACTGAAGGTCGTAGAGCTTTTCCTCCACGATTACATGCATGATGGCGTTCAGGAGCGCCACATCGCTGGCAGGCTTGAATTGCAGCATGTGGGTGGCGTACTCGCGCAGCGCCGTGCCGCGCGGATCGATGACGATTAGGGTGGCACCACGTTTCGCCGCCTGCTTGAAAAATGTCGCTGCAACGGGATGGTTCTCCGTCGGGTTGGCGCCAATGATCATGATGACGTCGGCGTGCTCGACCTCGTTGAAGGTAGCGGTCACGGCGCCCGAACCAATCCCCTCGATTAACGCGGCCACCGAAGAGGCATGGCAAAGCCGCGTACAGTGATCGATGTTGTTGTTGCGGAAGCGCGTGCGGATCAGCTTTTGGAAAAGATAAGCTTCTTCGTTCGAGCATTTTGCCGAGCCGAAGCCCGCAATGGCCTGATTACCGTGCTTCTCGGCCACGCGGGCTAGGCCACTTGAGGCGAAATCGAGCGCTTCGTCCCAGCTTGCCTCGCGGAAATGTGTGAAGGGATTGGAGGGATCGACATCCAACCGCTTCGGCAGGCCCGGCTTCCGGATTAAAGGCTTCATCAGTCGCTGCGGATTAGTTACATAGTCAAAACCGAAGCGGCCTTTGACGCAGAGCCGCTGTTCATTGGAGTAACCATTCCGGCCCTGCACGAACGCGATCGTGTTGTCTTTGATCTGGTAGCTGATCTGGCAGCCAACGCCACAATAGGGACAGACAGAGTGGACTTCCCGATCGACCTTCCGGCTGCCATGCTGAGTAATCGGGTCGACGATCGATTTCGGCATCAGCGCTCCGGTCGGGCAAGCCTGGACGCATTCACCGCAAGCAACGCAAGTGGACAGCCCCATGGGGTCGTCGAAGTCGAACACCGGCTTAGCGTCGATATTACGAAAGGCCATGCCGATCACGTCATTGACCTGAACCTCACGGCAGGCGCGGACGCAAAGGCCGCAGTCGATACATGCGTCGAGATTGACCGCCATGGCGGGGTGGGAAACGTCAGGTTTGAGAATGCCGTGAGCCGGGAAGCGGGATGCAGTGATCCGCTGTGCCTCCGCCCAATGCCAGAAACTGGAGATCCGGTCGGGGGAGTCCTCTCGCGGCGGCTGGTCGGCAAGCAGCAGCTCCATGACCATGCGACGCGCCTTCACCGCACGATCCGTCGCCGTCTTTACCACCATATTCGGCGTAGGTTTCCGTATGCAGGAAGCGGTGAGTACGCGCTCACCATCCACCTCGACCATGCAGGCACGGCAATTGCCATCGGCGCGGTAGCCCGGCTCTGGCAGCCAGCAAAGATGAGGAATGTCGACACCTTCGCGTTGGGCAACCTGCCAAATGGTCTCCCCAGGTCGTGCGGAAACGACGTTACCATCGAGGGTGAAGAGCAATTGGTCTGTCATGGCCTCTTCATTTTGCTTTCGTTGCTGACCTTACCGAAACTAGTACCGATCCGGCTGGCCGGCCACGTCCGTGCGCGCAAGTGCGTGCGAGAAATGCTCCATTGCGGTAATGAAGGCATTTGGAGCCGCTTGGCCAAGACCGCAAATCGACGCGTCGCGCATGGCTTGCGCAAGTTCATTGAGAAGGTCCGCGTCCCATTCATCTTTCTCGAGCAAGGCAACGGCTTTGTCGCAACCAACGCGGCAAGGCGTACACTGGCCGCAGGATTCGTCCTTGAAGAACCGCAACAAATTGAGCACCACCGCGCCAATGTCATCGCGATCCGAAAAAATGACAATGGCGTGGCTACCGACAAACGAGCCATATTTGTCCAGGGTTCCGAAATCGAGGGGAAGGTCTGCGAGGCTCGCGGGAAGGATGCCGCCCGAGGCGCCGCCGGGCAAATAGGCCTTGAAGGTCTGTCCGTCGTCTATGCCGCCCGCGCGCTCGATTAACTCGTTTGCCGTGATCCCAGCCGGAGCCAGGATGACGCCTGGTTCCTTTACGCGGCCCGAGACCGACCAGGAACGCAAGCCCTTGCCGCCATTGACGCCGTGGTCGGCAAACCATTTGGCGCCCTTGTTCAGAATTATGGGCACCCAATGGAGGGTCTCGACATTCTGATTGAGCGTAGGCCGGCCGAACAGCCCCACCTCGGCGATATAAGGCGGCCGGTTACGCGGATAGCCCCGTTTGCCTTCGATCGATTCGATCATCGCCGACTCTTCGCCACAGATGTAGGCACCGGCGCCGCGGCGGAGCTCGATTTGGCCAGGCTTGATCAGCCCTGCTGTTTCCAAGGCCGCTATCTCATGCGCCAAGATATGAAGCACGGCGGGATACTCGTCGCGCATATAGAGGTAGATCCGTTCGGCTTCGACCGCCCAGGCCGCGATCAGCGCGCCTTCGAACATGCTATGTGGCTCACGTTCGAGATAGAAGCGGTCCTTAAAAGTGCCGGGCTCACCCTCATCGCCGTTGACCGTCACTAATCTGGGGCCAGAGTAGGATCGCACGATCTGCCATTTGCGCCCTGTCGGGAAACCGGCGCCGCCTAACCCCCTGAGAGCTGCATCAGAAAGCTCACTGATGACGGAGTCGATACTCCGCGCCCCTGATCGGCAACTCTCGAGCACAGAATATCCGCCTTGTGCGCGGTACTCGGCCAAAGTCTGGTAGGTGGGGATCCTCGGCTTCCGCTCGCCACTCGCAATAACTGCCTCCACGGAATCGACCGTGGCGTGATCGACATGTAGATGGCCGATTTCGCACACTGGCGCGGTGTCGCAGCGGCCCATGCAAGGAGCTCGCAGAATGCGGACGGTCGAGGGGTCCGTCTGCGACTTGAGCTCATGCAGAAGCGCTTCTCCTCCTTTGAGTGCGCAAGTAATGGAGTTGCAGACGCGAATGGTCGTGGGCGGTGGGGGTGTTTC
Organism: uncultured Alphaproteobacteria bacterium; assembly: GCA_963741155.1. GTDB lineage: Bacteria > Pseudomonadota > Alphaproteobacteria > Rhizobiales > Methyloligellaceae > Methyloceanibacter. Next base: position 552,539 of record CAVUHA010000003.1, on the reverse strand, counting down.
GTCTTCCTTCACGACGTCAAAATGGGAATAGAAAGTCGCGACCTCGTAGACAGCTGCCTGCGGCAGGCGCATTTCCTCGCAAAGCGCCCGCAGATGCCTTACCGAAAGATAGTGGTAGCGGTCTTGGATCAGATGCAGGAACTCGATGAGAAGATCCGGGCGGCGCGGCCAGGAGCCGAGCAATTCGCGCACCTCGCGCAGCGCCTCGTCGTCTAGCTGCCTTCCCTTGGGAAAGGCCCGTGCCCGCTTCCGAGAGCCCACATTAAAGGCTGGCCGGTCCGGACCACCGTTGCTCGCGGTCTTCTGCTCCACCTTTAGTCTACTCCGTCCACGACTATTCTGGAGGCAGGGCCGCCAACAGCGCGGTCTGCCCATCCTGATACAGTGCCTTGCCTCAACCGGCAAGCAACGCTCATCATCCGCCTTCTTTTTCCCGGCGCCCGGGCCTAATCTCAGGGCGGGCTTAACTCAACCTCTTGGGATCGCGCCTCAAAATGTTAGACATAGCCGAAGCTCTCCGCGCCGCCCTGCGGCAAATCGTAAATCTCGATCCACAGCTTATTCAGATCATCGCGCTGTCGCTGAAGGTAACTTTGTCCGCCGTCGCGATCGCTACCATCATTGGCTTCGCGGTTGGCGGCGTGCTGGCGGTGTATCGCTTTCCTGGGCGGGGCGCTTTGGCCGTGATTATAAATGCCTCGATGGGTCTCCCTCCAGTCGTGGCAGGTCTCTTCATTTACCTGTTCATTTCCAACGCGGGACCACTCGGCGTGCTCCAACTCCTCTACACACCGGAGGCCATGATCATTGCGCAAGTCATTTTGGTGATTCCTATCATCGCCGCGGTGACGCGCCAGACGTGCGAGGATTTGCTCGAGGAATATCGCGAGCAGCTGCGCTCGCTCGGAGCATCGTCATCGTCTATCGTCATGACGCTGCTTTGGGACGGCCGGTATCGGTTGGTGACCGCTGTACTCGCAGGCTTCGGCCGGGCCATCGCCGAAGTCGGTGCGGTCATGATCGTGGGCGGCAATATCGACCATGTGACGCGGACCATGACCACCGCAATCGCACTGGAGACGTCCAAGGGGAATATCTCCCTCGCACTGGCTCTGGGCATGATTCTGCTAGGCATTGCTCTGACCATCAATATGGCTCTGATGGGGATAAGGAGGCTTGCCTCCAGTTTCGCTTATGCTTGATCAACCCAGATCCTTTGCGACACCGGAGAGTCGCGCGCTTTCTTACGGGAGGCTCCTGCCGCTCGAACTGCGAGGCGTCTCTCATGCAGCACGCGGGCGGCGGCTGATCGACAGCGTGAATCTCAGGGTCCAAGACCCGGGCATTAGCGTCATCATGGGACCGAACGGAGCAGGCAAGAGCCTGCTGCTCAGGCTGATGCATGGGCTGATTGCGCCTAGCGAGGGGGCGATCCTGTGGGCCGGGTTGCCAATGGATGGCCAAATCAGACGACGTCAGGCCATGGTGTTTCAGAAACCAGTGCTGCTCCGCCGCACCGCCGCTGCCAACATCATCCACGCGCTCAATGTACGTGGCGTCGCGCGGAGCGAGCGGGAATCGCGCGCCATTCAGGCTTTGCAGTTGGCTGGTTTGGAAAGACATGCCTTCACCCCGGCGCGGGTGCTTTCGGGCGGCGAGCAACAGAGGCTATGCCTTGCGCGTGCTCTTAGTCTCGATCCCGACATCCTGTTTCTCGACGAGCCGACCGCTAGCCTCGACCCGGCCTCGACGCTCGCCATCGAACGCCTCCTTATCGAAGCGCAGCACCGCGGCATAAAGGTGATTGTTGTCACTCATGACGTGGGACAGGCGCGAAGGCTCGCGCAAGACGTCATTTTTATGCATCACGGCCGGCTTATCGAATATCAGTCGGCTCCGCGCTTTTTCGAACAGCCCGAAAGCAATGTCGCCCGCTCATACCTGGCAGGTGGGTTGGTACTTTGATTGAAGGAGTTTTATGATGGTTGCTTTCGGAAGGCGGGCTGCTCTGAGATTGGCTCTCGCGGCCTTCGCATCCCTCGCGCTAGCGATTTCGACGTCGTGGGCAGCCGACAATTTCATTATCGTCCAGTCGACCACCTCCACCCAGAATTCAGGGCTGTTCGAGCATATCCTGCCAATGTTCACCAAGAAGACCGGCATCGACGTCCGTGTGGTCGCGGTGGGCACTGGACAAGCTTTGAAGAACGCGGAGAACGGTGATGGCGACGTGGTCTTTGTGCATTCCGAGTCGGACGAAGAAAAGTTCGTGGCCGACGGGTGGGGCGTGAAGCGTTACCCCGTTATGTATAACGATTTTATCATTGTGGGCCCGGCTAACGATCCCGCCAAAATCGCTGGTCTGAAGCAAGCGCCGGAGGCTCTGAAGAAGATTGCTGAGACACACGTCCCTTTTGCCTCGCGGGCGGATGACTCTGGCACCCACAAGGCTGAGCTCAAGCTGTGGGAGGCCGCGGGCGTCGACCCGAAGGCCTCGAGCGGCAGCTGGTATCTTGAAACCGGCTCCGGTATGGGCGCGACACTAAACACGGCGGTCGGCAAGCAGGCCTACGCGCTGACCGATCGGGGCACTTGGTTGGCCTTTGCCAATAAGGACAACTTCAGGATTCTGGTCCAAGGCGACGACAAGCTGTTCAACCAATATGGCGTGATCCTGGTCAACCCAGGGAGGCACCCGAATGTGAAGGCCAAGGAGGGACAGGCCTTTATCGACTGGCTAACAAGCCCTGAGGGACAGAGCGCAATTGCCAGCTACAAAATTGACGGCCAACAGCTCTTCTTTCCAAATGCTCGTCCGCAGAGTTGATCAACCATCGTCGATCGACCCGGCAAGCGAATTTCTGCTTTGGGTCAGTAGCTGACCTAACGGCGCCGTATCGAAATTGCCCGCTTGGTGCCAGGAGAGGACATTGGCCAAAACTACGGTTCCCCGCTGAATTTAGCGCAGCAAGTGAGCTCTAGAGTCTGTTTGTAAATTCACAGCGTGGTGTAGATCGTCAACGATCCGACGCGGTCGAGTCCTCAATTACCGCCAAATCCAAAGAAGGTTTGCAGTAGCTGTTGGTTCAGCGCGCTCATCACAATCGCCCAAAACAGGGATGCAAATACCGCTCCCAGTAAGAACCAGGCCCACTTTTGATTCATGCTCGACGACCGCCGTCGGACAGAGAGCGGGGGTGCACGTCGTTCTTAGGCGTGGAGGTTACTCCTGGTAGCCCGGCGGGGTCTTGTGCCAGTGATAGCCGGCCTTACCCTTCTCGTAGCCGTACTCGAACAGGGCGCGCATGTACCCTTGGTCGAAGGGCCCTTTGTAAGGCAGGGTAAAGTCGTTGTCGATGTAAGCAAGGTTGAAGCCGACTCCATCACGCTTGGTGGTGACATACATGCGATAGGTGTCGTTGACGCCACTCGTGGCGGTCATGGTGGAGATAGCCTGCGTGGCGATCGATAGCGTCTGACGTTTTACGTCCGCTTCAGGCCTGAAGAGGCGACCATTCCGAAGGATATATGCGACACGCTTGCGCTGGATGCCGAAACGCGCAGAATTCGCTTTTAGGTTCAGGGATGGAGGATAGAGGAACGCCTGAGCAACCGCCCCACCATCGACGTGCATTTCCTGATAGTTTTTATCGTCGATGCTCACGTCCAGCATCACCGGCGGGAACAGCCCGGGGATCGCCGCCGATGCGCGCAAAATATCGATGATCAGGTCTCGCGATCCCGGGTAGCCGCTGGCGGCAATCGCACCGATGTTCCAAATAACCGAACGACCTTGATCGAGATTAGTCGTCATGATGAGGAGGAGACGCCCCTTCCCATACTCCTCCGCGATTCTTTTAATCATGGCCTCATCGACGAAACTCGCAATCATGTTCCTCAATGGCGTCGTGTCCGTCATCGCATCGTTCGTAACCGCAGCAAGGAGGCCGCGCTTATTGAAAATGTCGCCGGCACTCGTGTCGGTGTAGACCTGTTTGAGCTTGGCGTCGTAGTCGCCGCCGAGGAAGGCGAACGGTGCAGAAAGAGCCCCCGTACTAACGCCAGTCACAAGATCAAATACCGGACGATCGCCGCGCGCTCTCCAGCCTGCAAGAAGCCCGGCACCGAAGGCGCCGTCGTCGCCACCCCCCGATATTGCAAGAAAGTAGGCGGTCGGCAGATGGCCGTGGTGGGCTGCCAGCGCTCGTTTGTAGCTTTGGGCGGCAAACACCGCCATGCGCTCCTTGTCCGTATCCGGGTAGAAGCGGGCATCCGGAATATCGACACTGATCTTGGACGCGATCGACAGCGGCTCAGCGGGGAGGCGATCGGTGCCTGCACACCCGACGACAATCAGAGTGAGCAAGAGCACGACGATCAATGGAAGAAAAAGAGGACCGAAAACGCGAAGCCCACGAGCCCAGATCCGAGCATGAATTGCCCACCTTGGATCATGGTTTGACATCCAGCCAACCCCCTTCCCCCGTCCCGCGAACTTCCACCCAAAGGGAAGGGAATGCACAACCCTTCGGCCGCGGCGGGCTCAAGGCTTAAGCGGGACCCAAGCACGGATTTTGCCGTAAATTAAGGCAGTCATTCGCCTCAATTGGGCCACGGCTGCGTCGCGAAGCCCGAAGCGACTCAGTTCAGGCTCCGTTCGTCGGAGGTCGGCCCGGCGCCTGCGCTCTTCAGTCATGGCCTTCGCGCGCTATCGTGCAACAACACTGTCGGTCTCGGCACCACGTTCGCCGCTTATGACAATCCGTACCGGCGTCAACACCCTAAGCTGCCCATCGGCGGTGATCGTTAAAGTATGAATATAAAAAGCGGTGTCGATGTCGTCGGTGACTCCCATGACCGGAGAGGGCGCCGACAGTATCGGAAACCCCGCACACTCGCCCATCCAGTCGATATGCCTGTGACCGTGCATCAGGATTGCTCGTCCAGACAGAGGCTGCAAGCGGCGTAGGAACCAGTTGCCGTTGATCAGCGCGGTGCCGATACGCTCGGAAAAAGCCCTTGCTGCCCAAGGATACTCGAAAGCGTGGTGGTGCAGGGCGATTACCCAGCAGGCTTTGGGGTACTCTGCGCGAGCGATCGCGATCCCCCGCATCTGATCGACCGAGATCATCCCGAGCGCGTTCGTGAAGGAAAAATGTGTGTCGGCGTTCGAGTTCAAGAGGATTATCCCTAAACCATCGTCTTCATCGGGAGGAACGAACATGGGAAAAACTCTTGACCAAAGCTCGGTTGGCGCATTGGAAAAGCGCGGCTTTGCGGCATCCGCGAAAGTCGCCATCTCGGCGAGATGCGGCTTCAATGCATTTGCGAGAGTTCTCGCCCAGACGGCCTTTAGCGAGATCGACGATGCGGACGCGCTGGCCCTGGATCGCGTCAATGGCGGACAGGGCGCGAATTTGACGCAACCGTCGGTTTGGGCTGGTTGGAAGGTCCATGCGCGCCGGGTTGGCGCGATCGACAATGTTGAGGTCATGATTACCAGGAAGCATCAAAACGCGTTCGACAAGGCGGGGATACGCTGCGAGAGCATCAAGTAACTCGGCCCACTCAGTGGCGATTCCCGCGTCGGTCATGTCGCCGGTGATTAGGATCGCGTCGAGCGGAGCCTTGGCATCGATGTCCTCCACCTGCGCCAGAAGCCGCTTTAGCCGATCGTTGCCGCGTGGGCCCGATCTTCCGCTCTCGATGCGATAGCCGTAACGCCCACCGACGACATGGACATCCGACAAGTGAGCGATGCGCCATTTGCGAGCCTTAGCCGGCGGGGCGTCGAACACTTCGAGATCGCGAGGTTGGGCCATTGTGGCATCAGCGAAGCCCCAGGTCAGCGCCGCGACTGAGAGGTAGGCGGCAACCAAAACGATGCTGTTGGCCAGGGCGACCAGTGCGAGCCGTCCCCAGGAACTCACCTCCGAAATGGTTCCGAAAAGATGCGCTCGAGGCCAAACAAGTGCGAGGACTAATAGGGCTAAGCCGCAGACTATGATGCCTGACACGGCTGCCGAGGCTGCGCGCAGCTTGGCGCGGCGCCCTTTGCTGGCATGCGGCGTCAGCAGCAGCTCAGCCAGGTGACGTATTCCTTCGCGACAGGTGGCATAGCCAGGCTCAACGACGATCGAGTTCAGAGACCAGAAGCTCTTCTCCGTCATCCGGAACAGAGTGCGCCAACCGAACCAGCCAACAGCAATGACGCCAGCAAAGAGCAGCACCGACCAAATTCCGATGACGAGGGAGGCGATTTTGTCGGTGACCCTGCTGAGCCAGGAGGAAGCGACTATTGGAGCAAGTCCCAGCAGGAGACCTGGCACGACAAGCAGTAGCGTCCACGTTAATGCGAGTTTCGCGAGACTGATCTCTACGAGCAAGCTGCCGGCAAGCGATAGCAACGAGCGGCGCTTGGGGCTGGAAGCGTCATCCTCGATATCGCCTCGACGAGGATCAATGACCGGCCTCACCTGCGCCTTCCGCATGTGACGTTTGCGCGTCATGGTGTGTCCCGGAATCCCAACCGAACGCCTCCTGATCAGCTGCCGTTCGGCACTTCATTCCACGGCTTGCCCAAGAGGGTCGCGACCCAACGGGTGGATGGATATTGTGCGCATAGCGTGATGATGGTGATCATGATAGGCACGCCGATGAATGCTCCAGGAATGCCCCACAAAAAGGTCCAGAAGAAAACCGCAAAAACGACCGCGAAAGGGGAAATAGTCAGAGCGGCGCCAGCGACGAGAGGCTCCAGATAATTTCCAATAAGGAACTGGATGACCGTCAGACCCATGAAGACGAGCATGATCGCCTGCCATGAGTCCAACTGCGCTATGGCAAAAAGGGCCGGAAGCATGGTGGCCACAAATGGACCCATGAAAGGGATGTAGTTCAGCGCAAAAGCGAGCAACCCCCACGCAGCTGCGGGTTCGAGGCCTGCGAGCAAGGCAAAGCCCCATATCGCAAGCCCGGTAAGAACACTGAGCAGCGTGCGTACCAGTATGTATCGGCGAAATTTGGAGGCAATTTCGGAGCTCGCCTGCACGAGTTTGACGCCTCTTTCCTTGTCGAGAGCGGCAATCCTTTGCCGGAATCCATCAATTTCCAGCAGTCCTATCATCAGAAAGATAAAAATCAGAATAGCAAAGCCGGCGAGTTTATTGAGTTGTCCAGCGATCTCCTGAAACAAGCGGAGGAGCCACATGACGTTAAAACGTTCGGCAAGAATCCCCGCAACGAAAATGTCGTGCGCTTCCAGCCATTGGGTCAGTTGCACATAATGGGATTGGAACCTTTGCACGTTGTTCAGCAACCAATCGGCGATGGCGCTCAACGCCCAGGCGATCACGGAGGCAAAAGCCACAACGACGACGATCGTGACGGAAAGCGTCAGGAAGAGCGCGATAACTTTGGGAAGCCGCTTCTGAAGCGCTTTTGTGAAGGGCCAAACGATGGCCAGTATGAAGACGGCGAAGGCAAGCGGTGCGAAGAGAGGACGCGTGAAATAGAGTGCTGCCGCAATAAGGATGACAGTGCAAAACGCCAGCATCGCGGGAATTTGACTATCTCTTTTCATGGGTAACGATCCCTGGCTTCGTAGGCCCAGTCCTCACAGAAATGGCGTGAGTAGCTCTATCAAGTCTGCCGGCGCGATATACAACCTTGAGACGGGTGTCGTGGACTTCTTCGCCGGATAAATTGGCGCGCGAGCGAACACGGTAGGCCCCGCATGCCGGGTTCGGCTCAACTTACGATTCGCTCGCTGCGTCGCCGTCCGAGAACCGCCGCAGTTTGACTCGACGTCGGGCTTAGTGGTTGGTGTATGTTACCAGGCCTTTGGCGCAGGCTGCCTCGAACTCCTCCCTGTCGACTGTCCCCTGCGCCACCAGCAATGACGATGGCGGTGACGGCGCGGCTGCACGGTGACGACCACAGTCTTCTCAACGAGCCATCCGGTTTTCACCACGCCACCCTTAGCAATCTCCAACGGCAAAGACAGCGCAGCGTTCGGCAATGCGGCCAAGCCGACAATAGCGACTAAGGCACCAAACAAAGCAAGCACCCGCTGGGCTGATTGCTTTCATTGGTTTCCTCCTTGTTTTGTTACACAAAATAGCCAGAAGTCCGCACTAACAGGGCACGCAACGGCATCTGCGCCGCTCTGGATTCGGCGGCAAGCCGCAAACCCAATGAGAGCCTACGCCGCAGTAGCGTCCGGCCAAGAGACATCCGGTTTTTTGAATTAGCGAAGAGTTCTTAGCCACAGCGGACAGTGTGGGCTCGGTCACCGTAGCTGCCGCGGCCTTCCATGTGAGAAGCCCTGCGAGGAGCATAGCTGACACCGAGACAGCGACCGCTAGCTTACCCACATCTGCCCGCTTGGTACGACGCGTCCGAGGCATGGCGCAAACGCGACCTTTCTACGCGGCTCTGGTGAACCCAACATTGTCCCCGATAACGGTCGTCGGTCCGATGGGAAGCGGTTCGGGGCTCGCAATGTCGAGCTTTTGAAACTCGATCTTGCTCTTCCAAACTTTCCGTAAGAAGTCCTCGAAGACCTGGATCGTGAGTTGTTCGCCGGGGCAGCGACGGTATCCGAACCCAAAGGGAGCAAAGCCTGCATAGTCGCAGACGGGCAGTGGCTTGCCATCGACGATGCCATAAACAGTGCCAAAGCCGCTGTTGTGGATGGCGGCCTTACGTCCGTCCTCGACCTCAAATTTGGTGCTGTCGAACGGGCATCGAGCAAAGCCGATCTGCTCGCATTTAGCCTCATTGATGTCATGGCTAGTTGGCGCGCTGTTATAGCGATCGGGGTCGAATTTGTCCGGATCCTTCCACTGCACAGGGTCAAAACTTGTCGTCTCATGTGGAGTTACTAAGTAGCCGTGCCGTTGATAGGGCGGTGTTCTCACCTCTTCGAGAGCCGAAATGCTTCCGCCGTTCGGCGTGATGGTTCGGAACAATTCCATCACGAAACGCTCGAGCGGTGTGAATGGCTTGCCGCCGGCGTCATCCGGCGTTCCCTCCATCGTCTTTTGGAACCAAGCGCGCGTGTCTGGATCGCCTGTATCTTTGGCGAGTTTGAGCATGATGTTGTACATCGTGTTGCCCCACTGGCTTAGCGCCACGAAATTGTGGAACACCTCGAACACCACGTCCTTGTGCGCGAAATACTCTCCGTCGCCAGCGTTTTTTATCCAGTAGTGGGCGAAGGTCTTTTCCGGATTAGGGGTCTTGCCGTTTGCAAGGTCGGCAAGCCGCTCGTCGATCCACTGCTTCAAGAAGTCGAGATGCGAGCGGACCGTCATGTAGTTGTCGTAGACGATCTTCTGGGTGACGTCGCGATAGGCAAGCACGGTGTTGAAGGCTTCGCCGATCTCCCTAACGCGGGAGGGAATGGCGTCGCCCTTCACGCCCAAGTGCAAATCCCAATAGAGGTCGAAATAGCTTTCGAGATAGGGCCGCATCAAGGGTTTGCCGGCGTTATTGTCGCTTAGCAACTTGTCAAAGAACTGCACAACCTTGTCGCCATACATCGGGCGATATAGGTCCGGCGTTAGGGCTGTCATGTAAATACGCTTCCGCCGATTATCCGGACCGCGTTTCTCGAGCCCTTGCAGAAAGACTGTGACACCATCCTCTGGGGCAGGCTTCCAGCTGTCGCTCAGCAAGCCCCAAAGGTCATAGGGAAGCGCATTCTCCTTGGTGAACTCCTCGCCGATCATCGGGAGCGACAGCCGCTCGCCGTCGTAAATGCTCACCAGAAAATGCGGGACGATTACGTTCTCGACATAAGCCGGGTCGAACTCAGCTAGGAATTGCTTTCGCAACCGGGCGACGGCCGACGCCAAGTCAGTGGGCGCCAAAGGCTGACCGGGGGCAGGAGGAGATTGCGAAAGAGCGGGCTGAGTGGCCATTCCAACGACGGCAGCAGCACCACCCGCCAAAAATGTTCGCCGTTCCATAGTAACTCCCTTAGTTGTTTCCATAGTAACTCCCTTAGTTGTGAAGTCGGATTATCTTATCATCGGCTGCGGCGAGAATTGCGGTCAGGGGCTATTAGGCGACAATGTGAGGTATCGTCGAAAAGGCCAAATTGGCGCGTATTGATCTCATCCTTCACGCGCTTTTGATCCAACCCTTTCACCTCCTCGGCTTTACGAGATTGTTACTGGACACGTTATGTGAGGAGTACACTTGATCGCGCAGCAGCATGTCTGCTTTGGGTCGGTAGCTGACGTACAGCGGGTCATGGAGTTGGTCCGCTTGGACCCGTCTTAAGTCCCGCGTAGGTCAGGACAGGTCCCGGTGATTCTGCTATCCAGAATCCGTGGATCCTCGTCCCATTTTTACCATCTCTCCGTTACTGCCCAGGCCGCCATCAAGAGTGCCGTTATGACTATCAGTACGACGCCAAGGATAAGCGATGCTGGTTGGGGCGCCGCACCCCTAGCGAGTGACGCAGTCCAGCCACTCCGACCACTCCAATTCACGCCACTGGCAGTCGTTCCGAGCGCTAACGATGAGGACGAGGACAAGGACGAGAAGCCTCATTGAGACACCCTTCGTCTCGGAGTTAGGTCTTAAGATAGCCCTTGGTGCGCATGCAGTTGGCGAGGGCTACCTTCCCTGTGCCCCTGCCAAATAAAGGGCCAGCCGCACTGGCGACACGGGCTTCCACGGCCTGACATTCAGCGAGGTCTCGTTTGGCCGTCTCTGGATTTGCCAAGGGATCGACGTTTCCTGAGGAGTTGAGTTTGACAAAATGTGGGCTCGAACATCCGGCTAGCAGCAGACAAAAAGTGACTGTCGTTACCTGGCGCAAGATCCTATGCCGAGCTTCATCGACGGTTGCACCAAAAAAGGAGAAGCCCCGACTGGAGGAGCGCCGGGGCTTTGGTGTTTGATAAAGGCGAAGGGCGTGGCAACGTCACATGAGGAGATGCAGCTGACGCATGTAATGTAACCGGCCCATCATCTCAGGGACGGCGATTAAATGCGAGGAATGTAACGGCAGCGTGGCTGGCTTGTAACGGTTGTTGCGGAAACGTTCGACGGTAGGTTCCGGTCCTCATAGGGAACGGAGCGAATGACTATCTGCTTTGACGCAGGAGATGCGCGTTTGAGGGGCGTCGGCCTTGGTGGCTAGCGCCCCACTTGTTCGACTTAGTCGAAAGGGTTCGTCTGCCTAATATCGCCAGCGCTACGCGGGCGTCGGCTTCGGCCGGCGCCCTTCTTACTGGTAGGGCGAGTTGGTTACCGTTGTTTAGGCTTAGGGGGTTGCCCAGTGCCGTCGCTCCACCAGTCCATGGACTTGGTGACCCAGCCAGAAACCGCCACCGACACCTTCTCATGAGCCCTGTCGGCTTTTTTCTCGAGTTTTGCAATTCGGTCCTCGAGGTTGGAACAGCAATCGCCGTCATCGGCAGCTTCGACGGGACTAAAGATCCCAACCATCACCGCCGCGGCGACGGTGATGTGCGGCAACGCGCGCATCACCGCATCACCGAGCCGGATGACGGGGCAGGCGGCGGAATTTGAATACCATTGGTGGCCGCAATCCCGCGGATAAATTCGCGAATCCAATTTCGAAGCGCGCGGTCCGTCTCATCCCCGACCTGCAGCGCATCAACCATTGCGGCTGCGTCGACGAAGACCGCCTCGACGTTCGACTCATCAAAAAGTGCGCTATTCTTGAGGATGTTAAGGAGGGCCTGGAAAATTGTGCCGTAGCTTTGCACAGCGGCGCGAGCTTCGAAGGCAAAACTCATAGCCGCTTGCGCGGCTTCGAAGCTTTCATCCTCAGCGCCACGATGCTTTTCTGCCATATTGCCCTCATGCTTTTCTGAAGACGCGGACCCGAAGGCCGGCGATTCGCCTTACCCCCGCGCATCGCGTCGCGGGGTGAGAGTGGCCGTTAAAATTACAGCTTTAGCGTGGCGAGTTCGTAACGGTCTGTTTCAGAGGCCTGTTGCAACGACTTGCAAAATTTTTTGGCTGGGGCATCGTCGATCTCCCGAGCACTTGTCTTTACCTGTTCCGCTAAGATGGATGGCTAAGAAGGAGGGGCAACGCAGGGTGCTCTGCACGCCGGTGCAGCGATTGCCTATACGATGCGGACGAAAACCACGAAAAGCGTCACGACAACTAGTACAGCTATCAGAAGCGCCAGAACCAGGATCCCCCGCCTATGCCTCTCGTGCGATCCCATCGGAGCCAATCTTCGATTGCGGTCACTCAGCTCATCTCAACATCCATCCGCTCGTGCGGTCCTCGCACCGCGCAGCTTAAATAGGTGCTGGATCAGCATCGACTTTTCTCAACCTGTTGGCAAACCTGGTTCTGAAACAAACTGTTACAAACTTTGCCACGTTGAAGCTGCAATCTTCACCTCAGCATGAAACTGTATAATGGGCGGGGTGCCAGTTATCATAGGAGGACGGCTATGAGTATCCGACTCAGTGGTATTGGCGTGGCATCTGGTTGTGCCTTCTTGGTCAGCCTTGGACCGGCTGTTGCAAACAACCCTTTTGCAAGTAACCAACCTTCCGTCATTAGAGCCGTTGATACATATTCAGCACGCGAAGCGGTGGAGGGCCGTGTCGTTCAGGCTCAGGAAGATGAAGGCGGGGATACCACTCAAGCACCCGCCGGCAGCAACGGAGATGACTCAGGCATGCCCGCCGCCCCCGACGACACCAAATAGAGCGCTTCCTTTAGGGGCGGTGAGATTATTGCTAGCTCTTGTTGGCGATGGTTACGTTTGAGCCAATTCCAGTGTGGCCCTTGATCTTCCAGGGGGAACAACGAGGGCGCCGCGGACGATTTCGCGGCGCAGGAGCATGAATCGGCTGGCCACATGACTGAGTTACGAGATGAAGTCTGCAACGCACGGAAAGTGCGAAACGCTCCACGACTCCTAGTCGTCGATGACGACCGAGAAATCCGCGATCTGCTCTCTGCGCTTCTGAGCCGCAGAGGCTACAAGGTGGTGACTGCGCGCGAGGAACACGAGATGCGACGGATTCTTAAATCCTCGCGGGTAGACCTCATAATCCTTGATCTGATGTTGCCCGGTAAGGACGGCCTTGCCATTTGTCGAGAACTTCGCGCAACCAAAGCCGTTCCGATTATCATGCTGACCGCGCGAGGCGAGCCAACAGACCGAATCGTGGGCCTCGAGATGGGCGCTGACGATTACCTGCCAAAGCCATTCGAAGTGCGGGAGTTGGAGGCACGGATCAAGGCAATACTAAGAAGGTCGGGAGGCTCGGTCTCATCCTCGAATCCAGAGCTCAGCCTTGGTGCGCGATTCACTTTCGCCGGCTGGAAGCTGGACGCCCGACAGCGTCAGCTCTTATCGCCTGAGGGTGTTCTCGTCGACCTAACGTCCGGCGAGTTCGACCTGCTCCTTGTATTCGCTGAAAGGGCGCAGCGGGTCTTGAGCCGAGATCAGTTGATGGACCTTGCTCGTGGGAAAGAAGCGACCCCTTTCGATCGCAGCATCGATGTGCAAGTTAGCCGGCTGCGAAGCAAGATCGAGGGAGACCCTAAGGCACCGGAGCTGATCAAAACGGTCCGGAGTAGCGGCTACATATTCACACCCGCAGTGCAGCGCACGTGAATTGCTTACGTCCAAAAAGCATAACAATCGAGCTGATAATTCTTTTTGTTGCCGTTCTCGGCGTCGCAGAACTGTTAAGTGTAGGCTATAGGTATTTCGATCACTCAGAGGCACTGACGGCCCTTGAGTCGATTCGCATCGCCGACCGCGTGGCAGTAATTGCGTCGTTAGTAGACCACACAGCACCGCAAGACCGCACCAAGCTGCTCGAAAACTTTCGGGGTTCAGAATTGCCGGTGGCTTGGACGGCGCAGCGCTGGCCAATAGAGAACACCGAACAGAGCAAGGAAACGCGCCTCCTTCGCGATCTGCTATTGCGAGTCATCCCTCACGCCAACGACGCGGACATCACCGTCGATTACTTGCCTTCTGCCCAGTCAGTGCCCCCCCACGGAGAAGCAGAGCTCGTAAGCTTGTGGCGGAAGGCAGGAACATTCCCGGAGCCTATGCGACAGATCATCGACGAACTCGCCGCCGAGCCAACATTCCTGGTGGGAATTCGCCTCCGTGACGGAACTTGGCTCAACCTGCTGGCAGCCTATGTGGAGGATATCGGGTTCTGGCCGTTCCGCAGCATTCTAATACTCGCCGCGCTGATTTCCTTGGTGGCGGGACTATCAATTTGGGCCATCGCTCGTCTGACATCCCCATTTCAAATCTTCGCGGCCGCGGCGACACGTCTGGGCACTGATGTAAATGCAAAGCCAATCCCAGAACGAGGACCGGCTGATGTCTGTGGGGCGATACGCGCCTTCAATGTCATGCAAACACGATTGCAGCGATTTATCGAGGATCGCACGCAGATGCTCGCGGCCGTATCCCATGATTTGCGCACGCCCATTACGCGTCTCCGCCTTCGTGCCGAGTACATTGGAAGCCAGAGGCAGCGTGGCAAATTCCTTTCCGACCTCGAAGAGATGGAGAATATGATCTCCGGCATACTGAGCTTTGCCAAGGAAAATGCGCGATTGGAGTCGACGGTTACCGTCGACCTTAGGGCGATGCTTCGGAGTCTTTGCGATGATTTAAGCGATAGGGGCTTCAAGGTTTGCTTCAATGGGGCGGCCCGCTTACCCTATTTGTGCAGACCCCTCTCAATCCGCCGCTGCTTCACTAATCTTTTGGACAATGCCCTAAAATACGGCGACCACGCTGTTGTGAAACTTGAGATGAGCGCAATAAGCATACTCGTTCACTTCGATGATCACGGTCCAGGGATTCCGGAAGATCTCCGGGAGGACGCTTTTCGCCCGTTCCACCGCCTCGAGCTGTCACGCAATCGAGAGACCGGCGGTTCGGGCCTCGGGTTGACCGTAGCGCGCACGGTGGCGCGTGCGCATGGGGGTGAGGTGGTGTTAACCGATGCTCCGTGTGGTGGACTCCGCGCAACCGTCGTCTTACCCAATACGGAGGCGCTACTGTCTGCCCAACAATCAGCATTACCGATGTGATGAAGCTAATGGCGCAGCGGCGCATTCGCCACCTGCCCATTTAGGACGGCAATCAGCTCGTGGGAATTCATCAGCATCGGCGACGTTCTCAAGCACCGGCTCGGCGAGGTGCAATTGGAAGCCAGTGTGCTCCGCGATTATGCCATCACTGCTCGACGTTAGCCCCCAGCTTACGCTCGCCTAGATTTTGGCGTCTTCCACTTCGACGCTTTAAGCGGGCCGGGCAACGCACGTTCTGCGGCCTGCACCAGCTCCGCTTCATGCCGGTGCACTACTATGAGCAGCACCGCGACGGCGATGGCCACAACAGCGGCAAGGCCGAAGGCTGCTCGCTTCGTGATATGCTCTAAGGCGTGACCGAAATAGTAGGCAGCACCGCCATACAACGCAGCCCACCCAATTCCTCCGGCAGCATTGAAGAGTAGGAACCGCGGCCAGCTCATGCGATTGGCGCCCGCCAATAGAGCTGCTAGAGCACGCAGCACCGCAACAAATCGGCCGAAAAAAACGATCTTGCCCCCGTGACCAAGAAAGAGATATTGGCCAAGCTTAATCCTAGCTTCGCTGAGATACACGTAGCGGCCGTAGCGAAGCAGCAATCGGTAGCCGATTTCTCGACCGATCCAGAATCCTATGTTGTCGCCGAGGATGGCCCCCGCCGCTCCAGCAGCAATCACGAGCCAGATGTTCAGATGATGTGTCTTGCCTGCGTACACCGCGGCGGCAATCAAGGTTGCCTCGCCCGGCACAGGCAGCCCCATGCTTTCGAGAGCGATGATGCCGCCTACCGTCCAATACCCGTAAGTCGATATCGAAAGCATGCGTGGTCCCTGCCCGTTGGCTTCCTATTTGGCTTCTTGTTGCAGCCAATCCGCCAGCCAGCGATGAGTGTGAAAAAAGGTTTACCGGCAGAATGTCCGCTCTGAGTCAGTAGCTGAACATTACAGAGTCGATTGAGTTGGTGCCACTAACGGACATTGCAGCTGACAAGCTGCAGGTAAATGCGCTTGTCGGGAAGCGTTCAAAGAAGTGGCAGCTTCAGTCCGCATTTGCTGTGATGGATCAACACGATGACCCTTCAGGAGTGGCCTTCAACCGCCGCGCCTTCTTGCGTTTGCGCGGGCGCACGCCGCCGCGACGTTGCTCGCCCGCCTCCGCTTGAAGTGGTAGCGCGATCTCCTCGAGCATCGCCTTGGCAATCTCGTGCTCACCCATGACCACGATGCTAGCGCCATGCTTCCTCAGGTGCAGGATCTCGGCCTCCGAATGGGCGCGCGCAATGATCGGCAGCGACGGGTTAATGGCTCGAGCCTGCTCTACCACCTGGCCGCCTTCGAAGGCGTCGGGAATGGCGACTAGGAGGCAGCGCGCCGCGATCAAATTGGTAGCGGCGATGACCTCGGGGTCGGCGGCGTTGCCGCTCAACGCCTCGATGCCGCGCGCCTTGAGCCCTTTGACAGCATCGTCGTTGTCCTCGATCACGAAAAGAGGCATGGCACTTTGCCCGAGCACCGCACTGATGAAACTGCCGACCCGGCCATGGCCGATCAAAACCACATGGTCGGTGAGGCTCGTCGGGCGGACGGGTTCGCGGGTCGGTGTTTCGGTCTCCTGGCGTGCCACTACCCGGACCGGCTCCCGCTTAGCAAGTGAGCGGTCGAGCGCGGCAAAGATGAGCGGGTTCATGAGGATGGAGATAATGGCGCCGGCGAGGATGAGGTCGCGACCACCCTCGGGCAAGAGCGCAAGGCTAGAGGCGAGTCCGGCCAGGATGAAGGAGAACTCCCCGATCTGCGCGAGACTGCCTGAGATGGTCAGCGCGGGGGCGTGGGCGTGCCCGAATAGGCGCACGACGGCATAGGCCGCGATAGACTTGCCGACCACGATGATAATCACGGTGGCGAACAGCGCGCCCGGTGCCTTGAGCACGATGCTTGGATCGAACAGCATGCCGACCGAGACGAAGAACAGCACCGCGAAGGCGTCGCGGAAGGGAAGCGACTCGGTCGCCGCCTGCTGGCTCAGGCGCGACTCGCTCAGCACCATGCCGGCGAAGAAGGCACCTAGAGCGAGCGACACGCCGAACAGGACCGTGGAGGCATAAGCCACCCCAAGCGCGATCGAGAGCACGGACAGGCGGAATAGTTCGCGGCTGCCGGTGTGGGCGACATAATGCAGCAGCGCCGGAATCAACCTTGTGCCGACAATGAGCATCAACGCCACAAAGCCAGCGATCTTGGCAAGCGTGAGTGCGAGCGATTGGATCAGAACCGAAGATTGCGCGACCGCCGCGCCCTTCAGCATGCCCGCGAGTGGGGGCAGGAGCACGAGCACCAAGACCATGGCGAGGTCTTGGACGACGAGCCAGCCGACGGTAATCCGCCCGCGTTCGGTCTCGATCAGCCGCCGCTCCTGCAGCAGGCGCAGTACAACTACGGTGCTCGCCACCGACAAGGCGATGCCGAAAATGAGTCCGGATGCTGGTGCCCAGCCCTGCCACCAGCCAAGCGCGAGAGCAAGCGGGATGGCGGAAAGCGCTTGAGCGGCAGCCCCCGAGACGGCGATGCTTCGCACCGAAAGCAGGTCCTCCAAAGAGAAGTGGAGTCCGACGCCGAACATGAGCAGGATGACGCCGATCTCGGCGAGCTCATTGGCGATGCTCGAATCGGCTACGAAGCCGGGCGTGAAGGGGCCGACGGCGATGCCGGCCAGCAGGTAGCCAACGAGCGGCGGCAGGCGCAAGCGGTGGGCCGCGACGCCGAACGCCAAGGCGAGCACAAGGCCGATGACGATGGTGGAGATGATTGGCGTCGAATGGGTCATGGGCCCTGGAAGCTTGAAATGTGCTCGGCGCTGTAGACACCCTGACAACGATCGCGGCCGATCACAAGCTCTTGGCGCGCACGTGCGCTTCATACCAGTCCAACGTGGCTCGTTCCGTGAACGAGCTTTTGGGACGCGCGTCGGACAGGCCTACCTCGAAAATGTCCGCTTTGGGTCAGTAGCTGACGTCACAGCGGGTCATCGAGTTCGTCGGCTTTGTGTCAGAAGCAGACATGGCATACACAAGGCTAGCGAATCGGCTCCCAACGAGCTCACTTCAGCGCGTTCAGAACGATCCAACATTGAACCGATCGCAATCACTGCTGCGAGTGCAATCAGAGCCCCGACGATCGCGACGATAACAATATCGAACTAGCCCTCGTGGTGTGTTGTTCCGCAGACCGAGAGCAGCGTGACCACGGCACCATTGTGATCAGAGTCGTTCCAACGGTGCTGCTTACGAGCGCGCGGGGGAACAGACATTTTGTCATCGGGCGGGTCATGGCGAATATCCTCGTTCGGTGCTTAAGATCAAGAATGTGATGACCTATGCATCATCGCGCGGATTGGCGCTTCGGGCGCGGTCAGCGCTCTAGGCAACCATCACTGGCGCGTAAGAGTGGGCGGTCATGATCCAGACGGAAGCGAGGCTGACGAGGGTTCCGATCGTGCTGCACAGAAGCACATAGGGAAACGCATGGTCGGCGGAAAACTGGGGAACCTTATGTGACGTGGAGCGGGTCATGGCGATCTCCTTTTTAGTAGCCGCTCAAGACCATCTTGAGCTTGCGAGAAGATCATGCCCCTACCGCCGGATTCGTGCAGTGGCATTTGTCACACGGCAAAAAATGGCCCCCGAATGCTGGGTTTCAAGCCCTCGGCCGCCAGAGGGGCCCACGGACTCGCTGCGCCTGCTGCACTTTTTTCGGCACGGGCATATGGCTTGGCCTATTCTATTCGCTGCCACCCTTGCACGCGGGCTTAGGGGACGCTGATGGCGCAGTCTCAAGCGATACAATCGAGGAATTCGCTCAAGGGCATAGTGATCTTCGCGACGCTCTCGCGCGACGCTATCGAGCGCATCGAGCGGTGTTGCGTATGGAAGCGTTACGCGCCTGGGGAGCCGATTCTCGACTACCTCGATGTCTCCGACAACGTGTTCTTCATTACCTTGGGCGAGGTCCGCGTGACCATCTACTCGTCGGTGGGCAAGGCCGTGAGTTTCCGCGAATTGGCCGCCGGCGAGATTTTCGGCGAATTTCCGGCGATCGATGGCGGCTCGCGGTCGGCTAGCGTCGAAGCGCGAACTAACTGCATGATCGCCTCCATGCCGGGGGCCTCGTTCCGCGAATTGCTTCAGTCAGAGCCGGGGCTGGCGCGGGCGCTGCTGCCGCGGCTGGTAAAGACTATTCGCGCGCTGACGACGCGCGTCTACGAGTTCAGCACGCTTGCCGTCAATAATCGGATCCAGGCCGAGTTGTTGCGCTTGGCAAACCTCGGACCCAAGGAAGATAAGAGCGCGCGCATCGTGCCGGCGCCCACCCACGTCGAAATCGCAAGCCGGGTCAGCACCCATCGGGAGGCCGTCACCAGGGAGTTCAATCGCCTGTCTCGAATTGGGATTATAGAGAGGCGCGGGGGTACTTTGCTCGTCAAGGATGTGGAACGCCTTGCACAGATGGTCCACGACGCGACGGGCGAGTAGGGAGAATGGCGCGGACTCGCGCTGAGGCAGCGGTCATTCTAGCCGCTGTCGGGCAGCGTTATCGGTTCACCCTCGACCGCAACGTAGTGATCGACATCAAGCCGCAGATTACATTGCTTCCAGCCAATGGTGTCCCTGCCACTCTCCAGCGCCGATGAATGTGGCATTCCGCTTGATGGCTAGCCTACCCTTTCCCCGACAACCCTGAACGCGGTGAAACAATTCGGGCAGGTACCAATGGTGATCGGATAAGCGTCCGCTTTGCGTCAGTAGCTGACGTACAGCTTCCCCCGGATCCGCCTGTTGCCAGGGCCGTCGAGCTGGCCCAGGATCGTAAGCGCCGAGGCGTGACGCGGCAGCAGTCGTCGTAAATGTCGTGCAAGAGACATCGGAAAATCAGTCCACCGATACCGCTACAATGCCTACCATTCCGCGACCGCTGCTGGTCTATGACGGTGACTGCGGATTCTGCGGCTATTGGGCGCGGTACTGGCAGAAACTCACGGGCGACCGCGTCGAGTACCGACCGTATCAGGAAGTAGCGGCCCAATACCCCGCGATCCCACAAGCTGAGTTTCAGCGTGCGGTGCAATTCATCGCGCCCGACGGACATCACGCAAGCGCCGCAGAGGCGAGTTTTCTGACCCTTAGCCACGCGCGCGGCAAAGGATTCTGGCTCGCCCTCTATAGAAAGCTGCCCGGTTTCGTGGCCATCTCGGAGCGAGCCTACGCGTTCACCGCCGCGCACCGCCCGGTTTTTTTTCGCATCAGCCTACTGATGTGGGGCAGGAACCACGAGCCGCCGCGCTACGATCTAGTCTCGTTCCTGTTCCTGCGCCTGTTGGGGATCGTCTATCTGTCAGCCTTCGTCTCCTTCGCCGTTCAGGCGCAGGGGCTCATCGGTAGTCATGGCATCCTGCCGGTGGCCGAACTGGTCGAAGGCGTCACCGGCAGTCTCGGGCCGGAGCGTTTCTTCCTGTTGCCGATGGTGTTCTGGTTAAACGACAGCGACGTCGCCATTCAGGTCGTGTGCTGGGCGGGGGCTGGGCTATCGCTGTTACTGGTCCTGAATCTGTTGCCGCGCCTCAGCCTGTTTATGCTCTATGCGCTCTACCTTTCGCTGTTTTATGCCGGGCAAGACTTCATGACTTTCCAGTGGGACACGTTTCTGCTGGAAACCGGGTTTGCCGCGCTTCTGTTGAGCGTCGCCACGGTGCCGGGCATCTGGCTGTTACGCTGGCTGCTGTTCCGCTTCCTGTTCATGTCGGGCGTCGTCAAGCTGTTGAGCGACGATCCCAACTGGTGGAATCTGTCGGCGCTGTCATATCACTTTATGACGCAACCGCTGCCTACGCCGCTCGCGTGGTACGCCGCGCAGCTGCCGCCCGACCTATTGAAAGTCGCCACAGGAGGCACGTTTTTCGTCGAACTAGTTCTGCCGTTCCTAATCTTCTGCCCGCGCCGGCTGCGGTTTTTTGCGGCCTTCGGCATCCTGCTGCTGCAGAGCTGCATTCTCATCACCGGGAACTACAACTGGTTCAATATCCAGACTATGTTGCTATGCTTACCGCTGTTCGATGACGCGGCAATACGAAGGATATTGCCCCGTCGCCTGGCCGGGCTGCCGCAGGTGAGAAATCGGGCGCCCCGACGGGCGGCGACGATCGTCGTCAACACGTTGGCGCTGCTGATCGTGTTCTGCAGCCTGGTGCGAATGGATGAGCAGTTCGGCAATAGTCCGCCAGCGGCGGCGCAGGTAATCGACGGCTTGATCGAACCGCTGCAGATCGTCAACGCTTATGGCCTGTTCGCGGTCATGACCACAAAGCGCAACGAAATCGTCATCGAGGGTTCATATGACGGTTCCGAATGGCGCGCCTACGAATTCCTGTACAAGCCCGGCGATGTCGCGCGCCCCCCGCCCTGGAACATCCCGCATCAACCGCGCCTTGACTGGCAGATGTGGTTCGCCGCCCTCGACGACCCGCGGGCCCTGCCGTGGTTCTCGCGCTTCCTCGAACGGTTGCTGGAAAACGAACCCACAGTGACCGGGCTACTGGAATCAAATCCATTTCCGGACAAGCCGCCGACCTATGTGCGCGCGCAGTTCTACGACTACACCTATGCCGGCAGCGAGGAAAAGGCGAGGGGCCTATGGTGGGCCCGGCGATTGCTGGGACCGTACTTCCCCGCGGCGCGTCTGAAAGGCGAATGATCCTTAACGCGGACATCACTGAAGATAAATGTTCGCAGCTGTTCGAGCCGGGCACCCTGTTTCTCGCTAAAAAATTCTCTGCTCTTGCTTAGGGAATTCCGCCGCCAAGATCCTGGCTTTCAGGTGCCGTGTCGGGCCTGTCAACGCCAAAATCGACGGAATTCCCTATATCGTCCCGAGGCCCGGAAATGTGCCACCGAACGGCTATGCTCCGGCGGGAGGAGACTCTGCGGGAGGAAACTCTAGAGACGCCGTCTCAGTGCGAGCGTGTGCGATTTCCCGTTGATGTTCTCTTCAGGGCATTTTTGGGCGTCACACTAGTCGATCATGCAGTTCCGCCGATGGAGCGTGAGATTTTGTGTGCGATCCAAAGCGCCCGCAACCATGGAAGGGCATCGGAAGTGGACCTCACCGGCGGGTGAGGAGACTAGTGACCCAAATCGGACATTGCGAGCCAGTCGCCGTGTCTCAAGCGCCCAGTCCCGAATGCTATGTGACCACTCTACCCCCGCCGCGTTCGGGCTTGTAACGTTGACGTAAGGTCCATCATAGCTCTCTCCAGCAGCGAGCCTGTCTTGGAGGGTTGGCCATGAAGGCCTATTCGCTCGTTATTTGGGGGTCTGGCGCCAGTTTGCCCGCTGTTGGCACAAACAGCTTCGTGGCGACCGCCGCCGCTATGTCGCCGTATCTGGAATACGACGTGTTGAGAAATGGGGCGACCGCGGGGCAACACGCAATGGATTTCGCGACAACTTACAGGCCCGGATTTCGACAAACGCTGCCGTCAAAATGGCCTTTATTATGGTCTATCGTTTCGAGTATCCAAGCTTGGAACGGTGGACTAAGGGGCGCCTCCCAATTCAAGCGCACGGACAGCTCTGCCATCGTTTATGAGCTAACGTAGGGAGAGCCAGATGCGCCTCCTCCTCATAGAGGACAACCAACGGCTCGCCGACTATCTCGCGACCGCGCTACAGAACGGCGGCTTTGCCGTTGATCACGTGAGCACAACGGCGGATGCCGATGGAGCTATTGCGACCACACATTACGATACTCTCCTACTAGATCTCGGCCTGCCCGATAGCGATGGTCTCGTCTGGCTCGGCCATCAGCGCCGTCGGCAGATGACGCGCCCCGTGCTGGTGCTCACGGCCCGCGACAGCTTAGAAGACCTGGTAGCCGGTCTCAATCAAGGCGCCGACGATTACCTTCGCAAGCCTTTCGAAGTTGACGAACTTATCGCACGCATTCGGGCGCTGCTGCGAAGGCCCGGTGAGGCGCTTGGTGTCACGCTCACTGCAGGCAACGTTTCGTTTGATACCAGCGACCGCCAGGTTACGGTTGTTGGCATTCCCGTAGAGTTCGGGCGCCGCGAGATGGATGGGCTGGAGCTGCTGATGCGACGAGCGGGCAGAGTGGTGCCAAAGTCTGCCATTGAAGATGCGATCTATTCGTTCGGAGAGGACCTTGCCTCCAATGCAATCGAAGTTCTCGTCCATAGGATTCGCCGACGTCTGCAGGAGGCGGGAGCAGACGTGCACATCCACACGTTGCGTGGCGTGGGCTATGTGTTCTCAGACAAGGCATCGGGTGAGTAACCAGCAAAACACCCCCCCCAGCGCCTCTTTGTGGCTGAGGCTTATCGTCGGGCTCGTGAGTGTCAGCTTGCTCGCCATAGCCGCAGCGAGCGGGGTCCTCTACGTTAGGTTCAAAGCTAAGAACACGCAGTTCCGGGAACAGACGCTGGGTCTTCAGGCAGGTGTCATTGAGCACTACTTGAAGACGGCACCGGAAGGTCCGATCCATTTGCCTGGCTATGTGACCGAAGGCTTCAGGGTCAACAATGGCCGCTACGCCATTGTCGCGGCGAACGGGGCGCTATTGGCCGCATCTCCGGGAGTCACCGCGCCGCTTGCTGCGATCAGCCGACCAGAGCCAAGCGACCTTTTCATCCTTCAGCCGAACGAGGCACGGCCGGCTTATTATGGGCTGTCTGTGCGAACTTCCTTTGCCGGGCACCCCGTCTGGGTCCAGGTGGCATTCCACGCGGGCAATATCGTTTTCGACAGCGTGCTCGAGGAATTCGTGCAGGACATCGCCTGGATCTGGATACCCTTCGTGGTTGTCCTCCTGATCGTCAATCTGGTCGTGGCACGCATCGGTCTTGCACCACTGCGCACGGCCGCAAACCAGGCAGCGGCAATCGGCCCTGGCGCCGCATCCATGCGGCTCACCGAAAGCGGGCTTCCACGCGATGTGCATGCGCTGGTAACGGCCGTCAACCGAGGTTTGGACCGACTGGAGACGGCCTTCGACACTCAGAAACGCTTCATCGCCGATGCTGCGCATGAGCTCCGTACACCGGTTGCCGTGCTGAAAGCCCATGTGGCCATCCTGTCCAAGTTCGAAGGGCATGCCGAGCTTGTTGACGAGATCGGTAGCCTTGAGCGACTCGTCAACCAACTGCTCGATGTGGCACGCCTCGATGTCTTGAAGCTTGGGGCGGAAAACGTCGCGGATCTGAACAGGGTCGCGACCGAGGTTGCCTCGCACCTTGGACCGACGGCAATCGACAACGGTCGCTCCATCGAGGTGGTAGGGCCCGACGAGCCTGTCCGCATCCGCGGTGCCAGCGACTACTTGTTCAGGGCGCTGCGCAACCTCGTGGAGAATGCGCTGCGGCATACGCCGGAAGGTACGACCGTCTCGATCGTAGTGACCAATCCGCCGGCCATCAGTGTCATCGACCAGGGGCCCGGCGTGCGCCCAGACCAAAGGCATGCGATCTTTGGCCGCTTCTGGCAGGGGGATCGTGATCACAAAGGGGGGGCTGGTCTCGGAATGGACATTGCCGCCCGAACGGTCGTCGCCCATGGCGGGATCATATCCGTGAACGATGCGCCCAATGGCGGAGCGATGTTCACGATGCAGTTCGAATCGCTGCCCGCGTCCGAGGCTGGTCAGCCGTCGCGCGCGCCGACGCCTTGACCAGGAGGCCGTTCATGATTGTGCTCTTTTGGCGGCTGTAAGCCGTCTGTAAGCCGCCGCGCCGACCGTCTTTGCTCGCGTGACTATTAGCACGAAGGGGGAAGGTGGGGATGCGGGCAGCGATTATTCCGCGCGGCCATGAACTGCGGCCGGCAGCAGATCAACTGATAGCGGAGGTCTATGCTCGTCACTATTCGGCGCGCATCAGGGCCTTTCCGGCCACGCTCGTTGCCATGATCAGCGACGATGGCACGGTCCTTTCCGCCGCCGGCCTGCGCTTTGCCACCGACGGCTTTTTCTCGGAGTGCTATCTCGAAGAGCCGGTGGATGCCATGCTCTCGGCGTTGTCGCGCTACCCGGTCCGCCGCGAGAAGATCTTCGAGGTGACCTCGTTGGCCAGTCGCTCCCCTCACACGGTGGGCTCCTTGCTGCGCAAGGTCATTGCCTGCGGCGAGGCTGCGGGCTTCGAGTGGGCCTTCTTCACAGCCACGGCACCGCTCAAGGCACTTCTTGAGCGCATGAGTTTGCCGCTGGTGCCACTCGCCGCAGCCGACCGCTCGCGCGTGCCTAATCCGGATGCTTGGGGAAGCTACTATGCGCTTGCGCCGAGCGTGTACGCGGTTCACCGCGACGTTGTCGGTGCCCGAGTTAGCAGAGATGTCGGGGCGGCGGCGCATGTTTGAAACGCTGCACGTCTTGCGCGGCTGGTCCACCTCTGCCGACGGCAGCCCTGCGATGTCAGATGACAGTTCCATCCTCACGCGCGCAGAGCTCGCAGCTCGAGTCGCCGGCTTGGCGGAGGATCTTCGGGACTTGCCCCAGGTAATCGGTCTGCTCGGCGCCAACGGGACGGACTGGGCGGTGGCACAGCTCGCTGCCTGGGCGGCCGGCAAGACTGTCGTGCCGTTGCCCACGTTCTTCAGCCTTCCGCAGCTTGAGCACATCCTGCGCGATGCTGCGATCGGTCACATCGTAGCGACCCGCGACGCGCTCGGTCTCGCGGCTGCTTTGGCCGTCCGCACGACGCCGGTCTTGGACCGGCGCTCCGAGACCTTTCCCGCGCCCGGGAAAGGCGCCGGTGTCATCGTCTACACGTCAGGCAGCACAGGGCGGCCAAAGGGGGTCCGCCTCGGTCTTGAGCAGATCGACTGGCAGGCGCGAGCACTCGCCAAGGCGACTGAAGCAAGCCAGGACGATCTCTATTTGTCGGTCTTGCCCCTCTCCTTGCTTTTGGAGACCATCACCGCCATCTGCGTGCCGGTGCTCGTCGCCGCGCGGACGCATTTTGCTTCCGTCGCGCAGAACGTCGGCGCCGGTCGCCCCGCCGACGTGCAGAGCGCGTTCGCGCAGTGGCGTCCGACGACGACGGTGCTCGTGCCTCAGTTGCTCTCGGCCTGGATTGCCCAGCTCGAGGCGAAGGGCGAGCGCTCCCCCGAAGGCTTGCGCTTTGTCGCGGTCGGCGGCGCGCCGGTCTCGCCGGCGTTGGCCGAGCGGGCTTGGGACCTCGGTATCCCCGTGCATGAAGGCTATGGTCTGACCGAGTGCTGCTCGGTTGTCGCCGTCAACCGGCCGGGACGCCGCAAGGCAGCAACGGTAGGTGAGCCGCTGCCCGGCCTCAGCATCCGCATAGAGAACGGCGAGGTGGTGGTCAGCGGGCCCACCGTCATGGAGGGGTACCTTCACGCCGGGCGCACCAAGCAGCCCTGGCGTACCGGTGACCTCGGCGGCCTCGACCACGATGGTTTTCTTTGCGTGACCGGCAGGAAGGACACGCTGCTCGTCACGGCCTTCGGGCGGAACATCAGCCCGGAATGGGTCGAAGCCGTCCTGATGTGCGACCCGCGCATCGGCGCCTGCACGGTGCTCGGCCATGGCCAGCGCCATTTGAGTGTCCTCCTCATTCCCTCGGCCTTGGGTGAGCCGTGGCTGCTGGAGGCGCCGCGCGCCCATGTCCTCCTGTGGCTTGAGCACATCTGCATTGATGCGCCTGCCTATGCCGTGCCTAAGGATTTTGTCGTCTGCGCCGCGACGGAAGCGAAACGGATCGGTGTGCTTGCCGCAAACGGGCGCATCGTCCGCGACGCCGCCGCCAAGGCATATCTCGCGCTAAAGCGCACGCAGCGCCAGGTCGCGGCCTAAGCGAGATTTACTCGACCAACAAGAAAAGGAGAGCTGTCGTGTTGTTCTACGATCGGCTGGTTTCTGAGACAGAGAAAGAGCGGAATGGCTTCACGTCGATTCCGCTGATCTGCGAGGCGATGCGCTCGGGCGCCTCGCGCGAGCTCTATGTGGACTTCCTGGCGCAGGCGTATCATCACGTGAAGCACACCTTCCCTCTGCTCGCACTTGCGGCGGCGCGCACGACCGACGAGCCCTATCAGGACGCTCTCGTCGAATACATGGAGGAGGAGCGCGGGCACGAGAAATGGATCCTAAACGACATCGATGCCATGGGCGGCAGCGCGATCGCGGTCCGCGACGGAGCTCCTGGCATCGCCTGCCAGGTGATGGTGGGCTACACCTACTACGCGATCGAATGGATCAGCCCCTATGCCATGCTCGGTAGTGTGCACGTGCTTGAGGGCATGTCGACACTGCTCGCGGACAAGGCTGCTGACGCGATCCAGCGCTCGCTCGCTCATCGAGGCAACGATGGTTTCTCCTACTTGCGGTCGCACGGTGCGCTCGACATCGAGCATGTGGCGTTCTTCAAGCAGCTCGCCAACGGGATCACCGATGCAAGGACCCAGCAGATAGTGATCGGCGCCTCGAAGGTGTTCTATCGGCTGTATGGCGACATCCATCACGAGTTGGCGACGCGGCACCCGGTCAAGGGCCATGCAGCTTGACGGCAAGCGCGCGCTGATCACGGGCGCGGGCTCTGGCATAGGACGCGCGCTCGCTATCGAGGCGTCGCGCCTTGGCATGACGGTCGCCCTGTGTGGTCGTCGTGCCGAAGCACTTTATGCGACCTTGTCGCAGATGGCTCCGAACGGACGTCATCTCCGCCTGCGCGGCGACATAACCGATCCGGCCGTCCGACACGGGTTGCGTGACTATCTGGGACGGCACTGGGGCGGGCTGGATGTGCTCGTCAACAACGCCGGCATCGTTCCGGTCGGTCCGCTCACGCATACGACGGATGCCGAGCTAGAGCGACTGATGGCGACGAACGTCATCGCTCCGGCCGCCTTGAGCCGGGAGATGCTGCCCTTGCTGCGCCGGGCGGCACCGTCGCGCATCGTCAATGTCGGCTCCATGTTCGGAGACGTCGCTTATCCGCTGTTCGCATCTTACTCCGCGTCAAAATTCGCCCTGCGCGGGCTCTCAATCGCCTTGCGTCGCGAGTTCAAGACGTTTGGCATCGGTGTGACCTACGCAGCACCGCGGGCCACCAAGACCGGCGCTGCGCAGGCGTTTGATCTCCTGGTTGAACCCATGCAAATGCGCATCGATGACCCGGCAACGGTCGCCGCTCACATCTGGCAGGCGGTGGTGCGGGACGCGGACAGCGCCTATGCGAAAGGCACGGAGCGGCTCTTCGTCCTCGTGCAGCGGTTGCTGCCAAAGCTCGTGGATCGTGCTATCGCCGCGCAAATGGCGGACACGCGAGTCCGGACCTATCTCGAGAACTTTTACGCTGCCGCCAAGGCGCGCGCCGCACAAGGCGTGCAGCCCGACTTGGTCTTGCAAGCAGCGAAGGCCCCCGCCGCCGCGTCGGGGACGTATTACTCGGCTACGCCGGTTGCGAGTCAGGTCCCAAGGTCGACGCAGGTTGGCGCCAATCACGCGGCGCCTAACGGCCGCGCGCTTCGACACCCACCCTGAGGAGCTGCAAAGCCGAATTCGCGGCCATCTCGCTCAGAATTTGGTGATGAGATCGCTCTTGAAGGTTTGAGATCGGCGCCGAGATTGGATCGTCCGGTCAGCAACGAAACGGAGGTCAAGAAGTGAGGTACTTGGCACTGCTAGCGCTGCTGGCGCTGCTCGGCTGTGCACAGCATCGCGATTTGCCGTCATCGTCGACCGCATCACCTTCTGCGGCGCAGCATCTGTAGCGTCCCCTGGATGCCGCGTTGGCACATGCGTCTGCGATGAGCAGGCTTTCTCCTTCTGTGCCACCGCCAGGAGGCCTTCAATGCCAAAACCGGCGTTGACACTTTCGATGCGGATACGATTTGCTGCGAAACCAGCATCAATGAGCAGCATGGTCAGTCTCTTATGATCGAAGAGCCGATGCGTGTTGGGCCCGGCAAAAGGCCAACGTCGCATGGCTGACCTATCGGTTGCATAGAGGACGATGCGTCCGCCTGGGCGCAGCACGCGACGCGCCTCACGAACGGCGGCGGAACTGTGCATGAAGTAAACCACATTCACCGCCAAGACGGCGTCAGCGACTTCGTCGACGAAAGGTAGTCTGGCGAAATCGCCTCGGATCAGCGCGAGACGTCCAACCTCGACCGCCAGCCGATTGCGGCGCGATGCTTGCGCAAGCATGACTTCGGACGAGTTAAGCCCTATCACCCGCGCGAGATGTGGCAAACGAAGCAGCTCTTGCAAGGCGTAGCCTGGGCCGCACCCCAATTCGAGCAAGCTCTCGCCGTCTCTCATGCCGAGAGCAGCCACAGCCAGGGTGTTTGGTTTGGCATTGGCGATGGCCATCACGCTACCTGCCGTCCAGCCCCACAGTCCTGACGGATTGCGCAATTGCGCCCCGATGCCCTCCCACAATGCGTGGACCCGCTGCACTAGTTCGCAGCCGCTTTAGCCATGAGTTCGCGGATCACGGCTCGACAATTCTTATCCCACAGCGGCCGATCCGGTTGCAGTGGCAACGACAGAGCATGTTTCAGGATTTTGTGGGCGGCAGCATATTCATGCTGTCCCATCAAAAAATCGCCATAGAAATAATTGGCGTCCATACCGTTTGGCGCAAGCGACACCGCCTGCGTGAGCAGCTCGCGAGCCTTGTCGTTATCGCCGAAGCCGATCGGCCATCCAGGCACGCGCGAATACAGCACGCCAAGACTCGTCGGCGCTCCGGCATCAAGTGCGGCGGGGTCCCTCTGAAAAGCCTGCTCGAGAACAGCTTTTGCGGCCTTCGCATAACCTAGGGCGCTCATGGTACCGGCCATACCCGCCTCTTCGCTGGTAACGATGCCTTCCCAGATCAACGGCTCCGCCCGGCCGGGATATTTTTGGACGACGCCGGCAGCACGCTTGGCAAGAGCGTCAATGTCATCGAATTGATTAGGCGAACCGTCCTCATCGAACTTGATATGCTCCCATTGAAGTTCAATAGCGTGAAGGTCAGCATCCATGGCCTTGTTATTCGAGGCGAGCGCGGTGCCACCTGTGACGCAGGCAAAAGCCACTCCAAAGAGCACCCGCAATAGCTTGTCTGGCATCGTCTTACTCCTCGGAAGTTTTAGGGTTTGGGGAAACCGATTACGCGCCTACCGGTTAGTGGCAGAGACAAGGCGCGAAAGATGAGGCGCCTAAGCGCCGGAATAGTGATTTAAGCAAACCCGGTTTAACGTCGCCGCCCTGCGTCGCCAGAAGGCCGTCGCATCAGCTTCCCCTGAGTGTCCGGCCCCCTTCCCCTGAGTGTCCGGCCCCAATGGACAGAGACCACGCCTACCTTACGCCTCGCTTACGCATCTTCCGCACCCAAGGGAGGAGGAATCTGTCTTGGCGCGTTGATTTAGCAAAACGACGTCACGCAAGAGGCCTTGCTACGACTACTTCGTCACTACGGACGGCCCGCTTGATTGCCGTGGCGTCTGCTTCTGGCACGAAGCGGACGAACTGGCTGACTCACTGTGATGTCAGCGACTGACCCACACGGGAAAATGAGGGCGGATAAATCTCTTCCCGCGCGATTCCGAAAATCAGATTTTAAGATCGCGAGAACTGCAATGGTTGCCCTTCTCGGCAACGCTGGAGCAAGGCTCGTGAGATGCTCAGGAGTACCATCATAAAATCGTGGCAGCCGTAATGATGGCGGCACTCAATGTGCCCAGCACGTACGTTTGCCAATCGCGGACAGTGTACACAATCGGATCGTGATGCACCTGACCGCGCTCCGCCAGGAACCACATGCGCGTGATCCAATAGATGACGATTGGGCAAATTAGCCACAGAAGCCGCGGCTGTGAGTAAAGCAGCCGCACGTCTGGGCTGTTGATGTAGAGTGACAACACCAATACCGCCATCAGTCCCGACGCGGGCCCGACAGAGCGCATGATGTTGGCGTCCATGGCATAGTATCCTCGCCCTGGCACCCTGTCTTCGCCGATGTGACCATTGATTTCGATGTATCGCTTCAGGAACGCAAGGCTGAGGAATATGAACAGTGAAAACATCAACAGCCACTCCGAGACTGCGATTCCTGTCGCCGTGCCGCCAGCGAGGATACGAACAGTGTACAGAGAGGCCAGAGTGATCACGTCGATCAACAGGTGCTTTTTCAATTCGAGCGAATAGGCCAGAGTGAGGATGACGTAACCGCCCATGAAGGCAAGGAACGGAAGGGGAAGGGCGAGCGCTGCAATAGAGACGGCAGTAACGGCAAGGCCGCAGGACAGCATTATGGCAATCGGGATCGGCAAGTCGCCTTTAACCATTGGTCGATGGCGTTTATACTCGTGCACGCGATCATTATTTAGATCCAACAAGTCATTTATCAAGTAAGTCGCTGAGGCCGCTAACGAAAAGGAGATGAAAGCCAACGCTAATTGCAGGCAGACGGTAAGGTTGCCGAGCATGTGGCCAGTGATCAGCGGCACGCCCAGCAACGCATTCTTACTCCAATGGTGGATGCGGAGGGCTCGCGGCAGACAATGCCAGATATTCTGCTCTCTGTGCAGCATCCGAGCATCCAGCCTATAGCTTTCATGCATGAAATACATGATTTTGCGCCTGCAAGAGTAGGCTTTCATTGCTGTGGTCCGCACTACCGCTCACCTGATGCGAGCGATTGTCGCCGACCGAATGCTTGGCAGATTGACAATTAGGAATACTGACGCGCCTGACGAACTGTGCAGCGACCCCACAAACCTTGCCCTTGCTGTGTTCGCCGTACGTTGCGCGATACAACTCGACGTTCCCCCAAATCACATAAGCAAGCACGGAGGCCAGTATGGCCCTTTGCGCTCTCAGCCCCATCAGCTCGCTGGAGAACTGTGTCAGTGCAATCGCTCCAGCCAAAACAATAAAGGGGTCCGTGTATGGCGCGTAATAGATCTTCATCGTGCGCAAGGTAAAGCTGACGTCCACTGCAAATCCCGCCACGAGAATCACCCCAATCTGTAGTGCCACCTGCTTCTCTCCGCGTCTCCAGATGAGCAGCGCGGCGTAGATTGCGAGCCATTCGATGAGCAGCGTTGGTCTGTGGCTGGGCGAGAGGAAGAATGTATGAACGGCCAAAGCCTTACCAAGACCGGTAAGGAATTGGCTCGCAAGCATTGCGATCGACGTGGTTGGCAAATTCGCCCCCGGGGATCCCGACACGGCATGCAGATGCTCGACAGGATTTACGACGGGAATGACGACATTGAGATCATAGCGCCCGTACAAAGCGAGAAGACCCAAGGCCAGACCCACCAGCACCGCCATCAGACCCAACGCGGTGTCGAGGGGACGAACGCGCCAAATCGAGGCATAAAGCACCATGCCGAATGCCACGTAGGCGACCAGGAGCCATTGATAGAGTCCGGGCCAGTTGGCAAAGAGCGGACGGTATTGGAACAGGTGGCTGCTTGCCATGCCGGTGAGGCCGTCTTCGACCAGGCCAATCGTCGGTACGACCAGAACAAGTCCGAGTGAGCACAGGATGACGGCGCGAAGCCACGCGCCTTGGGAAACGGCGGAGGCACTGGCATCCCGTTCGTCCTTCCCAAACGCCAAGGCGATCATTGGAATGGTTAGGGCAGGAAGGAGGGCCTGAACCTTCTCTGTCAAGGAGAGCGACACGAGCAGGGCGGCCAATCCGAGGTTGAGAAACCGCCGGCCGTTTGGCCCCTCACGCGCCGCGATGAGCGTTAAGAGCAACGCCAGGAAGACAAGTGCGGAGGACAGCAACTCGGAACGCATTATCCGGTAGGCCAAGGCAATCCCGTCAGAGAATGCCAGCGCCACACCAGCGAGCACGGCAATCTGCCACATCCTGATCAGCCGACGGATCAGCACCGTCACCAGGCACACATACACGCAGCCGATCACAAAGGATTGGAGGCGCCCCCAAGTCACAAAGTTCTGCCATGTGGCATCGAACACCGGGGCGGTGGTGAGCGCTGGCAAGTCAGAGAGCTTGTACTGAGGGATCAGCCCGACAAGATGCAAGACCCGATACCAGAGTCCAAGTAATTGTGGACTTAGATAACTCGGATACCAAAAAAATTCTTGCGGTAAATGGTCATTGTACAATAGCGCCTCATAAACAGAAATAAGGTTAGATGTCCCCTTGTTCCAGTAAGGCGACCAAAAACCGAACAACAGAAATGATAAAATCATTCCGAGCAAAAGGAATAGGACTGATAGAGGAAAGCTCTCGAAGAATAATCTACGATTTAAGCTGGCAACCGTATCAACAGATGTAGTTTTTCTTGAATTTTGCTCAACACACATCCGCCCAATGACCCTCTATTTCTAAGCCATTCTCCCCTAGCCACCTTGGGTAACTACCAGTATTTGGACTCGCAGCCATTGTGGATCTGTTTTGCGTCTTGGCAGGCCCATTGGGCGCTAGTGAGCACGCGAGGCTTACGGCCTGCTTACATAGATGAACCAGCGCGTCGAAACTGTCACGGAAGCCAGTGTATCCGCGTCTGGCACCCGGCAGCTCGTGACGAACGAGGAGGGCGATAGCGTGTCGTGACCTAAAGGGTGAGGCCGTGATGCTCACCCGTTTCCGAGCCCGGCGGCGTGGGCCGGAACCACACAGGAACGTCATGGCCGGCCGACATCATTTTGACGTCCACGGCATGATCGGAACGATACTGATCGCGTTTGCAGGCGAACCGTTCACGATCTTGGAACTGACGGCAAGATAGACCAATGTATTGCGCTTCTCGTCAGGCAGTCGGTAGATGCGCGTGGCTTTGAAGAAGATGCTCGTTTTCTCGCTAAACGCCTCTTCGCTCTTGGGCAGCGTTGAAATGTCGACGGTGATCGGTCCCATTTGACGGCAGTCGACCGAGAAATTCGATGGGTCTTCGTTGAGACCGAGCGGCTGGCCCCAACCGCCCTTTCTTGCTTGGGAGATGAAGCAAGTGACGCCGGGCACCTTGGCGTCATCGAAGTCGCTGACGCACACTTTATCGTTTGGCGAAAGCAAATTGAACGTCGTGCTGACGCAAGCCAGATCGTCTCCTCTTGCAATGCTTGACGCTGCGAGGAACAGCACCGTTCCCGCCAAAAGCAACCTCATTTTCGACCTCCCTCTCCAAGACGCAACGCCAAAGTCACCTTCGAACCGAATGAGATACGGGACGCTCACGTGATCCCTCGTTCTTATGCCTCGCCATGTCGCAGAAGTGCCAACGGCGGAGCTCGTTACTGTTAAGTGCGACGCGGGACGATCAGCTTAGCCACCAGGACCTGCACCACTTCGTCTCGCTGATTGTGCGTGATGCTTCGAATTGTTGCGATTCCACGATCCAGCCGGGATCGCGAGGGCGTGATCTCCTGGACCTCGCTTTCGACTTGCAGTACGTCGCCGGGCCGGGTCGGCTTCGGCCAAGAGACTTCCGCTCCGGCGCCGATGATGCCGCCGGCCAACGGCAATCCCGTCTCGACTAGCAGGCGCATGGTGATCGCCGCTGTGTGCCAGCCGCTTGCCACCAAGCCGAAGAATAGGCTGTCCTTGGCGGCTTCATCGTCGAGGTGAAACGGCTGAGGATCGAACTGCCGTGCAAACGCCTTGATCTGCACCTCGTCGACGGCGCGCGTTTTGCTCGTGAAGCGCTGCCCCACCCGAAGATCATCGAGATAGAGTAGATCGTCGCCACCTGCCTCGCCCGCTATCGTCATGGTTCATCTCGCTCGTCGATGGACTATTTGTCGGCCTAGTTTTCTTGGCGTCGCGTGGCGACCTGATCGGCTGTGACCGCAGATGCGCTCGTTCCGAAGCGGGCGGTCACAAAATTGACGACAGCGGCGATCTCCGCGTCCGAGTAACCGTTGCCGAAGCCAGGCATGAATATTTTCCCGCGCGTCGTATGGAGGTACGTGCCCTCCAGAATCGCCTGGGTTGCATTGACGCCCGCGGGATCGTTCACCGTCCGATTGCCGAGAAACGAGGCATGGGCGAAAATGACCCCGTTTCCGTCGAAGCTATGACAGCTCGCGCAAGCGCCCTCGAAAACCTGCAAACCGAGGGACTGACCGCCGGCGTCCAAACCGACTGTCTTGGCAATTTGATCCTGGGTGGAGGGGGTCTGAACAGCGGCCGCCCCGCTGGCGTCGCTTACGGCAGGAACGCTCTTCAAATAGGTCGCCATGGCGCGAATATCGACATCGGTCAGAAAGCGTAGGCTGTTGTCGACGACTTCGGCCATCGGACCGCTCGCTAAGCTCCGCTCGTCGGCGTGACCATGAGACAGATAGCCACCGATTTGGGCATCGGACCACGCTCCGATGCCCCATTTGGGGTCAGGAGTGATGTTGTACGCCTTCCAGCCCTGGATCAGGGCTCCCGCGAATTTCTGATGGGACTTCAGCCCAAACAGGATGTTCCGCGGTGTATGGCAGTCGCCGCAATGGCCGAGGGCCTCGACGAGATAGGCGCCGCGATTCCATTCCGCCGGCTGATCCGCGTTGGGCTGAAAGCGGTGCCCGGGGCTGAACAGCACGTTCCAGAACGTCATGAGGTAACGTTGATTGAACGGGAACGATACGTCGTTGGGCGGCGGCGTATATTTGATTGCCTTGAGGCGGAAGAGATAGGCCTTGATGGCCAGCGCGTCGCTGCGCGTCATCAAAGTGTATGAGGTATAGGGAAAGGCCGGATAGAGACGTTCGCCGTCCTTACCCACACCCTCATGCAACGCTCTCACAAATTCATCGTCGCTCCAGGCGCCAATCCCCGTTTCGGGGTCTGGGGTGATGTTCGTCGAATAGAGCGTGCCGATCATAGGCAACTTAAAGGCCAAGCCACCCGAAAAAGGCTCGCCGCCCGGCGCCGTATGGCAGGCGGCGCAGTCGGAGGCGCGCGTAAGGTATTCGCCACGCACCACCAAATCGGCACCGGCGAGGCTCTGAGGGACGCCCGTTGGGTCCGGTCCACGAAAATCAGCGAGATCGACCCGCTTGCCGCCGGCGAAGGCCGTCGGATCGCGCGAACGCAAGGTCAGCCAGCCCAGAGCCGCTATCGTCACGACGACGACGAGGGCAATGAGCTTTCTGGAGAGACTCATCCTCACCTATGCGGGCTGCAGTTGGTCCTTGAGCGGCAGCTTGCGGATGCGCTTGCCGGTCACGGCGACGACCGCGTTGGCCATCGCCGGAGCAATGCCAATCGTGCCGGGCTCACCAATGCCCCCCGGGGCTTCGGTGCTCTTCACCACATGCACCTCGATCAGCGGAGCTTCGTTGATGCGCAAGACGCGATAATCATTGAAGTTATGTTGCTCAACCCGGCCGTTCTTGAGGGTGATCTCGCCCCACAGCGCGGCGCCGATGCCGAATATGATACCGCCCTCGATCTGGGCCACGATGGTGTCGGGGTTGACGACCTGGCCGCAATCGACTGCGCAAACGACACGCCGAACCCTCACCTCGCCATCCTTGGACACCTCCACCTCGGCGATTTGGGAGAGATAGGTGCCCATGGCATACTGCACCGCGACGCCGCGGCCGACGCCGGCGGGCAGAGGTCCACCCCAGCCGGCCTTCTCCGCGGCGAGATTGAGCACGCCAAGCGCGCGCGCTGATTTGCCGAGCAAAGCGCGGCGGTATTCGACGGGATCCTTCTTCGCTGCCGCGGCGAGCTCGTCGATGAAGCTTTCGATCACGAAGATATTGTGCGTGGGGCCGACGCCGCGCCACCAACCGGTCGTGAGACCAGGGGGTTCGTGGCGAACATACTCCACCAGGATGTTGGGGATCGAATAGGGCAGCTCTTTTGCGGCGCCGTTGACGGCATCTTCGTCCAGACCGTTCACAAATGCCGGCGGGGCCCATCGCGCCAAAATCGAGGACCCGGTAACGCGGTGGTTCCAAGCAACCGGCAGGCCCTGCTCATCGAGGCCGGCGGCCAACCGGTCATAATAATACGGCCGGTAGACATCGTGCTGGATGTCTTCTTCCCGGCTCCACACCACCTTCACCGGCCCCTCGACCTGCTTGGCAACCGCCACCGCCTGCGTGATGCCGTCGACGTCGAGCCTTCGACCGAAGCCCCCGCCGAGCAGATGATTGTGCACCTGGATCTTGTCGAGGGGCAGTCCGGTCACCTGCGCAGCCGTGGCTTGGGCCCGGCTCACCACCTGGATACCCACCCAAATCTCGCAGCCTTCCGGAGTGACATGAACGGTGCAATTCATCGGCTCCATCGCCGCGTGGGCGAGAAACGGCATCTCATACACGGCCTCCACCTTTCGAGCGGCGCCAGGCATAGCTTTGGCGACATCACCGTCGCTGCGGGCGACGACCCCGGGCTTCTGCGAAGCAATGTCCATCTGGTGCACGATGTCGGCGGTCGAGACCTTTGCGTTCGGGCCCTCGTCCCAGTCGATGTCGAGTGCGGCAAGACCTTGCATCGCCGCCCACATATGATCGCCGACGACCGCGACGGCATTGTCGAGCCGCACCACTTGGCGCACGCCCTTGACTGCCATGGCCTTGCTGTCGTCAACGTTGGCGAGTTTGCCGCCGAAAACCGGACACGCGGCTACAGTGGCGAACTTCATGCCGGGAAGCATCGCGTCAATCCCGAACTGCGCCTTGCCGTTCACTTTGTCCGGCGTGTCGAGACGCTTGGCGGGTGTTCCGATCAGCGTAAAGTCCTTGGGGTCTTTGAGCGCGACCTTGTCGGGTACCGGCAGCTTCGCCGCCGCGTCCACCAAAGCTCCATAGTTGAGCCTCTGGCCGGTCGGCGGATAGGCCACCCAGCCCTTTTCGGCGCGGCAGGACATCGGATCGACATTCCAGTCAGCCGCCGCCGCCGCTATCAGCATGATGCGGGCGGTGGCGCCAGCGCGACGAAGCGGCTCCCACATAGCCGGCACTGAAGTCGAGCCGCCCGTGACTTGGAACCCAAGGAGCGGATTGGCATAGAGCCGGTCGTCGGGGGGTGCGGCTTCGAGGGTGACCTGCGCAAGGTCGACCTCCAGCTCTTCGGCGATAAGCATGCTCATTGAGGTGTAGGTGCCTTGTCCCATCTCGACTTGCGGCATGACGAGCGTCACGCTGTCGTCAGGGCGAATGCGGACGAAGGCGTTTGGACCGAACGCTTCCGTAGTTACGATCTGGGCCTTGGCGCCGATCGGTTGAGGCAGATAAAAGCCGATGAGCAAACCACCACCGGCGGCCGCACTGGTGACCATGAAGCTCCTGCGCGAAACGCCATCGGACAGGATTTTCGCCTTATCTTTAATGGGCTTCAGCGGTAGCTCCAGACCCATGGAGTTCCTTCCTGCGGCTCAAGCGGACTGCGATGCTTGTTTGATGGCGGCACGAATGCGCGGATAAGTGCCGCAACGACAGATATTGCCCGACATGGCCGCATCGATCTCGGCGTCGCTCGGGTTCGGATTGCTCTCGATAAGCGCTGCGGCAGACATGATCTGGCCAGACTGGCAGTAGCCGCACTGGACCACTTCCACATTGAGCCAGGCTTGCTGGATTTTCTTGCCGCTCGAGGTTTCGCCGATCGCTTCGATGGTGGTGACCTTCTTGCCGGCGACGCTGGCCACGGGCGTGATGCAGGATCGTATCGAACGGCCTTCGACATGCACCGTGCAAGCACCGCATAGAGCGACACCGCAACCGAACTTCGTCCCTGTCAGTCCGACGACGTCGCGCAGAACCCACAAAAGAGGCATGTCATCCGGAACATCGAGCTCATGTGTTTGGTCATTGATGAGCAACGTGGCCATTGCAGTCTCCTATAAGGACTTCTACTGCAAGTCTGCTGGCCTTGCACCGTCTAACATGCGTTACGCCAAAGCTCCGTCCAATTCACCGAACACTTGGCACCGGTGGTAGATGGTCGAGGCATCGATCTAATTCGACACCAGATTCATTGGCGGTTCAACATCGTATCCGGCGCTGCGACGCTGCGCCGCCAAAACGGTAGGCCTCGTGGCGGGTTTGAGATGTCTGCTTTGGGGTTGGTAGGCGACGTAACAGCTTGGCCTCGATTTGGTTCCGCTTAGTGCGAATAGCGGAAAGGCAGCATGGCGTTCTAACCGATAACCCGCAGCGCGGTTAGGGCAGTGCAATACCGAGGCGGCGAGCCACGCGCACCGGCTGGGCGGTCTTCGCAAAGATGCGATACGTCGAGTTCGGGAGCCGCGATAACACCTCGAACGGACCCGTGAGGTCGATCTGGTCCAGGCCCTCGAATAGGAGGGAGCCGATCTGGAGACGAGTGTCGTTCGGGATCGTGCTTTTCGGGCCGGCCGGAGGCTTGCGCTTGACAGCGACGCTCGGCCAGACCCACGCGAATTCAGCTGAGCCAGCTTGTTGATAAGCTACCAAGTAGTGGGTAGACAAGGCAATGTCGCCAAGCAAGAACACCAAGCGGCTTCTCGTCTCACGCAAGGTTTTTCTTCGCGGCCTGTTTGCCTTGGCTGCATCGCCGATTCTTCGCAGTATTCCCGCTCGCGCCGAACCCTCTCTCGAATTGAGCGAGGTGGCGCCCGGCGTATTCGTGCACCAAGGACGTTACGAGCTTCAGTCGCCGGAGAACGAAGGCGACATGGCAAATGCGAGCGTTGTAGTGGGAGACGACGCGGTTGCCGTGATCGACACCTTGGGCAGCGCGGCCGCGGGGCGCGCGTTGCGCAACTCTATCCGCGCCGTCACCGACAAGCCCATCAAATATGTGATCAATACTCACATGCACCCCGATCACGTCTTCGGCAATGCGGCCTTCAAGGAGGACAACCTGGCTTTCGTCGCCAACCACAAGCTCGCGCGCGGACTTGCCGCCCGCGCGGATCGCTACGTTGCGATGAACAAGCAGATGATGGGAGCCGACGCGTTCCAGGGCAGCGAGGTGATCCTGCCCACGCTGAGCGTTGACGATGTCCTCACCCTCGATCTTGGCGGCCGCCCCCTTCGTCTCGAGACGCAGCGAACCGCCCATACCGACAACGACCTCACCATCACCGACACGGCGACTGACACGCTGTTCTTGGGCGATCTCCTTTTCTCCGCTCACGTGCCGACGCTGGACGGGTCTATCAAGGGCTGGCTCGCGCTGATCGACGATCTCAAGACGCGGAAGGTTGCTCGCGTGATCCCTGGTCACGGGCCCCACGCCATGGAGCTGCCGGCGGCGCTGGAACCCGAACAGCGCTATCTCGCGGCGATCGCAACCGACGTCCGCGAATTGATCAAGGAAGGTAAAACCTTGGAAGACGCCATAAAGACGGCGGGTTTCGAGGAGCGTGACGGCTGGAAGCTGTTCGACCAGTACCATGTCCGGAACGTCACGGCGGCGTTCGCCGAGCTCGAATGGGAATGAGACTAAGCCGCTAAACGACACCATGCTCTTTGGCGGCTTTTGGCGGGGATCCTTGAGTCTTCTGCTGCGCCTATGAATAGGCTGCCCATGAGCGGTTCTCTGCGGACACAGGCTTGCGGCTTACTTGGATGCGAGTATCCGGTGGTGTTGGCCGGAATGGGTGGTGTAGCCCGTTCTGAGCTCGTGGCGGCTGTAACTCAGGCTGGGGGATTCGGATTCCTCGGTATGGTTCGTGAGCCGACAAGCCTGATGCGCCGAGAGGCTGACGCCGTTCGGCGCCTCACTTCGAAGCCATTCGGGATCAACCTCATTCCTGCTGCGACCGATGGCGAGCTGCTCGAACAGCAG
This sequence comes from uncultured Alphaproteobacteria bacterium, assembly GCA_963741155.1. Classification (GTDB taxonomy): domain Bacteria; phylum Pseudomonadota; class Alphaproteobacteria; order Rhizobiales; family Methyloligellaceae; genus Methyloceanibacter. The sequence continues at coordinate 511,682 of CAVUHA010000003.1, read as the reverse complement.
CTGGTCATGTGCATTGAGCTTGGCATCCCGGTGGTCGCTCTGTTCTGGGACGTGTCCCAAGAGATTGTCGGGCGTCTTCGTGGTGCGGGCATTCTAGTGGTGTGTCAGGTCGGATCGGCCAAAGAGGGGGAGGAGGCTCAGCGAGCAGGCGCACAAATCCTGATTGCTCAGGGTGTCGAGGCTGGTGGACATGTTCGGGGCGTGACGCCTCTGCGGCTCTTATTGCCCGAGATCGTCGCTTCGAGCGACGCGCCGGTCTTGGCCGCCGGCGGCATGGTCGACGGCCGCGACCTTGCCACGGCATTGAGATTAGGCGCTCAGGGCGTGGTGATCGGCACGGCCTTTCTCGCCTCGCCAGAGTTTTTTGCCCACGACTATCACAAGCAGCGGATTCTGCAGGCCAAGGCAGAGGAGACTGTCCTCACGGAGATGTTTCACATCAACTGGCCGATCGGCGCCCCGGTCCGGGTGTTACATAACAGCGCGACGCGCGGTGAGAGAGGCGATCCATTTGGTCTCGGCCAAATCATTGGCGAAGAGGAAGGCCGGCCGATTTTCCTTTTCAGCACGGACTCGCCGTTGCGCTCGATGACCGGGGACTTCGAAGGGATGGCGCTTTATGCAGGCCAGGGGGTCGACCGCATCGACGCACTGATCCCGGCCGGCGAGCGTGTTGCGGCAATCGTCGCCGAAGCCGGCCGGTTGTTGCAAGAAGATGCGGTGTAGCCGACGAAAGCTCCCTAACTTTCGCATAGTCAATCGCGACCACCTCGCGATTCTCAGGCGCCGCTAGGGCTCGATGGAGGCGACATCCCCGGTCTCCTTGAGCATCGCCTTGGCAATCTCGTGCTCGCCCATGACCACGATGTTTGCACCATGCTTTTTGAGGTGCTCAATCTCGGCCTCCGAGTGGGCAAGCCCTTCCAGCTCAGGGATTTTGCCGCCATTACTTTGGCGGTCGGGGGTCATGCCAGTGGCACGTCAATACCAAAATCAACAGATTCCCTCTATCTTCCCAACGATCAGTCGGTTCAACGGGAGTAGCTGTGTTGCAGGGTCATCGTGAACGGTGGCGTGGAATTGCCCTGAGCTTGACGCTCGCGGCCTTGGGTGCGCTCCTCGCTATTAACGCGGCTCGCAGCGAACCGACCGCGGCAGGCGTCTGGCGCCAAGTTGACGACGCCGGAAAGGTTGGGGCGTTTGTCACCATAACGGAGGAAGGCGGCGTGTTTGTAGGGCGCCTCTCGCACCTCTTCCCAGAACCTGGTGACGACCCGAATCCCGTGTGCGGGCAGTGTCCAGGCGACAAGCTCAATCAACCGCTCCTCGGCCTGGTTTTCATTGAAGGTATGAAGCAATCCGGATTGGACTATGGCGGGGGCACGATACTCGATCCGGAAACCGGGAAGGTCTACAGCGCAAGCATGCGTCTCAGCGCCGACGGTACGCAGCTCAACGTTCGAGGTTTTGTTGGATTGTCGATCTTCGGCAGGAGCCAGACATGGACTCGTGTCGAATGAGACGATGGCGCCTCTCCGCCGCGAGCTCAAGCCGCGCGATAGTTGCTCAACCCCTCGTAGGGAGGCTTGCAGAGCTTCGTGTCGAATAACGATCGTGCGTTCATAACGGGAGCCACCGGCTTCGTGGGCTCCGCCGTTGTCAGAAAGCTCTTGGCGGCCGGGTTTAGCGTCCGGGCCCTTGCGCGTCGCCACAGCCCCAGATCGAATCTTGACGGTCTCCAGATCGACATAGTCGAAGGCGACATGCGGGACCGAGATGCCGTTTTTGCCGCCGCCAAGGACGCGCGCTACGTGTTCCACGTGGCCGCCGATTACCGGCTCTGGGCACCCGACCCCGAGGAGATCATGCGAACCAATGTGGAGGGGACGCGGGTGGTGATGGAGGCGGCACGCGAGAGCGGTGCCGAGCGCGTTGTCTATACGTCGAGCGTCGCCACCCTCAAGCTCCGCGAGGACGGCTTACCCACGGATGAGACGATGCCGCTCGCCGAGAACCAGGGGATCGGCGCTTATAAGTGCAGCAAGGTTGCCGCCGAGCAACTCGTAGAGCGCATGATCGGCGACGGCCTCCTGGCGGTCATCGTCAATCCCTCGACCCCCATCGGCCCGCGCGACCTGCGCCCAACGCCCACAGGACGCATCATCGTGGAAGCGGCCTCGGGCCGCATGCCGGCCTTCGTCAATACCGGCCTCAATCTCGTGCATGTGGACGACGTCGCCGCCGGGCACCTCGCGGCGCTGAACCAAGGCCGCATCGGCGAGCGCTATATTCTCGGCGGCGATAACATGACTTTGGCCGAGCTGCTCGGCAGGATCGCCCAGCTCACGGGTCGTCCGCCCCCGCGCCTCCGCCTGCCGCTCGCGCTGATTTATCCATTCGCGTTCGGGGCCGAGGCTGTCGCCCGCGTTACCAAGCGCGAACCCTTCGTGACGCTCGATGGCTTGAGGATGGCGAAGCACCCGATGTACTTCACCTCGGCGAAGGCGGAACGCGATCTCGGCTACACAGCGAGGTCTGCCGAAGCGGGTCTGCGTGACGCGATCGACTGGTTTCGCCAAGCAGGTTTTCTATCATGACGCTTCCGCTCGTGATCGCCTCGCTTGCGCTCGCCGTCTGGCTGTATCTGATCTTCTGCCGTGGCGGCTTTTGGCGCGCGCGCGAGCGCGAAGACCAAGACCGGTCCGCACCGCTGGCGCCCGGCGCATGGCCGAACGTTGTCGCCGTCATCCCGGCGCGCAACGAAGCCCCGATGCTTCGGCTTGGCCTCGGCTCGCTTCTGGCCCAAGATTATCCTGGGGCGTTGTCGATCGTGCTCGTGGACGACGAGAGCAGCGACGACACGGCGGGAGTCGCCCGAGCGGTCGCGGCTGAGGCTCACCGCGAGGTGGTCGTGCTCCGAGGCGAGCCGTTGCCTCAGGCATGGACCGGCAAGGTCTGGGCCATGCATCAGGGCATCGCTCAGGCCGAGGCCCTTGAGCCAGCGCCCGATTATCTGCTGCTGACCGACGCCGACATCGCCTACGCGCCCGATATATTAAGGCGCCTAGTCGCGCGGGCGAGCGCCACCGGCCTCGTGCTCGTCTCGCTCATGGCGAAGCTTCGTTGCCGGAGCCTCGCCGAGCGCGCTCTCATCCCCGCCTTCGTCTTTTTCTTCCAGATGCTCTACCCCTTCGCTTGGGTCAACCGCAGCACCGCCAAGACCGCGGCCGCGGCCGGCGGCTGCATGCTGATCGAGCGGCGCGCGCTTGAGCGGGCAGGGGGGATCGCCAAGATTCGCGGTGCGCTCATCGATGATTGCACGCTCGCAAAACTGATGCAGGCCGAAGGGCCCACCTGGCTCGGTCTGACGGATCGCGTCCGCAGCTTGCGACGCTATCCACATATCGGTGACATTCGTCGCATGGTGGCGCGGTCTGCCTATGCGCAGCTCCGCTACTCGCCGCCCCTTCTGGTTGCCGTCTCGGCCGGCATGGCGCTCACTTTTCTTGCAGCGCCGGCCCTGGTCCTCGTGGCCGGCTACCCAGCGTCCATCATCGCCGCCGGGGCTTGGGCGTTGATGACCCTGGCCTTCCTGCCGATCTTGCGCTTCTACGACGTGTCCCCCGTCTGGGCGCCCGCTTTGCCCCTGATCGCAGCGGCCTATTTGGCATTCACGCTCGATTCGGCGTACCAGCATTGGCGTGGTGAAGGTGGATTGTGGAAAGGGCGTAGTCGGGCCCTTCCGGCGAGGCGATGACGATTACGGCCAACATCGATGCGAGCAAGACGGAGCATGAGGAGAACTTTCCGGTCGCCTCCGTGCTCCTCGCCCCGCGCTTGCGCGCGCCGATTTTGAGCTTCTACCGCTTTGCCCGCGCGGCGGATGATGTGGCCGACCACCCGACGCTCAGCGAAAGCGAGAAGTTCGCAAGGCTGGACGCGCTTGAGGACACCCTTCTCGGACGTGCCGATACTGCCAGGGAAGCTTTGCCGCTGCGGCGCGTGCTCGCGGAGAGTGAACTTGCGCCCACACACCCGCTCGACCTCTTGACCGCTTTCCGCGCCGACGTCACCAAGCGTCGCTATGCGGACTGGGCCGAGCTCATGCACTATTGCCGCTATTCCGCCATGCCCGTCGGCCGTTTCGTCCTCGATCTGCACGGCGAGGAGCGCTCAACCTGGGCTTACTCCGATTCGCTTTGTGCCGGTTTGCAAGTCATCAATCATCTGCAGGATTGCGCGAAGGATTATCGCGCGCTCGATCGGGTCTATCTGCCGCTCGATAGCCTGACGGCACACGGGATCGGCGTGGACGCTCTGGCCGCGCCCATTGCCTCGCCCGCTCTCCGCTCAGCCCTCAGCAGCATCGCCGGGCGGACCGGTGAGCTCTTGCCTCAAGCCTCGAAGCTGCCGCTTTCGGTGAAGGACGCGCGGCTCGGTCTCGAGACCGGGGTCATTGTGAGGCTTGCGCAAAAGCTGATCGCGCTGCTGATGATCCGCGATCCGTTGAGCGAGAGCGTGCACCTGACCAAGGCGGGCACCGTTCTGCAGGCCGCGCAAGGCGCCGCGGCCACGCTTGCAGCGAGGCTCGCTCTACCCCGGGCTTCTTCGCGGGCAGGGACATAGCGATGAGCACCACGGAGCGGCAGAGTGAAGCGCCGGAAGCGGCTGCTACCACCGTGTCGCGCAGCTCCTTCTACCTCGCCATGCGCATCCTTGCCCCCGAGCAGCGGCAGGCCATGTACGAGGTTTATGCCTTCTGCCGCACGGTCGACGATATCGCCGAGGATAGAGGCCCGAGATCGGAGCGCGTCGCCATGCTGAATTGCTGGCGCGCGGACCTTGCGCACCTCTATGCCGTAGGCGCTCCAACCGAGTTGACCAAAGGACTCGCCGTCCCCGTGCAGAGCTTTGGTTTGCGCCAGGAGGACTTCCTCTGCATCATCGATGGCATGGAGATGGACGTGCTACGTGAAATCCGGGCCCCGGATTGGGAGGCGCTCGATCTTTATTGCGACCGCGTGGCTTCGGCGGTCGGGCGCCTTTCCGTCAGGATTTTCGGCGTCGAGGAGGAGAAGGGGCGGCAGCTGTCGCATCACCTCGGTCGCGCCTTGCAGATGACCAATATCCTCCGCGACCTCGATCAGGACGCGGAGCTGGGCCGTCTTTATTTACCGAAGGACGCCTTGGCGGAGGCCGGCATAGCCGATACGGACATCGCCAAGGTGCTCGCGCATCCGGCGCTCCGTATTGCTTGTGCCGCCGTCGCCGCCCGCGCGCGGGGGCACTTCGATGAGGCGTCGGCGGTGATGGCGCGTTGCCGCCGGGAAAGCGTGCGTTCGCCGCGGGTCATGGCCTCTGTCTATCGCGCTCTCCTCGATCGGCTCGTGGCGCGCGGCTGGACGGCGCCGCGAGCAAAGGTGCCCCCTTCGAAGCTTCAATTTCTCTGGGCGGTTATGCGTCACGGCATTGTGTGATGGGACGCGGAACGGTGCATATCGTGGGCGCCGGTCTTGCCGGTCTTGCCGCGGCAGTCGGGCTCGCCGGCTCGGCGCGCGAGATCGTCGTGCACGAGCTTGCACGTCACGCCGGCGGCCGCTGCCGCTCCTATTTCGAACCGGCTTTGGGTCTCACCATCGACAATGGCAATCATCTTCTCTTGTCCGCCAATCATGCGGCGCTCGCTTTCCTGAGGACGATCGGCAGCGAGGACAAGCTCGTCGGTCCCGCGGAGGCCGAATTTGCCTTCGCCGATCTTGCGTCCGGCGACCACTGGGTGCTGCATCCGAACGAGGGGCGCTTCCCCTGGTGGATTTTTTCCAACTCACGGCGCGTGCCCGGCACTCGGCCGGCCGACTATTTGTCGCTGATGGGGCTGCTACCGGCGCGTCGCGATCGCGCGCTCGGCGATCTCATTCAGTGCGAGGGAACGCTCTACGAGCGGCTCTGGCGACCAGTGTTTCTGGCGGCGCTGAATACGGAGCCGCCGGAAGCGTCATCTTTGCTTGCGAGCGCTCTCCTGCGCGAAACCTTTGCGCGCGGCGGCAATGCGTGCCGCCCATTGGTTGCCGAAGGCGGCCTTGGTCCCGCCTTCATCGACCCGGCCCTCGAGTATCTCAAGCGGAACGGAGCCAAGTTATGTTTCGACCATCAGCTTCGGCGCTTGGAGCTTGCGGACGACAAGGTGCGCGCGCTTGATTTTGGCGAAGATCGCGTCGCCCTCGCCGCGGGCGACAGCGTCATTCTCGCCGTTCCGGCCCCGGTCGCGTCGCTGTACCTTCCGGACCTATCCGCGCCGAGCCAATTCCGCGCCATCGTCAACGCACATTTCAAGTTCGATCCTCCCAAGACCTTCCCGCGAGTCCTCGGGGTTATCAATGGGACGGCGGAATGGCTGTTCGCCTTCCCCGGGCGCCTGTCCGCCACCATCAGCGCCGCCGATCGCTGGATCGAAGCGCCGCGCGATCTCCTGGCGCAAAAGATTTGGGCGGACATCGCCAAGCTGACCGGCATGGGGGAGGAGCTGCCGCCCTGGCAGATCGTCAAGGAGCGCCGTGCGACCTTTGCCGCCCTTCCGCAAGAGAACGCCAAAAGGCCCCCCACGCAAACGCGCTGGCGCAATCTATTCCTTGCCGGCGACTGGACGGCGACGGGTCTCCCCGCCACCATCGAGGGCGCCATAAGGTCGGGCAACAGCGCCGCCTGCCTCGTGACGAAGCCGGCGCGCGCGCAGTCGCTGAACGGCAGTGGAAGAGGCGTGGCATGACCAGAGGCGTGGCATGACCATGAGTGAAGCGCGGACCAAGGCGACTACTGCCGCGCCAGCAAGTGGCAAGCTTGAGGCCTCGATCGCCTCGGCGACAGAGGCGCTTTGCGCGCTGCAGCGGGAGGACGGACATTTTCTCTTCGAGCTCGAGGCGGATGCCACGATCCCGGCCGAATATGTGCTCATGCGCCATTATCTCGCCGAGCCGGTCGATGCCGAGCTTGAGCGGAAAATCGCGCGCTATCTCCGTCGCATTCAATCGCCCGATGGCGGCTGGCCGCTGTTCTACGCCGGCGCGTCCGATATGAGCGCAAGCGTCAAGGCGTATTTCGCACTGAAGATGATCGACGACTCCGCCGACGCACCGCATATGGCGCGCGCGCGGGACTGGATCCTCGGCCATGGCGGCGCCGCGAGCAGCAATGTGTTCACGCGCAATCTGCTCGCGCTCTATGGCGCTATCCCGTGGCGCGGCGTGCCGGTGATGCCCGTCGAGATCATGCTGCTGCCGCGGTGGTTTCCCTTCCATCTCGACAAGGTCTCCTATTGGGCGCGCACCGTAATGGTGCCGCTTATGGTGCTGAATGCGCTGAAGCCGCGCGCACGGAATCCGAAGGGAATCCGCATCGACGAGCTTTTTGTCACGCCGCCGGACGCCGTGCGGCATTGGCCGAAGGGCGCGCATCAGACGTGGCCTTGGGCGGAAATGTTCGGCAGCATTGACCGGACGTTGCGCGCGTTCGAGCCCTATTTTCCGAAATCCATCCGCGCCCGGGCCGTCGCTAAGGCCGTCAATTTCGTCACGGAGCGGCTGAACGGGGAGGATGGGCTCGGCGCGATTTTCCCGGCCATGGCGAATTCGGTGCTGATGTTCGATGCCTTGGGCTATGCCAAGAACGACGCGAACGTCAAAACGGCGCGAGCCTCGCTCGACAACTTGCTGGTGATCAAGGACGACGAGGCCTATTGCCAGCCCTGTCTCTCGCCCGTCTGGGACACGGCGCTTGTCGCTCACACACTAATCGAGGTGGGGGGTCCGGATTGCGAGCGACGCGCTCGAAAGAGCCTCGAATGGCTGCGCCCCTTGCAGGTGCTTGATACGGTGGGCGATTGGGCTGCGAGCCGCCCCGGCGTCCGGCCAGGCGGCTGGGCGTTCCAATACGCCAATCCGCACTATCCCGACCTCGACGACACCGCCGTCGTCGTCATGGCCATGGACCGCGCTTCGGCACGCACGCCAAATAAGCGGCATGACGCGTACGGGGGGGAGATCGCCCGCGGGCAGGAATGGGTGATCGGCATGCAGTGCAACAATGGCGGCTGGGCTGCCTTCGATGCCGACAACGAATACTACTACCTCAACCAGATTCCGTTCTCGGATCACGGGGCCCTGCTGGATCCTCCCACCGCCGACGTCGCCGCGCGTTGCGTGTCGATGCTCGCTCAGCTCGGGGCGATCGGCGAGAGCCCTGCGCTCGACCGGGGGATCGCCTATCTTCTCGAGACGCAGGAGCAAGACGGCAGCTGGTATGGCCGCTGGGGCATGAACTACGTTTATGGAACGTGGTCTGTCCTCTGCGCCTTGAACGCGGCACGCGTGGACACCGCATCGCCCGCAATGCGGAAGGCAGCACGTTGGCTGCTGTCGATTCAGAACGCCGACGGCGGCTGGGGTGAGGGCGGCGAGAGCTACAGGCTCGACTATAAGGAATATGAACCCGCGCCGAGCACAGCCTCGCAAACCGCCTGGGCGTTGCTCGGATTGATGGCGGCGGGCGACGTCGATGATCCGGCGGTCGCCAAGGGCATCCGCTACCTCGTGCAAACCCAAGGTGAGGACGGTTTCTGGGACGAGGCGCGGTTCACCGCCACGGGATTCCCACGCGTCTTTTATCTCCGCTATCACGGCTACTCGAAATTCTTTCCCCTTTGGGCGCTGGCCCGCTACCGCAATCTCGAAGCCGCCAACACCAAGACCGTTCTGGTCGGGATGTGAATGTGCGGGGCTTTGTCATCGCCGCAACGGGCCTCCGGGCGGAGGGCCGGATCGCCGCACAGTCGGACGATGTCAGGGCCGTGGCCGGGGGCGGAGACGGAGCGCGTCTGGCGCAGCTCATCGAGCGTTTAATTGTCGAGGGAGGCCAGGCCATCATCAGTTTCGGCCTTGCCGCGGGCCTGGCGCCGAGCCTAGCGCCCGGAACGTGTCTCGTCGGCGGCGAGGTCGTCCACGCCGGTAGAGCCTATCGCGCCGATGCGGCCTGGGCCGCGCATATTAAGAAGAGGCTCGGTATCCCAGAGCCCGTCGCCATCGCCGGCGTCGATCACCCGCTGACCTCGGCATTGGCAAAGCGGACGCTCAATGCGGAGATCGGCGCCGTCGCGGCAGACATGGAAAGCTATATTGTTGCGCAGCTTGCCACGCGACATGGGCTGCCCTTTGCCGTGCTGCGCGTGATCGCCGATCCTGCCGAGCGAGCGATACCGTCCGCGGCACTTATGGGCATGCGACGCGACGGTGGGATCGACTTGCTTGCGGTGCTCGGCTCGCTGGTGAAGCGCCCGGGTCAGCTGCCGGCGCTCCTTCGCCTCGCGGCTGATACGCGAGCCGCCATGGCGGGGTTACTCCGCTGCCACGACCTCTTGGGGGCGGGACTCGGCTTCCGCGATCTCGCTTAACTTCTGCTCGACATGCCTCGCGAAGACATATTCCGCGGGTCGCTGCCGGTCGAGCGGGATGTCCGGAGCCATCGGCCCCTCGGTCCTGATGCCGGCAAGCGCGACCTTGGCGGCCTTCCACGGCTTCTTCACCGCGTCCATGACCGCGGACGCCTCGAAGCCGCTATGCACCATGCAATCGGCACACTTCTCGTAATTGCCCGTGCCGTATTTGTCCCAGTCCGTGTCCTCCATCAGCTCCTTGAAGGTCTTGGCGTAGCCTTCGCCGAGCAGATAGCAGGGGCGCTGCCAGCCGAACACCGTCCGGGTAGGATTGCCCCACGGCGTGCAGTGATAGGTCTGATTGCCGGCGAGGAAATCGAGGAACAGCCCCGACTGGAAGATCGACCAGCGTGGCTTTCCTCGGCCGAGGCGGAAGACGTCCCGGAACAGCTGCTTGGTCTTTAGGCGATTGAGGAAGTGCTGCTGGTCCGGTGCGCGCTCATACGCGTAGCCGGGCGATACGGTGATGCCGTCGATGCCGAGGGCCATGACGCTGTCAAATAATTCGGCCACGCGCTGAGGCTCCGCACCGCTGAATAGCGTGCAGTTGATGTTCACCCGGAATCCTTTTACCTTGGCGCTCTTTATGGCCGCGACGGCGCGGTCATAGACTCCCGTCTGGCAAACCGACTTGTCGTGCATCTCTTTGTCGCCATCGAGATGCACCGACCAATTGAAGCGGCTGTGCGGTTGATATTGACCGAGCTTCTTGTCCATCAACAGCGCGTTGGTGCACACGGTGACGTATTTGCCTTTGGCGAGCGCGCCCTGGACGATCTCGCGCAGCTCTCTGTGCAGCAGCGGTTCGCCGCCCGCGAGCACGACGACCGGGGCGCCGCATTCATCGATTGCGTGCATGGCGTCGGCAACCGACAGGCGCTGGTCCAGGATCTTGTCGGGATAGTCGATCTTGCCGCAGCCCGCGCAGGCGAGGTTGCAGCGAAAGAGTGGCTCGAGCATCAGCACCAGTGGGTACCGTTTTCGACCGCTCAAATGCTGGCGGATGACATACGCCCCAACTGCCAACGCCTGACCGAAAGGAATACCCATGCTGGGCTCCGTGGTTATGTCCGCGCCGCGAGCAACGCAGAAATCGATTTAGGCTCCAACGAGCTCTTGCGGAAGCCGGAAGTGAACTTTTTCCTCGATGCCGGAAAGGATCGATACCTCAACGGGTCCATAGCGTCCGAGTGCCTCGATGACGTCATCGACCAGCACCTCCGGCGCCGAAGCTCCGGCGGTTAGGCCAATCGTCGTCTTGCCGTCGAACCATTCCGGCTTGAGGTCGCTCCCATCGGCGACGAGATAGCTCGGGATGCCGCCCTCGGCCCCGATCTCGCGCAGGCGATTTGAATTCGAGCTGTTGCTTGAGCCGACGACGAGGATCAGCTCGACCACGCCGGCGAGCTCGCGCACGGCGGTTTGCCGGTTTTGCGTGGCGTAGCAGATGTCGCGGGTCTCAGGACCGACGACATCTTTGAACCGGTTCTCGACGGCTGCGATGGTGGCCCGCGTGTCATCCACGCTCAGCGTCGTCTGGGTAATGTAAGCGATGGGCGCATCGGCGGAGATGTCGAGCCGCTCAACATCGTCCTTGCTCTGGATGAGATGCACCTCGCCCCTGAGCTGGCCCATGGTTCCCTCGATTTCGGGATGCCCCGCATGACCGATGAGGATCACGATGCGGCCCTGGTCGATATAGCGTTGCCCCTCGTGATGCACCTTGGCAACGAGAGGACAGACCGCGTCCAGCACTGACAAGCCTCGCGCCTTGGCATCCATCTCGACCGCGCTCGACACTCCGTGGGCGCTGAAAATCGTCACCGCGCCTGGCGGCACCTCGGAAAGGTCCTCCACGAAACGAACGCCCTTGGCCTTAAGGCTCTCAACGACGTGCCGGTTGTGGACGATCTCGTGGCGCACATGGACGGGTGCCCCAAATCTATTGAGCGCCTGCTCCACGATCTCGATTGCCCGGACGACACCAGCGCAAAATCCGCGCGGCTGTGCCAAGATGACCCGCATGCGACCGATCCGCTGTTGGAACCCCCTTGCGCCGGCCGACGGGCGGCGGCACCCCCATTAGCCCGCCCGGAAGGCAGGTGGTCAAGCGCTTCCGTGTCGCCGATGTGACGCACCCAGTGCCTTCCTATTGAGGCGGGTTCACGTCAAAATAGCTTGCCAAAGAACGCCCAGAGGGACTGCTTCGCGCAAATTGAGCCCATCGCGCCGTCTGGGCCGTCATCCCGCTAAAAGGATAACTCACTCATTGACGCATGTGGTCTCGCGCGCGGCAACCCCCAGTCGAGGCCCCTATGCCCATAAGAACCGCTGGAGACGGGCCGGATATGCTTGAAACCGCCATCGCTGCAATTGCTAGAGCATGTTGCCGGTTCCCATGGCTGACATTGCTCGTCGCTTCGATGGTGACTTTGGCAGCGGTCGTCTACACATACCAACATTTCACGATTAACACCGACACGGGCGCGCTCATCTCATCAAAGCTTCCGTGGCGCCAGCGCGAATTGCAGCTCGATGCGGCATTTCCGCAACGGGCAGACACGATCTTGGTGGTCGTAGACGGAGCCACCCCTGAACTTGCCGAAGGTGCGGCGCGTGCTCTTGCGGCCGTCCTCGTCACGAAGCCAGAACATATCGCAGCGGTGTACCGGCCCGACGGAGGCGCGTTCTTTGAGAAGAACGGGCTGCTTTTTCTGCCCGTCGAAGAAGTGCGGCACACCACCGAGCAGCTTATCCGCGATCAACCCTTCCTGGGGACGTTGGCCGCCGATCCAACCTTACGTGGTCTCGCCGATGCGCTCGCCCTCATTCCGAGGGGGGCGACGGAAGGTCAAATCGAGACCAAAGACTTTGCCGCTCCGCTCGCGCGCCTCTCCGCCACCGTCGACACTCTCCTCGGCGGGGGCTCGGCTGCGTTCTCCTGGAACGAGCTTATGACGGGCGTCGCGCCTGCCCCAAGCGAGCTGCGCCGATTCATCCGCGTCAAGCCGATCCTCGACTATGGTGCACTCGAGCCCGGTGCCGCGGCGTCCGAGACGATCCGCAGCACCGCAGCCACGCTCGGCCTAACGCCAGATCGAGGTTTCAGGGTCCGCCTTACCGGCCCCATTGCCATCGCCGACGAGGAATTCGCAACGCTTGCCGACGGCGCGCTCCTCAACACCCTGCTGACCACCGCCGTGGTGCTGCTCGTACTATGGCTCGCGCTCCGCTCAGGCCGGATCATTCTCCCGGTCGTGCTAAGTCTCTTTGCCGGCCTTGCCGTGACCGCCGCCACCGGTCTCGCCATGGTGGGCGCCTTCAATCCTATTTCGGTGGCCTTTGCCGTTCTCTTCGTGGGAATCGGGGTCGATTTCGGCATCCAGCTGTCCGTGCGCTATCGCCGGGAGCGGTACGTCAACGACAACCTCAATGCCGCGCTCGCGGCCGCTGCGGCCGGAATCGCCAATCCCTTGGCCCTTGCTGCGGCCGCGACTGCAGCGGGCTTCTACGCGTTCGGCCCCACCGACTATCGCGGCATATCAGAATTGGGGCTGGTCGCCGGCACCGGTATGATCATCGCCTTCATCACCACCATTACGCTGCTGCCGGCCCTGTTGACGTTATCGAGGCCGCCGGGGGAGCCCAAGGAGATTGGCTACCGCAAGCTCGCTCCCGTCGACCGTTTCATGGCGCGCCATAGGATCCCGATCCTGCTTCTCACCGGCGTGGCGGTCATGGCGGGCCTGCCGCTCCTCAATGATCTCAAATTCGCGTTCAATCCCCTGAGCCTGAGGAGCGCAAAGGTCGAATCGGTCGCAACGCTGCTCGAGCTCATGCGCGACCCAGCGAACACGCTCAACGGAGTTGATGTCCTTACTCCCTCGCTGCAGGACGCGGAGGCCATGGCGCGGCGCTTCGACGGAATTCCCGTGGTCTCCCGCGCGACGACGCTGGCAAGCTTCGTGCCTCAACACCAGGATGAGAACCTGGCCCTGATCGAAGATGCGGCGTCTCTGCTGGGTCCCACCCTCGATGTTGCCGAGGCTCGGCCGCTTCCAAGCGACGAAGAGACGAAGCAGGCCCTCACCGTTACGGCGCAGGCGTTTGCGGACGCCGCGGGGCAAGTACCAGACTCCTCGATGGCCGGCGTTTCCGCGGCGCTGAAGAAGCTAGCCGACGTCGACCCCGCGCACCGCGCCGCAGTCGAACAAGCCCTGCTCGATGGTCTGAAGCTTCGGCTGGAGCAGACCCGCACCGCGCTCGAGGCGGAGCGCGTCTCGGTGGATCGAATGCCGCAGGACCTAGTGCGCGAATGGGTGGCCGCGGACGGCAGGGCTCGCGTGGAAGTCGCCCCGGAGGGCGATCAAAACGACGACGCGACCATGAGCCGCTTTGCGTCCGCCGTGCTTGCGGTAGCACCGGATGCGACCGGATTGCCGATCCTGGTTCAGCAGTCGGCGCGCACGGTTGTACGCGCGTTCATCGAGGCTGGCGCGCTTGCGCTTGTCTCGATCACTTTGCTCTTGCTCCTCGTTCTGCGCCGCATCGGCGACGTGCTCGTGACGCTCGTGCCGCTACTGCTTGCGGGCGTGGTGACGCTGGAGCTGACGGTGTTGCTGGGATTGCCGCTCAACTTCGCCAACATCATTGCGCTGCCGCTGCTGCTTGGCGTTGGCGTGGCGTTCAAGATCTATTACGTGCTCGCTTGGAGAGGAGGTGAGACGAGCCCGCTCGCATCGTCGCTGACGCGTGCCGTCGTGTTCAGTGCGGTGACGACGGCGACCGCCTTCGCAAGCCTATGGCTGTCCAATCATCCCGGAACGTCGAGCATGGGTAAGCTCTTGAGCTTGTCGCTCGTCACCACGCTCGCTGCCGCCGTGCTGTTTCAGCCGATGCTGATGGGTCCGCCCCGGCAACCCGCGCAAAAGAAATGAGCGCCGCCCGCCGTCGATCGGCGGTCAGGCGGCGACGTCATGCCGCTCGCGCAGGAAGCGGAAGAATTCCAAGCCTTCGCGCAAGCGGCGCTTCATCATCTCGGGACTGCGCACCATCTCGCCGACGATGGCGGCGATCTTCGGGGCGCGGAAGTAGAACCGCTTATAGAACGCCTCGACCGAATCGAAGATCTCGGTGTGGCTCAGATGCGGATAGGACAGCGGGGCGATTTGCGTTCCAAGATCGGTGAGGAGCTCTTGGTTCTCGTCGAACAGCCACTTGTTCTCGCGCGCCTGGTTATACAGGAAGGTGCCGGGGTAGGGCGCCGCGAGAGACACTTGGATCGTGTGCGGGTTGATCTCGTTGGCGAAGCGAATCGTTTCCTCGATCGTCTCTTTGGTTTCGCCGGGAAGGCCGAGGATGAAGGTGCCGTGGATGACGATGCCGAGCTCGTGGCAGTCCTTGGTGAAGCGGCGGGCGAACTCGACCCGCATGCCCTTCTTGATGTTGTAGAGAATTTGCTGATTGCCGGATTCATACCCCACTAGCAGCAACCGCAAGCCGTTGTCCTTCATCACCTTCAACGTCTCGCGCGGGACGTTGGCCTTGGCGTTGCACGACCAGGTTAGGCCGAGCTTGCCGATTTCCTTGGCGAGCGCCTCGACGCGCGGCAGATCATCGGTGAGGGTGTCGTCGTCGAAGAAGAACTCTTGCACCTGCGGGAAAGCGGCGGCCGCCCATTTCAGCTCGTCTATGACATTGCCGATGCTGCGCACGCGGTAGCGATGGCCGCCGACGGTCTGCGGCCAAAGGCAGAAGGTGCACCGCGACTTGCACCCGCGGCCCGTATAGAACGAGACGTAGGGATGCTTGAGATAGCCGCCAAAATAATTCTCGATGACAAGATCGCGCTTATAGACCGGCGTCACGAAAGGTAGCGCGTCCATGTCCTCGAGCACCGGGCGGTCGGCGTTGTGGACGATGATGCCGTCGGCGTTGCGATAGGAGAGGCCGACGATCTTGCTCAACTCGCGCCCTTCCGACACCTCCTTGACGGTGTAGTCGAACTCGTTGCGCGCAACGAAATCGATGGCTCGTGAAGCTTCCAGGCTCTCCTTCGGTTGCACCGCGACTTTGGCACCGATGAAACCGATCCTGAGGCTCGGATTGAGCTCCTTCATCGCCTCGGCGGTCTTCACATCGCTTGCGAAGGACGGCGACGAGGTGTGCAGGACGAGTAGTTCATATTGGCGCGCGTAAGGGGCGACATCGGCGAAGCTGAGACGGTGTGGCGGCGCATCGATAAGCTTTGAGTTCTCGACGAGGGCCGCGGGCTGGGCGAGCCAGGTGGGGTACCAGAACGAGCGAACCTCGCGCCGCATCTGGTAACGGGCGCCCGCTCCGCCGTCGAAGCCGTCGTAAGAGGGCGCTTGCAGGAAGAGCGTTCGCATATGCCTACATCCCTCAGCTCGGCGTAAGGGTTCCATCGGACTGCAGCGCGTACCGATGTCCCCGCCAGATCATTGGCACTGGCACAAAGCTCGCCAGGAAAATCGCAGCGCTCAATAAATCGCAAAGGGGGCTAAGCCAAAGCGAGACGCACTTTCCGCCCCCGCCGCGCGTGCCAACGATTTGTATAGAAACTAGGAGGCGACAAGCAAGCGCAAGCGCAATCAGTCCGACGCCGGGGGCGTCGAAGCCTTGCAGGGCGGCCGCGGCGAGGGCGAAGGGCAGGGGATTGGTTGCCACCAAACCTGCATAGCCAAGCGGGTCGACGTTCCTGATCGTGCGCGCCCAGCGTAGCTCGTGGCCGAGTAGCTCGCCAAAACTCTGCTCGGAGCAGATATGGCCGACGAGAAACCGAGGAATTGCAACCCTTAGCCCCAACCCGCGAACGGCCTCTCCCATGGCATAGTCATCGGCAAGTTGATCGGAGAAGGCGCCAAAACCCCCAATACGCTCGAGGGTCTCAGCCCGTATCGCGATGGTCGAGCCCAAGCATGGCCGGGCGAGTCGAAGCCTTAGCCCCACCAAAACGCTGGGGAGAAAGTGATGATTGATCGCTGCCGCAGAGAGGCTGGACCAAAGCCCAGCAACGGGAATTCCTCGGTACAGGCAGGTTACGAGCCCTACCTCTGGCGCTGAGAGCGCGGACACTACCTCCCGGAGATACTCCGGCCCGACGCGAATGTCGCTGTCGGAGACCACGAAGATGTCGTAGTCTGCCCGCGTCAACATATTGACAAGGTTCGATACTTTCCGATTGCTGCCATGCAGGCTCGGGTCCGCAACGAGCTCGATATCGTGCTCCGGAAACCGTTCGCGGAGCCGCCCAACAGCCGTCCCGGCGGGATCGGCCGGATCCTGGATGCCAAAGACAAGCTGGACGCTGCCGCCATAGTCTTGGCGGCAGAAAGAGGCTAAGTTTGTTTCAAGTTCGGACTCACCCCCGCAAAGGGGCTTTAGCAATGTCAGGCCGGGGCTCGATGGCAGGGCGCTGGGCATTTTTTGGGCAAATCGCCGCAGGAGCGCCGCCGCAAAAAGGGCATAGATGCAGCCTGAAATGGCTAAGAGGGTTAAAATTGGACCGAGCCAAACGGCAAGTTTCACGGTAAGCTCATCCATTAGGGGAACTTTCGGCTTTCGTGTAGCAGCAGGCCGGACAACAAGCATAAACCCCACAACGGGTTGGGGGCCATGAGGGTTAAGACGTTTTCCATTCTCGGGCGGGCTGCTGCCATTGCCCTCGCTGCTGCGCTCTCGGCTTGCGCAGCGGGCGGTACGTCCATGCCCTCGCCTGAACTGCTTGCTTCTCACAATCCATCGGTCGAACCCAAAGACACCCAGGCTGCACTCGACGCGCCGAACGATGTGGCAAGTTTGCCGGACGAATCAAAAGAAGTGTCCGATCCGCTCGAAAGGATGAACCGCTCAGTGTTTGAGCGCAACCAGCGCTTCAATCATGCGGTGGTGTATCCAGTTGCAAATGCATACCACAACAGCGTGCCAGAGCCGGTGCGCAACTCGGTTGAGGCGTTCGCCAGCAATCTCTCCGAACCCATGGTCTTCGCCAACGATGTCGTGCAACTCCGGTTGGGGGCTGCTGCGACGACTCTCGGCCGTTTCGCAGTCAACTCGACCTTTGGCGTGGCCGGCCTCTTTGATGTCGCGACGCGCCAAAACCTGCCGCATCAATCCGGTGATCTCGGACAGACTCTGTATGTCTTGGGCATGCGCGATAGCCCCTATCTGGTCTTGCCGGTTATTGGACCAACCAACATACGCGATCTGATCGGAACGACCGTGGAGTTCGCCGCGACGCTTCCCGCCGGAGGGGTGCTGCCGGCGCAGATTGCCGCCACGGTCAACAACCTAACCGTCGTCGGCACCGTTGCGAGCCCGTTCACGAAGTTGGGTCAAGCCGACCAGATGCAGGAGCTTGAGGAGGGCTCGATCGACTTTTATTCCATGCTGCGCAGCGTTGTGTATCAGAAGAGGCAAGCGGAGCTGCAGGAAGCGCTCGAAACGAGCGGCTGGACGGCTCACCCTGCCGGCTCGTTCGAAGGACCCGGAACGGCGTCGGCTACGACCGCCTCCCTGTTGCATGTGCCCGTGCCTGCGACCAAGGAGCAGGAGTTAGTAGCGAATGCGCTGCAAGGCGGTCAATGACGGCGGCGCTTGCGAATATCTGCCGGCGCGCCTCTACTGTCGTATCACTCGGGCTCGCGCTGTTGCTTCTCTCTCCCGTCAGTGGATTTGGCGGGAGCACGGATCCCGCTGCATCGAGCATCGACAGCCTCTATGCCGCCCTGCTCGATACGATGAAGCATGCCGAGCAGCTCGGCCTCAAGGGGCGCTACGACAAGCTCGCCCCCGTTCTCACGAAGACCTACGACCTTACGTCAATGTCGAGGATCGCCGTTGGGCAAAGCTGGAGCACGCTTTCGGCGCCGCAACAGCTCAGCATCGTCAATGCCTTTGCGCGCATGACGACAGCTACCTATGCGAGCCGGTTCGACGGGTTCTCCGGCGAGCAGTTCGAGATCTTGCAGACGGTTGATCAGCCGAACGGCGACAAGATCGTCAAGACACGCATCGTCCAATCCGATGGAAAGACCGTGGCGCTCAACTACCTGATGCGCAAGGCAGGCAACGATTGGAAGGTTATCGACGTCTATCTCGACGGCACGATCAGCGAGCTGGCCAGCCGGCGGGCGGAGTTCGGAGCGATCCTCAAGTCGGGCGGACCCGATGAGCTGGTCCGCTCGCTTGTCAAACGGGGTGACAAGCTTTTGTCGGGGAGCTGACGCGGCCTAGAGGCCGCACGGGGTAGCGGACTTTGCGAGTGAGGCTCGCGGAGCGGGGGGAGTCCATGGACGCAAAGGCGCCGCAGGCATCGAGGACGCCGCTCCTCGATAGGGTGCATACGCCCGAGGACCTGCGCAATCTGTCTGAATCGGACTTGCCGCAGCTTGCCGCCGAACTCCGGCGGGAGACCATCGATGCGGTGTCGATAACGGGGGGTCACCTGGGCGCCGGTCTCGGCGTCATAGAGCTCACGGTGGCCTTGCACTACTTATTCGACACGCCGCGCGATCGGCTCATCTGGGACGTCAGCCACCAAGCCTATCCCCACAAGATTTTGACGGCGAGGCGAGGGCAAATTCGCACCCTGCGTCAGCCGGGCGGCCTGTCGGGCTTCACCCGGCGCGCCGAAAGTCAATACGACCCGTTCGGGGCCGCCCACTCTTCGACCTCGATCTCCGCGGGCCTCGGTATGGCCGTGGCGCGCGACCTCAACGACGCCGGGAATCGAGTCGTCTGCGTCATCGGCGATGGCGCCATGAGCGCGGGCATGGCCTATGAGGCGATGAACAATGCAGGCGCTCTCGACGCGCGCCTGATTGTCGTTCTCAACGACAATGCGATGTCGATTGCGCCGCCGACCGGCGCCCTGTCGGCCTATTTCGCTCGCATGACTTCCAGCCGCTCCTACCTTTTGTGGCGCAACTTTGCGAAACGGATCGCTAAGCGCTTGCCGAGGAGCTGGGAACGCCGCCTGGCCCGCCTTGAGGAATATACCCGCCATCTCTGGCAGGGTGGGGCGTGGTTCGAGGAGCTCGGCTTTTATTATGTGGGACCCATCGACGGGCACGATCTCAGTCAGCTCCTGGCGGTCCTAAAAAACGTTCGCGATGCCCAGCAAGGCCCGATCCTCGTCCACGTCGTAACCAAGAAAGGCAAAGGCTACGCACCGGCGGAGGCCTCCTGCGACAAGTATCATGGGGTCGCCAAATTCGACGTGGTGACCGGCGCGCAAGTGAAGACGCAAGCCAAGGCACCCACCTACACGCGCGTTTTTGCGGACAGTCTCATCGCCGAGGCCAGAAAGGACAAGAAGATCGTCGCCATCACGGCCGCCATGCCGGACGGCACGGGGCTCGACCGGTTTGCCAAGGAGTTCCCTGAGCGGACGTTCGACGTGGGAATCGCCGAGCAACACGCCGTGACCTTTGCAGCAGGCTTGGCGTGCGAGGGCATGAAACCGTTTGCCGCGATCTATTCCACATTCCTCCAGCGCGCCTACGACCAAGTGGTGCATGATGTTGCGATCCAAAGCTTGCCGGTACGCTTTGCCCTCGACCGGGCCGGTCTCGTCGGGGCCGACGGGCCGACCCATGCCGGCTCTTTCGATCTCGCTTATCTCGGCTGTCTGCCCAATTTCGTCATCATGGCCGCCGCCGACGAGGCGGAGCTAAAGCACATGGTGGCCACCCAGGTTGCGATCGACGATGGTCCATCGGCATTGCGTTATCCGCGCGGCGAGGGGACTGGTATTGCGCTGCCCGCGGATGGCGTGGCGCTTGAGATTGGCAGAGGCCGCATCATGCGCGAGGGCACCACGATTGCGATTCTGTCGCTGGGCACGCGACTGGCGGAATGTCTGAAGGCCGCCGATCAGCTTGAGACTTTCGGCCTCCCGGCGACCGTCGCTGACGCACGCTTCATGAAACCTCTCGACCGGGACCTGATCGACCGGCTCGCCCGCGACCATGAGGTGCTCGTGACGGTGGAGGAGGGCTCGATCGGCGGGTTCGGCAGCCATGTGCTGCACTATCTCGCCAATGCCCAGCTTCTCGAAGGGGGTCTGAGAGTTCGCCCTATGGTCCTGCCCGACCTGTTTATCGACCAGGGGAATTCGGACAAGATGTACGAGCTCGCCGGACTGAACGCGACGAGCATCGCCAAAGTGGCGGCCGCCGCCCTTGGGACCGCAGCTCGGTCTTCCTATCAATTTGCATCGAGGGCTTCGGTAGAATCTTTCCGCCGGTCGCTCCCCTAGCCCGCTTGAGCTAAAGGGGCGCGCGCTCGGCTCATCCGATTTGCGAGCGCTGCCGGCTCCAAAGCCGCCGGGCCTCGAGGCCCTGCCAGACGATCAGGCAGGGCAAGCCTGTGGCGAGTTCGCGGGCACGTTTCAGGAGTGAGAGGGCGAGCGCAACCTCGGGTGAAAGTCCGAACAAGGCTCCGAGCACGACATAGCCGCCCTCCTGAACGCCCAGTCGCGCCGGCACCGCGAAGGCCGCGGTGCGCAACGCGAAAGCGAGGCTCTCCAGGATCAGAGCGTCCGACCACAACAGAGCGTGGCCCATGAACCAGAGGCCGACCCACGCTTCGCCGGCGCCGACGACCCAGCCGGCAAGATGCAGCACAGCCCCGGCCGAGATGCGCCTGCGGTGATGGTAGATCTTGTGAATCCCGGCCTGGACGCTCTCGGCCTCCGGCAACGCCTTCCAACCCCATTTGAGGTCGAGACGCTCGGGGAGCCTTTCCAGCAGGCTGAACAAGCCCTTGTATTGCGCCAGGACGAATCCGGCGGCCGCCAGGATAGAGATAGCCAGCCCGCTTACCAGCCATGCGCCGATCTCCTTGCCCTGATACCAGGTGAGGAAAAGCGCGAGACCAAAGAGCGTGAAGGCGATCTGGCTCAGGAGTTCCAGGGTGAGATCGACAACGATACTCGCACCCGCCATGCCGGGACGGACGCCATAAAGCGTCAGCTCGCGGGCACCGGCGATCTCGCCTGCCGTTGGCAGAAACGCAAACAGATTGCCGACACTTTCTCGCAGCCAGCGACCCCACAGGCAGACGAGGGTCGCGTTACGAGGGGCGTCGATGAGAAGCGCTCGCCATGCCAGCGCGCAGAGCAGGAGACAAATGAAATAGATGCCAGTTATGGCCGCGAGGCCCTGCCAGCCAGTGGCCAGGGCTGCATCGCCGACCGCTCGCCACCCAAAATGGAGGATGAGGCCCGTGGCGATGGCAAGTCCGACCAAAGCGCAGAGGATCACGCCGACCCTCACGACATGGTCTCCTGCGGTCAACTTCCCATCCTTATCCTCCGCTCGCTACCGGATCGTTTCGAATGCTGAGCGGGGCGTCCTTGGACGGGGTCAAGAGCCGCACGGAATGACAAAGGCCGTAAGCCACAGGCCTCGATCTTCAATTTGACGGCGCGGCTCAGCAGTGCACCCAACTCCTCCTCGGCACGATAGCAAGCAGGGAGATTGTCAGTGCCCTCCCACCGTCGCGTTGCCGGATGGCAATAGAACTCGGATATCCCATCAGGCAGATGCTCGATGAGCCGGAGAATGCGATCCTCGACCATCGCGCCGCTGTCATTCAGACCGAACAGATGATCGTTGGACGCTAGGCGTGCAGCGGCCAATCGTCGGCGCAGACGACGTGTTTGCGCAAAATAGAAGACCCAGCTCGCCAAGCGCCCAAGGGCGCGATCGCGGTTCGCTCGGCAAGATGGACCGAAGGGCTCGAGCGGGACGCGCACCGGCGGCGAGCCAAAGCGAGGGGCAATCCTCGCAATCGCCGATGCGACGACCGGGTGCATGTGGAAGTGCTGGTGTCCGTTGACGTGGTCCATTCTGAGCCCCGTCGCGCGAAAGCGTTCAAACTGCGCGGTGATCTCGGCGTCGGCCTGGCGCCGGAGCTCCGGGGAAAAATAAAGTGCCACGCCGAAGCGTAAGGGGTCGCTTGAGAACCGCCTATCGGCCCCAATGAGACCCGGCACCTGGTCGGGGGGCAATACGGGGTGCCCATCGAGCAAGGTCAAATGCAGGCCAACGCCGAGCGAGGGTAGGGTGCGCGCACGCGCGACCGCATCGTCCACGGCAGGGGCGCCCACCATCAAGCTCGCCGCGGAGAGGATCCCTTCTCGATGGGCGCGCTCGACGGCGTCGTTCACGGGCAGCGAAAGACCGAAGTCATCGGCTGTGATGATGAGTGCCTTCACGTCGCTTCTCCGGCGAACGGGGGTTCATTTATCGCCCCCGAAAGCCGGTGAACCTTGAACTCAAATTCTGGAGACTTGCCATAGTAATCTGTGCGTCGAGGAACCCGCGGAACGCATCGGCCCCCCGGGGGGCCGTGGTGGTGGGGCGAAACTATGGCTCAATCGCCGCTACGGCCCGTTCATCGAGTGCGACCGTCTTGACCAGGGCGAACACCCGGTCGCCGCGTCCAAGCCCGAGCTCATCGATCGCCTTGCGCGTCGCCAGCGCGAAGAGTTGGCCGTGGCCCTCAAGCTCGATCTTGACCGCCGCCAGCGGGCCGTCGTCGATCTTGATGCTGGCCACCCTACCGGCCAGAGTGGTTCGCACGCTGAGGTTGTGCGGCCTCGTCGTCGACAATGTGATGTCGGTCGCCTTGATGACGACCCGCGCCTCGCGTCCGATCGGTCCGGCGCGGCCCGCAAGCCAGATCGTTCCAGCGGGATGCGAAATCTCGGTCAGGTCGTACTCGGCATCGATGCCCGACAGCATTCCGGTAATGACGGAAGTCCGGGCGAAGCGGCTTAAGCCGGCCTGGTCGAGACCGGCCCCCAAAATTTGCTCGACCGGTCCGAGCGCGACGACGCGGCCTGCTTCCAGCACCACCACGCGCGCTGCCAAGCGGGCAACCTCATCGACGGAGTGGGAGACGTAGACGATCGGGATGCGGAACTCGTCGCGCAAGCGTTCGATCAGCGGCAGGATCTCGAGCTTGCGCTCGGTATCGAGCGAAGCCAGCGGCTCGTCCATCAGGAGGATCTTCGGCGAGGCAAGCAGCGCCCGGCCGATCGCCACCCGTTGGTTTTCACCCCCCGACAGCCGCGCCGGTTTCCGCCCAAGAAGATGGCCGATCCCGAGCGTCTCGACCACCGGATCGAAGCCGATGGTCTGGTCGGCCTTCGGTGCGAACCAGCGCCCGAACAGGAGGTTCTGCCTGACGCTGAGATGCGGGAACAGCTGAGCATCCTGAAATACGAGCCCGACGCGGCGCCGATGGGCGGGCACAAAGATGAAGCGTTCGGTGTCCACTAAGGTGCGGCCATCAAGCTCGATCTGGCCGCGATCCGGACGCGCAAGGCCCGCGATCAAATTGATCGTCATCGACTTGCCCGCGCCGGAACGGCCAAACAAAGCGGTGATCCCGGCGTCGTTCTCGAAGGCAATATTGAGATCGAAAGCATCGAGCTTCAGCGCGACATCCACGCGGATCATGCCAACCACACCATCTGGGCGCCGCATTGCCCGATCATAGATCACGCCCAATTGGCGGCATCGTCGCTAGTCCTGACAAACAACTACTCTTTCCGCCGGAGAACCTGAACGATCAAGCCGCGATTGCGGCGGTGACGACATGCTACCATGATGGGCGACGATAGACCCGAGATCACGACCACCGTCACTTCTGACGGCTGCCAACAGGCGCAAACCAATCACCCATCGGTCCGTTGACATGAACCGCTTTGTCCTTCCCCTGCGCTGGCCTTGGCGCACGCCGCCTGAGTCGCCGGCGGTCGATGCCTTCACGGGTAAAATGATCCTGCTCGCCTCGGAAGGGCGCCCCATCCCGCGGGCTGCGATGGAGTTTGCCGCCCGCATAGCCGAGCGGGCAGGGGCCGAGGTCCATGTTCTCTCCATTGCCCGCATCTGGGGCACGAGCTTCGGCCTGCCCCATCCCGGGTTGATGCCCAATAAACGAGAATTGAAGGAGCATCATGATTGCGTGGCCGATACCGTCACCTGGCTGAAGCGCCGCAACATCGCGGCGAGCGGCCAGGTCGTGGGCACGCGCAACGCGGCCAAGCGGATCTTGGCCGAGGCTCGCCAACGCCGCGCCGATGCGATCGTGATGGCGGCCGATCCGCCGCAGCACTGGCTGGTCTCCAATATGGTCTGGTCGCATGAGCCCCATCGCGTGCGCCGGATGGCGCCTGTCCCGGTCTATCTGGTGATCGAGCCCCAGCGGACCGTCACGCGCTAGCCCTGTCGCAGCGGCCGCGTTACGGTCTATTATAAGAAGACTGTCTTTCGCCGCCGATCGTGTTGATGATGGCGGCGATTGCGGGAGTGGCTGCAGAGAATGATTGCGTTCATCGGCGACGTGCATCGGGCGTTCGACCGCCTCGCCGGGGCGGTCGCGGAGCTTCCGGCCGGTGTGGATGTCGCCGTTCAGGTCGGCGATCTAGGTCTCCATTCCGACGATTTGGGCCCGACCGGGACCGGAGTCCCACCGCTCGCCCACCTCGTCTACTACATCACGGGCAATCACGACCACGAGCCCTCCTACCGGGGAATTACCCGGCCCACCGAGATTGCGCCCAACCTGGTGTTTGTTCCCCGCGGGACGGTGCTGGAGGTTGACGGGCGGCGGATTGCCTTTCTCGGGGGCGGGAGCTCTGTCATCGACCGGGCCGTGCGCCGGGATGACGTGGACTGGTGGCCGGAAGAGCAGGTGACCATGGCCGACATCGCCCGGTTCGAGGGCGTGGGCCGGGTGGATTTTCTGGTGTGCCACACGCCGCCGGATTTCATCTACCACTTCTTTCATCTTCCTCCAGATCCCTCGGCCGTGGCGGTGGGGCAGGCATGGCAAATCCTAGGGCGGCCCCCCGTGATCTGCGGCCACCTGCACAAGCC
This sequence comes from uncultured Alphaproteobacteria bacterium, assembly GCA_963741155.1. GTDB lineage: Bacteria > Pseudomonadota > Alphaproteobacteria > Rhizobiales > Methyloligellaceae > Methyloceanibacter. The sequence goes on along the minus strand of CAVUHA010000003.1, from coordinate 486,284 downwards.
GCGGGAAGTCGGCTGCGTACGCGTATTGGGGGAGTTGGAGGTGCTGGTCGCTTAGCGCACGCTCCGAGAAAGTGGGAACCGGTTACCGCTCCAAGCCCCTCATATTCCGGGGGGAACAAATCGGTTGAGCTGCTGCTGGGCGCGGCCGATGGCCTGGAATGCCCCGCGCAGTTCTGCCCGCGCGAGCGGCGGCAGCTCTTCGGGACGGATCAGGTTATTGGGCGTGAGGCCGGCACGAATTTGCCGGGCGTGCTGATCAATCCGAACCTGCCAGATAAACGCAAAGGCCTCCCGCAACGATTGAGCGGTCTCTTTGTTGATGGCTCCCAGCCCCTCTGCAGCCACGAGCCGGTCGAGGGTAGAGGAGATGGTGATGCCGTTCGCGAGCGCGTGGAACCGTGCCAGGTTGGCGATCGGGACGATCCCGCCTTTCTTGAGGTCCACCTCCTGCCGGTCCCATCGCGCTGCAAAGAACCGGTGTGGCAATGCCGGAGGCGCGTCGGTGGCGGTTCGCGCCAGCTGGGCGAGGAAGCCCTGATGCTCCCGGGCCTCCTGCAGCACAGCCACGAGGGGAGGCGTGACCTCCAATCCACCGGCGACATGCCGGAAATCGAACGCCACAACAGCCCGGACCAGGTGCGAGTGGTCGGGCGATTCGAGACAGTCCCGGAAGGTCTGGACCCATTGTGATTCAGACATGCGCCAGAGGGCGTTCCCGGCCATCACGCCGGAGATGTCGGCCCCGAACCCGGCGCGGGCTAGACCCGCATTCACGTCCTGGGCGACGCGCTCGAAATAGGCGTCCACCTCCGGGTCGGCGGGATCGGCGTAGGCCAGCGCGTTGTCTTGATCCGAGGCGAGGGTGAGTTCCCGGCGCGCCACGCTCCCAAGCGCGAACCAGGCCCAGGCGCAGGGGGCTGGCCCGTGGCGGGCGATGGCGAAGTCGAGCAGGCGTGTAGTGACGGCGTCGTGGTTGAGCGCCAGGACCCGTCCGATGTCGAGAGCTTTGAGTCCGGCCTGGACCAGGGCGGCGAAAAGTCCGGGCAGCTCTTTGGTCGCGGAGTCGAGGGCCGCTTCGCTTTGGGCATTGAAGATGGCGGCGCGAAGGGCAAAGGGGCTCCAATAGGCCAGCCCCATGAGGTCGGCCGCGGACAGAAACCCTACGATGGAGCCGCGTGTGTCGGTTACCGCCAAGTGCTGCACGCCCGCGTACAGCATGTCGAGTGCGGCATCCACCGCATATCGATTCGACCGGACGGTCAGGAGCGGGCGGCTCATGATCGCGGTGACCGGTGCTTCAGGAGAGACGCCGCCCGCCAGCACCTTTTGCCGGAAGTCGGCGTCGGTCACGATGCCGAACTCGCCGGCCGACGGGACCAGGAGCGCCGAGACGTGGTGCGCGCTCATCAAGCTGGCGGCTTCTCGCACCGATCGTTCCGGAGGACAGAACACCGGTGGTCCCGTCATCAGGTTGGCGATGTGGACGGTGCGGATCTCTGGCAGGCCGTGGACGGTGTGCCCGGTGCGGGTGAGCCGCTCGCGCATTGTCAGGGCAACGAATTTGGCTCCTGCGGGCCGGCCGAGAACCTTGAGTGCCTGTTCCGGCCCTAACAGGTAGCAAGTGGTGTCTTCATGCGCCCGGACGGTGAACGCCGCCGCCATGCCCGTGAGCAGCGATGGGTGGCCAAAGCTCTCTCCGGGTTCGAGGACGTCCACCACCTCATCTTGGTGGCGCAACTCGACCGAGCCGCTCCGGATGACGAAAAACTCCGCCGCCGGGGGGCCATCCTCGACGAGGATGTCGGTCCCTGTGGGGTACGACCGCACCGTTACCGTCGCAGCAATGCCTTGCAGATCGTCCGCGGCAAGCTGATCGAATGGAGGGAAACGAGCGAGGAAACCGGCGATCTCGTCCACGGTGTGCCCATGGTGGGAGCGAGTGGGTGCCGCATCAAGTGCGGCGCACCCCTGGATGTCAAGTCGTGGCGCAGCGTATCTGCGCCACGACGATGGCATCGCACCCACGGGGACACCCTTGCGGGATCACCCCATTCGTCGCGGGACGGGCGTCGATCACGCCCCCATCAAGCAGCCTTGCGCTTGCCTCCGACGGAAACGTCGCGCTTGTCTTCGACGTACACCCGGTACCAATACAGGGGCAGGTAAGCGAGCAGGGTGGCCCAGCCGAGCCAGTAATAAATCTGCACGTTGCCCAACTGTGAGTACCAGAGGCCGCCGAACAGCCAGAAGATGAAATAGACCACCGCGAGCGCCAGAGCGACGTATTTCATGAACTCTGGCAGCTTGAAGGGGCGCCGGAGATTGGGCTTGTCCTTGCGCAGCAGGTAATATCCGATCAGCACCGGCAGGAAGGACACCGTGTAGCCGACGTTGGAGAAGCTGTAGATCTCCACCGCTCCGCCCAGAAAAACAATAATGAGCGATGCGAAGACGTTGAAGGCCATGGCTCGCGCCGGCACGCCATGCTCGTTCGTCTTGGCGAAGAAGGTGGGGAATTCACCGTCGAGCGCCATTTGATAGAGGGCCCGACCCGAGCCCAAAATGGCATTGAGGGCCGAGAGCGCCAACGCCACGATCAGCATGAAGGCAATGATCCAGTTGAGGAGCTCGCCGCCAACGCCGGGGAAGACCTTGCCAGCGAAGGTCACGAAGATGGTCTTTGGATCGGCGAGCGAGGGATCGGCGAGCGCCTTCGCCCCGAGAACGACGATAAAGGCGATGGGTATCAGGGTGTAAATGAAGACCCCATAACCTCCTTCCAGGTTCATCGCGATCTTCGCGTCATGATCCGGATTGGCGCATTCGCCGATGTAGCAGGCAGCCGCCTCCATGGCGATCACGTTCCAAGTCAACAGGAAGCCATAGGCGATATAAACCTGCAGCCAATTGAACCCGCTGACGTCGGAGAAAAAGCTCGACCCGTCCAGATGCTTGAACCCGGACAACTCGCCGAAGTTCACGACACTCGGATTGAAAATCCAAGCAACCGCGATGAAGGTCAGGGGAATCATCGACAGCAGCGCGAGCACCGTGGCAAAGCTCGCGCCGAAACGGATGCCGCGATAGGCGGGGATAAAGAAGAGCAGCAAGCCCAAGATCGAGATGATCAGCGTCGACCAGGCAATGAAGGTGTGGATCGGCGTGAACCCGACCGTCGTGTCGAGGTGGAAACGATCGGCCAAGTAGAACGAAGCCAGGATCATGTTGAGCGGCGCCACTGGAAACCAGCCGAGCCAATACGCCCAGGCCGTGAAGCCGTTGATGTGCTTGGCGAACCTCGGCCAGCGGTCCTTGTAGGCCGGATAGGCGTAAGACGGCGATCCGCCGGTGCGCTCGGGCATCATGGCCGCCAGTTCCGCCAGAATGAGACAGAGCACCCATCCCGTGAGGGTGATGAAAATAGTGATCGGAATTGACGAGGCGCCAAGGGTTGTCACCATGACCGGGGCGATACCGGTCACCAAGATCGTGCCGGCGAGGCCGATCACGAAGGCGCCCCACCATCCCGTCTCGCGTTTGAGGTTGGCTGAAGCGTATCCCAGCTCTTGGGAAGCAGTGGACTGTTTGGAATCTGCACCCATAGTTCCCCCTTTCCCGAGCGACAATGCTCAGGCTGTCTATGCCCAGGGCAACACTAGCAGGAAAGAAAGTTTCTCGCCAGTCCAACATATATGCGTTTGTTACGCACGGGTGCCCTTTTTTCCGGCAAGCGGCTCTGTCCGAGGGCGTTTGGAGCGAGCTGAGAGTTCAACCGAGGAACAGGCGATAGCGGACAAAATCATTGGTAGAGCCGCGACCAGCCTTCTTGGCGGCAGTCCTCGAGGTAGCAGACGGGAGCGAGCGTCCAGGAACACGGATGCACCACCGCGATGGTGAAGCCGACAACTTGCCTTCCCACGTCGCGATGCGGCCGAACATGGCGTGTCCAGGTGCCAGGATTCGCTCCCAAGTTGCCGCCGTCACCTCGTCTGGCAGGTTGGTTTGATAGAACGGGCAGTAGTCCGACCAAAGCCGCTGCCATGCCGGCCCGTCGGCTGGCGCAGGATCCCGAATGGCGAGAGCAGCCCGATCTTTCGATGCGGTCACGGATTGACTCAATGCGCGCGAACGAGGATGAGGTCGTCTTGAGCATGTTATAGATCGTAGCGCGCGCCGAGCAGAGGCTTTCATGACCGCGGAGAAGAAGGCAACACGGCTGGTGAGCGCTCAAAGGTCGAAAGCCAGGCCGTCCAAGGCCAAAGACGAGCCGCTGAAGACAGGCTCGCTCGCGCCGCAGCCGACAGCCTCACGCTCCATCGCCGCCTCCATCGGCGCCCAGGTACGCAGTCTTCGGCGCAAGCTTGATCTGACCGGGGCCGAGCTCGCCGACCAGGCGGGCCTCTCCGCCGGCATGTTGTCCAAAATCGAGAACGGCGCCGTCTCGGCCTCGATCGAAAGTCTCGAGGCGCTTTCCCGCGCGCTGAACGTGCCGTTGACGACCTTCTTCGCCAGCTACGAGGAGCAGCGCGATTGCTCCTATGTGCGCGCACATCAGGGCGTGACCATCGAGCGGCGCGGCACCAAAGCGGGGCACCAATACCAGCTGCTTGGCCACTCGATCTCCGGCAACATCGTCGTCGAGCCCTATCTCATCACCCTTACCGAAGAAGCGCAGCCCTATACGCTGTTCCAGCACGCCGGCGTCGAGTTCATCTACATGCTGACCGGCAAGGTGCTCTATCGCCATGCCGACAAAGCCTTTCCGCTGGCTCCCGGCGACGCCCTTTTCTTCGACGCCGCGGCGTTGCACGGCCCGGAGGAGCTGACCAAGTTGCCCATGACGTACCTCTCCATCATCATCTATCCACGCAGCTGACGCCTTCTGCTCAATTTCTCAGTAGGAAATTAAAATTCTGGACAGTTGACAAGGACGGAACAACGCCGCTACCTTAAAAACGGCGGAAAACGAAGCTGGGCTGGTGGAAATGTGCGGAATTGTTGGGCTGTTTCTGAAGAACCGCGCGCTCGAGCCCAAGCTCGGCAGCCTATTGGCCGGCATGCTTAGCACCATGTGCGACCGCGGGCCCGACAGTGCCGGCTTCGCCATCTATGGAGCGGGTGATCGCGAGCACGTGAAGCTCACGCTGCGCGCCGCATCGGCCGACACCGATTTTGCCGCTCTGGCCAAGAAGGTCGAGGCGGCGATCGGCGCGCCCGTGACCGTCGAGACCCACGCGACCCACGCTGTGTTCACGCTGCCGGCGGAATCCGAGCCGGCGGCGCGCGAGGCGATCGCGGGCCTAAGCAAGGTAAAGGTCGTGGGTTCCGGCACGCGCATGGAAATCTATAAGGAAGTTGGCCGTCCCGATGTGGTGGCCAAGCGCTTCGACCTCGCGCATATGGCGGGCTCGCACGCCATCGCCCATACCCGCATGGCGACTGAATCCGCCGTGTCCACCGACGGCGCCCATCCTTTCTCCACGGGGCGAGATCAATGTCTCGTGCACAACGGCTCGCTCTCCAACCACAACGGCTTGCGTCGTCAGCTCGAACGCAAGGGTCTGCACTTTGAGACCGAGAACGACACCGAGGTGGCCGCGGGCTATCTCACTTGGCGCATCCGCGAGGGCGATAGCCTCGGCGACGCGCTCAAGCATTCGCTCGACGATCTTGACGGCTTCTACACTTTCGTCGTCGGCACCGAGGACGGCTTCGGCGTGTTGCGCGACCCGATTGCGTGCAAGCCCGCCGTGATGGCCGAGACCGACGACTACGTGGCCTTCGGCTCCGAATATCGCGCCCTGGCCGGGCTGCCGGGTATCGATAAGGCGCGCGTGTGGGAGCCGGAGCCGGCCAAGGTGTACTTCTGGGAGCGTCATTGATGCCGGTGGTTGATCTCGAGGTCACGAGCCTGCGCGACTTGAACCAGATGCTGCATGAGCTGGGGCAGGGGACCAACGAGACCTATTTCCGGGTCATCAACCCGCGCGGCCGCCACGCCATCGTCGCCGGCATGAATGCGCCCGTGACCGTCGAGATCGACGGTAATGCCGGCTACTACTGCGCCGGTATGAACGAGCAGGCGACGGTGATCATCAATGGCAGCGCTGGTGTAGGGGTGGCCGAGAACATGATGTCGGGCTCGGTACGCGTCAAAGGTGATGCGTCGGCTTCCGCCGGCGCGTCCGGCTGCGGTGGGCTGCTCGTGATCGACGGCAATGCATCGGGGCGCTGCGGCATCTCCGCCCGCGGCATCGAGATCGTGGTCAAAGGCTCGGTGGGCCACATGTCCGCCTTCATGGCTCAGGCCGGCACCCTCGTCGTGCTCGGTGACGCTGGCGACGCGCTCGGCGATTCCATCTATGAGGCTCGGCTGTTCGTACGCGGCAAGGTGAAGAGCCTAGGCTCGGACTGCATCGAGAAGCCCATGTCCGACAAGCACAAGGGCCGGCTCGGCAAGCTGCTCGCCGAGGCAGGCATGAACGGCGAGGTCGATCCGGGCGAGTTCAAGCGCTACGGCTCCGGCCGCACCCTCTACCACTTCCATATGGACAATCTGGGGGCGTATTGATGGGCGCGGAAACCCGCTGGGTACACACGCCGCCGCGCGGCTCGGCCACGTTCGACGAGCACGCGATCGCCGAGATCCACCGTGCCGCGGCGACCGGCATCTATGACATTCGCGGCTTCGGCGCCAAACGAAAGGTGCCGCATTTCGATGATCTTCTATTTCTCGGCGCCTCCATGAGCCGCTATCCGCTGGAGGGCTATCGCGAGCGCTGCGGAACTGACGTCGTGCTCGGCGACCGTTTCGCCAAGAAGCCGCTGCATCTGAAAATTCCCATCACCATCGCCGGTATGAGCTTCGGCTCTCTCTCCGGCCCGGCGAAAGAGGCGCTCGGCCGCGGTGCCTCGGCAGTCGGCACATCCACCACCACGGGCGATGGCGGCATGACCGAAGAGGAGCGGCAGTCTTCCCGGACGCTCGTTTATCAGATCCTGCCCTCCCGCTATGGCATGAACCCCGACCATTTGCGCCAAGCCGACGCTATCGAGATCGTCATCGGCCAGGGCGCCAAGCCCGGCGGCGGCGGCATGCTGCTCGGGCAGAAGATCTCGCCCCGAGTCGCCCAGATGCGAACGCTGCCCGAGGGCATCGACCAGCGCTCCGCCTGCCGCCACCCCGATTGGACCGGCCCCGATGATCTGGAGATCAAGATCGAGGAGCTGCGCGAGATCACCGACTGGCAAAAGCCGATCTTCATCAAGATCGGCGCGGCACGTCCCTATTTCGACACCGCGCTCGCCGTGAAGGCGGGCGCCGACGTGGTGGTGCTGGACGGGATGCAGGGCGGCACGGCCGCCACGCAGGAGGTCTTCATCGAGCATGTGGGCATTCCCATCATCGCCGCCATCCCCCCGGCGGTGCAGGCGCTGCAGGAGCTCGACATGCACCGCAAGGTGCAGCTCATCGTCTCGGGCGGAATCCGCAACGGTGCCGACGTGGCCAAGTCCTTGGCGCTTGGGGCCGATGCCGTCTCCATTGGCACGGCGGCGCTGATTGCGCTCGGTGACAACGCCCCCCACCTGGACGAGGAGTATCGCAAGCTCGGCAGCCGCGCGGGCGCCTATGACGACTGGCATGAAGGCCGCGATCCCGCGGGCATCACCACACAAGACGCAGAGCTGATGCGGCGTTTCGATCCCGTTGCGGGCGGGCGCCGGCTCGCCAATTTTCTCACCGTGCTGACGCTCGAGGCACAGACCATCGCGCGTGCTTGCGGCAAGAGCCACGTGCATAATCTTGAGCCGGAGGACCTCGTGGCGCTTACCGTGGAGGCGGCGGCCATGGCGAAGGTGCCGCTCGCCGGCACCAATTGGATACCAGGTAAACAGGGCAGTTCGCTCTAATGTCAGGAGGGTAAGTGGCATGGCAACGGACTTGGCGAAGGTCGCAAAAGAACGCGGGATCAAATATTTCCTCATCAGCTATGTCGATCTCTTCGGCACCATGCGGGCGAAACTCGTGCCCGCCGCCGCTATCGGGGACATGGCCAAGGCGGGAGCGGGCTTTGCGGGCTTTGCCAGCTGGCTCGATATGACGCCGGCCGATCCCGACATGCTGGCCGTGCCCGATCCCGACAGCCTGATGCAGCTTCCCTGGCGGAAAGAGGTGGGCTGGCTCGCCGCGGATCCTTACATGAGCGGCAAACTCGTGGAGCAGGCGCCCCGCAACGTGCTGAAGCGCGTTATCGCGAAGGCGGAAGCGAAAGGCTATGAGCTCAAGACCGGCGTCGAGTGCGAGTTCTTCCTCATCGGCCCTGACGGCCAGACCATCTCCGATCCGGGCGATCATCAGTCGAAGCCTTGCTACGACCAGCAGGCGCTGATGCGCCGCTACGACGTGATCACCGAGATCTGCGATTCCATGCTCGAGCTTGGCTGGTCGCCGTATCAAAACGATCACGAGGACGCGAACGGCCAGTTCGAGATGAATTGGCAATACGACAACGCGCTCAAGACTGCCGATCGCCACGCCTTCTTCAAATATATGGTCAAGTCGATCGCCGAGAAGCACGGACTCCGCGCGACCTTCATGCCGAAGCCGTTCTCGAACCTGACCGGCAATGGCTGCCACGTGCACGTCTCGCTCTGGTCGAAGGGCAAGAACCTGTTCGAGGACGCCAACGATCCGATGGGATTGTCCGCCCTCGGCTACCAGTTTATCGCCGGGCTCATGCACTCCGCGGAGGCGCTCGCCGCCATCACCAACCCGACGGTCAACTCCTATAAGCGCATCAACGCGCCACGTACGCTCTCTGGCGCGAGCTGGTCGCCCAACACCGTGACCTATACGGGCAACAATCGCACCCACATGATCCGCATTCCGGACCCCGGCCGCTTCGAGCTTCGGCTCGCCGACGGCTCGGTCAATCCTTACACGCTGCAGGCCGCGGTACTCGTCGCCGGTCTCGACGGTATGGAGCATAAGCGGGAGCCGGGCCCCCGCCTCGACATCGACATGTATGCGGATGGGCACACGGTGAAGGACGCCAAGCGCCTCCCGCTCAACCTGCTCGATGCGCTGCGCGCGCTCGACACCTCGAACATCTTGCGGGCCGGCCTCGGCGAACCGTTCGTCAACGCTTATCTCAAGCTGAAGCACGCCGACTGGAACGAGTATGCCGGTCATTTGACCGAGTGGGAGCGGCGCACGACGCTTGATTGCTGAGTGAACCGGCGAATGCTTGCGCTACTCGCTTTTTAACCTCGTCGCTCAGACCTTCGCCGGCAATCGCAACTGGACGGCTGCCTGGCGCAAGGCGGAGCCAAAGCCTGCCTATGACGTGGTCATCGTCGGCGGCGGTGGCCACGGGCTGGCCACGGCCTATTACCTCGCCAAGGGGTACGGCATCAAGAACGTCGCCGTGGTGGAGAAGGGCTATCTCGGCTCCGGCAATGTCGGGCGCAACACCACGATCGTCCGCTCCAACTATCTGCTGCCGCAAAACATCGCCTTCTATGAGCGTTCGCTCAAGCTCTGGGAGGGTCTCGCGCAGGAGCTCAACTTCAACACCATGGTGAGCCAGCGCGGCGTCATCAACGTGTTCCATTCCGACCCGCAGCGGAATGCCTATGTGCGCCGCGGCAATGCCATGCGGCTCTCTGGTGCCGACGCCGAGCTGCTCAGCCGCGACCAGCTGCGCAAGCTCCTGCCCTTCGCGGATTTCGACAATGCCCGCTTCCCAATCCGCGGCGCGTTGATGCAGCGGCGCGGCGGTACGGTCCGCCACGATGCCGTCGCTTGGGGCTATGCCCGCGCGGCGGACGCACTCGGCGTGGACATCATCGAGAATTGCGAGGTGACCAGCATCCGCATCGAGAGAGGGCAGGTGAGGGGGGTCGAGACGACATGCGGCTTCATCGGTGCGGGCAAGATTGGGCTCGCCACCGCCGGCAACAGCTCGCGCGTCGCGGCGATGGCCGGCCTCAGGCTTCCTATCGAGAGTCACGTGATCCAGGCCTTTGTCAGCGAAGGGCTGAAGCCGCTCATAGATAATGTCGTCACCTTCGGCGCCGGACATTTCTATGTGAGCCAGTCCGACAAGGGCGGCCTCGTCTTCGGCGGCGACCTCGACGGTTACAACTCCTATGCCCAGCGCGGGAATCTGCCGGTGGTGGAGGACGTGGCCGAGGGCGCCTGCGCGCTGTTCCCCAATCTTGCGCGGCTCCGCATCTTGCGGAACTGGGGCGGCATCATCGACATGTCCATGGACGGCTCGCCCATCATCGACAAGACGAGCGTCGGCGGCCTCTATTTCAATGGCGGCTGGTGCTATGGGGGCTTCAAGGCGACACCCGCTTCAGGCGCGAGCTTTGCCCGTTTGATCGCCAAGGACGAGCCGGATGAGCTAATCCGCCCGTTTCGCCTCGATCGTTTCGCGCGCGGCGCGATCCTCGATGAGAAGGGCATGGGCGCCCAACCCAACCTTCACTGAAAGCCATCAATGCGGATCAAATGCCCCTATTGCGGCGAGCGCGACGCGGCCGAGTTCGCCTATCTCGGTGCCGCCGATCTCAAGCGCCCTGATCCAGGAGCGTCTGAAGCCGCGAACGTCTTCTTTGACTATGTTTATCTGCGCGACAACCTGGCCGGACCCCATGCGGAGCTTTGGTATCACGCGGGCGGCTGTCGTTCTTGGCTGCGTGTCGTGCGCGACACACGCACCCACGTGATCTCAAACGTGCAGCTCGCCAAAGAGCAGGGGAGCGGCTGATGTCGCCCCGGGAGCAGGCAACGAGCGAGCCGTTCCGCTTAGGCCAGGGCGGCCTCATCGAGCGCGCGCGCGCGCTTCGCTTCACCTTCGACGGGAGATGCTATGTGGGGCGCCCGGGCGATACGCTCGCCTCGGCGCTGCTCGCCAACGGCGTGCATCTCGTCGGGCGTTCATTCAAGTACCATCGTCCGCGCGGCATCTTCAGCGCCGGACCCGAGGAACCGAATGCGCTGGTGGAGCTGAGGCGCGGCGCGAGGGCCGAGCCCAACAGCAAGGCAACGACCATCGAGCTTTATGACGGGCTGGAGGCGGTGAGCCAGAACCGCTGGCCCTCGCTGGCCTTCGATGTCCTCTCTGTCAATTCACTGCTGAGCCCGTTCCTGTCGGCAGGGTTCTACTACAAGACATTCATGTGGCCGGCGGGCTTCTGGAAGCGACTATACGAGCCGCTGATCAGGCGCGGCGCAGGGCTTGGCCGGGCGTCACTCGACGCCGACCCCGACAGCTACGAGAAGGCCTACGCCCATTGCGACGTGCTCGTCATTGGCTCCGGCCCGACGGGCCTCATGGCGGCGCTCACCGCCGCGCGCGCCGGCGCCCGCGTCATCGTGGCGGAGGAGGATTTTCGCTTTGGCGGGCGTCTCTTGTCGGAGCGGGCCAGCCTGGATGGCGCGTCTGCCTCCGCATGGGTCGAGAGCGCTCTCACCGAGCTTGCCGGCTTCGATACCGTGCGGCTGATGCGGCGTACCACGATCTACGGCGTGTACGACCAGGGCACCTATGGTGGGGTCGAGCGCGTCAACGACCATGTCGCGATGCCGCCCGCGCATGAGCCGCGCCAGCGCGGCTGGCGCATCGTGGCCAAGCGAGCGGTGCTCGCCTCCGGTGCTATCGAGCGTGGGCTCGCCTTTGCAAATAACGACCGCCCGGGCGTGATGCTGGCCTACGCCGCGCGGACCTATGTCAATCGCTTTGGCGTGGCGCCGGGAAAACGTGCCGTGATTCTCGCAAGTTGCGACGACGGATGGAGAACGGCTGAGACCCTCGCCGCGGCGGGCATCGCCATCGAGGCCGTCGTCGATACGCGGCAAGCGCCGCTTGCGCACAAGCACCCTTGGCGCGTCTTCCCGGGGGGCGTGGTCGAGCGCGCGCGAGGCGGTCAGCGCCTCCGCGGCGTTACCGTCCGGGACACGAGCGGTGCCGCATTCGAGCTGGACTGCGACCTGCTCGCCGTCGCCAATGGCTGGAACCCGTCGCTGCACCTCACCTGTCACCTGGGCGGCCGACCCCTCTGGAATGATTCAATAAGTGCGTTTGTCCCGGGCGCGCTGCCTCCCGGCATGAGCGTCGGGGGCGCCGCGGCGGGACACTTTACATTGGGAGAGTCTCTCGCCGAGGGCGCGCGGCTCGGTGCCGACGCGGCGCGTGACGTTGGGTTCGCCGCGCAGATGCCAACGCTGCCCGCGGTGGAAGACGACGAAGGGACATCGCACACGCCGCTCTGGCGGGTTCGGGGCGGGAAGGGCCCCGGCTTTGTCGACCTGCAGAACGACGTGACCACAAAGGACATCGAGCTTGCCCACCGCGAAGGCTACGGCGCGGTGGAGCATCTGAAGCGCTACACCACCCTTGGCATGGCGACGGACCAGGGCAAGACCGCCAACGTCAACGGCCTCGCCATCATGGCGGAACTCACCGGCCGTTCCATCCCCGAAACCGGCACGACCGGCTTCCGGCCGCCTTACGGTCCCGTCAGTCTCGGCGCGCTCGCCGGTCAACATCGAGCCGAGCACTTCCGCCCCAAACGCCTGCCGCCGTCCCATGCTTGGGCCGAGGAGCGGGGTGCGATCATGGCCGAGAACGGACTTTGGCTCCGCGCGCAGTGGTATCCGCGCCCAGGGGAGGTGGGCTGGCAACAGAGCGTTGCCCGCGAGGCGGCGGCGGTGCGCACGTCGGTGGGCGTCTGCGACGTCTCGACCCTCGGCAAGATCGATGTCCAGGGGCCTGACGCGGCAACGTTCCTGGATCGCGTCTACATTAATAAGATGACGACGCTGGCCGTGGGCAAGACGCGCTATGGCGTGATGCTGCGCGAGGACGGCTTTGCGCTGGATGACGGTACGTTGGCGCGGCTCGCCGACCAGCACTTCGTGACCAGCACCACGACAGCCAACGCCGCCAAGGTCATGCAACATTTGGAATTCTGCCGTCAGGTGCTGTGGCCAGAACTGGATCTCAAGCTCGTCTCCGTGACCGACCAGTGGGCGCAATATTCCATCGCCGGCCCGCGGGCGCGCGACGTGCTTCGCAAGCTCGTCGATCCCGCCTTCGACATTTCCAACGCGGCCCTGCCGCGCATGGGCGCCGCCGCACTCGAGATTTGCGAGGGAGTGCCGGCGCGCCTCTTCCGCGTCTCCTATTCCGGCGAGCTCGCCTACGAGATCGCGGTGCCCACCCGCTTCGGCGATGCGTTGATGCGGACGCTCATGGAGGCGGGTGCCGAATTCGGCATCGTCCCTTACGGCACCGAGGCCCTCAACGTATTGCGCATCGAGAAGGGCCATGTGGCCGGCCCGGAGTTCAACGGCCAGACGACGGCACGCGACCTTGGCCTCGGCGGCATGATGGCGCGCGACAAGGACTATATCGGCCGGGTCATGGCGGAGCGTCCCGCTCTGATCGCCGCCGAGCGCCCCATCCTGGTGGGGGTGAAGCCGCTCAACCCATCCCGCTCGCTCTTGGCGGGCTCCCATTTTCTCCCCTTGGGCGCCGGCTACGTCGCCGCCAACGACGAAGGCCATCTCACCTCGGTCGCGTGGTCGCCCGAGCTGGGCCACGATATTGGCCTTGGCTTCCTCCAGCGCGGCGCGACGCGGATCGGCGAGCGCATCCGCGCCGTCGATCTCTTGCGAGGGAAGGATGTGGAATGCGTGGTGTGCGCGCCCGTCTTCGTTGACCCTGAGGGAGAGCGGACTCGTGTCTAAACTCGCGCCACGCACGCCACTCGCCACCGTCGCGGTACCGGGGCGCTATGGCCACTGTATCGGCGGCCCGAGGCCGGTGGTGCTCACCGAGCGGCCGGATGTGCGGCTATGCGTCATCGGTGCTCGAGGTGGCAAAGGAGCCGAGGTTGCCGATGTGGTGCGCTCGCTCACCGGCCTCGTCTTGCCGCCGGGCCCCAAGCGCGTGGCGGCAAATGGCTTGGGCCTTGTCGGCACCGCGCCCGGCCAATGGCTCGCAACCGCGGAAGGGCCAACTGCACGCGATCTGTTGGACAAGCTGACGACGGCTCTTGCCGGCCTCGCGACCACTGCGGAGCAATCCGACGGCAAGGCCGTGATTCGTATCGCAGGTTCGCGCGCTCGGTCGGCGTTTGCCAAGGGCTGCTCGCTCGACCTCGATCCGCGTGCTTTCGCTCCCGGAGATGCCGCCACCACGCCGATCGCGCTCATCGACTGCGTGCTCTGGCAGGTCGATGATGCGCCCACCTACGAACTCGCCGTGCCTTCGAGCTTCGTGGAAAGTTTCTGGTCTTGGCTCACCGACTCCGCCGCGGAATATGGTTACGAGGTGACCTCGCCCCGCTAGCTCGCGCCCGAGGAGTGGCTCAAGGCGCGCCACAGCCACGCCGCTCCTCTTGACCCGCACAAAGACGGTATAGCAAGTTGGCCATCTAAATTTGACTCCACAGGGCGACCGGCGCGGATCGAAGGAGCTTCCCATGCAACGCATGCTCGTAGTCGCAAGTCTTCTCTCGACCGTCGGAGGCGCGGCCCTGGCCCAGCAAGTGGGCGATCCTCAAGCCGGCTTCACCTACGCCAAGGAGGTCTGCTCCAAATGCCACGGCATCTCTGAGGAGAAGTCACCCCTGCCGAAGGCGACGCGATTTCGAGAGGTCGCCGATCGGCCCGGCATCACCGGAACGGCGCTCAGGGTCTGGATGGAGACGTCCCATCCGAGCATGCCGAACATCGTCGTGGCGCACCAAGACATGCTCAACGTCATTGCCTACATCCTCGACCTCAAGGGACGAGAGCAACATAAGTGAAGCCGCCTCGCAGCGGCGCGCTGCTCGACTAGCGCCGCGTCAGCACGCCGTAAAGGAAACCGACCCCGACCGCGATGGCGAGCGCCGAGAGCGGGTTGCGACGGACACTCGCCTCGAGTGCGGAGGCGGCTCCGCTCGCCACGCTCTTGGCGTGATCGATTTGATGCCCACCCATGCGCGCCACGACGCCGGTAAGGCGCTCGATGTCATGGCGGATGGATTGAATATGCTTGGCGATCTCTTGCGCGTCTTCACCGAGCCGCGAACCGGCCGGCATCTCGGCATCTTTCGGTGCCATCGATTAGCCTCCTTACACTTTGCACGTAGGATGGTCTGGCAAGCTTAGTGGTGAATTCGGTTCCATATTATGCCAAACCCAACACCAAACCCATAACCGATGGCCCCCGTGACGAGGACGAGGATCGCCGCGCGGCCGATGGCAAACGGTTCGACGACATAGACCGGCTTGATGAAGTGGATCCAGAACAGGAAATCGATCACAACCTGCGCAAGACCAAGTGCAACCAGGGCCGCCCACAGCAGGTGCCAGCCTCCAAGCACCGCCGCAAGCACGAGACCCGCTTTATTCGAATTGATGGCGCCCATGCCGACCCTGATCATGTTCCGCCCACGGGCCCAATTGACACCCTACTTGGCCGCGCGTTTTGATCTGCGTCAACCGAGCCCCTGATCAAGCCACCCAAGGACTGCGTCGAGGAGGGGTCAATAACAGGATGGTTGCCGTGGCGCTTGAGACGGAAGCCGGCCCGTTGGAGAGAGTAAGGACCTTCGTCCTTAAACCTCCGCAACAAGTGATGCCCTATTGGCTGGCATTAGGCGCCATTGCCGTGCTGTTCGTCTTGCGGGCCGCGCTAGAGCCCTGGCTGCACGATCGCGCGCCCTTCCTTATGTTCTTGCCGGCAATCCTGTTGGCCGCCGGTCTCGGCGGGTTGAAGCCAGGCCTCATGGCAACTGTCGTCAGCCTCGGCCTCGGCCTCGTCTTCGCCGATGGTGCCGATGGCCTCACTATCCCGGAGCTGATCGAGGCTGCCCTCTTCGTCGCGGTCGGTGTTGGCATCTCATGTTTCGGTGAGCAGCTCCGCCGGGCCCGCATCCGGGATGAGGGGAACGCCCGCGCGCTGCTGGCTCGCGAGGCACATTTGCGCTCGATTCTCGATACCGTTCCTGATGCCACCATCGTGATCGACGCAAGCGGCGACATCCAGTCTTTCAACGCGGCGGCTGAACGCCTTTTCGGCTATCCCGAATCCGCGGTGGTTGGGCAAAATGTAAGCCTCTTGATGCCGACGCCCTTTCGCGAGCAGCATGACGGCTATATCGCGCACTATTTGAAGACGGGTGAGCGGCGGATCATCGGCACCGATCGCGTCGTGACCGGCCAGCGCAAGGATGGATCGACGTTTCCGATGAAGCTCACGGTCGGCGAGATGCGCTCTGGCGACCGGCGCTACTTCACCGGCTTCATTCGCGACCTGACCGAACGGCAGGCGACCGAGCACAAGCTGGAGGAGCTGCAATCGGAGCTCGCCCGCCTGTCGCGTTTGACCGCCATGGGCGAGATGGCGGCCACGCTTGCGCATGAGATGAACCAGCCGCTTTCGGCCATCGCCAATTACCTGCAAGGCTGCGGGCGCCTCATCGAGGGTGTCGAGCATCCAAATGCACCCAAGATCCGCGATGCGCTCGCCGCGACGACGAAACAGACGCTGCGCGCCGGCCATATCATTCGTCAACTGCGCGAGTTCGTGGCGAGAGGCGAGAGCGAGAAGCGGCCCGAGGACATCAACAAGCTCGTCGAGGAAGCGAGTGCTCTGGCGCTGGTCGGCGCCAAGGACGAGGGCGTTCGGTCGATCTTCCGCTTCGATACGCGGCTCGGTCCCGTGCTGGTGGAGAAGATTCAGATCCAGCAGGTTCTCGTCAATCTCATCCGCAACGCCGTCGAGGCCATGCAGGGGTGCGAGCGCAAAGAGCTGCTGGTGAAGACCGAGTCAACTGCGGACGGCATGGTCGAGGTCAGCGTGGCCGATACCGGAAGCGGCTTGTCTGAGGAGATTGTTGTTCGCCTGTTTCAGCCCTTCGTCACCACCAAGCCCACCGGCATGGGCATCGGGTTGTCCATCTCCAAGCGCATCGTCGAAGCCCATGGAGGGGAGATGTGGGCGGAGCCCAACCCCCAGGGCGGCACCCGGTTCCGCTTCACCTTGGAGACCTCAAGCGCAGCAGGCGGACCCGATGGGCGATAATTTCGTGGTCCATATCGTGGATGACGACGAGGCAGTCCGCCAATCGCTCGCCTTTCTGTTGAGCGCCGCCGGCATTCCGGTGCGCCTTTATGAGTTGGCGACGACCTTCCTCGCTGCGCTCCCCGGCGTGCAGGGAGGCTGCCTGATCACCGATGTGCGCATGCCCGGCATGACGGGACTCCAGCTGTTGCGCGAGCTCAGCTCCAAGTCGGTGCCGCTCCCCGCCATCGTGATCACCGGCCACGGTGATATTCGCCTCGCAGTGGAGGCGATGAAGGCGGGTGCTGTCGATTTCATCGAGAAGCCGTTCGAGGAGGAGGCGATCCTGCGTGCCGTCCGCTTGGCGGAGCGGCGCGGTGAGATGGAAGGCCGCCAGTCCGAAGACGATAGCGCCCATTCCGCCAGGCTCGCCTCGCTCTCCGAGCGCGAGCGGCAAGTGCTCGAAGGCTTGGTGGCGGGACATTCGAATAAGATCATTGCTTACAATCTTGGCATCAGTCCCCGCACCGTCGAGGTGTATCGCGCCAATCTGATGACCAAGATGCAGGCCAAAGGCCTGTCCGAGTTGATCCGCATGGCCTTGCTCGCCCGCCCCTCGGTTTGAGCCGTGGGGCGCCTTTCGCGGCCCCCTTTGACACAGCTCAAGGTGGTACTCCCCACGCGGTCTATCTTCCTGCCGTCACAAAACTCGGTCTGCCGTTAGGGCCCAGCCACAGAGGTATCCAGTGCCAGAGGCTCGGACGATCTTCATCGCTGTTGGCGATGGCGTGTTGGCCAACTCGTTGCGGTTCTCGCTGGAGCTCGAAGGCTACACGGCGAAGCATTGCGATGAGCGTTCCCTGTTTCCTGCCATGGCGAAGGAGGCGCCGGGCTTGCTCGTCCTCGACCAGGATGTATTTCTGCGGCTGGACAGTCGCGACGGAGGCGAGAGCTTGCGGCAGATCGGCATTCCTGTGGTCCTCATGGTAGGCCAAACGACCCAGCGCTTGATGCAGAAAGCCAAGGCGGCCGGTGTAAATCAAGTGGTCGAGAAGCCACTCCTCGGTGGTGTACTATTCGACGCGATCCGCAACGCGCTGGACGGTGTGAGCCCGGACGGCGGCGAGCGCGGAAACTGAGGAGGAAGGCGGCGCGCCATCATGCTGTCCTACAAGGAAATGGATAATCTCGCGGCCGCGGAGATCGTGATCACCGACCGCGTCTCGACCGAAGAGTTCGATGCCACGGCAAAGAAGCTCGAGGCGTTCATCGGGCGCCACGGCCGGGTGCGCGTCCTCGAAGTCATCAAGGATTTCGAGGGCATGGACGCAGCGGCCTTTTGGCACGATCTAAAGTTCAGCCTCCGCCATCTCAACGACTTCAGCCGCTGCGCCATCGTGACCGACGCCAAATGGCTCGCGCTGTGGTCGGCCATCGTCGCGCCCTTCATCGAATGCGAGGTCTCATATTTCCGCCCTGACGAGGTGGAGAAAGCCCGTGATTGGCTGCTCTGGCCCGAAGGTGCCGTCGACCAGATCTGACGCCGCATCCGGGCCGAGACGGTCCGTAAGCCCCGGGCATCCCGTTAAGCCTACGTAGAATCCCTTAAGGGGAGAGCCCGAATATCGGTCCCCTCCGGCGCGCCGTAGTTTGCCCTGAAGCCAACAGGGAGGAACGGACGATGCTGACGCAGGCCACGATTTCCCAAAGCCCTCAATTTCGGCCGAGCTTTCCCTTCCGCCACGTGCTCGACCGCGCCATGCCGGGGCGGCGGGCGGAGGCTGGCCCGGTCGGCATCCCTATGACCTTTGCCCGCAATGCCGAGATCTGCGGCGAGGCTGAACCCTCTGGCCGCATCTATATGGTGGTTTCGGGCGTCGTGCGCATATGCAAGCTGCTGCCCGACGGTCGGCGTCAGATCAGCGCCTTCCACATGCCCGGCGACCTGTTCGGCTTCGAGCCAGACGAGATCCGGCACTTCTCCGCCGAGGCGGTGGTCCAAACCAAGGTTGTCGCCTTCAAGTGGCAGAGTCTGATCGCGGCGGGCGTGCGGTCCGGTGCCTTCATTCGCGAACTGTTGCATGTGACCATGAAAGGTCTCAGGCACACGCAGGAGCAGTTGCTCTTGATCGGGCGGAAGAACGCTCTGGAGCGCGTGGCCGCCTTCTTGCTGGAGATGGCCGATCGATCGGGGAGGACAGGGATCGTGGAGCTCGCAATGCCGCGCCACGACATTGCCGACTATCTCGGGCTGACGCTCGAGACGGTCTCACGCATGTTCGCAGAGCTCCGGGCGCTTGGGGTGATCAAGCTCGAAGGGGCAAGGCGCGTCCATGTGCTCGACATTGCGCGACTGATAGCGCTCGGCAACTGATGATGGTTGGGGAAAGGCGCTTGTGCCTTGCGCACGCGTCAGCTTCCGTGAAGAGTGGGGCACGGAAGAGTTGTCGCCGAGATGAGGATCCAGAGAATGCGCGCCAAGATCGCCGCCTTAGCTTCCGCCCTGACCGTGACGCTGCTGCTAATGGGGGGACATGTGGTCGGAGCGCCCCTGCCAGGCCAGCCCGATCCGCAATCCGGCAAGACGTTGGCGGAGAAACTCTGCATCAATTGCCACCTCATCGGCAGCGCGCAGCAAGAGCATGCCGTGGCCGATGTTCCGAGCTTCCATGAGATCGCCAATCGGCAAGACCAGTCGACAGGCGCGATCGTCGCCCACATCGTGCTGCCCAAGCATCCGATGCCGCAAATCCCGCTTACCAAAAGGGAGCTCGCCGATCTTGCCGCCTATATCATGAGCTTACGTGATCGTCCGTAGCATCGTGTTCCATCGCCGCAAGCCATCAGGGAAGCGCCGGCCCGAAGGCCCAGCTAAAACCGGAGCGAGCAAATGAAGCGCAAGAAGGTGTGGTACGTCATTGCCGACGGTGGGCGCGCGCGTTTCGTCGAGCGCGACGCAAATGGCGCGTTCCGGACGATTACGAGCTTCGTCTCGACGGAACTGCACGCCCGCACTCATGACCTCGGCCTCGACCGGCCCGCCCGCGTCAAGGAGAGCGCCAATTCGGCGCGCCACGCTGTCGAGCCCCGCCAAGACCTGCACACAGCCGCCAAGGAAGACTTTATCCGTACCGTGGCCGACGCGCTTGCCGCCGAACATGAGCAGGGCCAGTTCGACCAGCTCGTGCTTGTGGCTCCGGCGCGCGTCTTGACCGAGCTCAAGGATCAGCTCGGCAAGCCGATTGTCGAGAGCGTCGTCAGCGATCTGCAAAAGGATCTCACCAAGATCCCCGACCACGATCTCGCCACGCACCTCACCCCGCCGCGCTAGCACAGTCCTCTCGCGGGCGCGCGCAAGCGCCGCTTCAATGATCGTCTTCCGGCAAGCCGGCGGGCAGCTTGAGCCTAACTTTGCGGATCGATAGATCTTCGGGATCGGCGGCAATCTCGAAGCCGAGCGCGCGGCACATGTCGAGCATGCGGGCATTGCTCTCCAGCACCTCGCCCATCAGCTCGCGCAAGCCTTCCTTCTCGGCGTAATGGATGAGGTGGCGCATCAGCGCCCAGCCGATGCCCGTCCCCTTGAGATCACTCCGCACGATGATGGCGTATTCCCCTTTCGTATAGTCTGGGTCCGCCGCGAGCCGCGCCACGCCGAGCAGCTCCTGCCCATCCGCAGAGAGGGCGATGAAGGCCATGTCGCGGCCATAGTCGATCTGGGTGAAACGGGCGTTTGTCTTGTGGGAGAACTCCTTGCGCGGGGCTAGGAAGCGAAAGCGAATGTCCTCCGGCGACAGCTTGGCCTGAAAGGCGGCAAGAAGCGGCTCGTCGATGGGCCGGATGGGCCGCACGAAGATGGGGGTGCCGTCCGCCATCTTCATCGTTGCTTCCCACTGGTTCGGATAGGGCCGGACCGCGAGCCGCGGGTTGGGTCCAGGCAGCTCCACCTCCTTGGGCTCGATCCTGATGCGGGCGTCGAGTGCGATCACACCTTTCTCGTCGGCGAGCGACGGATTGATGTCGAGCTCGCGGATGCAAGGGCAGTCCACCACGAGCTGCGACAGGCGCACCAGCGTATCGGCAATAGCTGCAAGATCGGCAGGCGGCTGGTCGCGGTAGCCTTCAAGCAGCTTAAAGATCCGCGTCTGCGCCATGAGGTCGCGCGCAAGCTCTACGTCGAGAGGTGGCAACGCCGTCGCCGTGTCGCGGATGACCTCCGCCGCAGTGCCGCCGGCCCCGAACAGCATCACCGGGCCGAACAGGCGATCGTCGGAGACGCCAAGCAACAATTCATGCGCCATCGGCCGCACGATCATCGGCTGGACGGTGAAGCCCTGAAGGCGCGCGTCGGGTCTCGCCGCGCCGACGCGGCGCACGATCGCCTCGGCTGCTTCGCGTGCCTCGCTCGGGGATTTAAGCCCGAGCTCAACTCCACCCACATCGGATTTGTGCGGCAAATCCTCCGAGAGCACTTTGACCGCGAGGGACGGTGCCTCCTTGAAGAGATCGCGGGCGACGTCCTCGACCTCCGCGACTGACGTCGCGATCCTGGTCGGGACCGTCGTGATGCCATAGGCGGCAAGCACCGCCTTCGCCTCCGGCTCGGTGAGCATGCTGCGGCCAGAGCTTGCCGCGCCCCGCATCACCCCGAGTGCCGCCGGACTGTCGATCTTGGACAGGTCGGCCTCGCGCGGCGGCGTCCGCGTCAACGCCTCTTGCCCTTGCGTGTAGCGCCACAGATAGCCGAAGCCTTCGATCGCTTGCCGGGGTGTCGCGTAGGTCGGGATGCCGGCCGCGCGAAAACTGGCCCGCGCATCGGCCGCGGCCGCCTCGCCGAGCCAGCTCGTCAGGATAGGTGGCACGTGTCCCTGCTCGCGGCGCGAAGCGACGGCATCGATCACCGCCCGCGCGGCCTCGCTTGAGGAGGCGAGCGCCGTCGGGCAATTGAGGACGAGGATGGGTTCATTCTTGCCGCGAGCGAGCACCGCCTTCATGGTGGCGGCGTAGCGTTCGGGCTTGGCATCACCGATGATGTCGATGGGATTGGCCCGCGACCAGTTGGGCGGTAACAGCCCATCGAGCTCGGTCACGAGGTCCTCTTCCACCGTCAACAGCTGTCCGCCGGAGTCGATCAGATCGTCGACCGCGAGAATACCGGCACCGCCGCCGTTGGTCACGATCATGAGCCTGTTGCCCGCGATGGGCTTGAGACAGGTGAGCGTCTCGGCCGCTACGAACAGATCCTCAAGGTCGCCGACGCGCACCAACCCGGCCCGGCGGAACGCCGCTTCGACCGCACCGTCATTTCCGGCCAAGGCACCAGTATGGGTCGCCGCGGCGCGGGCCGAGGCCTCATGTCGCCCGGACTTGATCACGATCACGGGCTTGGCGCGCGCGGCGGACCGGGCGGCCGACATGAATTTGCGTGCGGCGGGGATCGTCTCGAGATAGAGCAGGATGGCCGCGGTTGAGACGTCGGCGGCGAGCAGGTCGAGCAGGTCGCCGACATCCACGTCGGTCATGTCCCCCATGGACACGAGGTAGGAGAAGCCGACCCCGTGCGACGCGGCCCAGTCGAGCACGCCGGTCACGAGCGCTCCCGACTGGGAGAGAAAGGCGAGCTTGCCGGGCTTGGGCTGGGTGAAGCTGAAATTGGCATCGAGCCCGAGCGCGGGTACGGCGATGCCGAGACAGTTCGGGCCGATGATTCGCAGCAAGAAGGGGCGGGCAGCGTCGAGCATCGCCTGCTTGAGCGCAGGCGTGAAGCCCGCGGTGATGACCACCGCCGCGCGCGTGCCCTTCTCGCCCAATGCCCCGATCAGCGCCGGCACGGTCTGAGGGGGTGTCGCGATCACCGCGAGCTCAGGCGTCTCAGGCAGCGCCTCGACGCTCGGATAGCAAGCTGTGCCGCCAATCGTCCGATGGTGCGGATTGACGAGATAGATCGGTCCCGCGAAGCCGCCCTTGAGCACATTCTCCGTCAAGGTGCCGCCGACCGAGCCCGCCTCCGGGCTTGCGCCGATCACTGCTACCGAGCGGGGACACAGCGCATGGTCGAGATTGCGAATGGTCATTGCTGCTGGCGCAAACTGACGCTCCCTCGGGACGCCTCAATCCAGGGGACGGACGACAGTCACCCGGAACGTCCTGAGTACGTCGTCGTGCTCCTTGATCGAGACGTACTCGCCCGGCACGAAGCGGTGGTCGCCGAAGCGATACCCCGTCTCGTCGTCGTCGGGATCGCCAAATACGTCGTAGTGAAAGGCCCACGAGCCGCCGGGCTTGCGGACCAAGTGACCGATCTCGTCGTCTGCGCCGCCCCAGAACCGTCGCACCCGGCAGCGGTCCCGCGCGAGGTCCCATTTCGGCACGAGAATCCTGCCGTCGTCCGCGAGCGGCGCGGTGAACTCATAGCCATGCTGGCGGCTACCGTCTGGAAAGTCGTGGTCGCGCGCAAGCTCGAGGCGAATTTTGCTTAGGCTCATAAGGGCCTCCGGGACACGGGTTAGCGGTGAAATCTTTCGAACCGATGACACTATGAATGACGGGCGTCGCCTTGATCAAAATCAAGCGCTGAATCGTGAAGTTCGCGGCGCCAGCCCTGGTGGACGTGGTGTTGCAGAGGTTGAGAAATCGGTTCTGTCGGTCGCTTGCCTACCAAGCCCCAAAAAGGCTGAGGAGTGCAGCCGGAGCCGCACCCCCACCCTCGACGGCGAAGCGGACAATTGCCTAGATCGCAGCTCCCAGGAAGGAGACGACTTAAGAGCTACGTTCCCGCCGGCTCAGCACAATCATTCCCGTCTCGCGCTGTTCGGCCGCGGACGTGATGGCCCATGAATCCACGCACCCCCTAACGCTAGGCCTCGGCCCGCCTCGCCGTCTTTGCCTCCGTTCCCAATATTCATCGGGATAATTTGGTAATGGAATTGCCTACCTTGACCTTGCTATTTGGCCCCTTCCATATGCAGTGCTTGTTTTGCGGGAACAGCCCGCCAAACCCTTGGCAAGACATGAAACGGTCCACCCGAGACGCCGCCATGCTGCATCCGGACCTGCGCATTCTTAATCTTAGCGGGTCGCGCCTGTCCCATGCATGGTCCGCAGCAGGAAGGCTGGCGCGATCCTGGTTTCAGAACTTGCGTGGGCTGCGGCAAAAGCTCTGGTACGACCGGCCGGTGCGAACCCAGCTTCTCGTCGCGGTGGGCGCGATTAATTTGCTCGCCGCCATTGCTGCGGGCGGGGTTTCAATCCTCAATACCCGAACGGCGACGCGTGTCGAGATCGAGGCCTCGCTCGAGGTTGCCCAGCGCTTTGTTGCTGCCACCACCAAGGATCTCGCGGCGCAGGGAAAGCTCGATCAGCTCGACGAAGTGCTTCCCTTGCAGCTGAAGCATCTTCGCCATGTGCGCATCCTGGTCATGGACACGATGGGGCAGCTCACCGTTGTGTCGCCCCAGCGTGACAGCGATATCGCCCTCACGCCAACTGCCCCGCGCTGGTTCGCGGCTTTGGTACGCCCGAAGCTCGTAGGCCGCGCCGTCCGAGTCGTTGGCGTCGAGGGGACGAACCCCGTGGTCATCGTCGGCGAGCCGGCCGATGAGATCGCCGAGGCGTGGCGGGACTTTTCTTCGCTCGCGCTCGTGTGGCTCGGGCTCGAGGCCATCATTCTCGCCGCGCTCTATGTGGTGCTTGGCCGCGTCCTTGATCCGCTCGCGCACCTCTCTCGCGGCATGCTCAATCTGGAGGACGGCCATTACGCCACGCGGCTGCGGGCACCCAAGGTCAAGGAACTCGCCGTCATCACCACCCGCTTCAACACTCTTGCCGGCGCCCTCGACACGGCGCGCGATGAGAACAGCCGCCTCTATCGGCAGCTCATCTCCGTGCAGGAGGAGGAGAGGCGGGAGATTGCCAACGAGCTCCATGACGAAGCCGGTCCTTGCCTGTTCGGCATCACGGCGAACGCCTCCTCGGTCAAAAACCTCGCCGATCAGCTTGCCGATGGACGCAAGGGCGAGATCTCGCAGCGCGTCGGCGAAATTTTGTCCATCGCCGAGCGGCTGAAGCTGATGAACCGGGCGCTGCTCAAGAAGCTCCGCCCGGGCTCGCTCGGCCGGGTCGGGCTCGCTGAGCTTCTTGACGAGCTGATCGCGGGCTTTGAGCGGCGTCACCCTGATACCAAGATTACCCATTCCGTCCGGGCCCTCGCGGCCACCTATGGGGAGGCGATCGACCTCACCCTCTATCGTTGCGTGCAAGAAGCGATCATCAATGCCATCCGGCATGGCAAGGCCAGCAACATCACCGTGGATCTCGCCGAGGACATCGCGCCGCGCGCGGTGGGCGCCAAGCCGACCGCCACGGTTCGCCTCAGCATTCGCGATGATGGCAACGGCATGGCGAAGGGAACGCCCAAGGGCTTCGGTCTCTCCACCATGACCGAGCGCGTGCACTCGCTCGGCGGCTCCTGCGCGATCGAGAGCGCGCCCGCCAAGGGGACGACGCTCCACGTCGAGATTCCGGTGGAACGCGGGACAACGCCGCGCGCGCAACGTCGCGAGCTGGTCGGAGAGCTGTCGTGACCCGGGTCCTCGTCATTGACGATCATCCGATCGTGCTGCAGGGCTGCCGGCAGCTGCTCGAGGATGCGGGCGTTGATGATATCGTGCAGGCGCAGAGCCTGGCCGACGGCTTTCGTCTCTACCGCGTGCAACGGCCCGATGTGATCATCGTCGACCTCGCCATGCGCACCGGCGCCCTGGGCGGGCTTTCCTTCATCCGCCGCTTACGCATGTATGATCCGCGTACGCCCATCCTCGTCTTCACCATGCATAGCGATCCCGTTATCGTGAGCCGCGCGCTCGAGGTAGGCGCCACCGGCTACGTGCTCAAGGACACCTCTTCCGACGAGGTGCTCAAGGCGTTCCAGAAAGTGCGCGACGGCAGGCCGTATCTCAGCCATGACCTCGCCTCGGAGGTGGCCTTCATGGAGGCGAGAGGCACCTCCAATCCGCTCAAGCGCATGACGGTGCGGGAGTTGCAAACTCTCGCGCTCGTGGCTGAGGGCAAGCCCTATGGTGTCATCGCCGAGCACCTGCATGTGAGCTACAAGACGGTGGCCAACACCTGCACCCAGCTGAAGGCGAAGCTCGGCGTGCGTACGCTGCCCGAGCTCATGCGCATCGCCATCCAGCATCTTCCCTCCGCCGTGCCGGCGAGGGGGACCAAGGAATGGTCCTGAGCGCAGCGCCTGGGCGGCGCCGCAAATTCTGAGAAAATGGCGCGCCAACGCGCCGAAAGCGGGCATGTCCCAGACAAGGACGGTTGCACCGCACAACCAAAGTCAGTCCTGTCGGGTACTGTGAGGTTGCCTAACTAACGCACTCCAGCGAAACGCAAGAAAGTTCGACCCATTTTACCGTAGCGAGCACTTTTCACTTGCAAACCCGAGACATTTGGCAATTATGAGCTGGCAGCTTGGCAACGAGTGAACTGTCCGTTTCCATCGAGATTCGATAACGCCCCGGACACACTCTGAGATAAGCTGCGATTCCTCGTGAGGTGTCACTGCGTGATGTGGTCATCAGGAAACCCGCTGCCTGAAGCGGGCGCGAGGCGCGTTAATTGCCTTGCCGCTTTAGGGCAGTCCTCCAATCATATTCACTGTGACAAGTTGCAAACTCGCAAGGGTTCGGTGCTCGTCTGGAGCATTTAGCGCCAGGGGAAAAGTGCAAGCAGACTAGAACAACTCAGCTTCGGTGAACTGAGTAGCTAGGGAGAGGAGAAACAAATGAACTATGTAAAACTTAGCGTTGTCGCCGGCGGGCTCATCGCGTTGATGATGGGTCTTTCGGGGGCAGCTCTTGCCGGTTCCGATGAGGAGCAGCTGGCAAGAATAAAGGACCCCGATCAGTGGCCTGCCCCTGGTCGTGATTTTCAGCTCACGCGCCATAGCGCGCTGGCTGAAATCAACACCAAGAATATCGGCAAGCTGCAGCTGGTTTGGCTGCAGTCGCAGAATAACCTCCGCGGTCAGGAGGGTCAGCCCCTCGTGATCAAGGATGTCGGTGGCAAGACTGTGCTATTCATGGTCAGCGGCTGCGCGGCGATGGTTACCTGCAACGAAGTGCAAGCCCTGGATCTTACCGATCCTGACAATCCGAAGGTGATTTGGAACTACGTGAAGACGTCCGATCGTGACGAGACCGCCATTCCGCGTGCTTGCTGCGACACAGTCAACCGCGGCGGTTCCTATGCCGACGGCAAGTTCGTGTATGGCACCCTCGACGGCTTCGTGATTGCCCTCGACGGCCAGACCGGCAAGGAAGTCTGGGTGGTCAAGCATGCTTGGCCAGAGCATGGTGAGACCATCACCCCGGCTCCGCTGATCGCCCAAGATAAGGTGATCATCGGCTTCGGTGGCGATGAGTTCGCCGCTCGCGGTCGCGTCGTGGCTTACAACCTCAAGGACGGCTCTGTGGCTTGGACCTGCCACTCGACCGGTTCCGACAAGGACGTGTGCCTGACGGCCGACACCAACAAGGCCCATCCTGAATACGGTGTCGCTGGTTCCGATCTCGGCATCAAGACTTTCCCGGGAGAGGACTACAAGATCGGTGGCGGCGCGGCTTGGGGTTGGTACAGCTATGACCCCGAGACGAAGGTCGTCTACTACTCGACCGGTAACCCCGGCCTGTGGAGCCCGGCCTATCGTTGCCCGGACAAGACCCATGAGGAGTGCAACGCCGGTGGTTTCGACAACAAGTGGTCGATGACCATCTTCGCCCGCAAGGTCGATACCGGCGAGGCCATTTTTGCCTATCAGATGACCCCCTTCGATCAGTGGGACTATGATGGCATCAATGAGAACATCCTCACGGACATGGATGTTGACGGCAAGAAGCACAAAGCGCTGACCCACTTCGACCGCAATGGCTTTGCCTATGTGCTCGATCGTACTGACGGCACGCTGCTCCGCGCCACGAAATACGTGACGGTGGACTGGGCCGAGAAGATCGACATGAAGACTGGCCGTCCGGTTAAGGTGCGCGAGCATTCTCCGCTTGAGCGTGGTCGCAACGTCGAAGCTTGCCCATCTGCTATGGGCGGCAAGGACCAGCAGCCGGCTTCGGTTGATCCTGCTGATCCGGCCAAGTTCTATGTGCCCACCAACAACTGGTGCATGGAACTCGAGCCGCAGGAGCGCACGCACACGAACCAGGGCACGGTTTACGTGTTCGCGAACGTGTACATGTATCCTGAGAAGCCCGGCACGACTGGCAAGATCAAGAAGTACGACGTCGTTGCTGGCAAGTCCGACTGGGAAGTCGCGGATCCGTTCCCGAACTGGGGCGGCACCATGAACACCGACGGTGGCTTGGTGTTCTACGGCAGCCTGGGTGGTGACTTCCGCGCTCTTGACCGTTCTTCGGGCAAGATCGTGTGGAGCCGTAAGCTCGGTTCTGGCATCATCGCCAACCCGATCACTTGGAAAACCGGTGGCCATCAGTATGTCGGTGTTTATTCCGGCATCGGCGGCTGGATCGGTGTTCCGGTCGCGGCTCACCTTGACCTGACCGACAAGTTCGGTGCCATTGGCGCTACCGCCATGACCAAGGCCGCTGGCCTGGCCACGGTTCCCGCCGGCGGCGAGCTGAACGTCTTCCGCGTTTTCGAATAAGCGGAATCGTCTAGACTAAATAGGCGCCCGATGCCCTTGTGGCATCGGGCGTCATTTCCTTATATAGGGGGTGTTCGTACCGCCGCCGAAGCGGGTGATCGCCAGGGTAGGGAGCCTTCGCGCTTCGCCCAAAGCCAAGCGAATGCCACGCGAAACAAGAGCCCCTGTCCCATGTTCGTGCGTCTCCTGACTTTCGTGCTGTGTCTCGCCGTTTCTGGCTGGGCTTTAGGGCCGGCTCTTGCCGCCAAGGAGCCGCAGCGGGATCTCAGCAAGGAGTTCGAGGATCTCACTCCGAGCGAGCGGATTGCCATCCGGGCCGCGGCCAAGGTCGCCTACAAGAACAAAAAGCTGCAAACCCTCAAGGTGTGTGCCGACCCCGGCAACATGCCCTTCTCCAATGACAAGTTTGAGGGCCTCGAGAATAAGATCGCGAACGTGCTCGGCGAGGCCACGGGCGCGCGCGTCAGCTTCTATTGGCGTCCCTTTCTCGAAAGGGCGATGACCAGGCAGACCTTCGACGCCGGAATGTGCGATGTGATGATCGACATCCCGGCCAACTACGAATCCCTTCTCACCACCACCCCGATCTATCGCACCACCTATGTTCTTGCCTTTCGCAATGACAAAGGCATCGACATCAAGAGCCTTGACGATCCGAAGCTCAAAGAGCTGAAGATCGGCGTCTTTCAGACCTCGGGCATTCGCGACGTGCTGGCGAAGCATGGCATCGTCGACAACGTTTCGCTGCATGTCCTCACCCACGACGCTGACCTGAAACCTGAGCATCAGCCCTGGTATCAGGTCCAGCAGGTGGTGGATGGCGATCTCGACATCGCCGCCGTCTGGGGGCCATTTGCCGGCTGGGTCAAGTCGAAGGGTGCCCCCATCACCATCCTGCCGGTCAATCTCATGGAAGATAAGATTCCGCTCGAGTTTGACCTCGCCATCGGCGTTCGCAAGACCGACACCTTCCTGAAATACATCCTCGAATTTGCTCTCGAGGATAAGAAGGACGAGATTGAGAAGATCCTGAAGGACTACGGCGTGCCGCTCGTGCAGTGCAGCCGGTGCCTGGTGCAGGGCGATATTCCGTCCCACGGCGCCTATGTCGAGGTGACGGAGCAAGACTTCAAGCCGCGCCCGGACCTAGCCTCGCCGGACCAGGTCGTCACCCACGAGAAGCTCGAGAACTGGCTCGCCGAGGGCGCAGATCTGACCGAGGAGCTCAGCAACGCAGTGAATGCCAACGACCCGGACCGGATCAAATTCCTGATCGGCAAGGGTGCCGACGTCAACAAGCTCAACGCGCAAGGCTCCGCGGCGCTGCACACGGCATCGCGGCAGAAGCACCCCGAACTGGTCGAACTGCTTCTCTCCCTCAAGGCCGACCCCAATGCGGCCGATGACAACGGCATGACGCCGCTGCTCCACGCCGTCATGCGCGACGACGTGGCTTCCATCAAGATGCTGCTCTCTCACGGCGCTGCCATCGAGCAGGCGAGCCCGGAAGGCTACCGGCCGCTGGCATTGGCGATCGTCGAGGACAAATACGAGGCGGCCAAGGCGCTTCTGGACGCCGGTGCCGAGGTAAATGTCTCGGCGGGGCCCGAGGCGGTCACGCCTTTGATGATCGCCGCGGGCCAGACCGCGCCGGCGCCAGGCGCTAGGTTCCTTCCCGACAGCACGCGACCCATCGACATTGCTCGGAGCCTGCTTGACCACGGCGCCGACGTTAATGCGAAATCTAAGGGCGGTTTCACGGCCCTGATGGTCGCCGCTACACACAACAATCCACCCATGATCGGGCTCTTGCTGCAAGCGGGCGCCGACGCGTCGGTGAAAAATGCCCAAGGCCAGACGGCGTTGGACGTCGCCGAGATCAACGGCAATCACGAGGCGGCGCAGGCGATTTCTGTCTTGAGTACCGCAATTGCGGCGAGCGCCAAGCCGGAGCAGCCGCAAAATGGCCAAGGGACCACGAGTCAATGATTGAAGTATGCGTCGACCGAAGGCTGGTTTTTATCGCGAGAGCCACGGCGATTGCCGTGGCTTTTTGCTGTGTGGCAGGTTTGGCGCAAGCCGAGGATGCAGCGGCGCCGGCCATAAGCCCGATCCTGTCGGCGACGCCCGCGCCTTCGGCGAAGGGTGAGTTCGGCGACAGTTGCGCCATGGGTCTGGCTGAAGGCCAGGTCGTGAAGACCGACTGCTCGGTCAATTGGACGGCGCCCGACGGCAAGGTCTATTGCTTCTCGACCGAGGGCTCCAAAGCGGCCTTTCTCAAGAATGCGGACGAGAACATCCAGAAGGCGAAGGAGTTCTACCTCGCTCAGGACAACTCTGGCGCTGCCGCGGCTCCATCTGGTGGCGCGACCAAACCGTCCAAGACGTTCACCGAGGACGACGTGAATGCGGCGGTGAAAAAGGTGGTGGACGCGAAGACGAAGGACGGCGCCTTCGTATTCCACGATCCCAAGCTCGACGCCGACCTCAATCTCATCTTCGACCAGATCAAGATCGTGCGCGGCATGGAAGGCTATGGCTGGTTCGCCAATGTCATCTTCCACGACAAGGATGAGCCGAAGAAGCAATACGCGATCGACTTCTGGTTCAAGCCCGACGGTGATCAGCTGAAGTTGATGGACATTCGCGTGCAGAAGGGCCCGAAGCAGGAAGGCGACGGCTACGTCATGATCACGCGTCTGCCGGTGGCCTGGTGGTGGCTCCCTATCCAGGAGCACCCGGGCGACATGGAGGTGACGCGTGCATGGCAGGTGATGGGCGCCATCCACACCTATATTGCCACCCACAAGGACAAGGACGGCCATCTCGACATCAAGGACGACAAGACCGGCGAGACGCTGCCGCTCGACTTCGTGGAGATCCATCAGCCGGTGCGGCACCTGAAGAAGGACGGGCAATTTTTCGTGTGCACCGACTTCCGCAAGCCCGGCAGCAAGGACGAGTATTATGACATCGATTTCTGGGTGAACCAAAAGACGGGCAAGCTCGAAGTCGACAATGTCAAGGTCCACAAGGTCCCGGTGCAGGAGGACGGCATCTGGACCCAGGTCCCGCGCTACACTTTTGAGGGGATGGATTTCGACGAAACCAACTGAGCGGACGCGAGAAGCCCCTGCGGAACCCCAAAATGAAGAACTTCGGTCGACCGGTTAACCGTGCTCGTCCGAAGACGCAAACGAGCGCCGGCCCTTATGCGACGTTTACGACCGAGACTCCGCTCCCCAAGGATTTATATTTCGACCGCTCGACTGAAAAACTCAAATAAAGCAACTAGGGTAAGGAAACCAAACTGTGCGCAAAATCATCATCGGACTGTTCACGTTAGGAGTTGTCTTGCTTGGCGCGGGCCTATGGCGGTGCCAGGCCGCCGACGACGCTGTGCCTCCGCCAGCATCGGGTGAAACCCCTCCGGCTGCCGCTGGGGCGGCACCGGCAACGCCTGCGGCTCCCGCCGGTGGGCAGGCGGCCGCTCCGGCCGCCGCCGGCGATGTGTCCCCGATCGATCTCGTCAAGAGCACGCCAAAGGGGCAGCTCAAGAACCCATACACCGACTTCGCCAGTGTGGCCGAAGAGGGTCACAAGAGATTTATGGGCGTTGGCTGCAACGGTTGCCACGGCGGCACGGGCGGCGGTGGCATGTGCCCCCCGATTTCCAATGATGCGTGGAACTATGAACCTACCGACGACACCTTGTTCCGCTTGATCACGCTTGGCAGCAATTGCAAGGATTACCCCGATTGCATGGAGAAGGAGGGCTTTCCGCGGACGGCGCGCGAAACCGTCAGCTTCCCGATGCCGAGCCAGGGTCAACGGTCGAACTCTCAGCCCGACAACCCGGCGCCGATCACCAAGGCCGATGACGTTTGGAAGATCATCTCCTGGATCCGCGTCATCAACCCGAATTCGCTGAAGCCCAAGGCTGCTCCGCCCCCCCAATAGCGTTCGGGGGTGACTGCGGTTGCGTTATCGCTTTAGCCGCCAAGCTGCGTGTCAGCTTGGCGGCTTCCGTTTACCAATGCCCGTTTCGCGACGGGAGATAGCCTCCTGTCACGTTATTGAGCCAGGCCTCGCCAACCAGATGACGCAACGTTGCGAGACTTTAACTTGGCAAAATGATTGCCATATTGTGCGGTGCGCTGGTGAAGGCCGCGTCTCTCGGAGATTAAAGGGAGATTAAAGACCGACATGGCGCGCGGTGCGCATGCTAATAGTCCGCATCGCTGAGCGTTTAGGAGCAAAGCCTAGGCATATGTGGAGTCTGTCAGTCTTCCGTGCGCGTGGTGGCATCAAGCTGCTTGTCGGCATCGCCGTTTATCTTCTTGCCATCTTTCTGCTGACCGGACGGTTGGTGGCCGAAACGCCGCAAGCTGCCACGCCGCCACCTGCGGCCGCCGCGCCAGCCCAGCCACCCGCAGCACCCACTGCCGCGCCGCCCGCGACGCCTGCTGCGGCGGCGACGGCGCCAACCGAGGCACCCAAGGCCAAGCTGCCGATCGTCTATCTTGGCAAGGCATACCCCGAGCCGCTGCCGCTCTCTTATGCAGAGAGACCCATCAAGGACAAAGGCATTCAGGGAGCGCGTCTCTATATCAAGGAGGCCAATCAATCGGGCGGCTTTGTTGGCATGGGCTTCGACCTCGTCGAGGCGATCGTACCGGCAAAGGGCGATGTGGTGGCCAAGGCCAAAGAGATTCTCAAGAATGGAGACGCGCTTATCGTCGCCGATCTCGAGCCGGAGGATTTGCTGGCCGTTGCCGATCTGCCCGAGGCGAAAAACTCCGTCATTATGAATATCCGGTCGAGCCAAGTGGCGCTGCGGCAGGAGCAATGTCGGCAGAACGTCTTTCACATTATTCCAGACTGGGCCATGCGCGCCGACGCCATCGCACAATATCTGATCGTGAAGAAATGGCCCCACTGGTTTGTGATCCGCGGCGACTCTCCGTCCGATAAGGACTACCTCGCGCAAATCCAACGCGCGGCCCAGCGCTATGGGGGGAAGATCGTCGAGGAGCGCATCAACACTTTGCCGCCCGGCGCCCGCAACCTCGACTCCGGTTACCAGCAGGTGCAAGGCCAGATCCCGATGCTGACGCAAGGCGCCGCCTCCCACGACGTGATCTGGGTGATCGACAACGAAGATAATTTCGGCGACTACCTGCTTTATCGCACCAGCGAGCCTAATCTCGTTGTTGGGACGCAAGGGCTCCAGGCGACGGCATGGGATAAGTCCTATACCGAATACGGCGCCATGACCTTCCAGGACGACATTCTCAAGCTTGCCAAGCGCGATTCGACCGAGCGCGACTACACGGCCTGGATCGGCGTGCGCGCCTTGACCGATGCCGCGATGCGCTCCGGCAAGACTACCGCTCCGGAGATAAAGGAATTCCTCCTATCCGATGACTTCAACCTCGAGGGTCACAAGGGGCAGGCGATGAATTTCCGCCCTTGGGACCATCAGATGCGGCAGCCGATCATCCTTGGGGGTGGTACTCGGACCGTCGTGTCCAAGTCGCCGCAGGAGGGCTTTCTCCACGAGACCAATCTCACTGACACTCTTGGCTTCGATAAGCCCGAGAGCAAGTGCAAGTTCCACTAACTCTAGACCGAAGGTAAGACCCCGATGATCCGCCTCACCGCCACCATAACGTCCGCGGCCGTGCTGCTGTTCTTTGTGCAGCCCTCGTTCGCCGCGACGATTTTCGTCAGCAATGAGAAGGACAACACCATCACCGTGATCGACAGCAAGACCCTGCAGGTGATCAAGACCATCCCAGTGGGTCGCCGTCCTCGCGGCGTCATCCTGAGCCCTGACTTCAAGGAGCTCTTCGTCGCTGCCGGCGATGGCGACATCATGGATGTGATCGACACCAAGACGCTGGAGAAGAAGCGCGAGCTGGAATCCGGACCCGATCCGGAACTGATGGCGATCGATTCCAAGGGCGAGAAGATCTACATCGCCAATGAGGACGACTTGCTCGTGACCATCATGGACGTCAAGGGTGGGGACGTGGTTGGCGAGGTGCCGGTGGGCGTCGAGCCGGAAGGCATGACGGTGAGCCCCGATGACAAATACACCGTCGCCACCTCGGAAAGCACGAGCATGGCCCACATCATCGACAACGCGACGATGAAGCTGATCGCCAACGTGCTGGTCGATTCGCGGCCCCGCGAAGCAAAGTTCACCGCCGACGGCAGCCAGGTCTGGGTATCCTCCGAGGTGGGCGGTTCAATCTCGGTGATCGACCCCAAGACATGGAAGGTCATCAAGAAGATCCGCTTCCAGGTGCCCGGCGTGCGCCCCGAACTGCTCCAGCCCGTGGGCATGGAGTTCACCAAGGACGGCAAATATGTCTTTGTGGCGCTTGGCCCCGCCAACCGAGTGGCCGTCATCGACGCCAAGACCTTCGAGGTGGTGAACTACATCCTCGTCGGCCAGCGGCCCTGGCATTTGGAATTCGATCCCGACGGCACCAAGCTTTATGTCGCCAACGGCCTCACCAACGACATGACCGTGATCGACGTGGCGAGTCAAAAGGCGGAGAAGTCCGTGCCCGTGGGACGGCTCCCCTGGGGCGTGGCGGTGATGCCGTAGGGTAGGGCGGGGCAACGGTCCTGCGCCGTTACGCTGCCCGCAGTCGCCGTTGCAGCCGGCGCGCTAGGGCCTCCGATGCGAGCAACGCCATCAGCGAGATGGCGATGGAAATCAGGGTCAGGCGCAGCGCGCCAGCATCTCCGCCAGGGACCTGCGTCAGCGTATAGATGAGCGTCGGCAAGGTCTGCGTCTCTCCCGGGATGTTGGAGACGAAGGTGATTGTGGCGCCAAACTCGCCCATGGCCCGCGCGAAGAACAAGATCGCACCGGCGATGACCCCAGGCAGAATCAGCGGCAAGGTGACGGAGAGGAACACGTAGACGCGATTGGCGCCGAGCGTGCTTGCGGCCTGCTCGAGCTTCCGGTCCACCGCCTCGACCGAGAGCTGAATCGCCCGCACCATGAGCGGAAAGCCCATAATGGCGCAGGCAAGCGCCGCTCCCGTCCAGCGAAACGCGAAGACGAGGCCGAGATGAGCCTCAAACCAACGGCCGAGCGGTCCCTGCCGGCCAAATAAGAGAAGCAGCACATAGCCCGTGACGACCGGAGGCAGGATGAGCGGCAACAGCACGAGCGCATTGAGCAATGAGCGGCCGAAGAACTGCGCCCGCGCCAACACAAGCCCCGCGGCGATACCAAAGGGTAAGCTCGCGGCCGTCGCCACCGTCGCGACGCGCAGGCTCAGCTTGATTGCGTTGATCTCTTCCGGTGTGAGCGTCAGCATTATGCTCGGTTAGTACCTTGGAGCCCTGCGCTTCAAAGTCAGGTTCCCTGGAAGCTCGTTTCGGTCGTGGGTTGCGCGTGGCCTTCGGCCTGCGCCTTCAGCCGCTCAATCGCCTCACGCACCGGCGGGTCGAGGTCCGCGCCGCCTTCGTCGAGATAGGCGAAGATGGCCTTGCGCATGCGCGGGTCCCAAAACTTCTTTATGTGATTGGCGATGCCGGGAACGACCTCGTCGACGCGCTGCACCTCGAAGAACTTGCCGATCTGGTTCGCCATGTAGACCAGTCTATCAGGCGACATGGCTTGCCTGCTCTCCCGCAATGCGGTGGGGGTGGGTGAAGACCTCGAAGCCGTCGGCGCGCGCGATGGCAACAAGCGTGATGTGGGCGGCCTCTGCCATCCGCACTGCGAGTGCCGTGGGTGCCGAGACCGCGACGATGACGGCAGCACCTATGGCGGCCGCCTTCTGCACCATCTCGATGGAGACCCGGCTCGTCAGCACGAGCAACCCGCTCGCGGCCGAGACCTGGTTGCGCGCCAGCGCGCCGGCGAGCTTGTCGAGCGCATTGTGGCGC
Organism: uncultured Alphaproteobacteria bacterium; assembly: GCA_963741155.1. Lineage (GTDB taxonomy): Bacteria > Pseudomonadota > Alphaproteobacteria > Rhizobiales > Methyloligellaceae > Methyloceanibacter. The sequence continues at coordinate 449,618 of CAVUHA010000003.1, read as the reverse complement.
CCGACGTCTTCTCTGAGCGCCACGAGCCCGCGTGCCGGCTCCCACAGCGCGGCCGCATGCACGGCCCGGGTGGCTTGGTTCAGCGCCTGCGCAGGGGTAAGCGAGCCCATGGCGGTCATGATCTCGTCCGGAGTGAAGCTAGGTCCCGCGCCCACCACGGGCGGCGGCGCCATTGCCTCGGCGAGGCTCTCGATACCGCACAGCCCGCAGCCTGTCGGCCCCGCGATCTTGCGACGGCGGCCCGACAATTCGGCCGCCTCCGGCGCCATCAGCCACATGCGAAGCTCTACTCCGAGCTCGCTTTCGACAATTTCGAGCTGCTCGATTCCGTCCGCCGTCTCGACCACCCGCTCCGTCAGGCTGAAGCCGATGGCGAAATCCTCGAGGTCCGCGGGCGTTGCCATCATCACCGCATAGGTGCCGGTGTCGTAGGTAAAGACAACCGCGGTCTCTTCCAGGATGGCACGCATGCCATCGGAGACCGCTGTGGGTCGCCAGATGGAGCAGGGGACGCGAACGACCGGCGGCGCCATGTGCACCCTTACTCCGCCGCGATCAGGGGCTTGGCGATTCGCCGCGACGCCTGAGTAAGCTCCTCATATTCCTCCTGCCACTCGGTAGGTCCGTTGGAGGGCATCACCTCCACGGCGGTCACCTTGTATTCCGGGCAGTTGGTCGCCCAGTCGGAGAATTCGGTGGTCACCACGTTCACCTGGGTATCGGGATGGTGGAAGGTCGTGTAGACGACGCCCGGCGCCACACGCTCGGTGATCCTCGCCCGCAAGCTCGTCTCACCCGCGCGGCTCGCAAGCTTCACCCAGTCGCCGTCGCGGATGCCCCGCTGCTCGGCGTCGTGGGGATGGATCTCCAAGAGATCCTCCTCGTGCCAAATGACGTTGGCGGTACGCCGGGTCTGCGCGCCCACATTGTATTGGCTCAGGATGCGGCCCGTGGTGAGCAGCAGCGGGTAGCGCGGCCCGGTCTTCTCGTCGGTCGCCACGTATTCGGTGATCACGAACTTACCCTTGCCGCGCACGAAGCCGTTGATGTGCATGACCGGCGTGCCTTCCGGCGCCTTCTCGTTGCAGGGCCATTGCACGGAACCGAGCTCGTCCAGCTTCTTGAAGGAGACGCCGGCGAAGGTGGGCGTCAGACGCGCCACCTCGTCCATGATCTCGGATGGATGGGTGTAATGCATCGGATATCCAAGCGCGTTGGAGAGGAGTTGCGTGACCTCCCAGTCCTCATAGCCGTTCTTCGGCTGCATGACCTTGCGCACCATCTGGATGCGCCGCTCGGCATTGGTGAAGGTGCCGTTCTTCTCTAGGAACGTGGAGCCGGGGAGGAAGACATGGGCGTAATTCGCCGTCTCCACCAGGAACAGGTCCTGCACCACGACGCATTCCATGGCGGCTAGGCCTGCTGCCATATGCTTTGTGTTCGGGTCGGATTGCAGAATGTCCTCGCCCTGGATGTAGAGACCCTTGAACGAGCCGTCGACAGCGGCATCCATCATATTGGGGATGCGCAAGCCCGGCTCCGCATCGAGCGGTCGGCCCCACAGCGCCTCGAACATGGCGCGGGTGGCGTCCTCGGAAACGTGTCTGTAACCGGACACCTCATGCGGGAACGATCCCATATCGCAAGAGCCCTGGACGTTGTTCTGCCCACGCAGCGGGTTTACGCCCACGCCCTCGCGCCCGATATTGCCGGTGGCCATGGCGAGATTGGCGATCGCCATCACCGCGGTCGAGCCCTGGCTGTGCTCGGTGACGCCGAGGCCGTAATAAATGGCGCCGTTGCCGCCCTTGGCATAGAGCCGGGCAGCGCCGCGGATCAGTTCGGCCGGGACCCCTGAGACCTTCTCCACCTCTTCCGGGCTGTGGCGCGGCAGCGATACGAAGGTCGCCCAGTCCTGGAACTCGTCCCAGTCGCAGCGCTCGCGCACGAATTTCTCGTTCACGAGTTCCTCGGTGACGATGACATGGGCGAGCGCCGTCACCACGGCGACATTGGTGCCGGGCTTCAGCGGCAGATGATAGTCGGCCTTGATATGCGGCGTGCGCACGAGGTCGATGCGGCGCGGATCGAGAATGATCAGCTTGGCGCCCTCACGCAGCCGCTTCTTCATGCGCGAGGCGAACACCGGGTGCCCGTCGGTCGGGTTGGCGCCGATGACCATGATCACGTCGGACTGCTCGACGGAATCGAAGTCCTGGGTGCCGGCGGAGGTGCCGTAGGCGGTCTTCAGCCCATACCCGGTGGGCGAGTGGCAGACCCGGGCGCAGGTATCCACATTGTTGTTGCCGAAGGCCGCACGCACCAGCTTCTGCACCAGGAAGGTTTCCTCATTGGTGCAACGCGAGGACGTGATGCCGCCGACCGAGCCCGTGCCGTATTTGGCCTGGATGCGCTTGAACTCCGACGCCGTGTGGGCGATCGCTTCCTCCCAGCTCACCTCGCGCCAGGGATCGGTGATCTTGGCGCGGATCATAGGTTTGAGCACGCGGTCCTTGTGAGTGGCATAGCCGAAGGCGAAGCGGCCCTTGACGCAGGAATGACCGCGATTGGCCTTGCCGTCCTTGTAGGGGAGCATGCGCACCACCTCTTCGCCGCGCATCTCGGCCTTGAACGCGCAGCCGACGCCGCAATAGGCGCACGTGGTGACGACCGAATGCTCGGGCGTCCCGATGTCGATCACGCTCTTCTCGTTCAGCGTCGCTGTGGGACAGGCTTGCACGCAGGCGCCGCAGGATACGCATTCGGACGTGAGGAACGGCTCCTGCATGCTCGGCGACACCACCGAGTCGAAGCCGCGGCCGGCAATGGTCAGCGCGAAGGTGCCCTGCACCTCCTCGCAGGCCCGCACGCAGCGCGAGCAGACGATGCATTTGGAGGGCTCATAGGTGAAATAGGGATTGGACGCATCGATCCCGGGATTGGGATGCCGCGCGCCGTCATAGCCATAGCGCACCTCGCGCAAGCCGACCGCACCGGCCATGTCCTGCAGCTCGCAGTCGCCATTGGCCGAGCAGGTGAGGCAATCGAGCGGATGATCGGAGATGTAGAGCTCCATCACCCCCTTGCGCAGGCGCTTCAGCCGATCGGTCTGGGTATGCACCACCATGCCGTCGGCCACGGGCGTAGTGCAGGAGGCGGGCGTCCCGGCGCGGCCTTCGATCTCGACGAGGCACAGCCGGCAGGAGCCGAACGCCTCCACCATGTCGGTGGCGCAGAGCTTGGGGATCTGGGTGCCGATGTCCATGGCGGCGCGCATGATCGAGGTGCCCTCGGGCACCGTGACCTTGATGCCGTCGACGGTCACAATGACTGTCTTCTCGGCCTTCGAGCGTGGCGTGCCGTAGTCGATTTCGTGGATCAGCGACATAGGGGCTTCCTCATTCAGCAGCTTCGAGGCGCTTTCTAGGTGCGCCGAAATCTTCGGGGAAATGGGTTAGCGCGCTCATAACCGGATAGGGGGTGAACCCGCCGAGCGCACAGAGCGATCCAAGCTTCATGGTGTTGCAGAGGTCTTCCAGCACGGTGATGTTCTCGGCCCGCTCGTCGCCCGCCACGATCTTGTCGACAAGCTCGACCCCGCGCGCGGAGCCGATACGGCAGGGGGTGCACTTGCCGCAGGATTCGATGGCGCAAAACTCCATGGCGAAACGGGCTTGGCGGGCCATGTCTACGGTATCGTCGAACACGACGATACCGCCATGTCCGATCAGCCCGTCGCGCGCCGTGAAGGCCTCGTAATCGAACGGTGTGTCGAACAGCTCGCGGGGGAAATAGGCGCCGAGCGGGCCACCGACCTGCACCGCGCGCACCGGCCGCCCGCTGCGGGTGCCACCGCCGATATCGTCCACGAGCGCGCCCAGCGTGATGCCGAAGGCGGTCTCGAACAGCCCGCCATATTTGATATTGCCGGCGAGCTGGATGGGCATGGTCCCGCGCGAGCGTCCCATGCCGAAATCGCGATAGGTCGCCGCGCCGTGGGAGAGGATGAAGGGCGCGGAGGCGAGCGACAGCACGTTGTTGATCACCGTCGGCTTGGCGAACAGTCCGATATGGGCTGGGAGCGGCGGTTTGGCGCGCACCTCGCCGCGCTTGCCCTCCAGGCTCTCGAGCAGCGAGGTCTCCTCGCCGCACACATAGGCCCCGGCGCCGACCCGCACCTCCATGTCGAAGGCGTGAGCGGAGCCCGCCACGCGCGGACCCAGCATGCCGCCTTCCCGCGCACGCTCAATCGCAATCTCCATGGCCTCGACGGCATGGGGGTATTCCGAGCGGACATAGACGTAGCCGTAGGTGGCGCCGGTGGCGATGCCCGCGATGGTCATACCCTCGATTAGCGAGAAAGGATCGCCTTCCATGATCATGCGGTCGGCGAAGGTGCCCGAATCGCCCTCATCGGCATTGCAAACGATATATTTCTGTTGCGGGCGCGTCTGGGCGACGGTGCGCCACTTGATACCGGTAGGGAAGCCCGCGCCGCCGCGGCCGCGCAGACCCGAAGTCACCACCTCCTCGACGATCGCCTCGGACCCGATCTGAAGCGCTTTCGCCAAGCCCTTGTAACCGCCATGGGCCTTGTAATCGTCGAGCGAGCGGGGATCGATGATGCCGCATAGAGCGAAGGTGAGCCGCGTCTGGCGCTTGAGGAAGGGGATTTCCTCTACGGGCCCGAGCCGCAGGCGGTGCTTCCCGCCCTCGAGCATTCCGCCTTCCAGCAGGCTGTCGATGTCGCTTGTCTTCACCGGCCCATAGCCGATGCGCCCTTCCGGCCTCTCCACCTCGACCAGCGGCTCGAGCCAATACATGCCACGCGAGCCGGTGCGGACGATCTCGACCTTAAGGCCTTTCCGCTCGGCCGCCTTGCGCAAGGTGGTGGCAACCTCCTCGGCGCCGACGGCAAGCGCGCCTGAATCGCGGGAGGTGAACACGCGCGTCGTCACGCTTGTGCCTCCTTCAGCAGCGCGTCGAGCTTCTGCTCGTCGAGCATGGCGAACACGCGCTCATTATCAAGCATGGCAGCGGGGGAGCTGTGGCAGAGCCCGAGGCAGTAGACCGGCTCGAGCGTGACACGGGCGTCGGCCGTGGTTTCGCCCATCTTGACCCCGAGCCGCTCCTCGGCACGGGCTACCAGCGCATCGCTGCCGGCGGCCTGGCACGATTCGGCGCGGCAGAGCTTCAGCACGCGTCGGCCGGGCGGGCTTGTGCGAAAATCATGATAGAAGGTAACGGTTCCCCAAAGCTCGGCACGCGAGAGATTCAGCGCCTCCGCGACCATGGGTACCGCCGCCTCCGGCACGCAGCCAAAACTCGCCTGCAAGGCATGCAAAATGGGTAGGGCGGCGCCAGGACGGTGCTTATGGCGCGCGATGATCTCGCTCGCGTGCTCTGCGCTCCATGGCTCGTATCGGGGCATGCGGTGGCCGCCTTCCTAAGCAGTGTGGAAAATGAAGAAAATGACGCCATGAATCAATAAAGAGGGCCCATGGCCCGATCGGGATTCCCTATCACTCCGGCGGCGAATCGTGGGTTCAACCCGTGTTTCCCGCTGAACGGCGGCATCGCCTCAAGCCGCAAGAGCGAATTCCCCTTCAATTTCAAATATCTATGAGGCGATTGGTATTCGGATCGCTGGGCGAAAGGGCGCGCGAGTGCTTCGACTCGACTACGACGACCGCAGCGGCGTCCGTGGCTTCGGGCTGTGGTTGCCGATATCCCGCAGAGTCACGCCCTCGGTATTGAGTAGGGGAGCAAGTTGCTTGGCCTCGCTGACCAGCGCGTTGATCAAGGGCGTCATGGGATCGCGATGTGGGACGACGAGCCCGATCGAATGCGTCACCTCGGGTTCTTTGATGGGGATGGAGCGCACTGTCTCGGTAAGTCCCAGCACCTCCGCGAGCTTAGCGGGCATGACGGTGGCCCAACGCCCGGTGCGCACATGGGCGAACAGGACGACGATGGAATTGGATTCCATCGTGGGCGCCACCTCTGCGCCCGCCGCGAGCAACAGCTGCTCGATGATGCGCCGATTCTGCATGTCGGGCGTGAGCAGGCAAAGCGGCACCTTGCCCACCTCTGCCCAGGTTACCGAGTCGCGCTCCCCCAGCGGGCTGTCGGGCGAGGTGAGCAGCCGGTATTCCTCGCTGTAAAGCGGCACGGTCTTCACTCGCCCGAGCGGCTCGTTGTCGAGATAAGTGAGGCCGGCATCGACCTCCAGATTCTCGAGCAGGCCCAGCACCTCGATCGAATTCCGCGAGAGAATGGTGAAGCTGACATCCGGGTGCCGCGCCCGATAAGGCGTCGTGATCATTGCCACCATGGCGAGCGCGGTCGGAATGGCGGCGATGCGGATATGGCCGGCGAGACCATGCTTCAGCGCATCGATCTCCTGCCGCATCGCCCGCGTATCGCCCACGATCCGGCGCGCCCAGTCGAGCACCCGCTCGCCCTCCGGCGTGAAGCCCTGGAAGCGCGAGCCGCGCTGCACCAGCAGCACGCCGAGGGTGTCTTCGAGTTGCTTGATGCCGGCCGAGAGCGTGGGCTGACTGACGCCGCACGCCTCGGCGGCGTGGCCGAAATGCTGCTCGCGGGCGAGCGCTAGGATGAATTCGAGCTTGTCGTGCATGGCGTGTTCCGCTGGCTGGTGCCTATCATCGCAAGAAGAGGTGACAAGCGCCAGAGCGGGCGAGCAGTTGAAGCGCGCTCCGGGGCGTAACGGCCAGCCTGTTAGGGGTCCCGACCTCGTCGCCAAGCCACTTAAACTTGGTGCATGCCGGGCTCGAGGCTGCTCAGCATTCCAGCGGCAAGCACCACGCAAAGCCCGATGATCGTCTCCGCCGCAATGCTGCGTATAAGCGCAACCCTGCTTTGCTCTCCATTCGGCGCCGCGAGCGCGGGCGTGAGCGGAAGGCGATTGAAAGCGGCGATTGCAATGAGAACGGCGAACAGCGTGGCCTTGACTAGCAGGACCGCGCCATAGGCGGTTCCCACGAGGCCCGGCAGCCCGCCCGAGAGCACCCAGCCTTGCAACATCGCGGTGGTGGCCAGGATCGCGACTGAGGCGAGGCCAAGGGTGGAGAAGCGCCGCGCGGCAAGCATCGCGACGTCAAGCGGAGCCTCCCGGACCACCAGAAGCACCGGCAGGAGGCCGCCCAGCCAGGCGCCGGCCGCAAGCAGGTGGAGGACTTGCGAGAGGAGCAGCGCGCTCAACCCGTGCGCCATGGCAAAGGCGTGGCTATGACCGGCTTCGAGCAGGGTCGCAACTCCCGCGAAACAAGCCGCCGCCAAAGGTCCGGCCCGTCGACGGGTTGCCATCGCTGCACTAGCGCCGAGCAGCGCAAACGCTTGGATGGCGAGCACCTGGCCGAAGCGCGTGTCGAGCAGCACGGACGGCACCGCCGCGACCGCCTGTCCGGCGGTTTCGGCATCGGCGATGAAGCCGGCTTCGAGCACGAGCCAAAGGAGACCCGCCATGGCGGCGGCGACCAACGCCCCAGGTAACCGTCCGGCACCGCCGCTCGATCAGCCACGCCGTGCTCGGCTCGAGTCGCTGGGAGACCGGCAGCATCAGCACGCTTACGAACAGCGTGGCGCCGAAGCTCGACAGCACGCCCGCCGCGAACATGCCGCGTATAAGCGCGAGCAGAAACTCGATCCCGCTCAGCTCGAAGGAGGGCATGGCGACATCTGGCATCTGTTACTTTGCGACGGTGAAGCTGAAGCTTCCTTGCGTCTTGTGCGTGTCGACCGAGAGTGTGTGCCAAGCCACGCTGTAGCTGCCCGGAGCCAAATGTCCGACGCCGACGCGCATCGTACTCCCGCTGACGCTCGCACCGTGGTCGACGCGCCCAGCCCCGGCGCTATGCACTTCGGCTCCGCTGAACTTCGGTTCGAGCTGCTCGGTGAAGTAGAGCGTGACTGTGCCAGGGGAGCTGGCGACGGTGCTGCCGACGGCAGGGTTGGCATGATCGAGCATGGCGTGAGCTTCAGCTGCCGTTGAGCCGCAGAAGATGGTCAGGCAGAGGGCGACGATTGTCATGTTGCGCATATCGATGCTCCGTTCATTCTGCTGCGCCAAAAAGGGGCTTGCCGATAGAGTTGGGGAAGATGTCATCGAGGTAGAGATGCAATTGGCCCATGACACCGACATCGTCGCCGCTCGCCCGATTGACCGGGATGATGGCCTCGACGGCCAACTAGTATTTGTTGCCCACGTGGATGACACCGGGATTGATCGTGCCGGTCGTTCGCTCCTCGCCGTCGAAGATGGCGACCTCCGTGGTGAGGTTCCATTCGATTTGAGATAGGGCATGCTGTAAAACATGCAAAAATTGCAACTATAAGCGTGAGAAGCATTCATTTACTGCAACTTCACGACACCCGGTAGTCTTGCGGGCGAAACCGAACGTCCTGGAGATTAGCATGCGCATCCTGTTAGCCACCCCGATCCTGGCGGTCGCCTTGGCCATCAGTGTCGCGGCGCTCGCGGCCGACGAGCCCGCCTTCGAGCTCAGTCTCAAGGAGCACAAATTCACACCAGCGGAAGTGACCATCCCTGTCGACAAACGTGTGAAGCTCACCATCAAGAACCTCGACGCAACACCGGCCGAGTTCGAAAGCCACGCATTCAAAGCCGAGAAGATCGTTCCGGGCGGTGGCCAGGTCAGTCTCTACATCGGTCCGTTGAAGGCCGGCACCTACGGCTTCTTTGACGATTTCCATGCGAGTGAGACCAAGGGCACCCTGGTCGTAAAATAGCCCGGAGATGTTTCGATGCTTGCCACGCTGCTGATCGTCTTCCGCGAGGTCATTGAGGCCGGGCTCATTGTCGGCATCGTGCTCGCTGCCACCAAGGGGGTGCCCGGCCGCGGCCTCTTTGTGGGTTATGGCGTGGCCGGCGGCGTCGCCGGCGCCTGCCTCGTCGCCGCCTTCGCGGGCGAGATTGCGGGCTTGTTCCAAGGATCGGGCCAGGAGCTCTTCAACGCCGGAATCCTGATGCTGGCCGTGGGCATGCTCGGCTGGCACAATGTCTGGATGGCCAGCCATGGCCGCACCATCGCCCAGGAGATGCGGCAGGTGGGCGCGGCAGTCGCCTCAGGTCAAAGGCCCCTTGCCGCTCTTGCGATCGTCTGCGGCGTGGCCGTGCTCCGAGAAGGCTCCGAGATCGTCCTCTTTCTCTACGGCATCGCGGCATCCGGTGGAACCTCGGCGCTCGGCATGCTCGCTGGCGGCACGCTCGGCGTGCTTGCCGGCGCTTGCATATCGGCGCTCATATATCTCGGCCTGCTGACCATTCCCGCGCGGTATCTTTTCTCATTCACGTCGGGCCTCATCACGCTCCTTGCCGCGGGGCTCGCCGCGCAGGCCGTCGCGTTCCTCCAGCAGGCCGTTTATGTCGACGTGCTCACCGCGACCGTTTGGGACACCTCCTGGCTCCTCGCCGACGACAGTGTGCTCGGGCGCCTGATGCACACGCTGATTGGGTACACGGATCGGCCGAGCGGCGCGCAGCTTGTCGTCTATGTTCTGGTGATCGCTGTCATTGTCGGGCTGATGCGGTTCACGCGCGCGGCGACCTCTGCTCACGGCGTACGCGCGAGCGTAGGCGCCGCGGCCCCGGCTCCGGCTGAGAGCTGATTCTTCTTCCGGTCTGGCGCGCTCGCCCGGCCATGGACCGGGATGGGACTCTCGCGGGGCGCGCTATTCGTGCGGGCCGCGGCCATAGATGTCGTCCAGGCGCACGATGTCGCTCTCGTCGAGATAGGACCCGGATTGGACCTCGATAAGAAAGGCCGGGATCTTGCCGGGATTGGCGAGGCGGTGCGGCTCCCCGATGGGGATATAGGTGGATTGGTTCTCGCTCAGGAGCACGGTCTCCGCGCCCTTGGTGACCTCGAGCGTCCCCTTCACCACGATCCAATGCTCGGAACGGTGGTGGTGGCTCTGCAGCGATAGTTTTCCGCCAGGCTTCACCATGATGCATTTGACCTGATAGCGTTCACCCCGGTTGAGGGTCTGGTACCAGCCCCACGGCCGGTACACGCGGTTGTGTTGCAGCGCGTGCGAGCGGCCATTGCTCTTGAGCTGCTCGACGACGCCCTTGACCTGTTCGGCGTAGTCCTTGGAGGCCACCAGCACGGCGTCCTCCATGGCCACCACCACAACGTTCTCCATGCCGAGCAGTGCCACGCAAGGCTGCTCGCTATAAGCAAAGCTGTTGCGCGTGGCCTCGAGGATGATCTCGCCTTCCCCTTGCGTCACATTGCCGGTCACGTCCTTATCCATAAAGTTCCACACCGCCGACCAGGAGCCCGCATCGCTCCACGAGCCGGTGAGCGGCACGCACGCGATGTTGGGCGCTCTCTCGGCGATGGCGTAGTCGAGCGAGATCGAGGGCGCTCGGCCATAGGCCTCGCCCAGGACCTTGAAGGTCAAGTCTTCCACCGCGCCCTGAAGGGCGAGCCGGCAGGCGGCGAGGATGTCAGGAGCATCGGTCTCGAACAGTTCCAGGAGGACCTTGGCGCGGAACAGGAAGATCCCGGCGTTCCAATAGAACCCGCCCTGGTCGAGATAGGCCTCGGCTGCCTCTCGCGATGGCTTCTCCACAAAACGCTTGACCGTCAGCACCGGGCCGTCGCCCTCGGCCTCGATATAGCCATAGCCTGTATGCGGGCTGTCGGGCGTGATGCCGAAGATGACGAGCGCGCCCGCCCTGGCTGGGCCGAGGCCCGCCGTCACTGCCGTCGCGAATGCGTCCGTGTCGGCGATCATGTGGTCCGAGGGCGAGAGCAGCACGAGCCGATCGGGATCTGCGTCGACCGCTAGCAGCGCGGCGATGCAGGCCGCGGGTGCGGTGTTCCTGCTCACCGGCTCGAGAACGATGTTGGTGGCCGGCAAGCCCGACGCCTCGAGCTGCTCGGCAATAAGGAAGCGGTGCCGGTGGTTGCTGAGTACGAAGAGGTCGCCAAACAGGTCGCCGGTAAAGCGGCGGCAGGTCTGCTGGAACAGCGTCTCCGCGCCTGTAAGCTTGTGGAACTGCTTGGGGAAGGCCTCGCGCGAAAGGGGCCAGAGCCTGGTGCCCGAGCCGCCGCACAGAATGAATGGCGAAATGTCCCGCATCCGTTTGCCGTCGCCCGTCAAATGTTCCAAGAACCCTGACCCACCATAGAGGATGGAGCCCCTAAACGCATCCTTGGCCAAAGCCCGGCTAAGCGTTGCGCGAAGCCGTCCCACCCCCTATGCATGGGGCAGCTGGCGAAGGCGAAGACCGAGGGCCAAAGCGCAAATCCATGGCAGAATCGCTTCCCGAAGCCGTAGCCCGTGGAGCCGCGCGACAAGTTTATCGGCTGTTGCGCATTTCAGCTCCGTTGCTGCGGCCGATCTATCGGCAGATCGGGCTGGAACAGCGTGCCCGGGCGGTCACGGCGCTGGTGCGCATCGGGTGGAACGGCACGCCCGTGAAGATGCCGGTTCCGAGCGAGCTTGCTATCGCGGCCCCCGGAACTTTGCGGCCGGGGGTCGCCTGCATTGGCCACCCAAGCGCGGAGTCCGGCGCGGGTGAGGCGCTGCGTGCAACCGCCAAGGGCTTCGCCGCGACCGGCGTGCCCTTCACCGTGGTCGGCCTCGAAACCTATACCACGGCACGCCTTGGAGACGATAGCATGGCACGCCATGCGAGCTCCTGCCTCGACCGGCGCGTCAATCTTCTTTGCGACGGCATCGTCGGTGCCGAGATAGCGCTCGCCGCCCTTGGCCCACAAGCGCTGGACGGCCGCCTCACCATCCTCCGGCCCTTCTGGGAGCTGGCCAAGGTCCCTGACCGGTTTGCCCCGCTCCTAGGCACGGTTCAGGAGATATGGGCGCCGTCGGAATTCGTACGCGCGGCCTTTGCCGCTGCCGTCGAGGTCCCCGTCTTGCGCGTGCCCGTCCCGGTCGAGCTTGGGCAGGTAGCGCGGGTAGAGCGGGCGAGCTTAAGTCTCCCCGATGCGGCGACCCTGTTCCTGTTTGCCTTCGACCCATGCTCGTTCTTCGTGCGCAAGAATCCGCTTGGCGTCATCGAGGCCTTCAAGCGCGCCTTTCCCAGCAAGAGCGCCGATGTCGGCCTCGTCATCAAGACCTTGCATGCCGGTCCACACGCCCACTCACTTAACAAGATCAAGGCAGCCATCGCGTGCGACGAGCGCATCCATCTGATCGAGAGGACCATGAGCCGGGCCGAGATGAATGGCTTGCTTTCCGCCAGCGATGCCTACGTCTCGCTGCACCGCTCGGAAGGCTTTGGGTTCGGCCTTGCCGAAGCCATGGCCTTGGGCAAGCCGGTGGTGGGGACCGCCTATTCCGGCACCGCCGATTTCCTTACCCCCGACACGGGCTATCCCGTTCCCTTCACGCTCGTGCCGGTGCGCGCGGGCGAATATCCCGACCATGAGGGTCAAGTCTGGGCCGAGCCCGATCTTGACGCGGCCGCCGAGCGCATGCGCGCGATCGTGGAAGACCCGGCGGAAGGCCGCCGTCTTGCATGCGCCGGCCAAGCCTTCATCAAGACGCACCACAGCGCGGCCGCGGCGGGCAAGCTCATGCGGGATCGGCTGCAGGCGCTTGGGCTGTTGCGCTCCGGCACGCGCGCGCCCGAGTTTCTCGGCGAGTGATTACCGCGATGGCGAAAACCGCGCTGATCACGGGCATCTCAGGACAGGACGGAGCCTATCTCGCCCGCAGCCTGCTCGGCCGCGGTTATCGCGTGATTGGCACCTATCGCCGGACCTCGGCCACGCCGACCGGCCGGCTCGACGAACTCGGCATCGCCGACGACGTCCAATTCGTCGATATGGAGCTGCTCGAGGCCAGCAACATCCGCAAAGTGCTCGGCAAGCTCATGCCGGACGAGATTTACAATCTTGCCGCTCAAAGTTTCGTCGGCCTCTCCTTCGATCTTCCGCTCTACACCTGCGACGTGGATGCCATGGGGGTTTTGCGCCTGCTCGAAGCCATGCGCGAGGTGTGTCCCGGTGCGCGCCTCTACCAGGCCTCAACTTCGGAGATGTTTGGCCACGCGCAGGAGGTGCCGCAGCGCGAGACGACGCCCTTCTGTCCGCGCAGCCCCTATGCCGTCGCCAAGCTGTTCGCTCATTGGAGCGTCGTCAACTACCGGGAGGCATTCGGCCTCTACGCCTGCTCAGGTATCCTGTTCAATCACGAGTCCCCTTTGCGCGGGCTCGAATTCGTGACTCGCAAGGTCACCCACGGGCTCGCCCGCGTGGCGCTTGGGCTCCAGGACACGCTTCAAATCGGCAATCTTGAGGCGAAACGCGATTGGGGCTTCGCCGGCGAATATGTCGAAGGCATGTGGAGGATGTTGCAGCAGGAGAAGTCGGACGACTACGTGCTCGCTACCGGCCATAACGCCAGCGTGCGCGATTTCGTCAACGGTGCCGCCGCTGCCTTTGGCTTCCACCTCGAATGGAGCGGGGAAGGCCAAGCCGCAAGAGGCATCGACAAGACGACGGGGCGGACGATCGTTGCCGTGGATCCCGTTCATTATCGGCCGGCCGACGTCGAACAATTGCTTGGCGACGCGAGCAAGGCCAAGGCCGTCCTCGGCTGGGAGGCTAAGACGAGCTTGGACGAGCTCATCCAGATGATGGCCCGCGCCGACTACGATCGGATGAAGTCCGGGGTCGTGCGCTTTTAGGCCGAACAACGGGGAGCCCTCCGAAGCTCAGCCCAGGAAATGGAAGCGGATGCGATCGGTGCCGCAGGCCTGGGCCACCTTTGCTTCGAGCCGGCGAACGAGCTCAAGGTCGAAATAGGGGTGCGCCGTGGGATCGCGCAACGTGCCTTCCGGGGAGGAGCCTCGGTTGGCCCCGACGGGCACCAGCGCCGTCGCACGGTCCAGGGCCTCCTGGTCGATCGCGCCGCCGTCCTCGATAAAGCCGACCACGGCCGCCAGCGACGCCGCGTGGTTTTCCGTTAGCTCCTCATACGACAGGATGAGCGCGTTCCGCGGCGGCGCCGCAATCCACTTGCGATAGAAGTTGATGAAATAAAGGGTCTCCTCCTCGGCGAAGGCGCGGAAGCTCGCGGCATCATTCCTCCCCGTGTCGCGGCTGTAGAGGTCGTAGTTGGACTGCAGGCGGGGAATCGGAGAACGGTATTGGATCAGATACTTGCCGTTAAGGAGCGGGGAGTCGCGAAAACCGAAATCATGGCTCTTCTGCATGAACAGGCGATTGCTCCGCGCCTCGTTATACGGCCTGACGCAGGGGATCGTGCCGCAGCAGCCGGCCGGGTAATACTCGCAATAATGCAGCCTGCCCGCGAAATAATGCCTCAAGCTCGTTGCGAGGAAGCGATGCCCGCTGCGCGGCATCGATTTGGCGAAGACGAAGCCGATACCGGCAGGCTGGAAAAGCGAGCGGACGCGCGCCTGCGCGTCCAGCAGGTGCCGCTCGATTGCCCACGGATATTCGTAATAGGCGACGCGCCTTCCGAGCAGCGCGTTGAGATCGATCACCGGAGCGCTCCTTGAAGGCACGCGAGCGCAAGCAACGAGGCGTACTCCCGCATGGCCGGGTGCGCGATCGACCGGTCTATTTGAACTCGACCTTGAGCACCTTGTAGGACTTGCCGCCGCCAGGCGTCGACACCTCGACGATGTTGTTCCTGCGCTTGCCGAGCAGCGCGCGGGCGAGGGGCGAGGTAATCGAGATTTTGCCCTTTTTCACGTCGGCTTCGATCTCGCCGACGATCCGGTACTTGGCCTTCTCGTCGGTGTCCTCGTCGAGCAGGGTGACGGTGGCTCCGAACATGACCTGGTCGCCTTTGAGCCTGCTGACATCGATGATATCGGCTCGGCTCAGCTTGTCCTCGAGGTCGGCCATGCGCGCCTCGGTGATACCTTGCTGCTCCTTGGCGGCGTGGTATTCGGCGTTTTCGGCGAGGTCGCCATGCGTGCGCGCGTCGGCAATGGCCTTGATGATGCGCGGACGCTCCACGGCCTTGAGATGCTTGATCTCGGCCTCGAGCGCAGCGAAACCCTCCGCGGTCATCGGCACCTTGTCCATCTTCAGTCGAAGCTCCTTTGGACCCTGACCAATGTTCAGGAATTGCCCCGTCTAAGTCAAGAATCCGTTGAAATGGCTGATTTGTCGGTTGGGGCGGCGAATCAAGAGCGCTTGCCCACATAACTCTGCAACGGGGCGACCTTGAGGACGCCGGCCCGCAGCGCCCTGATGGCCTCGGTCACCGCCAACGCGCCAGCTAGAGTTGTATAATAGGGAATGTGGTAGATCAAGGCCGACCGGCGAATCGAGAATGAGTTGGCGAGCGCCTTCGCCCCCTCGGTGGTGTTGAACACGATGTCGACCTCGCCATTGGTGATGGCGTCGACGATATGCGGCCGGCCCTCCAGCACTTTGTTAACCCGTTCCGACGCAATGCCATGCGTGTCGAGATAGCGCTGGGTGCCGCGGGTGGCGATGATGCGGAAGCCCATCTCGGCGAGCTGGCGAATCGGCTCTACGACCTTCTCCTTGTCGGAGTCCTTCACCGAGACGAACACGGTCCCCGCGAGCGGCAGCTTGCTGCCGCCGCCGATCTGGCTCTTGGCAAAGGCGATGGCGTAGTCGCGGTCGATACCCATCACCTCGCCGGTCGAGCGCATCTCCGGCCCGAGCACGGGATCGACCCCCGGGAAGCGCGCGAACGGAAACACCGCTTCCTTCACCGCGATATGGTCGAAGCTTGGCCGCGCGAGCCCGAAGGACGCCAAAGACGTTCCCGCCATCACCTGCGAGGCAATGCCAGCCACGGGCAGTCCGATCACCTTGGCGACGAAAGGCACCGTGCGGCTGGCCCTGGGGTTGACCTCAAGCACGTGGATCTCGTCGTTCTGGATGGCGAACTGGACATTCATGAGACCCACGACATTGAGCGCGCGTGCGAGCTTGATCGTCTGGCGCTCCATGTCGGCGACGATGTCGGCTTTGAGTGAATGGGGGGGCAGCGAACAGGCCGAGTCGCCCGAATGCACGCCCGCCTCCTCGATGTGTTCCATCACGCCGCAGATGAACACATCCTTGCCGTCGGCAATGGCGTCCACATCCACCTCGATCGCGTCGCGGAGATACGAGTCGAGCAGCACCGGGCTTTTGCCCGAGACGACCACGGCCTCCGCGATGTAGCGGGCAAGCTGGCTGTCATCGTGCACGATCTCCATGGCCCTCCCGCCCAGCACATAGGACGGGCGGATGATAAGTGGGAAGCCGAGCCGCGCGGCGATGGCGCGCGCTTCCTCCGCCGAGCGCGCGATCCCGCTCGTGGGCTGGCGTAGCCCCAAGCGCTCGATCAGGGCTTTGAACCGGTCGCGGTCCTCGGCGAGGTCGATGGCATCGGGCGTGGTGCCGAGGATGGGAACCCGCGCCCGCTCGAGTGCGGCCGCGAGCTTGAGCGGCGTCTGCCCGCCGAATTGGACGATGACGCCTTTGAGCGTTCCGTTCGTCTCTTCCTTGCGCACGATCTCGAGCACGTCCTCTTCCGTCAGCGGCTCGAAATAGAGGCGATCGGAGGTGTCGTAGTCCGTCGAGACGGTCTCCGGATTGCAATTGACCATGATGGTCTCGAAACCCGTTGCGGAGAGGGCGAAGGCCGCATGGCAGCAGCAATAGTCGAACTCGATGCCTTGGCCGATGCGGTTTGGGCCGCCGCCGAGGATGATGATCTTCTCCGCCGCTGACGGTCTCGCCTCGCAGGCGGGAGAGCCCAACAGGCCCGTTTCATAGGTCGAGTACATATAGGCGGTGGGCGAGGCGAACTCGGCCGCGCAGGTGTCGATGCGCTTGTAGACCGGGTGCACATCGAGCGCTCGGCGCCGCTCCGCCACCTCGCTCGTCTCGAGGCCGGCGAGCGCGGCCAATCGCTCATCGGAGAAGCCACGGGCCTTCAAGGCACGGAACTGGGAGGCGCTTCCCGGGAGCCCATGCTGGCGGACGCGCTCCTCGAACTCCACGATCTCCTGCAATTGGCGGATGAACCAGGGATCGATATGGCATGCCTCGTAGATCTGCGTCTCATCGAAGCCGAGCCGGAGCGCCTGCGCGACTTTCAAGAGGCGATCGGGAGAGGGGGTGCCGAGCGCACCCCGGATCACGTTCTTGTCGTCGCCCTGGCCGAGCCCCTCGAGCGCGATGTCGTCGAGGCCGGTCAAGCCCGTCTCCATGGAGCGCAACGCCTTCTGCAACGACTCCTGGAAGGTGCGGCCGATGGCCATGGCCTCACCCACCGATTTCATCGAGGTGGTGAGCACCGGCTTGGAGCCCGGGAACTTCTCGAAGGCGAAGCGTGGGATCTTGGTTACCACGTAATCGATGGTGGGCTCGAAGGACGCGGGCGTCGCACCGCCCGTGATGTCATTGGCAAGCTCGTCCAGCGTGTATCCCACCGCGAGCTTGGCCGCGATCTTGGCGATCGGGAAACCCGTGGCTTTGGACGCGAGCGCCGAAGAGCGCGACACACGCGGATTCATCTCGATGATGATGAGGCGCCCGTCCGCCGGGTTGACGGCGAACTGCACGTTGGAACCGCCGGTCTCCACCCCGATCTCGCGCAGCACCGCGATCGAGGCGTCGCGCATGATCTGATACTCCTTGTCGGTCAGCGTCAGCGCCGGCGCCACGGTGATGGAGTCGCCGGTATGCACGCCCATCGGGTCGACGTTCTCGATGGAGCAGATGATGATGCAGTTGTCGTCCTTGTCGCGGACAACCTCCATCTCATACTCTTTCCAGCCGAGCACCGATTCCTCGATCAGCACCTCGCAGGTGGGCGAGGCGTCGAGCCCGCGCTCGACGATCTCGAGGAATTCGTCACGGTTATAGGCGATGCCGCCGCCGGTGCCGCCAAGGGTGAAGGACGGGCGAATGATGGCCGGAAGCCCGATGTCAGGCAGCGCTTCGAGCGCTTCGATCAGTCCTTTCTCCACATAGCGCCGCCGCCGCGCAGCCTCGCTTTGTGCCCAACTATGCTCAAACTGAGCGAGTGCCTCCTGCTTCGTCTCGGGGCTGGTGGCGGAGGTGGAGATGTGCTCGACCTCCAGCCGGTACTTTTCTCTGTCCGCCCGTTTCAGCGCCGCCGCGTCCGCGAGCCGCGAGCGCGGCGTCTCGAGCCCGATGCTGTGCATCGCCTCGCGGAACAGCTCGCGGTCCTCGGCCTTGTCGATAGCCTCGGCGCGGGCGCCGATCATTTCCACGCCGTACTTGGCGAGCACGCCCGAGCGTTGCAGGCTGAGCGCGGTGTTCAACGCCGTCTGCCCGCCCATGGTGGGGAGCAGCGCATCGGGGCGCTCCAGCTCAATGATCTTGGTGACGAAGTCAGGTGTGATCGGCTCGATATAGGTCGCGTCGGCCACATCTGGGTCGGTCATGATCGTGGCTGGGTTCGAATTCACCAGCACGATGCGATAGCCCTCTTCTTTCAGCGCCTTGCAGGCTTGCGTTCCGGAATAATCGAACTCGCAGGCCTGGCCGATAACGATCGGTCCGGCTCCGATGATCAGGATGGACTTTATGTCTGTGCGTTTGGGCATCAGCCCTTCCGCTCCTGCATCAGCGCGACGAAGCGTGTGAAGAGATAGTGGCTGTCTTGCGGGCCCGGCGAGGCCTCCGGGTGGTACTGCACCGAGAACACCGGTTTATCTTTCACCTTTAGCCCGCAATTGGAGCCGTCGAACAGCGAGATGTGGGTCTCCTCGACATTTCCCGGCAGGCTGTCGCGGTCCACGGCGAAGCCGTGGTTCATGGACGTGATCTCCACTTTCCGCGTGGTGAAGTCCTTGACAGGATGATTGGCGCCGTGATGGCCCTGATGCATCTTGCTCGTCTTGCCGCCGAGAGCGATTCCGAGCATCTGGTGGCCGAGACAGATGCCGAACACCGGCACGCCCGAGTCCACGAGCTTCTTGATCTCCGGCACCGCATACGTGCCTGTGGCAGCCGGATCGCCGGGACCGTTGGAGAGGAACACGCCGTCGGGCTTCCGCTCCAGCACCTCCTCCGCGGTGGTGGTCGCCGGCACGACCGTGAGTTGGCACCCGGCCCCTGCGAGCTCGCGCAGGATGTTGCGCTTCAGCCCATAGTCGATGGCCACGACATGGAAGGTCGCCTTACCCTGGCGCCCATAGCCGTGTCCCCAGCGCCACTCCGTCTCGTCCCAAGTGTAGCTCTGGCCGCAGGTCACCTCCTTGGCGAGATCGAGCCCCACCATGCCGGGCCAGGCGGCGGCCTCGCGTTTCAGTGCGCCTACGTCGAACCGTCCGTCCGCCGCGTGCGCGATCACCGCGTTGGGCATGCCCTTCTCGCGGATCAGCGCGGTGAGCGCGCGCGTATCGACGCCGGTAATGGCAATGATGCCCCGGGCTTTCAGCCACGCGTCGAAGTCTTGACTCGCGCGATAATTGGACGATGGCGTGATGGCGGCGCGCAGCACGCAGCCACGCACGCCGGAAGACGCCGCGAGGTTCGACGTCTCGATGTCCTCGGTGTTGGTACCGACATTGCCGATATGGGGGAAGGTGAAGGTGATGATTTGTCCGGCATAAGACGGATCGGTGAGGATCTCCTGATAGCCGGTCATAGCGGTGTTGAAGCAAACCTCGCCCACGGCAATTCCCGTCGCGCCCGCGCCCTTGCCTGCGATGACGCTGCCATCGGCGAGCACGAGCAGCGCGGTCGGCAACTCGTCGGCCCAGGGCCGCACCGTCCGCGCGCCAGCATTCGAGGCCTCACCGGCCAGGGTTTCGGGATCGTCGTTCATCGGCTTTCGTTGCAGCCGCCGGGATCAGGCGGCCAGGGCTCAAGTCGGGTGCGCGGCTTGCAGCATCAAGGCCGCGACCCTCGGCACGCCTCCAACGAGCGCCACTTCTAGAGCACGGTTTCCGCACGGTCAATGCCGCAGGCCAAATGTTTTCTTGTCAAAACAATAGCTTAGCTGCGCAAATGTGCTTGCTCCCATTTGACGCCTCGATTAGGTTGGGAGCTTCTTCCTCGATTCCTCTGCTCAAGTCCATGCGCGAGACCATCAACGCCGCCTTGAAGGCTGCGACCAAGGCGCAAGACAGGCGTCGCATGTCGACGCTGCGGTTGATGAGTGCCGCCATCAAGGACCGCGACATCGCCGCGCGCACGAGCGGCAACGGAGAGGCGACAGACGCCGAGCTCCTAGAACTGCTCGCCAAGATGATCAAGCAGCGGGAGGAGTCGGAGAAGATCTATGCCGATGCCGGCCGCACCGAGCTCGCAAGCCAAGAGGGCGAGGAGATCACTATCATCCGCGAATTCCTGCCCAAGCAGCTGTCCGAGGCGGACACGCGAAAGGCGATTGCCGCCGCGATCGCGGAAGCCGGCGCGGCAAGCATCAAGGACATGGGTAAGGTGATGGCAGACCTCAAAGCCCGCTATGCCGGCCAGATGGACTTCGCCAAAGCGAGCGCGCTCGTGAAAGCCAAGCTCCGCTAGAGCGTCGCGCCGGACCGATCCCAAGCTCATCGCAGCATCACTTCGGAGGATTGGGCTGGTATAATAGAGAATGAATTGGAAGGGCACCTTTCGGGCTCTCGCTTACATCGTCATCGCGCTCGGACTGACGGCCGCGAGCAGGACCGTCGAGGCTGGCGGTTTTGCGGTACGGGAACAATCGACATACGGGTTGAGCACGGCCTTTGCCGGGATTGCCGCGGGCGGCGATCTAAGCTCCATCTTTTGGAACCCTGCCGGCGTTTCGATCGCTCGTGGCATTGAGGTGGAAG
Organism: uncultured Alphaproteobacteria bacterium; assembly: GCA_963741155.1. Taxonomy (GTDB): domain Bacteria; phylum Pseudomonadota; class Alphaproteobacteria; order Rhizobiales; family Methyloligellaceae; genus Methyloceanibacter. The sequence goes on along the minus strand of CAVUHA010000003.1, from coordinate 428,806 downwards.
CGGACGGAGCCCTCGTCATTCCGGACACTCAGCCGCACTGAGCGACATCGCTCGATCCGGTGGCATCCTTGAAGCCGATTCTTGGCCTAAGCGTGCCGCTTTCTTTCCTCGATGCGAATGGCGGCGGCTCCGCCGATCCGGCGTTCATTCCCGCCTTCTATGTCGGCATGCCGGTGAATGACCGGCTGTCGATCGGAGGCGGGTTCAACGGACCATTCGGCATCACCACGGAACCGGACAATGACAATTGGGCCGGTAAGTTCGAGGCGCGGAGCTCAAAGCTCTCGACCTACAATCTGAACCCCGTCATGTCCTATCGGATGATGTCAAGCCTGGTGGTCGGCGCCGGAGCGCAGTTCGAATTCGCCGACACAGCATTGAAGTCAGCCTTTCCGGCGATAGGCGGTCTTGCCGGTCTCAATCCGAACGTCGTGATCAAGGGAGATAGTTTCGGCCTCGGCTATACGCTCGGAGCGCTGTGGCGACCTTCGACGGGGACGGACATTGGGCTCGGCTTCCGCTCCTCGATCGAACACGCGCTTGAGGGCGAGAGTTTTGTCGCGGGCGATGGCGCTTTGGGCAAAGCGAAAATCTCGGCGGATTTGGAGATACCTTCGATCGTGACGGCAAGCATTCGCCAAAAGGCCGGTGAGCGCCTGACCCTGCTCGGCACGATCGAGTGGACCAACTGGTCCGAACTTGAGCAAGTGGTGGTCAGGGCGCGCACGAGCAATCCCGATCTCGGCGCATCGGCCGGCGACCTCCTGACGGCGCTTCCCTTCCACTGGCACGACGGTTGGCTTTTTGCGGGCGGGGCGGAGTTCGCCGCGACTGAGCGCACGACGCTAAGAGCCGGCACGGCATGGGAGGTATCGCCGGTCCAGAATGCGACCGAGCGTTTGGTACGCGTTCCTGACACGGATCGGACTTGGCTCAGCGTCGGCGCAACCTACATGTTGAGCCCCATGACCAGCATGGACCTGGCCTATAGCCACGTGTTTTTTGCAGACGGGGCCATCGATCGCGCCTCGGCGATTCCAGGATTGGGCCAGGCGCGGCTCGTCGCGGAGGCAAAGCAGGACATCGATATCCTCGGGCTGAGCATCAAGGTCAAACTCGGCAGGGCCGGTAGCCCTCTTCCGTCTCCCTAGCGGCTCCTCGGCCGATGCAAAAACGCCAAAGCGCGACGCTGGACTGTTAGGCAAGAGTTCGCTATTTGTTCACTATGAATAGCGGTGATGACTCGAAGCGGTCTGTGGCCTTCGGGTCCGCGCAGGCGCTCACTCCAAGCAATGAAGTTCCCTGATTCGTTCCTCGATGAAATCCGCGCGCGGCTGCCGGTATCGCAGGTGGTCTCCCGCCGCGTGCCGTTGAAGCGGCGGGGGCGAGAATTCGTGGGCCTCAGCCCCTTCAATAAGGAGAAGACCCCGTCCTTCACCGTCAACGACCAGAAGGGCTTTTATCATTGCTTCTCCTCCGGCAAGCACGGCGACGTTTTCGGCTTCGTCATGGAGACCGAAGGCTTGAGCTTCCCCGAGGCGGTGGAGAGACTCGCGGGCGACGCCGGGCTCGAAATGCCCAAGCCCGATCCGCAGTTCGAGCGGGTGGCCAAGGAGCGGCTCGGGCTGCTCGACGTGCTGGAAGCCGCGGCAGCCTTCTTTCAGGAGCAGTTGCAGGCAAGAGAGGGGCGAGAGGCGCTTGCCTATGCGGAGCGCCGCGGGCTCATCCCTGACACCATCCGGGAGTTCAGGATCGGCTATGCGCCCGGGGGCAAGGACCCGCTGAAGACCGCACTCATCAAGCGCGGCTTCACCGAGAGCCAGCTGCTGGAGGCGGGCCTCCTCGTCCAGCCCGACGATGGACGCTCGCTCTTCGACCGCTTCCGCCACCGGCTGATCATTCCGATCCTCGATCCCAAGGGCCGCGTCATGGCCTTCGGCGCCCGCGCGCTCGACGACCAGGCACAGCCCAAATATCTCAATTCGCCGGAGACCAAGCTGTTCGACAAGGGCTCGACCGTCTTCAACTTCGCTGGAGCCCGCAATGCCGCCTTTGAAACGGGCGAGCTCATCGTGGTCGAAGGCTATATGGACGTGATCGCCCTTCACCAGGCCGGCTTCAAGAACGTTGTTGCCACGCTCGGCACTGCCTTCACCGAGCGGCAGATGGAACGGCTGTGGCTGATCGCGCCCGAACCCGTCATTTGCTTTGACGGTGATCGGGCAGGCGAGGCCGCCGCCGCGCGGGCCATCGACCGAATGCTGCCGAACCTGCGCGAAGGCCATTCCTTCCGCTTCGCCTTCCTGCCTGAGGGCACTGATCCCGATGACCTGGTGCGCGACCAGGGGGCGGCTACGCTCGCCCAATGTCTTGCCGGTGCCAAGCCCCTCGTCGATCTCGTTTGGCTGCGCGAGCTGCAAGCGGGTGCCATCGACACGCCGGAGCGGCGCGCGGCGTTCGAGGAGCGGCTTGAGCGCCTGCTGGGGCAAATTGCCAATGCCCGGGTGCGCGACCACTACCGCCGCGAGGTGAAGGATCGGCTGTTTGCGCTTTGGCGCGAGAAGGGCCGGCGAAGCACCCCTGATGCCCAAAGGCCGCGCGCCCCCGCGCCCGGCGGAGGCAACCCGCTCCCGTCCTCGATAGGCTTTGCGACCACCGTGATCCTGGCCCTTGCCAACCATCCCTGGCTCCTCGACCCCTTCGCCGAGGAGGTGGCGACCCTCGAACTGAAGCCGAAGCCGCTCGCTGAGCTGCTGTCCTTGCTCACGCGCACCATCTTCGACCATCCCGGCATCACGCGCGAGCGCCTGGTAGAGATGCTTGCGGAGAGCCGCCACGCCAAGCTCCTGAATCGGCTCGGCCGCGACAGCGCGTTCAAGCGCCTGGCGTTTCTGCAACCCGAAACGCCGCCGCTCGAAGTTGAGGAGCCGTTTGCCGACCTGCTGTTCCGCTGGCGGGCGCTGCCGACTCTTGAAAGGGAGATGCGCGACGCCGCCGATGCGCTTGCGGACGTTTCCGAGGCCGAATTCGAGCATTTCGCCGAACTGCAACAGCAGGTCGCGAGCGCCGGAAGCCGCCACGCCGCCGACGATGCAGGCGATCGAGAGTTTGGCCAGAGGCTTAAAGAGAAGATTGCCCAGGTGAACCGCGAGAAGGGGGCCTGGCAGAAAGGCCGCCGCCCCGACCACCGCAGCCGGGGCTCCTGAGCCGGCTCGCGGCACCTCTTTTGCATGGGCCAGCCGGAAATGGGATGGACCCTTGAGGAGCGGGGCAAAGGCCAAGAAAACATTGGCCTCCGGCCCTTTGCGGCCTTGACAGGGGCCTTACTCCTCGCCAATTCCATGGGTCAGGAACGAGGCCCGCGGAACGGCTGGCCGGGTTTGGCCCTATGAGTTGCTGGGCCGGCCGAGGGGCGGTCCCTAACCAGTGTGCACGCGCGTCCAGGCGCTAAGACGTTCTGCTCTTGCAGGCAAGTTTGCAGGCAAGAGTGATAGTCGAGCCAAGATCAGGGCCAGTCTAGCGAAACTGGTAACCAGACTGGGCGTATGTCATGCTTAATCGACCCTTAACGAAGGGTGCGGTTAATCGTGAGCATGGGTCGGGTCGTCCGCCGCGAATCGCTTGCGTGGCACATGAGCTTGCCTGCGTATCGCCCGCGTGAGCGGGCAGCGCGCGAAGAAAAAGACGCTTCGGAGTAGATGAATGGCAACCAAGACCGCTGAAGCCGAGGATCAGGAGCAGGCCCCGGCAGAGACGCAGGACGGTCCCGTGCTCGATATGTCCGACGCCGCCGTGAAGAAGCTGATCAAGACCGCAAAGGCTCGCGGCTTTGTCACCTACGACGAACTGAACGAGGTGCTCCCCTCCGAGGAGGTCTCATCCGAGCAGATCGAGGACACCATGTCGATGCTGTCCGACATGGGCATCAACGTCATCGACACCGACGAGGCCGAGGAGCCGGCGGCGACGGCGGAAGGCGAGGCGGCCGAGGCGGCACCCCGGCCCGTGGCAACGGTCACGCCGATCGTCAAGGCCGAGAGCAAAACCGAGCCGATCGAGCGCACCGACGATCCCGTACGCATGTATTTGCGCGAGATGGGCTCCGTCGAGCTCTTGTCCCGCGAGGGCGAGATCGCCATCGCCAAGCGCATCGAGGCCGGCCGCGAGGCCATGATCGCGGGGCTGTGCGAGAGCCCGCTCACCTTCCAAGCCATCATCATCTGGCGCGACGAGCTGAACGACGGCAAGATTCTGCTCCGCGACATCATCGATCTCGAAGCCACCTATCAAGGCCCGGACGCCAAGCCCGCCCCCTCGCAGCCGCTGCCCGAAGGCATGAACGGCGATGGGCAAGCGCATGCCGCCGCGCCCGCCGAGCAGCAACCCGCCCCCAGCGACGACGAGGTCGAGGAGGCCCGGCGCCAGCAAGAATACGACGACGACGAGGACGATCTGGAGAATTCGCTTTCGCTCGCCGCCATGGAGGCGGAGCTGAAGCCCAAGGTGCTCGAGACTTTCGACCTCGTGGCCACCAACTACAAGAAGCTCCGCAAGCTGCAGGATCAGCTCGTCGAGCGCGCGCTCAAGAACGACACCCTCTCCTCCGGCCAGGAGAAGCGCTACAAGGTGCTGAAGGACGAGATCATCGTCGAGGTCAAGTCGCTCTCCCTCAACAACAACCGCATCGAGAGCCTGGTCGAGACCCTCTACGACATCAACAAGAAGCTGCTCGGCTATGAGGGGCGTCTCTTGCGTCTCGCCGAGAGCTATGGCGTCGGTCGCGACGATTTCCTTTGCGAATATCAGGGCAACGAGCTCGACCCCAATTGGCTCCGCCGCGTCGGCCGTCTGAAGAAGCGCGGCTGGATCGATTTCATCCATGACGAGCGCGGCATGGTGAAGGAGATCCGCACCGAGATTCACAATCTCGCCGCCGAGACGGGCCTGCAGATTTCCGAGTTCCGCCGCATCGTGCATGTGGTGCAGAAGGGCGAGCGCGAGGCGCGCCAGGCGAAGAAGGAGATGGTCGAGGCGAATTTGCGGCTCGTGATCTCCATCGCCAAGAAATACACCAACCGCGGCCTGCAATTCCTTGATTTGATTCAGGAAGGCAATATCGGCCTGATGAAGGCGGTGGACAAATTCGAATACCGCCGCGGCTACAAATTCTCCACCTACGCCACCTGGTGGATCCGGCAGGCCATCACCCGCAGCATTGCCGACCAGGCGCGCACCATCCGCATCCCCGTGCACATGATCGAGACCATCAACAAGATCGTGCGCACCTCCCGCCAGATGCTGCACGAGATCGGCCGCGAGCCCACGCCCGAGGAGCTCGCCGAGAAATTGGCCATGCCGCTCGAGAAGGTGCGCAAGGTTCTCAAGATCGCCAAGGAGCCCATCTCACTCGAAACGCCCATCGGCGACGAGGAGGATTCCTATCTCGGCGATTTCATCGAGGACAAGAATGCGGTGCTCCCCATCGACGCCGCGATCCAGTCGAATTTGCGCGAGACCACCACGCGCGTGCTCGCCTCGCTAACGCCGCGCGAGGAGCGCGTGCTGCGCATGCGCTTCGGCATCGGCATGAACACCGACCACACGTTGGAAGAGGTCGGCCAGCAGTTCAGCGTGACGCGCGAGCGCATCCGCCAGATCGAGGCGAAGGCGCTGCGCAAGCTGAAGCACCCGAGCCGCAGCCGCAAGCTCCGCAGCTTCCTCGACAACTAAAGCCGCTAAAACAGCTTCTTGGTGGTCATCGCCTTCGAGCCCAAGGGCAGCGTGATCAGCAGCCCGTCGAAGGCGTATCGCCGTCCCCGCGCGCACCCGCCACGCCCCGCACGAACATGCGCCGCATCAGCGCGTTCCTGAGCGGCGGCACCATATGGGTGATGACGAGGTGCGGCACGCCGGCATCCCGCGCGATCTCGGCCACCTCCAACGGCGTCGTGTGATATTCGATCACCTGCCGCGCCACGGTGCCCGCGCGTAGGTTGCCGGTCTGGTCGAGCGCGCTCGCCAGCATCTCGACCATGTCCGGATTGAGCGCCTCATGCACGAGGAGATCGGCGCCGCGCGAGAAGCGCACCATGTTCGGAACCTTCTTAGTGTCGCCGCTCACCACCGCGGCGCGGCCCCCATAGTCGATGTGGTAGCCATAAGCGGGCTCGACGGGATCGTGATTGACGAGGAAGGCCGAGAGACCCCCCGGGCGCTTGCACGCGTCGCGGCGCGCGCTCGCACGGCAAGGAGCCCGCATGCCTTATGACGACGCCGCCGGCTCGCATGACCCAGCGTTCCTCGACAACGAGCGGCCACGCCTCTAGGCTTGCGCCATGACCGAGCAAGCACCCGACGATCCGAACGTCGTCGTCTTCCCGCCGATCATCCTGCTCGGCACCCTCGCGGCAGGCGCTATTCTCGACGGGTTCCTGCCGCTCGGCTATCTCTCCGCCCTGCCTGGGGTCCCGCGTCTGTTCTTGGGCGCACTCCTGCTTGGGTTCGGCGTGTCTCTGCCGGTCAGAGTGCGGCGCGCATTTGTCAGCGCCGGCACCAATATTCGCCCCGACCAGCCCACGACCGCGCTCGTCACCTCCGGCCTCTTCGCCCATACGCGCAACCCGGTCTATGTCGGCGGCAGCATGGCGCTGCTCGGCCTCGCCCTCCTGCTCAGCTCCGACTGGACCGTGATCCTAATGGTGCCGGCGCTGCTGCTGCAGCATTACGGCGTGGTGCTGCGCGAGGAGGCCTATCTGGAGCTGAAATTTGGCGCCGCCTATCGCGCCTACAAGGCGTCCGTGCCCCGCTACGGCTGGAAGTTCTAAGCTCGTTAATGGGGACCGCAATTCTCGGGTCCGTAGCCGGCGCACGATCCCTTCAGCCGCGAATCGCTACCGATGATCTGGCAGACATAGACCTTCTTCAGCGGGTCGTTGTGGATTTCAGCGCCCGACACCTTCCATCCGTAGCTGCGCGCCACGAGCGCGATCTGCTCTTCCTCGCAATAGGGTGTGGCGATCGGCCCATATTTGCTCATTTGAAAATTGCCCTGGCACTGGATGCGCGCGGCGGCGGGCACCGATGCGGCCATCGCCAACACCGCCATGCCGATGAGACAGGCCGCCTTGCGCATGGTGCCGGAAAGCGTCACGGGCGCTTCTTCGGAGCGCCGCCTTGGCCAGGCTTGCCGCGCTGATCCATCGACGCCATTGGCGACGCCGCCGGCATCAGCTTCTTCTTGTCCTGCTTCGGCTTCTTCTTCTCGCGATTGCTTCTCTGTTGGCCTTTGGCCACATCGTCCTCCTGTGGGGTTCTGGATTTGGTCAGGCGGAAGTGCCCAACTCGGCTCCGAGCTTGCCAACATACACGAGCCATGCCTCCAGTTGAACCGGCCGCTTAGGTTGCGAAAAAAAGTCAGGGCCCGCGCCGGGTGATCCGGACGCGAGCCGTGGGGAGTGCAAGCGCGAGGGTTAGAGCAACATCCTAGAACTGGTTCTCGGTGCCGCGCGGCCAGCCATAGGTCTGGGGGTACACATATTGCAGCGCGTGCATCTCGTCGTCCTGAGCGCCGTAGCTTCGGCCTCTGGCATCATAGCCATAGGCGCGCCGCTGGACCGGATCGCCGTAAGCGCGGTTGGTGGCGGTGCCGTACTGGGCGACCTTGACGGTGAGAGCGGTTGACCCGTTGAGCGTGGTCAGCGGCATGGCGTTCACAGAGCTCAAGCCGGCGAGCAGTGCGAAGGTGAAGCAAGTCGTGGCAGTCTTGAGGTTGCAGTGAAACATGGTGCTGAACTCCTTTGCATATCCCTCGGGGCACGCGTCGATCGCGCAGCGCCCCGGCTGTCACCACCCAACCACAATATCCTGTCGGAAGCCTGACCATGCGCCCGGCAAAATGCCGAGAATTTTCGATAAAGCGGGGGCTGGGTCAGCGCCGGGCCGACCCCACCGGGGGCGGGGGGTGGTTCGCGGCCGAGCCGTGCAAATAGCTGATCGAGGCATACGCACCGAAGAAGGAGCCCGCCGCCGCGAACAACACGTAGAACCAGTGGCTCGTGTAGCTGATGACGGCAAAGGACGAGAGCAGGTACCAGACGCTGCTCCAGCTGGCGGCCGGCAGGCGGCGGCGCCTCACCACCGCATTGGTGAACATCACATAGACGAAGTCGGTCGTGGCGGTTGCCGCGACGACGCCGACCGCGATCAGCGGGTCGAGCTCAGCTGGCCACATGGCTTTGATCCTTATGGGCTAGGGCAAAACGCTTCGGTGCGAAACCTAGACCACAGCGCCGCAGGTTTTTCACCTGATGCATCGAGGGTGAGATTTCGCTGCATTGCAACAAACGCCACCATGCTCTATATGCGGAAGCGTGGGCGCGCCTGAGGTTTCAAGGTAACGAGACGATGCACCTCACCATGTTGAAGGCCAAGCTGCACCGGGCGACGGTGACCGGAGCCGACCTCGACTATGAGGGGTCGATCGCCATCGATCGCGATCTCCTGGACGCTTCGACCATCCTGCCCCATGAGCAGGTCGACGTGCTCAATATCTCGACCGGCGGCCGCTTTACAACCTATGCGATCGAGGCGCCGCGCGGCAGCCGCGAGATCGCCGTCAACGGCGCCGCGGCGCGGCTGGTGCAGACGGGCGACAAGGTCATCATCGTGGCCTATTGCTCGCTTCCGGCCGAGGAGGCGCGCAACTATCGTCCCTCGGTGGTGGTGTTGGGCGACGGCAACGAGATCGAGCGGGCGGCCTAGACCTCACTCATAGCGAAGTGCGTCGATGGGGTTCATCAGCGAGGCGCGCCGCGCCGGGTAATAGCCGAAGAAGATCCCCACCAGCCCCGCCGAAAGCAACGCGATCGCCACGAGGCTCGGCTCAAGCGCAATCGGCCACGCGCCCCAGAGCGACATCGCCACTGCCGCGCCCCCGCCAATCGCCAGGCCGATCAGCCCGCCGGTCAGGCACAGCGTCACCGCCTCGATCAGAAACTGGCTCAGAATGTCGCTGCGGCGCGCGCCGACCGCCATGCGCAAGCCGATCTCCTTGGTGCGCTCGGTCACCGAGACGAGCATGATGTTCATAATGCCGATGCCGCCCACGATGAGTGAGATGGAGGCGGTCGCGCCGAGCAGCACGCTCAGGATGCTTTGCGTCTCGCTGCGGGTGCGAATAAACTGGGCCATGTTGCGCACCTGGAAGTCGGCGGGCGCGTCGCCGCGCACATGCCGCCTGTCGCGCAACAGCGTCTCGATCTCGCCTTGCGCGTCGTTCATCGCCTCGGCGGAAGCCACCTCGATCATGGAGCGGAGATTGTCCGGCACGGTCTTGTCGCTGCCGAATAGCCTCCGCCGCGCCGTAGTCACGGGAACGAGCGCGGTGTCGTCCTGATCGGTGCCGTAGCCTGACTGGCCTTTCACCGAGAGGAGGCCGATTACGGTGAAAGGAACATTCATAACGCGGATCTGCTGGCCGACCGGTGGAGCGTTGCCGAACAGCTCGCGCGCCACCGTGGCGCCGAGGATCACGACCTTGGCGGCCGAGCGGAGCTCGGCCTCGGTGAAGTTGCGCCCCTCGGTAAGGCCCCAATCGCGTACCTCGAGATATTCCGCGTTCACGCCGTCAATGGAGGTGGTCCAATTGGCGTTGCCGGCAATGACCGGGGCCGAGCCGCTGACCATGCCCGCCACGGCCGCTACGCCCGTGACCTTGCTGCGGATTTCCGCAAGGTCCCGCTCCGACAGCGGGATGGCGGTACCTTCGCCCGCGCGCCGGCCGCCCGAGGTGAAGGAGCCGGGCGAGACCACCAGCAGATTGGTCCCGAGCGCCTTGATGCGCGCCTCGATAGCTTGCCCTGCGCCGTTCGCTACCGAGACCATCACGATCACGGAAGCCACGCCGATGATCACGCCGAGCATGGCGAGAAAGCCGCGCAGCGCATTGAGCCTCAGCGCGCCAAGCGCCACCTTGAAGGAATCGAAGAGGCTCAATGCCGCACATCCTCCACGACCTTGCCGTCGCGGAATAGGATTCGGCGCGCCGCCCGCTTGGCGATGTCGAGCTCATGGGTGACGATGATCACGGTGATACCGCCTTTGTTCAACTCCTCGAATAGGCCGATGATCTCCTCGGTGGTGCGGCTGTCCAACGCGCCGGTCGGCTCATCGGCGAGGATGATATGCGGATCGTTGGCCAGCGCCCGGGCGATCGCCACCCGCTGTTGCTGGCCGCCGGAAAGCTCCGACGGCTGGTGCTGCTCGCGATGGTCGAGCCCGACCCTGGCCAGGCATTCGCGTGCCTTCTCGCGCGCGTAGCGATGCCCACGCCGCGCGTAGAGTAGGGGCAGCGCGACATTGTCTACCGCGCTGGTCCGGGCGAGCAGGTTGAAGCTTTGGAACACGAAGCCAATTCTCTCGTTACGGTAGTGGGCAAGCGCGTCGGAAGAGAGCCCGCCAAGCTCTTGTCCTTCGATCTGAAGCGATCCGCTGGTGGGCGTATCGAGCGCGCCGACTAAATTCATGAAGGTCGATTTGCCCGAGCCAGACGCCCCGGTCACCGCGAGATATTCACCGCGGGCGACCTCGACGCTGATGCCTTGCAGCGCGCCGATCACGCCGCCGCCGAGGCAATAGGTCTTGACGAGATCGCGGGCGGCGATCTGCGGGGTCGGCGGAGGTGTGGCCGCCTCCTTGGATGCGGTCTGCTGTCGCGCGCTCATGGCGTCGTCTCGCGCACCCTCACAACGACTCTCGCGCCCGTGGGCAGGCCCTCGGCCACCTCGGTGCCATTCGCATCGGCGAGGCCGAGGCGCACCTCATGTGGCACGAGGCCGCCCAACTCATAGGTCCATAGCGTGGCTCTGCGCGGTCCGGTTGGCCGCTGCCTCTGCATGTCCTGATATTTCTGAAACTGGTCCGACGTCAGCGATGCACGCAGCACCTTGGCGATGCGCATGCGCGACTGCTCTGTCGAGGGTGGCGTGGCGCTGGGCGAGCGTCGCCTTGGCGTTGTCGACTTGTGCATTGGCGGTGGCGACGTCGGCTTTGGCGCTCAGCTGGGCGGCGAGGGCCGTGTCGACGGCGGATTGCGAGGTGGCGCCCTTGATGACGAGCTGCTGGGCGCGGGTAAGGTCGAGCTCGGCCTTGTGCAGATTGGCGTCGGCCCGCTCCACGCCCGCTTGTTGCAGGGCGATATTGGCCTCGGCGATGGCGACGCCCGCCTCCTGCTCGCGCACCGCGGATTCAAAGGTGGAGGATTCGATGCGGGCGAGCACCTGGCCCTGCTTGACCGGCGAGCTGAAATCCACATTGAGCTCGCCGATCTTGCCTGAGAGCTGCGAGCCCACGTCCACAGTGACCAGCGCGTTCACCGCGCCGGTGGTGGAGACGACGCGGCGGATATCGCCGCGGGTCAGCGCGACGGTCTGGACGTCGAGCTGACCGGTTCCCCGCTGATGCCAGTAATAATAGCTGCCGGCGCCGGCCAAAGCGGCCACGAGCAAAACCGGCAGCCAAGCTTTTCCCATCGCCACGCCCCGTCCAGTCTTCGACTTTGGAATAGCACGAAGAGGCGCCATCAGACCGTTACAAAACGGCAAGGATATGAAGGGGATGGGCCCTAAAGCCCGAAGGGATAGGTCTCGTCCGGGCCGTGCGGGTGGGTCGCGGGCCGCGCCGCCACCGCCTCGGTCTCCTCGAACCAGATCCAAGCGTCGAATTGCCGCGACAACTCGGCTTGGAAATAGTGGGAGAGGAGCTCGCTCTCGGGACGGTAGATGACGCCGATGGCGCGCTCCAGCAGGGGCTCGGCGAGCGCATCGCGAATGTGCACTTTTTGCCCGGGCCCGGTTTCGAGGAAGAAGGCTGGCAGGCCCGCTTCGCACGAGCGGCCTTCATAGGAATTGTCGCGGGCCGGGCGAACGCGCTTGATCTCCATCGGCGCATCCCAATCCGAGGCCGCCGCGACGGTACCGCGATCGGTGCCGAAGCCGAGGAGCGCGCAATCCTCGCCGAAGCGCTGACGCGCCAGCTGGCCGATATTATGCTCGCCCCTGACTTGACCCATCTCGGTGAACTCGGCATTGCCGATATGGGAATTGTGCGCCCACACGACCGCCTTGGAGTCCGGCCCGCGATGGGCGAGCAGGCGATCGAGCGTGTCGAACATATGCTCGTCGCGCAAGTTCCACGACACGGCGTCGCCGTAATAGATGACGCGGTAGTACTGCTCGGCGGCCGCGACGATACGCGCGTTCTGCTCGGCGGCGAAGAAGTCCTCCCCATCCTTGACGAGATAGTCGAGCCGCTTGCGCAAGAGCGCGAGCAGTGCATCGGTCACCGGCCGCTCGCAGACGGCGTAGCCGCGCGACAGCGCCATGCGGCCATAGCGGGCAGGCTCGGCGCGCCACGGCGCGAGGCAACCATAGCGCTCGCGCGCGGCCTTGGCGGCCTCGGGATCGACCCGGTCGAGATACTCGAGCACGGCCTCGATGGAAGCGCCGAGGCTGTAGATGTCGAGGCCGTAGAAGCCGGCCTTCCGGTCGGGATCAACAATCGTCTCGTTGATGGATTTGAGCCGGTGCAGGAACTGCCCCACCTGGCCGTTGCGCCACATCCAGGTGGGAAAGCGCGTGAAGGGCTGCTTCGGCAGTGCGGGCCGCGGCAACCCGCGCACATAGGCGTCGTAGACCGCGGCATCCGGCCAGTCGGCTTCTACCGCGACGATGTTGAAGCCGTGGCGCTCGACCAGCAACTGAGTAATGCGCGCCCGTGCTTCATAGAACTCGGCGGTGCCGTGGGTCGCCTCGCCGAGCAGCACCACGCGCCGATCGGCGAAGCGCTCGGCCATCCGGGCCAGCGCGTCGAGGTCGCCGAACGGCTCCGCCGCCTCGGCGATGAGGCGGCTCACGCTCGTCTGAATGGCCTTGGCGCGTTTGGCCGGTATCAAGAGGCCGGCGGCGAAGCCCGACTCTTGCGCATCGACCGGCACTTCCCTTGCGGCCGGCTCGGCCCAGCCTTCCACCCCGATCAGGGGCACGAAGGTGACGGCCCCAAAGTCCTCCTCCTCGAAGGCGTCCTCCTCCATGCGGCGAACGCGAATGAGCGCCTGCTGGGAGCCGTGGCCGACCGGGATGACGAGCCTGCCGTGCAGCGCGAGCTGACGCTTCAGCGCCTCCGGCACCTGCGGACCGCCGGCCGAGACGATAATGGCGTCGAAGGGCGCATGTTCTTGCAGTCCCTTGGTGCCGTCGCCGCAGATGATCTCGACATTGGTGTAGCCGAGGCGCTTGAGGCGCGCCCGCGCGAGCACGGCAAGCTCGGCGTGGCGCTCGATCGCATAGACCTTCCCGGCAATGCGGCTCAACACGGCGGACGCATAGCCGGAGCCCGCGCCCACCTCGAGCACCTTGTCGCCGGGCTTCACTTGGGCGAGCTCGATCATGCAAGCGACGATATAGGGCTGTGAAATGGTCTGCCCCGCCTCGATGGGCAGTGCCCCATCCTCATAGGCGAACTCCTGCAAGGGCTCGGTGACGAAAACTTCTCGCGGCACCTCGGCCATGGCGGCAAGCACGAGTGGGTCGGCGATGCCGCGGGCCTGAAGATGCCGTGCCACCATGATCGCCCGGTCGCGGGCGTGGTGGTCGTTGTTGCGAGACTTGGCGTGGATGGGGGGCATGGGTTTCAAACTAGCGAGGGAAGCGGGCGTTCAACCTTGATCTGGATCAGACGGCGCCTCTCGCCACCATAACGCCGCCGCGATCCTCCCCGGTGACAATCATGAGCAGTTGATTGATTTCTTGTTTATTTCAGCTCCCAGCTCATCTGGACTTTGACCTCGACGGTGGTAGTGCCCGCTTCGATCGGCACCGCCTTCGCGGCCTCCATGGCGGCGGGAACGGCATAGCGAGGCTGATAAACACCATCCTCCTCGGTGAGGGAGAGCACGGGGCCGAGCTCGACGCCGGCAGCCTCCGCGTAAATTTTGGCATTGGCGATTGCCTTTGCCGTGGCCGCCTTGCGCGCCTCGTCCTTGAGCACCTCGGGCTCGGCCACGCCGAACTCGATGGCGCCGATCTGGTTGGCGCCGAGGTTCACCACCTCATCGAGGATTACACCAAGCTTACCAATGTCGTGCACTATCAGGCGCACGGAATTCGTCACCCGGTAACCGATGATGCGCTGCTCCGACCCCTTCCTCTCCGGATAGATCGGCTGCACCGAGAAATCCGTGGTCTGGATGTCCTTGGGGTCGACGCCGTCGGCCTTCATCGCCTCGACGACGCGGGTCATGGCGGCCGAGTTCTTTTCGAGCGCCTCGCGCGCGGTTGGCGCCTCGCTCGTCACGCCCGTGGAGATGGTGACCTCGTCGGGCGCGGCCTTGACGGCGCCGGCGGCGGAAAGCGAGAGGATGCGCTTCGGCGCCTCGTCGGCTGCCGCGCGCGGCGAGCCGACGCCGGACACCGCGGCAAGGAGCATGACGACGGTCAACAGGAAGCGACGTAATTTCAGTGTCATGGATGCTTTCCAATGTTACCCGGCCTGAGGGGAGCAGCAACACCCGGAGCGGGCGCAAGGTGCTTCGATCTGTTCGCGAAGGAAGTGGAAGTCTGCTATGAGGCGGAATTTAGGAGAGCGAAGAGGGGCCCGTAGCTCAACTGGTTAGAGCCGGCGGCTCATAACCGTCTGGTTGGAGGTTCGAGCCCTCCCGGGCCCACCACGCCTCGCGCTCATGCGCGCCTCAACGACTGACCTCAAAAGCCATAGCCGAGGAGCGCGATCTCCGGCGCATACCACGTCTCGACGATCGCGCGTGTCCTGTCCGTGTAGAGCGTGTGGTAGTCGCGGCTCCCGTCCCAGTCGCGGGTGACATTGGTGCGCGGCACTTCGAGCCGGCGTTTGACGCCGATCTGCTTGAGCACTGTGTTCAAGTCAACATCCAAGCTCTCGTAACGGCCAACGAAATCGACCGCGAGCGCCCCGCCCTCCGTATAGAGCGCGTAATTGTTCACATAGGCGCGGCGGCGATCCTGCATGAAGCCCTCGAAGCTCGGCCGCCGCCGCTTCGACTTGGTCTTATAGAAGTACCAGGAGACCTGCCGATCCCAAGGATTGCGGTCGAAGGCGAATTTGTAATAGTCGCGCCAGACCTTCTCGCCCACATAGGTCCGAACGAGGCTCGCAGGCATGTGCTCATAGAAGCCGACGCTTGGATGGTAATAGCGCTCGGGCCGCCCAAGCAGCTTGCGCCACAGCGGGCGCTTAGGCTTGAGGGGATGCTCGATGCGATAATTCTGCGGGCTTAAGCCTTTGCGCTCCTGCTCGCTTTCCTCTCGATAGGGCGTGATCACGTCGGCAGGCCCGCACAGCTCCGAGAGCGCGGCCTCGATGGCGGTGCCCGCCGTCTTCTTCGTCTTGATGAAGATGAATTTATGCTCGTGCGAGATGATCATGACGCGGCACTTATCCGGTTCGCGCGGGCGCTGGCAAGCCGCTCAGAACGCGTAGCCGAGCAGCTCGATCTCGGGCGCGTACCAGCTGCCCACGATGTCGCGCGTCTTCGCATCGTAATAGTCTCGATAGGGCGCGGCATTCCGGCCGGTGGTCGTCTTAGCGCGCGGCAACTCCTCGTCATGCGTGACGCCCACCTGGGCCAGCGCGTGTGCAAGGTCCTCCTGCAAATGCTCGAAGCGGCCGACGAAGTCGACCGCGACGTGGCCGTCGATCGAGTAGATCTCGTAATTGTTGATCCGCGCGCGCCGGTCGGAACGGATGAACTCGGGGAAGGGTGGAGGCGCCGCCTTGCTCCGATAGCGGTGATGATAGAAGGAGACTTGGCGGTCCCAAGGGTTCCGGTCGAAGGCAAACTTGAAGTAGCTTCGCCACACTCTATCGTCCTTCAGGAGCGCACGGGCATCCTCGGCCGGCATGTGATTGTAGAAGCCGTAGTCCTCCGCGGTGAACTTCAGCCATCGGCGCTTGAGCATCGGCCGTGGGCTGTCCCACCAGCCATGCTGACGCCAGTTCTGCGCGCCTCTGCCGCCCGCACGCAGCGCCTCGTCGTTGGTAGTCAGCGGCGTGATGATGTCGTCCGCGCCGCACAGCCGGCTGAGCGCAAGCTCGATGCTCGTTCCCGCCGTCTTCTTGGTCTTGAGGAAGATGAACTTGTGGGTGTGGGAGACGATCATCTGACCGAGCCGCGCTCTCAAGCCTTCTGCGCCGCAAGCCAGATGGCGAGGTCCTCCAGGATCGCGCCGAAATGGATCTCCGGCACTTTCAGCGCCGCGGCGATGTCCTGCAGTTTCTTGCGCTCTTCGCCGGCGATGCGACCGTCCGCCAGCAGCACCAGATAGGACGCCCGGATGATCTCCTCCTTGGTGTCCGCATCGAGGCTTCCGGCCGCGGCGGAGAGTCTGGCGAGCACGCCGCCGTCGCGCCCATTCGCCGCTGCCTCCGCCGTGATCTCCTCCGGCTTCAGCATTCGGCCCGACTGGTCGCGATAGATCTGCTGGATGAGCCCGATCTCCTTGGCATCGAGCGCGCCGTCGGACGCGGCCATGGCGACCATGGCCATCAGGATGAAGTCTGCGCCTTGACTCTGAGCGCCTTGCTGCGCGGGATGATCCGCCACGTTCTTGCTCCTTAAAGGCGAGAAACCGCCGCTTATGCCTTCGCCAAGAAACTTGCCTTTGTAGCTTGCCTCAAGGGTGCGCTATGACGCGGGCGAAATAAAGCCCGCATAGATCAGTCCGCCGGTAGCCCGTGACGCCCCTCAAAGTCATCTTCCTCGCCGACACGCGGCCCGGCCATTACCACCTCGCTCAAGGCGTCATTACGGCCCTCGAGCGCCTATGCCCTGTCGAGGTCACCCGCGTGCCCGCAGTGCGCCGCTGGATCGTGCCGACACGGTGGCTGCGCCGGCGCATCACTAGCGGGAACTTCTTTCCGCCGCGCATGCTGCGCATGGCCTACCGCATCGATGCCGATGCGCTGCCCCAGGCGGATCTCGTCATCTCGGCAGGGGGAGAGACCCTGATGCCGAATATTTGCGTCACGCGCTTTCTGGGCGTGCCCAACATCTATTGCGGCTCGCTGCTGCGGGGATTAGGGCCCGAGAATTTCAGTCTCGTCATCTCGTCCTACGATCGCGATGCAGGGAGCCCGCGCCACCTCGTCACCCTCAAGCCTTCTTCCATCGACCCCGAGCAGCTGGGGCGCCCGGCCAAAGTGCCGCGCTATGGGGCGAAGCGGCATCCGCAACTTGCTGGCCTCGTCATTGGTGGCAATGCTGGCCCCTTCCGCTATCAGCGCAGCGAATGGGAACGACTGCTCGCTTTCGTCGAGGACGTCTCTGCCGGATGGGGCACGCGCTGGCTGATCTCCACCTCAAGACGCACGCCGGCAGACGTCGCCGATCGCATCGCCAAACTCGCGCTGAACGGCAAGGTGGTCGCCCGCTTCATCGACTACCGCACCGCAGGCCCCGGGACGCTGCCCGAGATCTTCGCGCGCGCCGAGGTGATCGTCTGTACCGAGGATTCCAGCACCATGATCTCGGAGGCTGTATCGGCGCGGCTGCCGGTGGTGGCGGTGGCGCCCGCCGCCCATCGCTTCACCGACGAGGAGCAGGCCTATCGCGCCATGCTCATCGACAAGGGCTGGTGCCGCGTGCTTCCCATCGCGGCGCTGACGCCCCCGACCCTCGCCGCGGCACTGTCCGAGATCGAACCGCTCGCCACCAACCCGCTCGACGCGCTTGCCGCCACCTTGCAGGAGCGCCTGCCGCAGCTGTTCGCTACCGGTTGAGTCCGGCGCGGCAATTGGTTAGAAGCAAACTACTTTTCCCGCACCCGCATGTCCCAAGGAGCACCGGCGCGCATGGCCACGCCCCAATATGTCTATGTCATGAACAAGCTGTCCAAGACCTACCCGGGCGGCAAGCAGGTCTTGAAGGACATCACGCTCGCCTTCCTGCCCGGCGCCAAGATCGGCGTGGTGGGCTTGAACGGCGCGGGCAAGTCGACCCTGCTCCGCATCATGGCAGGCGAGGAGACGGAGTTCCTGGGCGAGGCCTGGGCGGCGGAGGGTGTGACCGTCGGCTTTTTGCCCCAGGAGCCGCGCCTCGATGCGGCGAAGGACGTGCTCGGCAATGTGATGGAGGGCGTGGCCGAGAAGAAGGCGAAGCTCGACCGCTACAACGAGCTTGCCCTGAACTATTCCGACGAGACCGCCGAGGAGATGTCCGCGCTCCAGGACGAGATCGACGCCCAGGGGTTGTGGGACCTAGACGCCCAGGTGGAGCAGGCCATGGACGCGCTTCGCTGTCCCCCCGGCGATGCCAAGGTCGAAATCCTGTCCGGCGGCGAGAAGCGCCGCGTCGCGCTCTGCCGCCTGCTGCTTGCCAAGCCCGACATCCTCTTGCTCGACGAGCCCACCAACCACCTCGACGCGGAAAGCGTGGCGTGGCTCGAGCATCATTTGCGCGACTATCCCGGCACCATGGTCATGGTCACCCATGACCGCTATTTCCTCGACAACATCACCGAGTGGACACTCGAGCTCGAGCGCGGTGCGGGCATTCCCTATCACGGCAGCTACTCCTCATGGCTCGAGCAGAAGCACAAGCGGCTCGAGGTGGAGGGTAAGCACGACGAAGCGCGGGAGCGCACGCTTGCCCGCGAGCTCGACTGGATCCGGGCGAGCCCCAAGGCGCGCCAGGCAAAATCCAAGGCGCGTATCCGTGCTTATGATGAGCTCGTGGCCAAGGCGGACCACGACAAGACCGGCAAGGCGGAGATCACCATCCCGCCGGGACCGCGCCTCGGCGACGTCGTCATCGAGGCCGATCACATCGCGAAGGGCTTCGGCGAAACGCTTCTCATCGATGACCTCTCCTTCAAGCTGCCGCCCGGCGGCATTGTCGGCGTGATCGGCCCGAACGGCGCCGGTAAGACGACGCTGTTCCGCATGATTGTGGGCCAGGAGAAGCCCGATGGCGGCACGATCCGCGTCGGCGACACGGTGAAGCTCGGCTATGTCGATCAGTCGCGCGACACCCTCGATGGCAAGAAGAGCGTGTTCGAGGAGATCTCCGGCGGCAACGACGTGATCAAGCTCGGCACCCGCGAGGTGCCGTCGCGCGCTTATGTCGGCTGGTTCAACTTCAAGGGGCCGGACCAACAGAAAAAGGTGGGGCAGCTCTCCGGCGGCGAGCGCAACCGCGTTCACTTGGCCAAGATGCTGAAATCAGGCGCGAACCTGATCCTGCTGGACGAGCCCACCAACGACCTGGACGTAGAGACGCTGTCCTCACTCGAAGCGGCACTGGAAGACTTTCCCGGCTGCGCCGTGATCATCAGCCACGACCGCTTCTTCCTCGACCGTATCGCCACCCACATTTTGTCGTTTGAAGGCGACAGCCATGTGGAATGGTTCGAGGGCAATTTCGAGTCCTACGAGGAGGACAAGAAGCGCAGGCTGGGCGAGGACGCGGTGCTGCCGAAGCGCATCAAATACAAGAAATTTGCGCGAGGCTAACAGCATTGGCGACCGCGGACTTGGGGCCTTGTGCTGGGCGCGGAAAACGTATAAACATATCTTTATGTCAGGTGATCCCCAAGCGCACGGCCGGGTTCCGGCTCAGATTCAACCTCAAGAAACCCAGGGCCTGTCGCGGAGCCAGTCTCTGGCCGCGCTCCGCGCGGCGGGCGAGGCAACGCGCCTGCGCATCCTGGCGCTGCTCGCTCAGGCTGAACTGAACGTCAAGGACCTGACCCAGATCCTGGGCCAGAGCCAGCCCCGCATCAGCCGCCATTTGAAGCTCATGGCCGAGGCCGGGCTCATCAAGCGCTTCCGCGAAGGAAGCTGGGTGTTTTTTCGTCTGGGCGATACTGGCGCCGAGGCCGCGCTTGCCCGCGCCATCGTGGCGAGCCTCGATCCCTCCGACCTGACGCTTGCCCGTGACCGCGCCCGCGCCGAGGGCGTGCAGAAGGCGCGCGCTGAAGCAGCGCAAGCCTATTTCCGCGCTCATGCCGGCGAGTGGGACACGATCCGCGCTCTGCATGTGGCCGAGGACCAGGTGGAGGCCGCGATGAGCGAGGCGCTGGGGGAGGGACCCTTCTCGCTGCTTGTTGATCTCGGTACGGGCACGGGGCGCATCCTCGAGCTGTTCGCGCCCCGCGCACAGAAGGCGCTCGGCTTCGATCTCAACCACGACATGCTTGGCTATGCGCGCATGAAGCTCGAGCGGGCGGGGCTTGCCCACGCGCAAGCCCGCCATGGCGACTTGTTTAACGTGCCGCTGCCCGACGGCGCGGCTGATGCCGTTGTGCTGCACCAGGTGTTGCACTTCCTGGACGATCCCACGGTGGCAATCGCCGAAGCTGCGCGGTTACTCGCCCCCGGTGGCAAGCTGCTCGTGGTGGATTTCGCGCCCCACGCTCTTGAGTTCCTGCGCGAGCAGTCCGCCCACCGGCGGCTTGGCTTTGCGGGCGACCAGCTCGCCCGCGTCATAGAGGAGGCGGGGCTTAAGCTCGAGCGCCACCGCGATCTCGCGCCGGCGCCGAAGCACGCCACCGAGAAGCTCACCGTCTCGCTCTGGCTCGCCTCCAAGCGAACCACCGCAACAGAGAAACGGCGCCCGCGCGCCTCCGTGGAGGCCGCCGCGTGATGCTTGGCCTTCTCGACCGCAAGAGCCGATTCCTAGGGCATGGCGACATCGAGGTGTCGTTCGAATTCTTTCCGCCCAAGACGGCTGCCATGGAGGAGACGCTGTGGCGCGCGATCCGGAGGCTCGAGCCGCTCCATCCCTCCTTCATCTCCGTGACCTATGGCGCGGGCGGTTCCACGCGCGAGCGCACCCACGCCACGCTCGCCCGCGTGCTGAAGGAGACCAAGCTCAAGCCCGCCGCGCATCTCACTTGCGTGGCCGCGACCAAAGAAGAGATCGACGCGGTGATCCGCGACTATTGGGAGATGGGCATCCGTCACATCGTGGCGCTGCGCGGCGATCCGCCGGGCGGCGTCGGCGCCTGCTACGATCCCACGCCGGGCGGCTATGTGAATGCTGCGGGCCTGACGGCAGGTATCAAGCGCATCGCCCCCTTCGAGGTCTCGGTCGCGTGCTATCCTGAGAAGCATCCAGAATCGCTCAGCCTCGATGCCGACATCGATATGCTCTGGGCCAAGATCGATGCGGGCGCGACCCGCGCCATCACCCAGTTCTTCTTCGACAACGAGGTGTTCTTCCGCTTCCTCGATCGTGTGCGCGCGCGCGGCATCACCATTCCCATAGTGCCGGGCCTCATCCCCATTCATAACTTTCAGCAGGTCTCGGGCTTCGCCCATAGGTCGGGGACGAGCATGCCCGACTGGCTGGGGCATAGATTCGACGGGCTCGAGCAGGATCAGGACACGCGCCATCTCGTGGCCGCGGCGGTGGCGGCCGAGCAGGTGCTTGGACTTGTCGACCGTGGCATCACCGAATTCCATTTTTACACGCTGAACCGCGCCGATCTCGTCTACGCCATCTGCCATTTGCTTGGCCTGCGGCCGGTAGCGGCGGAAACTAAAGTCGAGGCCGCGCAATGACCCGCGCAGAACGTATCGAAGCGCTGAAGCGCGAGGCTGCCAAGCGTATCCTCATCCTCGACGGTGCCATGGGCACCATGATCCAGCGCTATCGTCTGGACGAGGCGGCCTATCGCGGCACGCGCTTCCGGGAGCATGCCCGCGACCTTAAGGGCAACAACGACCTGCTCGTGCTCACGCAGCCCAGGATCATCGGCGAGATCCACAACGCCTATCTTGCAGCCGGCGCCGACATCATCGAGACCAACACCTTCAATGCGCAAGCGATCTCGCAGAGTGATTACGGACTCGAGGACATCGCCCACGAGCTGAACGTCGCAGCGGCCAAGCTTGCCCGCGACGCAGCCGACGCCTGGACGGCGAAGACGCCCGATAAGCCCCGCTTCGTTGCCGGCGCTATCGGACCCACCAATCGCACCGCGTCGCTCTCGCCCGACGTGAACAATCCCGGCTTCCGCAATGTGAGCTTCGATGCGCTGGTGGAGGCTTATGCCGTGCAAGCTCGCGGGCTGATCGAGGGCGGCGTGGACACGATTCTGATCGAGACGATCTTCGACACGCTGAACGCCAAGGCCGCGGGTTTTGCGGTGGAGCAGGTGTTCGATGAATTGGGCACCGAGCTGCCGATCATGCTCTCTGACACCATCACCGATCTCTCCGGCCGCAATCTCTCAGGACAAACTCCGGAGGCCTTCTGGTATTCGCTCAAGCATCTGCGGCCCTTCTCCGTCGGGCTCAACTGCTCCTTTGGCGCCGAGCAGCTGCGCCCCTCCGTGGCCGAGCTGGCCGCCGTGGCAGATACGCTGATCAGCGTTTATCCCAATGCCGGCCTGCCCAACGCCATGGGCGAATATGACGAGACGGCCGAGCACATGGCAGGTCTGCTCGAGGAGTGGGCACACGCTGGCCTTATCAATATCGTCGGCGGCTGCTGCGGCACCACGCCCGAGCATATCCGTGCCATTGCCGATGCGGTCGCCAAATATCCGCCGCGCGCGCTGCCCGATGTCGCGCATAAGCTTCGCCTCTCGGGCCTCGAGCCCTTCGTGCATGGGTGAATTCTGACGTGACCAACGCCGCGCAAGATTTTGTCATGGTGGGCGAGCGGACCAACGTCACCGGGTCTGCCAAATTCCGCAAGCTGATCGAGGCGAACGACTACCCCGCTGCGCTGGAGGTCGCGCGCGACCAGGTGCAGAACGGCGCCAACATGCTCGACGTCAACATGGACGAGGGCATGCTCGATTCCGAAGCCGCCATGACGACGTTTCTCAATCTGATCGCGGCCGAGCCCGACATCGCGCGGGTGCCCATCATGATCAACTCATCGAAATGGTCGGTGATCGAGGCGGGGCTCAAATGCGTGCAAGGCAAGTCCATCGTCAACTCCATCAGCCTGAAGGAAGGGGAGGGGCCGTTCCTGGATCACGCCCGCAAGGTGCGCCGTTACGGCGCGGCCGTGGTGGTGATGGCCTTTGACGAAGCGGGCCAAGCGGAGACGGCAGACAGCAAAGTCGCGATCTGCAAGCGCGCCTATAAGCTGTTGACAGAAAAGGCTGGGTTTCTCCCCGAAGACATCATCTTCGATCCCAACATCTTCGCCGTCGCCACCGGCATCGAGGAGCACAGCAACTACGCGCGGGCCTACATCGAGGCCACCCGCCGCATCAAGGCGGAGCTGCCTTACGTGCATGTGTCGGGCGGAGTATCCAACCTTTCCTTCGCCTTCCGCGGCAATGAGCGCGTCCGCGAAGCCATGCATTCGGTGTTCCTCTACCACGCGATCCACGCCGGCATGGACATGGGCATCGTCAATGCCGGCCAGCTCGCCCTTTATGATGACATCGATCCCGCTTTGCGCGAGCTGGTCGAGGACGTGATCTTAAACCGTCGCGCCGATGCTACCGACCGGCTGCTCGATGCGGCCGAGCGTTATCGGGGCGCAGGCGCGCAAAAGCGCGAGGTCGACCTCGCCTGGCGCGAGAAGCCGGTGGAAGAGCGTCTGAGCTACGCGCTGGTGCATGGCATCGGCAACTTCATCGAGCAGGACACCGAGGAGGCGCGCGCTAAGGCCGCGCGCCCGCTGCACGTCATCGAAGGGCCGCTGATGGCCGGCATGGGCGTGGTCGGCGATCTATTCGGCGCAGGAAAAATGTTCCTGCCGCAGGTGGTGAAGTCCGCGCGAGTGATGAAGCAGGCGGTCGCCTACCTCATGCCCTTCATGGAGAAGGAGAAGGAGGAGCAGGGGCTCGCGCAAGGGGAGCCCGCCGGCAGGATCGTGCTCGCCACCGTCAAGGGCGACGTGCACGACATCGGCAAGAACATCGTGGGCGTCGTGCTCCAATGCAACAATTACGAGGTAATCGATCTCGGCGTCATGGTGCCGGCGCAGACGATCCTCGACACCGCGCGCGAGAAGAAGGCCGATATCATCGGCCTGTCGGGCTTGATCACGCCGTCGCTCGACGAGATGTGCCATGTGGCGGCGGAGATGGAGCGCGAGGGCTTCGACCTTCCGCTTCTAATCGGCGGCGCCACCACGAGCCGCGTGCACACCGCGGTGAAGATCAGTCCGAACTACGCCCGGAGCCAAGCCATTTACGTGACCGACGCGAGCCGAGCCGTGGGCGTGGTATCGAGCCTGATGTCACCCGAGGAGCGCCCGAGCGCGATCGCCAAGGTGCGCGAGGACTATGCGCGCATGGCCGAGTCCCACGCCCGCGGCCAAGCGGAGAAGGTGCGCACGACGCTTGCCCAGGCCCGCGCCAACCGGCTGAAGCTCGACTGGTCGGGCTATGTGCCGCCGAGGCCCTCGTTCCTGGGCACCCGCGCGTTCAAGGCTTATGACCTTGGCGATCTCGCCCGTTATATCGACTGGACGCCTTTCTTCCAGGCTTGGGAACTGAGGGGCCAGTACCCCCGCATCCTCGACGACGACAAATATGGCGAAGCCGCCCGCCCTCTCTTCGAGGACGCGGAGGCCATGCTGAAGCAGCTCGTCGCCGAGAAGTGGCTCGTGGCCAATGGCGTGGTCGGCTTCTGGCCGGCCAACAGCGTGATGGACGACATCGAGCTTTATGCCGACGACCACCGCGCCAAGCCGCTGGCCACGCTGCACACGCTCCGCCAGCAGATGGCGCGCGAGCGGAAGCGTCCAAACCTTGCCCTCGCCGACTTCGTGGCGCCAAAGGAGAGCGGCGTTGCCGATTACATCGGCGCCTTCGCCGTGACCGCCGGCATTGGCGAAGATGGCGTCGCAAGGCGCTTCGAGCGGGCCAACGACGACTATTCCAAGATCATGGTCAAGGCGCTCGCCGACCGCCTCGCCGAGGCCTTTGCCGAAGCTCTGCACCAGAGGGTACGGCGCGAGCTGTGGGGCTATGCGCCCGAGGAGCATCTCACCAATGAGGCGCTGATCGCGGAGGACTATGCCGGCATTCGACCCGCACCAGGCTATCCTGCCCAGCCCGACCACACCGAGAAGCGTACGCTGTTCCGACTTCTCGACGCCCGGAAGGCGACGGGGATCAAGCTCACCGAATCTTGCGCCATGTGGCCGGCCGCCGCCGTCTCAGGACTCTATTTCTCTCATCCCGAGAGTCGCTATTTCGGCCTGGGCAAGATCGGCCGCGACCAGGTTCAGGACTACGCTCAGCGCAAGGGCTGGAGCCTGGACGAGGCCGAGCGCTGGCTCGGCCCCGTCCTCAATTACGACTCTAAGGCGGTAGCCACAGCCGCGGCCGAGTAGCCGCGCGCCGTCAAAGTCCGATGCGATCGTGCTGCCTGGCCCCGCTGCTCTTCTCGCGGCGGCGCGGCTAGATCATCCCGAGGATGATGGCGGCGAGAAAGCCAAAGGAGATCAGCGCCATGATGGCGGTGACTGTGCTTGTAAGTTCCATCGGAAGCCTCCTTTCCGAGTGGGGGTGCCTTTGCGGCTTGGGGGAGTGTAAGGATCCCCTCTGCCGGCTGCCAAGGCCTTTCTACATTGCAGCGCACCCATAAGGGCGTGCCGCAATGTGAACGTCTAAACGCCGCGCATGGGCGGCGGGTTCCGCGCGCTGGATTCGCGCTTGAAAAACCTCCCCCGGGGTATGGAAACTGTTGCAGGGAGCCGGCCAGAGCATTGTAAATAGCGGCCGCCCGGCGCGATTCGCTCATGGGTAGGGGTGCCAAAGATTGGGTCGCGGCCCCATGGTTTGGCCCCTGGGTCAACAAAATCTCGGCGTGGTCTGTAGCTAAGCGGTAAGCATATGCCTGGAAAGCGGCTGGGCGCCGCGTTCAATCGGGGAAACGCGCGGGATGGGAGGAAAAGAGCATGAGGGTCGTCGGCCTCGCAGGTCTTGGGCTATTGGGAGTTTTCTTTGCCGTGCCGGCGGACGCGCTCACCATCTCCAACGACGACCCGGACGCGCATACCGTCACGGTGACCGTCGGCAGTGACTCCAAGGAGCTGACGGTGGCGCCGGATCAGCAGGTCGATGCCACCTGCGCTGAGGGCTGTAAAGTCAAGCTCGAGAACGGCGAAGAGTACGACTTGAAGGGAACCGAGGCGGTGTCCATCGAGGATGGCGTCATCTTCGTCGACTCCTCGCCCGACGCTGATGAGCAGGACTTGCCCGACGTCGATCCGGACGCCCCGGACGCCGCGGCGCCGGGTGACGCGACCCCTCCGGCCCCACCCGCCGGGGCGCCGCAAGGCCAGTAACCGGCCGTCACGCTCCCGCTAGCGGGAACTTGCGCAGCAGAATTTCGTCGAAGCCGTCGGCGACCAGCCCCGGCAGCACCGCCGCGGGCGCAAAGCCGTGACGCTCATAGAAGCGCAGAGCCCTGGCATTGAAGGACGAGGCGCAGACCCAGAGATTGCGCGCGGCCTGCACAAGCGCTTCGCGTTCGAGCCAGGCGAGGATGCCGCTGCCGATGCCTTGGTTCTGGAAGGGCGGCAGCAGTGCGAGCAGCTCCAGATACGGACCCTTGAGCCAGGGGTCGCGCACCAACACCACGCCAGCCTGTTTGCCCTCTACCTCGATGCAATGGCGCCGGGCGCCCCCGTCCGGCGCGGCGAGGAAAGCGGCAAGCCTCTCGGCTGGATAGGCCATCACCGACCAGGGCGGAATCGCCACGATGGCAGTGGCGAGGGAAGCACAGGCGCTGGGCGAAAGTGGCGCAAGGCGCACCCGCCCGAGCCTCCCGCGCTCAAGTTCAATTGAGTCCGTCGAAAATGGAATGGAAGTCATGGGTACCGTGCCCCGCGGCATGGGCCACGCGCTTGGCGTCGCCTGGCTTGCTCTCATAACACGTAGCGGCGATCACGGGCTTTCCCGCAGCCACAAGCTCGCTCACCGTGACAAAGCGGTAGCCCTCCGCCTTTAGCTCCGGGATGGCCCGCGCCAGCGCCTCCGCTGTATGCCATCCGCGCCCATTGGCGTGTGCCACCACAATGGCCCCGGGATGCGCGCGTTTGACGATGGTCTTGGCGATAGCCTTTGCGCTTTGCCGCGGGTCGGGATCGCCGGTGACGACGTCCCATTGGATCGCGAGCAGGCCGGCGTCGGCGACCGCGGCGAGCGAAGTCACATCGCAACGACCGTATGGGAAGCGCATCACCGTCATGCGCGGTGCGAGCGACGCGCTCACTGTTGCGGCGTCCACTGCGCATTGCTTCGCCGTCAGCGCATTGCGTGCGCGGGCGAAGGCAGCCTCGGTCAGCGTGATCTCCTCGGTGAGTGTCTCGCCGCTCGCATGGCTGAGATCGAGATGCCGCAGCCCGTGGCTGCCCACCTCGAACAGCGGATCAGCAATGAGCTGCTGCGCGCGCTCCGGATGCGTCTCCATCCATTTGCCGCCGGCGAAGAAGGTGGCCTTGATCTGCTGTTCCCGCAGCAGGTCCACGATGCGGCCGTCATAGCCGGCTATGTCGCCGTCTGTCTCGCAGAGATCGAGGGTGAGCGCGATGAGCTTCTCGCCGGCCGGCAACTCCACCCCGCGGATCGAGCCGCGCAACTCGGGCGGCACCGGCGTGGCGGCGGGCAGCTTCGTCTCTTTGAGCGGCGCAAGGTCGAGATGATGCGCGGCGCGCATGGGCGTAAGCTCGGTCTTGGTGCCGGCAAGCGCTGCTGGGGTCCAGCAGTGCTGTAGCGTGCCCTCTTCTTGGGAACGCGCCGGTGCGAGCTTGAGGCAAACCAAGGCGAGCGCAAGCAAGGTCGTGAAGCGAAGCGCATGCATGACCGGTTTCCTTTCCGGCATTTGAGCGCCGCGGCGCGCGGGCCGTCAATTGGCGCCGGCGTCGCGCCTCAGCCCTGTTGCCCACCGCATGGGCCCCCCAGTAACTTGGTCATTATTCCGGCAAATTCGGCGCGGTTATAGGGCGGCGCTGATGGATCTTGATCTGGCGCAACAGTGACGGTGGTGCCTTGCGTTAAGTGTTCATGCAAGGGCCGCCAGTGCGGGGAGATGGAGGAAAGATGAGAGCTGCCGTCCTTTGCCTCGTGCTTTCGCTCGGGGGGAGCGGGGCCCTGGCCGACGCCGCCGGCGACTGCGATCAGAGTGAGGACGCCGAACTGCGGATCGAGGCGTGCACGCAGCTTGTTCAGCGCAGCGACCAACCGCCGGACGAGCTCGCGCGTGCGTTCAAGAACCGGGGCAGCGCCAACGCCGAGATCGGCAGGCAAGACGAAGCCATCGCCGATTTCACGCAAGCCATTGCTCTCAATCCGAACTACGCGATCGCCTATGCCGGCCGTGGCGAAGCCAAGCTCGCAAAGGGTGATTTCGACGGGGCGATCGCCGACTACACCGAGACCATTCGCGTCAAGGCAAACTACCCCGTTGCCTTTGTCAGTCGCGGCTATGCCTATCTGGTGAAGGGCGACCTCGATCATGCTATCGCTGATTGCACTGAAGCGATACGGCTCGCCCCCCGCGGCGTCATCGCCTTCAACAATCGCGGCGTTGCCCACAAGCAGAAGGGAGAGTTGGACCTTGCCATTGAGGACTACGCGGCGGCCCTTCAGTTCAATCCCAGCTACGCGCTCGCCTATAACAACCGGGGCTATGCCTACGAGGCCAAGGGCCAAAAGCAGCAGGCCATTGACGATTTTCGCCAGGCGCTGTCGCTCGACCCCTCACTCGTCGGGGCGAAGGACGGTCTGAAGCGCGTGGGTGCCGGCCCCGCTTTGACGGTCGAGACCGATCGCCTTGTGCGTGAGGGCAAGGCGCTCGTGCAGTCGAATTGCGCCAAATGTCACGCAGTCGAACTGCAAGGGTCCAGCCCAAACCCGAGGGCTCCGGAGTTCCGCAACCTGCAGCGAGGCTATCCGATCCTCGCGCTGCGCGAGCCGTTGTCGCGTGCGATCGCGCGGCCGCATGACGAGATGCCGACCTTCATCCTCTCGGATCAAGACGTTGATATGATCATCGCCTATATCAACAGCCTCTCGCCCGGAAAATGATGCACCTTCTGTCGTTCCATAGGCCTGTAAGGGCCGTGATCCTGGCCGCAGTGCTCTTGCCGCTGGTCGCGAGCGCGGCTGAGCAAGACCGTCATCCCGATTGGGGGTCGAATATGTGGCAGCCGGGACCGTCCATGAATGGGAACCTCAACAACACGAGTCCCGCCCAGCGGCAGCGCATGCTGCGTTCCTGGACGTTCATGAACAAAGGGGTGCCCGAGGACTATCTGGACGCTACCAACACCGTCGGCTTCACCATCAAGGCTATTGCCGCAGGCGGCCCACTCTACGTTGCCCAGTGCAAGCGGTGTCACGGTGAAACCGGCCTCGGCAACGGAGAACTCGCGCAAGCCCTTACCCCTTCGCCGGCGCTCCTGGCTTATTTGGTCCAGCAGCCGATCGCGGTGGACCAATATCTGCTGTGGAGCATCTCCGAGGGTGGTAAGCAGTTCGAGACGGCGATGCCCGCGTTCAAGACCGTGCTGACACAGGAACAAATTTGGCAGATCATCGCCTATCTGCGCGCGGGCTTTCCAGGGATCGAGGAGGAGGGCACGCCGACAGAGACTAATACTGTACCCCCGGTCAAGACAGACGAGCCGAGCTTGAAGCCTGGGGGGTGACTGGCATTCCTTACCCTTTGCCCTTGGTGCGCGTGTTGCCGTGCGGCGCGTGCCGCTCAAGAAACTCGATCATCAGCCCGGCCACGTCGACGCCGGTCGCCTTTTCCACCCCCTCGATACCGGGGGAGGAGTTGACTTCCACCACGAGCGGCCCCTGCTTGGAGCGCAATAAGTCCACGCCGCAGACGTTTAAGCCGAGCGTCCGAGCGGCCTTCACCGCGATCGACCGCTCCTGGGGCGTGATGCGCACCTTCTCGCCCAAGCCACCGCGATGCAGGTTGGAACGGAAATCACCGGGTGGTCCCATGCGCTTCATCGCCGCCACTACCCTGTCGCCGATGACGAGCGCGCGGATGTCGGTCGAGTCCGCCTCCTTGATGAACTCCTGCACTAGGATGTTGACGTTCGCCCCCTGAAACGCCTCGATCACCGACTTCGCTGATTTCATCGTTTCACCCAGCACCACGCCGATGCCTTGGGTGCCTTCCAGCAGCTTGATGAGCACGGGCGCGCCCCCCACGAGATCGACGATGTCCTCGGCCTGTTTCGGGTCGTGGGTATAGGCGGTCACGGGCAGGCCGATGCCGCGGCGCGCGAGTAGCTGTAGGCAGCGCAGCTTGTCGCGGCTGCGGCCGATGGCGACCGACTCGTTGAGTGGATAGACGCCCATCACCTCGAACTGGCGCAGCACGGCGAGACCGTAGAAGGTGACCGAGGCGCCGATACGAGGGATCACCGCGTCGAAGTCCTCGAGCCGCCGCTTGCGGTAGTACAGCATGGGCCGGCGCGACGTGATGTTGATGGAGACACGCAGCGTGTTGACGACCTCGATCTCGTGACCGCGCTCGCGTGCCGCCGCGCAGATGCGCCGGTGGCTATAGAGGCGCGGATTGCGCGCGAGCAACGCGATCTTCATGGGACTGACGTCTCCAGGCGGGGAAGCGGTCTAGCGCAGCCCCTTGTGTGGCTCAAGGGTGGGCGTGCGTCGCTGGCGGGCAAGGCTCGGCGGCCGATCGCCGGTGAGGAATGAGCGGCCGGGTTCAATCAGCACGCCGCGCCCAAGCGCGGTCCTCCCGAGCAGCATGCGGAAGCCCATCTGGTCGCGATTGGTGAGCGCGAGCTCGATCGGCCACACCCGCTCGCCCAGCTTAAGCGTTGTCTTGATGATATAGCGTCGCTCCACCTGACCGCCCGAATTGCGCACGACGCGCTCGTCCACCGCGCGCACCTCGCACCGGACCTTCAGCCTATCGCTCCGCTGGAGGGGATGCAGTTCGAAGCTGAGCCACAGCTCGCCCGCCCGACGGAAGGGCTCCACGCGATAGGCGTGCAGTGCGCTCGTGCGCGCGCCGGTGTCGATCTTGGCCTTGATGGCGCTGGCGCCAAGATCCGGCAGGAACACCCATTCGCGCCAGCCGATACGCAACCGCTCCGTTGTTGGTCGCCCTGGGTTCATTCTATCCGCGCGTGCCTGGCAGCCCGGCTTTTAGTCTTAGGCTCGTTGCGCGTCTCTGCCAATGTCGCTCGCTTCCATGGTGCCATTGGCTTACTTATAGTGATGCACGCTTGGGCAGGGGAAGGGTATGGGCAACAACCAGCACGTCGTGCCCCATGAGCGCGGCTGGGCGGTGACCGCCGACGGAGCAGAGGCGCCTCACGCCGTCTTCAAGACCCAGGGCGAGGCCTGGGAGAAGGCCAAGACCCTGGCGCGCAAGGACCGCTCGGCAGCTTTGCTGCATGGCCGCGACGGCCGCATCCGCGCGCGCAACACCTACGCTTACGACCCGCGCCGCACCAAGGGCTGAGCATCAAGGGCTGAAGATCAGCGCGATATAGACCACGAACAAGAGCAGGTGCACGACACCCTGCAGCACGTTGGTGCGCGCGCCGCCGAAGGTGAGCGCGCTGACGAACAGGGTGAGGACGAGCAGCGCCGCCTGCAGCTGGTCGAGGCCAAGATGCACCTCACGGCCTGCCAACAGCCCGATCACCAGCACGGCGGGGATGGTGAGCCCGATGGTGGCGAGCGCCGATCCCAGGCAGACATTGACCGCGCGCTGCAGCTGATTGTCGAGCGCCGCGTGCAGGGCGGTAAGCCCCTCGGGTGACAGCACTAGCACGGCAATGAGGATACCACCGAGCTCAGCTGGCATTTTTAGCTGCTCGATGCCGAGATCGACGATCACGGCTAGGTACTGCGACAAAAGCACGATGGGCAGAAGTGTGAGGAGGAGCATGACCACATGATAGCCGAGCGACCCCGTTGCGTGAGTGTGTAGGCGCCGGTTGTCATACGCAGCCGCCGCCTGATGGCCGTTGCCCTTGGGCTCGGCGAAGAAGGCCCGGTGGCGCAGGGTTTGAATGGTGAGAAACACGACATAGAACAGGATGGTGATGACCGCGAACAGGCCGGCCTGGAATGGCGACAAACTCGGATCTGGCACCGTCTTGGTGTAGTTGGGGATGATCAGCGCGAATACGGCGAGGGACGCGATCACGACGAGGAATGCACGCGCGCCCTCGAGATTGTATTCCTGCTCCCAGTAGCGGAGCGCCCCCATGAGCAGCGCCGTGCCGATCATGCCATTCAGCACGATCATCAGCGTGGCAAACATGGCGTCGCGCGCGAGCGTCGGGTTGTTCTGGCCGTGCAGCATGATCGCGGCCATGAGTGAGACTTCGATGACGATCACCGAAAAGGTCAGCACGAGCGTGCCGTAAGGCTCGCCCAGCTTATTGGCCACCGCGTCGGCGTGGCGTACGACGCCGAAGGCGCCCCACAGCATCACCCCGAACAGCCAGACGAACAGGAAGATCGTGCGCGGGTAGTTGCTGAGGTCGGCGAAGAGGGCGTCTTGGAAGGTAAAGAAAAGGATGGTGGTGACGATGCCCGCGACGGTCGGGGCTTCGGCGGCGACGTAGGCGAAGAGACCGCGCGGCTTGGCGCGCGGGGCCGGAGCGGACGTCTCACGCTGCATCATGCGTTCCTCACCCCCGTCCCCGGCTCGTCAAAACACGTCGAAAGGGCGTGGGTGGGGCGAACTTAGCTTGGGTGGCAATTCGCCGCGACAACTAAAGAGTAATCGAAACAGTTGAGAGCCCTGCATGCGCGCCAACTCCTGGCGGGGAGCCCGGCTTTGAAGTAAAAGCCTCTCACATGCCTCCCTCCGACCCTCGCTCCTGGCGCCGGCCGCGCTCCTACCATCACGGCAATCTGAAGGAGGTCCTGCTCGAGGCCGCGCGCAAGCTCATTGAGCAGCATGGGCCGGTGGGCTTCAGCCTGACCGAAGCGGCGCGGCTTGCGGGCGTGAGCCCCGCCGCACCCTACCGCCATTTCCGCGACCGCGACGCGCTTCTAGCCGAGGTCGCCCGCATCGGCTTCGACCGCTTTGCCGCCCGGCTCGATGCCGCCTGGAACAACGGCGTGCCGACGCCACTCGCCGCCTTCGACGCCCTCGGCCGCGCCTATCTTGCCTTCGCGCGCGAGGAGCCGGCGAGCTATGCGGTGATGTTCGAGGCGGGCCTCGCCGCCGAGGATGCCGCACGCATGCCGGGTGCAACCCAATCCTTCGATGTGCTGCAGAAAGCGGCCGCGGCGCTCTGTCGGGGGCTGCCCGAGAAGGAGCGTCCGCCGGTCAGGCTGATGAGCCTGCATATCTGGGCCATCTCCCACGGCGTCGCCACGCTCTTCGCACAAGGGGGCGAGCAGGCTAAAGCGGTGCCCATGAGCGCGGAGGAGATCCTCGAAAGCGCGATGCTGATCTATCTGCGTGGGCTCGGGGTGCTCCCCCATGACAAGGGTCGTTAGCCGCTGAGAACGCCGCCCCGCGGCAGCGGCCCCCGATCACATTTCGTGTCGCCTCTTGACTCTGGACACCCCCGGCCCACCTATGTGAATGTGAATAACATTCACACTGAAGGAAGGGCCCTCGAATGCAGCTAGTGCAGACCTTAGACGACTATGGGAAGCCCGCCTGGATCACGGCCGTGATCGTAGGCTTTCTCCTCTGGTGGCCCCTTGGGCTCGCCGTATTGGGTTACACTATATGGAGTGGACGCATGGGATGTGGAATGCGACGTGACTGGAAAGCGAGCGATTTCGGGCGCGAAGTGATGCGCTGGCGCAGCGGCATGACCCCATTCCGATCGACTGGCAACGCGGCCTTCGACGAGTATCGCGAGGAGACGCTGCGCCGGCTCGAAGAGGAAGCGGACGAGTTCCAGACCTTCCTGGCGCGCCTGCGCAAGGCGAAGGACAAGGCGGAGTTCGACCAGTTCATGGCTGACCGCCGTGGCGGGGCCAGCTCAACGGCCTAGCTCCGCACGCCACAAAATTGAGCGGCAACGTTACGCGAGGGCGCGGGGCCTCGGCTCCGCGTTTTTCGTTTGTATGTGTCTCGGCTGCGATGAGCCGTGTTGCCCGCAACGCCTAGCTCCGTGTCGCCAATTGCGAAGCGCAGAAGGCCTCCCAATCCTGTTCGGTCGCCTTTGCCATAGCTTGCGCTGCCTTCAGAAGCCAGTCCGGTCCCCGCTGCGTCAGATCACGCAGCACGGTCTTCCGCTGATCCGACGTCGCCAGATGCAGATTGGCTGTCTCGCGCCCCATCTCCCTCAGGATGAGCCGCTCGTCGCGCCGCTGGGGGAACTGCGTCATTTCGATTCTCCCGCAATGGGGGCCTATGCGGCGAACGACGCAGCCATCCTCGACGACATAGTATGGATCCGGCTGCCGAATTGAGTGTTTGAGCAGTCGCACCGAAAGGGCACGCTCCTTCGGCCGCCCCTTGGCCAAGCCCCAAGCCGACGGCAGCCAGGTCTTCGCCTCGCGCGCGACCAGACCTCCATTGCAGTGAGCCGTTGCTACGTAGCGTGGGCGACCAAGGCTCCCGACCCCGGCAATTCGGTGCGAGAACGAAATGTCCCTGGCCTTATCCGGGAGTAACCGTTCTAGCAGCCGCTGAATGCGCTTAGGCGGCGTGACGGGGGCGGCTTTGGTAAGTTTGGGCCAGAAGTGAGTCGGGTCACGCTCTGCACCAAGGGCCATTTCGCGTAAGCCGGGGTGGCTTTCTTCGAGAATGAAGGGTTTGCCCCCCGCTTCCAACAATTCAACATAGCCCTCGAGCACGGCTTTCGCGGCGCCGCTGGCATCGATGACCAGCCCGTTCGCGTGCTTTGCGACGATCGCACTCGTGACCAGCCGAACGAGATCGACCGCATAGGGCATGTTGGCCACCTCGTCGAAATCATTGACGCCCCAAACCAGCCTGCCCTCGGTATCTCGCCACGTTCCGAAGTTCTCCACATGCAGATCGCCCACCGCCAACACGCGGGGTGCCTTGACGAGGTCCGGGCAGACCTCCGGCCACAACGAAGCCCAGCGATAGAAGGTGGCGCGTAGAAATGCGAACAGTGAATCGGTCATCTGTTTGTGCTTCAGTTCGAGATCCGACTCTACGACATCGGTGCGCTTGTGGAGCCAGCGCTCATAGTCGATGGTGGCCGCGACGATCGGTGCAGGATCGGGTGCGCTCGCTGCCGGGAGAGCATCAAGCGGATCGTGGGCGGGCGCTTTTTTTGACCGGGCCATTACTCATCTCCTCTACAGGACGCCTTTGCCGGCAAGATAATGAGAACCGTCGCTACGGGTGCGATTGCAAGTTAACAGGATTTGGTCTGCTCGGCCAAAGCGTGCAACGCTGGGATAATAGTCACTTCCGCTCCTTCGCCGGACCGAACCCGCCGCCGGTAGGCGTCTTGATGATGACGGTCTCGCCCGCCTCGACCACGGTCTGGGCGCAACCAGGAAGGCGCTCGAGCCGCCCGTCCTTGCGCCGCACCCAATTCTCGCCGCGCTCCCCTGGTTTCCCGCCGAACAGGCCGAAGGGCCGCACCTTGCGGAAGCCGGACAAGATCGCGCAATCCATCCGCTCCAAAAAGCGAATGACGCGAAGCGTTCCGTCGCCCGCGTGCCATTTTCCCTTGCCGCCCGAGCCGCGCAAGATCGCGAACCGCTCAAGCAGGACTGGATAGCGGAGCTCAAGCACTTCGGGGTCGGTGAGCCGCGAATTGGTCATGTGAGTCTGCACCGCAGCTACCCCGTCGAAGCCATCGCCCGCCGGCGCGCCCGAGCAGATCGTCTCGTAATATTGCGTGCGCGCATTGCCGAAGGTGAGGTTGTTCATGGTGCCTTGCGCCGAGGCGAGGCACCCGAGCGCGCCGTAGAGGCAATTCACAATCGCCTGACTCGTCTCCACATTGCCTGCCGCCACTGCCGCCGGATAGCGCGGCTTCAGCATCGAACCCTGCGGGATGACGATCTTGATCGGCTTGAGACAGCCGGCATTGAGCGGAATGTCGTCATCGACGAGGGTGCGGAACACATAGAGCACGCAAGCGCGCGCGATGGGCTCCGGGGCATTGAAATTGTCGGGCTGCTGCTCGCTCGTGCCGGTGAAGTCGACCACCGCCGTGCGCGACTTGCGGTCGATGCGGATGGCAACCTTGATGAGCGCGCCCTGGTCGGTCTCCACCTCGAAACGTCCGTGCTTCAGGTGCTTGATCACGCGCGCGACGGACTTTGCCGCGTTGTCCTGCACATGGCCCATATAGGCGCGCACGGTGGCGAGTCCGTACTGGGCGACGAGCTTGTGCAGCGCGGCCACGCCTTTGGCATTGGCTGCGACCTGCGCCTTCAGGTCGGCGACGTTTTGCGCAGGGTTGCGGGCAGGGTAGGGGGCTTCGCGCAGCAGCTTGAGCACGGCCTCCTCGAGGAAGCGGCCGCCCGCCACGAGCTTGAAGGGATCGATATAGACACCCTCCTCCTCGATGGTGCGGGCGTCCGGGCTCATGGAGCCGGGCGCGATCCCGCCGATGTCGGAATGGTGGCCGCGGGCAGCGACGAAGAAGTGGAGGTCAAGGCTCCTCATCCCGAACACCGGCGTCACCACGGTGATGTCGGGGAGATGGGTACCGCCATTATAGGGCGCGTTCAGCATGTAGACGTCGCCCGGCCTGAGCGCGCCGCCCACCTCCTTCAGCACGGTAGCAACGCTGCGATCCATGGAGCCGAGATGCACTGGAATGTGGGGAGCGTTGGCGATCAGCCGGCCGCGGGCATCGAAGATGGCGCAGGAGAAGTCGAGCCGCTCTTTGATGTTCACGGAGCGTGCGGTGTTTTGCAGCGCATAGCCCATCTGCTCGGCGATCGCGGTGAACAAGTTGTTGAACACTTCAAGCATCACCGGATCGGCCTGCTTACTCGCGCGCGCCCGTGCGTGCCGCGCCTCGGCGCGGGTGAGGAACAGATGGTTCTTGGCGGTAACTTCCGCCTGCCAGCCGGGCTCGACTACCACGGTCTGATGGTCCTCGATGATGAGGGCCGGTCCTTGCATGCGGTGCCCTGGTGCAAGGCCACCGCGCAGGAATACCGGAACCTCGTACCACGCACCACGGGTGAAGATGCTGGCGGCGGTGTGCGGTTCGGGCATCGCGTTTTGCTGAGGCGGCAGGTCGGGCTCATGCGGTTGTTCCCCGCCGCCAAGAGCTTCCGCCTCGATCGCCTCGATCTCAATCTCTTTTTCGGGACTGATGAAGCCGAAGCGCTGCTGATGCGCGATCTCGAATAGCGCGCGCATGCCGGTGAGACTCGCGAGCGGGATCTGAAGCGCGCTGTCGGTGCCGAGATAGCGAAGATGCGCGTAGGCGGCGGCGCGCACGGCGCCGGCGGGAATGCCTTGCCACGTGAGCTCCGCCTTGGCGTCTGCCTCCAGTTTCGCCCGAAGCTCGCTGACGGCGGCCAAGGCCCGCGTGTCGAGCGGCTTGAGCACGGTTGCGGTGCGGCTCGCACGCAGCTCCGAGAGGCCGATGCCGTAGGCCGAGAGCACGCCGGACAGCGGATGGATCAGCACGCGAGTAAGGCCGAGCGCGTCGGCCACGAGGCAGGCATGTTGTCCGCCCGCGCCGCCAAAGGAGTTCAGCACATAGTCGGTCACGTCATAGCCGCGCTGCACGGAGACGGTCCGGATCGCATTGGCCATGTTCTCGACCGCGATCCTGATGAAGCCATCAGCGACCTCTTCGGCCGCGCGGCCGTTGTCGAGCTTGCGCGCCAAGCTTCCGAAGGCGCGTCGAACGGCGTCCCGGTCGAGCGGCTGGGCCTGATTGGGTCCGAAAATGTGGGGGAAGAAGTCTGGCTGAAGCTTTCCCGTCATCACATTGGCGTCGGTGACGGTGAGGGGCCCTCCGCGCCGATAGCTCAATGGTCCCGGATTGGCGCCGGCGGAATCGGGGCCGACACGAAAGCGCTCGGCGTCGAAATGCAGGATCGAGCCGCCGCCCGCCGCCACCGTGTGGATCAGCATCATCGGCGCGCGGACCCGCACCCCCGCCACGACGCCCTCGAAGGTTCGTTCATAGGCGCCGTCGAAATGGCAGACATCGGTCGAGGTGCCGCCCATGTCGAAGCCGATGATGCGCTCGAAGCCCGCGATCCGCGCCGTCTCGACCGCGCCCACCACGCCGCCCGCGGGCCCCGAGAGGATGGCGTTCTTGCCCATGAACGACCGGGCCGAGGTGAGCCCGCCCGAGGACTGCATGAAGAGCAGCGGGGCATGTTGATGGCGTTGACCTCGGCTCGAGAGCGCAGAGGCGACGCGGTCAACATAGCGGCGAAGCAGCGGCGACAGATAGGCATCGACAACACTCGTGTCGCCGCGGCCGACGAACTTGACGAGCGGGCTCACTCTGTGGCTCGCCGAGATTTGCGTGAAGCCCGCCGCGCGCGCGAGCTCCGCCGCCTGACGCTCATGCGCGGGATGCGCGTAGGCATGCATGAAGACGATGGCCACGGCGCTGACGCCCTCGGCGCGCGCAGCGGCAAGCGCCGTCCGGGCGGCGTTCAAGTCGAGCGGCGTCTCGATTGTGCCGTCGGCGCGCACGCGCTCCGGCACCTCGGCCACGCGCGCATACAGCATGGACGGCTTCTCGATGCGGCGCGCGAAGATCTTGGGCCGCGCCTGATAGCCGATCTCCAGCGCATCGCGGAACCCCTCCGTCACGAGCAGCAGCACCCGCTCGCCCTTGCGCTCGAGCAACCCATTGGTGGCGACAGTGGTGCCCATCTTGATGCTGCCGATCAGTTCCGCGGGCAGGGGCGCGCCGCGCCGGAGTCCGAGCACATCGGCGATGCCGGCCAAAGCGGCATCCTTATAACTCTCAGGATTGTCCGAGAGGAGCTTGTGGGTAAGGAGCTGCCCGTCGGGCGCGCGGGCCACGATATCGGTGAAGGTCCCCCCCCGATCGATGCAGAACTGCCATGTTCCGCTGCGTGTCATCCGAGCCGCGTGAGCCCCGCCGCATAGCGCTTCCAGCGCTCCACATAGACGTCGGCGGCGCGCGCGATCATGGTGCGGGCTTTCTCGTCGGTCTCGCGCACGGCCTTGGCCGGCGCGCCCATGATCAGCGCATTGTCAGGGAATTCCTTGCCTTCGGTGATGAGCGCGCCGGCGCCGACGAGGCAGTGCTTGCCGATCCGGGCACCGTTGAGCACGATCGCGCCCATGCCGATCAGGCTGTTGTCGCCGATCACGCAGCCATGCAGCACGACATTGTGGCCGATGACGCACTCTCTCCCGATGGTGAGAGGGTAGCCGGGGTCGGTATGCAGCGTGGCGTTGTCCTGGATTTGCGACCGCTCCCCGATCTCGATCCGTTCATTGTCGCCGCGCAGTACCGAGCCGTACCAGATACTCACCTCCGAATGCAGCCGGACGCGGCCGACGACGGTTGCCGTCTCCGCCACCCAGTAGAGACCGTCGGCGGGAAGCTCCGGCGCCTCGCCGTCGAGCGCATAAATGGCCATGGAAGAGTCCTTTCTCGCGACCCGTGTCGATAACCGAGTTCTGCGCGTTTACCCTGACCTTGCGCCGGCGCGCGACGACGGCCTTGCCGCCGATAGCTTGCGTTCAAGCTTCGCGATCTTGCCGCGCAGCTTATCGCTCTCCAGCTCCGCATACATGGCGGCGGCGTTGCGGCCGAGCCGGGTGAGCATGGCGCGCTCATTGGTGTCGAGGTCCGTCCCGGACGCATGCGGGCCATAAAGCGAGACGGCAAAGCATCGGATGGGAGTAACGGCCGGAACAGCGAGTATGGGACGGGAGAGCCCGGTCGGGAGACCGAGCCCATCCTCTTCCGTTTCCGCCAGGCTGAATGGCGTACCGGTGGACAGGGGAGCAAGCAGCGGCGCATCGGGGTGGAGTGTCCGCGTCGCACGTTTGCCCCAGCCTTCACCCGCCTCGTTCCGCACGAACACGGGACCTTGCCGGCGGAAGGAGGCGGCAGAGATCAACTTGAGCGCGCGGAATGGCTCATCGGCTAGGAGGCGGTCGATCTCCGCCGGCTTTGTCGCTTTGAGAAGCGCCTGCCCAAGCTCGCGCTCGGCCTGGTCAAGGGCGCGATTGAAATAACGGTCCGCAAGGTGGATGGCGCCCTCGTGCAGCCGGGTGATCAGAAACACGGCGACGGCGCCGAGCGCGAGCCAAGCCCAGCTAGGCAGAGCGAGATGCCCCTGTAGGCGCTCCACCTCGTGATGCAGTAGCAGAACGGGAACGCTGAGCGTGAGGCCGAGAATGGTCACGCGGCGTAGCGGGATCGCCACGCTCACCACGCGGGGCCGGCGCACTGCCTCGAACACGAAGAGGCAGAGGACGCCATTCACGAGATAGAGCAGCCCGATCACGTCCTCCGAGAGCTTTAAGCCCCACCAAGCCTCCAGCAGGGTCGTCTCGGAGGCGAGTTCGGCAACGAGGAACGTTGGCAATCCGATCAGGCAGCCCCAGATCACCCACCGGACACGCTGATAGTCCTCCGGCGTCTGAGTCCGCCGCCGCACCATGAGGATCCCAAGGGCGCAAAAGGCGATGACAAACCCTGCGAGGATCGCGGCGCGTGTGGTCGTCTCGGTCGGGTAGCCAAACACGCTGCCATAAGAGACGATCAATGCAAGCGCGAAGGCGACCGCGAAGAACGGCAACGTGCGTTCGAGCGGGCGCCATCTCGCCTCCGTCTTGTTGCGCGGCACGCGGAGGACAAACAGGATGAGCCCCGCATAGCCCGCGGCCTGCGCGACGCATCCAGCAGCATCTTGCGCGAGCAACAGCGCAGGCCATGGTTGCAGGAGCGCGTAAAAGGCGAACACCTGACCCGGGTTGAACCAGTTCACATAGAGGAAGAAGCCCCAGCTCATGGCGGAGGGCCGCGTCCACACGAGCCAAGCGGCCGCGACGATCACCAGGATGCCGGCGATCTGATCGAGCACCACCACGGCGCGGATCAGAACATTCGACGGGCGTGGTTCGGCGATCAGCGTCACTTGCCGTGCCAGGCGCTCAGCCGACGCGGCAAGCTCGATCGTGACGCTTCGCCCCGGCAGGACGTATTGCAAACCGCCGAGCACGGCGAGCGTGTTGCTGCAAGTCCCGAGGTTGTTGAAGGCGCAGCGCATGCGCTGAAGATCGAGCTGGTCGCCGGCCCGCACTCCGGCCCGCCAGGCGGGCGACGCAGCGTCGTCGGGAAACGGCCCGTTGGCGTCGAAGATCAGTCCGTCATTGTTAGCGTAGAAGCCGAGCGAGCCGAGCGGTTGCGCAACTCGCGTGAGGTCCGGCACGATCATGGCCAGCCCCCAAAGCATAAGCGCCATAAGCAGGATTCGGTTGCCGGCCATAAGCTCGTTCGCGTTTTCGATTGCCGTTGCTGCCGGCAGACCGTGCCGGCTGCCAATGCAGAATGTTAGATCAGGCCTGACCGGGGATCTATCGCCCTCGCCAACGGAGGTTGAGGGGCGATTCGCTTAAGGAAGTCACGCTAAACAGGAACCGGCCTTGAGCCAGTCACCTTCGTGCCCGGTGTGCGCCGGCCGTGCCGCGCCGATAAATTGGCGTAAGCCAAGCCCTAGGCATCGGCCCCTTGTAACCCCCGGGCTCACTCGGCTATTAGGAGGCTTCTTAAAGCGCCCCCACGAGCCCTTGCGTCAGTAATCAGCATGGATACCGCCCCCGCCCAGCCTTTTTCGCAGCGCGCCTCGAGCCCGATTGCGGTATTCACGACCTCGCTCTGCGCCGCAATCTGTGTCGCCGGCGGTTTCGGGATCGTGTTTGAGGCCTTCGTCATCTCGGCGGCGGGCCAGTTCGCTCTTGGCCACACCTTCGTATTGGTGGCGAGCGGCGGGATCGTCCTTACCACCCTTTGGCTTGCTATGTGGTGTTTCGCCCGCTCCTGGCATGTGGAGCGGCGGCTGCGCCACGGCCTGGAGGTAGACGAGCCCAAGCTTTCGATCCTAGCCAATTTTCGCGGCGAGTGAGCAGCGAGAGGCTGCATTTCGCGCCGGACGTGGCGATTCTCCACATGCGGGCCAGCGCAAAACTCCTTATGCTTA
This sequence comes from uncultured Alphaproteobacteria bacterium, assembly GCA_963741155.1. Lineage (GTDB taxonomy): Bacteria > Pseudomonadota > Alphaproteobacteria > Rhizobiales > Methyloligellaceae > Methyloceanibacter. The sequence goes on along the minus strand of CAVUHA010000003.1, from coordinate 386,714 downwards.
GGCAGCTTCAGTCGAGGGGAATTCGGTAATGTCGATTTGGGGGAAGTTGGCCGGCGCGGCGGCAGGATTGGCGATCGGCGGGCCGATCGGCGCGCTGCTAGGCGGCGTCGCCGGCCACTATGTCATTGATCGTGACCAGGAGCAGGATGGGCAGGCGGAGAACCAGGTGGCGTTCACCGTGGGCGTGATCGCGCTTGGCGCCAAGATGGCCAAGGCCGACGGTATCGTGACCCTCGACGAGGTGAACGCCTTCAAGGAGGTGTTCAAGGTGCCCGACGGCGAGATGAAGAATGTCGCCCGCGTGTTCAACCTGGCCAAGCAGGACGTGGCCGGTTACGAGGCTTATGCCGAGCAGCTTGCCGCCATGTTCAAGGGCAATCGCAAGCTGCTCGAGGACGTGCTGGAAGGCCTGTTCCACATCGCCAAGGCCGACGAGGTGCTGCATCCGCGCGAGGAAGAGTTCCTGGGCCAGGTCGCCAAGCGTTTTGGCATCACCGAGACCGAGTTCAGCTACATCAAGGCGCGCCACGTGACTGCGGCGAAGCGCAACCCTTACGACGTGCTGGGGGTCACGCCGAGCGTTGGCAATGACGAGCTGAAGAGCCACTACCGCAAGCTGGTGGCGGAAAACCATCCTGACAAGCTGATGGCCCGCGGTGTGCCTAAGGAGTTCGTCGCGATCGCCACCGAGAAGGTCGCCGCCATCAACGAGGCCTATGGCCAGATCGCCAAGGAGCGGGGGATTTAGCCCTCTTCGCGGATGATAGTGCTACCCCTCATCCTGAGGAGGCCGCCTATGGCCACTCCTCGGCGCGAGGATTGCGAACCATGAGCATAGCCCCCGATAGCCCGCTCGCCACGCTCTGGTGCCCGTCGCCCAATTACGAGCCGCGCGTCGGTGGCCGCACCCCCGACATGCTCATTTTGCATTACACCGGCATGGAGCAGGCGGAAGCCGCGCTCGATTGGCTGACGCGGGAGGAGTCCAAGGTCTCGGCCCACTACCTCATCGACGAGGAGGGGCGCATCGCCCAGATGGTTCCGGAGTCCGAGCGCGCGTGGCACGCTGGCCAAAGTCTCTGGGCCGGAGAGACCGACCTCAATTCCTGTTCGATCGGCATCGAGATCCATAATCCCGGTCACGATCTCGGCTATCCGGATTTCCCTGAAGGCCAGATGCGCGCGGTAGAGGCGTTGTGTCTCGACATCCTGGGGCGCCACGCCATCCTGCCCGAGCGCGTGCTCGCCCATTCCGACATTGCAGCGGGCCGCAAGCGCGATCCCGGCGAAAGGTTTGACTGGGAGCGGCTCGGCAGAGCGGGCATCGGCCTCTATGTCGCGCCTGCGCCGCTTGGAGACGACTTAGGCTTGGGTCTCGGCGACGAGGGCGAGGCGGTGGCCAGTCTGCAACGAGCACTTGCCCGCTTCGGCTATGGGATCGAATTGACCGGCACCTACGGAAAAGGGTTGGAGCAAGTGGTGCAGGCCTTCCAGCTGCACTTCAGGCCTGCGCGGATAGACGGCCGCGCTGACGCCTCCACGCTGGACACGCTCGACCGTCTCATCGCCGCCCTTGAAGCTCGACCGGTCGCCTAGTTGGTTTCAAGCGGTTGAAGCGAATTGCGGCCAGCAGCTCCGCATGATGTTCCGGCTCGAGCTCAGACAGCGCCGGAAACAACGCGAGCCACCGCATGGTGAGCTCCTGGTCAGTCGTATTCCACGCTTGGGCCGTGGTCATCCGGACGTTTTCCTCAACCGGGCCGGGATAACGGCCGATTATCACCGTCCATCCGGGACGGGCCAATCACATGAAAGGGAGGATGCGTTTACCGGGAAATGAGCCGGAAGCCGCCCGCGCTTGCCGCCCAAGCTTGACGGCGCAAAGCCAAAGCCCCTTATTACCTCTGTCAGCAGGCTGGATGGCCGCTCTGCCAGCGTTTGCGTACCAGGCGGAGAGGAAAGTCCGGGCTCCATGGAGATACGGTGCCGGATAACCTCCGGCGGGGGCGACCCCAGGGAGAGTGCCACAGAAAGCAAACCGCCGAGCCGGTTCGGAGACGGACAGGCAGGGTAAGGGTGAAAGGGTGCGGTAAGAGCGCACCGCGTCCTTGGCAACAAGGACGGCACGGAAAACCCCACCGGGAGCAAGACCGAATAGGGGCGGCGCGGCGGCCTCAAAACCGCCAGTCCATTTCCAGACGAGCCGCCCGGGTTGGTTGCAGGAGGTGCCGTGTAAGCGGCGCCCCAGAGGAATGGCCATCGCCTCGCCTTCGGGCGAGGTACAGAACCCGGCTTACAGGCTTGGTGACCTGCTATGGCTGGCGCGTGGGTGTCCCCTGCGCGCCAGCCTCCAAGCTCTCCATTATTCCGCCGCGACCGCGCCTTGCGGCATGTTCTGCTGCTGGGCGGTCTCCGCCGCCTTGGCGCGCGTCATCGTGTCGAGCTCCTTGCGCACGCCGGCTTCGTAATCCGGATGCACTTTATTGAAGTGACCGAGCTGGCGCTCCACGACCTCCTTCGGCACACCCCACATCGCTTCGGCGCAGTTGAGGAACAGGCGCTTGCGCTGGCCTTCGTCGAATAGATTGAACAGCGCAGTCACTTGTTTGTAGTCGTCATTGCCGTTGCGGTGATTGTAGCGCTCGGCATCGCCTGAGATCGCGAGCGGCGGCTCCGCGTATCGCTCGTCCTGCACCGCGCCGTCAAACGAGTTCGGTTCGTAATAGGCATCGACGTTTCCGGTCTTCTGCTCGAAGAACCGCATTGGTCCATCTTTGTGATAGTGATGCACTGGGCATTTCGATGCGTTCACCGGCAGCGCCTCGTAATGCGTGCCGAGGCGGTAGCGATGGGCGTCGGCATAGGAAAAGATGCGCGCCTGCAGCATCTTGTCCGGCGAGAAGCCAATGCCGGGAACGATGTTCGACGGCGAGAAGGCGGCGAGCTCGATCTCCTGGAAATAATTCTCCGGATTCCTGTTGAGCTCGAAATATCCGACATCGATGGGCGGATAGTCGGCGTGCGGCCACACCTTGGTGAGGTCGAACGGATTGTACCAGTGCCTGCCCACGTCTGCTTCGGCCATGATCTGCACCTGCATCTTCCAGCGAGGGAAGTCACCCGTCTCGATCGCATTGAACAGGTCTTCCTGCGTCGACTCCCGCGTGCGGCCGACGATCTCGGTGGCTTCCTTGTTGGTCCAGTGCATGTGACCCTGCATGGTCTTGAAGTGGAACTTCACCCAGTGACGCTCGCCCTTGGCATTGATCAGAGAGTAGGTGTGGCTGCCATAGCCGTTCACGTGGCGGACAGAGGTGGGCAGGCCGCGATCGCTCATCAAAATGGTCACCTGATGCAGGCTCTCGGGGCTTAATGACCAGAAATCCCACATCGCGGTCGGCGAGCGCATATTGGTCTTGGGATGCCGCTTCTGCGTGTGAATGAAGTCCGGGAACTTGTAGGGGTCGCGCACGAAGAACACCGGCGTGTTGTTGCCGACCAGATCCCAGTTGCCCTCCTCAGTGTAGAATTTGAGCGCGAAGCCGCGCACGTCGCGTTCCGCGTCGGCCGCGCCGAGCTCGCCCGCTACGGTGGAGAATCGCGCGATCATGTCGGTCTCGGCGCCGGGCGCAAGCACCTTGGCCTTGGTATATTTCGAGATGTCGCCAGTGATGGTGAGCGTGCCATGGGCACCCCAGCCCTTGGCGTGCACCGTGCGCTCCGGAATGCGTTCGCGGTTCTGGTGTGCGAGCTTCTCGAGGAGCTGGTAATCCTGGATCAACAGCGGCCCGCGCGGTCCGGCGGTGATCGAGTTCTGATTGTCGGCCACCGGCGCTCCAGCCGTCGTGGTCAGGGTCGGCTTCTTGGACATGTGCTCTCCTCATCCAGGCGTATAAAGGCTGGAGCATCAGCGCGCCGCACCATTAGCGCAAGTCGTATTTGCCTATGGCTACGATAAGAGGAACTTATTTATCGCCAGGATCGCCTAAGAATCCTCGGATCAGGCGGAGGGTGGCCTCGGGCTGCTCCTCTTGGGGCATGTGACCGCAATCGCTCACGACTTTGAAAGTTGAGTTCGGCATCGCACGTCGCAGCTTGAGCCCGATTTCGAGTGGCACGATGCGGTCGTGATCGCACCACAGGATAAGCGTCGGCAGCGTGATCAATTTGTAGCGTGCCGCGAGTTGATCGAGGCCGTCGGGCACGATCTGCCGCGCGCTGTAGATAATAGCATGCTTGCCCGCTGCGGTTTGCATCGGCGCCGCATAGGCTTCGACTTCGGCCGGATCGATCTTGCGCTGGTCGTAATAAGCGAGCTTGAGCGCGACCTCGATCTGCCAGGACGAGGGGGCCATGCGCACGCCGAGCTGCGACATGACAGGGACGCCGAGCAGCCTGAAGAACACGGGAACCTTCTGCGGATAAGCAATCGAGTCGAGCAGCACGAGCTTGGCGATGCGCCCCTTGAGTCGGGTGTCGGCTTGCAGCGCAAGCAGGAGCGCCACACCGCCGCCGAAGGAGTGACCGACGAGCGTGACGTTGTGCAGGTCGCGATCCTCGATCAGCTGTGCGAGCAACTCCGCTTGGTCCAAGGCCGAATAGCGTTCATCGAAGGGCTTGTCGGACTGGCCGAAGCCTTTGAGGTCGACGGCAATGACGTGGTGGTCGCGCGCAAGCTCCGGAGCTACGCGTCGCCAAGTGAAGGTGTTGGTGCCGAAGCCATGGATGAGCAGCACGGGCGCGCCATCGCCCTGTTCTGTGACGAAAAGATGTACCGGCGCGTCCGGCGGACCAAGGCGGGCAAAAGGGCTGTCGCCCGTCTCGCCTGCGCTGAGCCCGCAGGCGCAGAGCGTAAGCGCGACCGCCGCAAGACCAAGCGTCGCTAGATAGTGTCTCGGTGCCATGGATGGCCGCCGCGCCCCGTTCGCTCGCATCCCGCTGTGTAAACGCGGGCGCCGCCGCGAATCGTTCCCTAAAGCCTCGGCCTGCAACGCAGGATCCGCGCGTTTGGGAATGGAACCGGCGCAACCCGTTTTCCTTTCCGCTTCTAACGCGCTTCCGCTGTGGCCGGCAATCGCGCTTGTTCGCCGACAGCAGAGGCACATGCGCTTCGCGCGCGCCCGTGGAGTAGGGTGGAAAACTAGGGTTAGGGAGACTTATCCACTGTCTTCCCATTGACGCCCATAAATTCCCATGTTATCCCAAACACGCCCGTTCGGTAATAGGTGGGGGAGGGTCCGGCAGCGCTCCTTACGAGGCCACGGGGGGATCCGCGCCGCCTCTCCCACCTTTTTCTTCGGGCCCTGGGTCTCGCATCCAAAGTTGAAGTCCCGCGTCGGGTGCCCATGAGGGGGAGATGGACCGGTTTGTCTCGACATTTACCAATAAGATCGACACCAAGGGCCGCGTCTCCGTCCCAGCGTCCTTCCGTACCGTGCTCGCCAAGGACGGCCTTGAGGGCATTTATTGCTACCCGTCGCTCGATGCGCCTGCGCTTGACGCTGGCGGCCAGCGGCTGGTCGACAAGATCAACGGCCTGGTCGAGGATTTGGCACCGTATTCCGACGAGCGCGATCATCTTGCCACCGCCCTGTTCGGCACGAGCGAAATTCTCTCCATCGATCAGGATGGACGCATCATCGTTCCTGAGCGATTGCGCGAGCACGCCGGCATCACCACCCACATCACTTTTGTCGGCTTGGGCGAGAAGTTCCAGCTGTGGGAGCCAAAACGATTTGAAACGCATTTGGCGGAGGCGCGCCAGAAGGTGCGTGATCTCCGCAAGCTGCTCGGCGCGGGGCGTCGCGGAAGCGGCGGGCCAGAGGGAGCACGGGAATGATGGCGGGTCGCGGCGTGGATTTGACCGCCGCCGGCGGACCGGCTCGCCACATTCCCGTGATGCTCACCGAGGTGCTTGCTGCCCTTGCGCCTAAAGCTGGCGAGATCGTTGTCGACGGCACCCTTGGCGCAGGTGGATATACCTGTGCCATTCTCGAGGCGGCCCGCTGCATGGTCATCGCCATCGATCGCGATCCGGACGCCGTGGCGTCTGCCCGCGCGCTGGAAAAGCGCTTTCCGGGACGCCTGCACGTTGTTCTCGGCCGATTTGCCGATATTGAATCGATCACGGAAGACCAGGATGTCAGGGCCGTCGATGGCGTGACGCTCGACCTCGGCGTGTCGTCCATGCAGCTGGATGAGCCCGAGCGCGGCTTCTCCTTCATGCAGGAAGGCCCCCTCGACATGCGGATGGGCAAAGACGGTCCGACCGCGGCCGACGTGGTCAATCTGATGCCCGAGCGGGACCTGGCTGCAATCATCGCGGTGCTGGGCGAGGAGAAACGGGCGCGGGCCATCGCGCGCGCCGTGGTCGCGCGCAGGGAAGAGCAGCCGATCCTCTCCACGCTGGAGCTCGCCGACGTCGTGGCGCGCGTGCTCGGACGCAAGCATGACGAGGTGAAGCACCCAGCCACCCGCACCTTCCAGGCCCTCCGCCTTTACGTGAACGGAGAGCTCGATGAGCTCGCCAAGGGCTTGAGCGCCGCCGAGCGCGTTTTGCAGGCGGGCGGACGGCTGGTGGTGGTCACCTTCCACTCGCTGGAGGACCGAATCGCCAAGCGCTTTTTTGCCAGCCGCAGCGCGCCGCCCCCGCGCGGGTCGCGCCACCTCCCGGAAAAAGGCGATTCTTTCTTGGCGCCAAGCTTCCAGCTTCTTAACCGACGTCCTTTATCACCTAGTAAGGATGAGATCAGGGCCAACCCCCGGGCCCGCTCGGCGCGACTACGCGCCGGCGAGCGCACGGCGGCACCGGCTCATGCTCTCGACCTCGCTGCCCTCGGCGTGCCGAGGCTCGCCATGTGAGGCGTGGGTTCTTCGGTTCGCGGGCTTTTGCAAACGAGTTGGAACATGTTGCGTTTCGTTAATATCTGTCTCGTCCTCGGCCTCGCCGCGCTTGCCTATGTGATCTATCAGGTGAAGTACGAGGCGCGTGCCCTTGATGAGCAAATCGTCGATCTGAACAAGAAGATAGAGGGCGAGCGGGACGGAATCGCCGTGCTCCGAGCCGAATGGAGCCTGCTCAATCGGCCCGAGCGGATCGAGCGGCTGGCAGCGAAATATCTGAAGCTGGCGCCAGCCCAACCCCGTCAGCTCATCACCTTGGACCGCCTGGCCGACCGAGATTTTGAGCGTCCCCGACCCGAGACGGCCGGAGCGGGGACCAAGCCTTCCACCGTGCCCGTTGCCGTTCAGGCCCCCGCCGAGTGAAGGCACTCAAGGCAAATCCCGTGGCCGAGACAGCCAAAGCAAATGCCGATCCCCGCGCCGAGCGGGTCCATTTGGCGCGCAGTCGACACCGCTACCGCCTCGCCTGCCTCGTCTTTGCGGCAAACTTTTTGCTGATCGCTTTTCGGCTTGTGAGCTTTGGCTTTGCCGCTCCCGAACCTGGCTCTGCCGTTCCGCACGACATCTCTGCCACCGTGCACCGGCCGGACATCCTCGACCGCCACGGGCGGCTGCTCGCGACCGACATCAAGGGCGGGACCCTTTATGCCGATCCAGCGCGCGTCATCGACCGCGACGAGCTGTCGGAGCAGGTGGCGAGCGTGCTCCCCGACATCAACACGGCCGAGCTCCGCGAGAAGCTGCAGCAGGGACGGCGCTTCGTCTCCATCAAGCGCGAGCTGACGCCGACGCAGCAAGCCGAGATCCATGAGCTTGGGGTCCCCGGCCTCGGCTTCATCGAAGAATATCGGCGCGTCTATCCTGTCGGCGCCACGGCCTGTCACGTGGTGGGCCACGTCGATGTGGACAATAAGGGCCTTGCCGGCATCGAGAAGTTCATCGACGACAATCCGCAACTTGCCATGTCGCGCCCGGAGAACCCGGAGGGCGGCGAGAGCGTCACCCTTTCGCTTGATCTCGGCGTGCAGCACGTGCTTCGCGAGGAGCTGTCGCGCGCGCTCGTCTCCTATCGCGCCAAGGCCGCGGCAGGCGTCATCATCAACGTGCACAGCGGGGAGGTGGTAGGCCTAGCCTCGCTGCCGGACTACGATCCGAACCATCGCGAGCAGGCGTTGGCCAAGGACCGGCTGAACCGCATCAGCTCCGGAACCTACGAGATGGGCTCGGTGTTCAAGGTGTTTACCGTCGCGAGCGTGCTCGACGCCGGTATTGCCACCATGCGCTCGACCTATGACGCTACGAGCGCCATCCACGTCGGCTCCTTCACCATCGACGACTTTCACGCCAAGCACCAGCGCCTGACCGTGCCCGAGGTCTTCATCTATTCATCCAATATCGGCGCTGCGAAGATGGCGCTGGATTTGGGCGTCGAGCGCCACCGCGCGGCGCTTGAGAAGCTCGGTCTGCTTACTCGCCTCACCACCGAGCTCGGCGAAAGCGCCGCGCCCATCGTCCCGGCCCATTGGGAGCGGATCAACACCATGACCATCGCTTTCGGCCATGGGCTCTCGGTGACGCCCTTGCAGCTCGCCGCCGCCGCTCTTCCCCTCGTCAATGGCGGTCTCGCCGTGACCCCCACTTTCCTGCCGCGGTCGCGCGCCGAGGCGGAGGCTCAAGCCCGCCAGGTGCTCAAGCCCGCGACGAGCAAAGCGATGTTGCAGCTCATGCGCCTCAACGTCTTGAAAGGAACGGGCAAGCGTGCCAATGCGGAAGGCTACCGCGTGGGCGGCAAGACAGGCACTGCCGAGAAGGTGATAGGACGCCACTATTCGAGCTCGACGCTACTCACCTCGTTTCTTGCCACTTTCCCTACCGACGCTCCTGAATATCTCGTGCTGGTCATGCTGGACGAGCCCCAGCGCGTGGCCGCAAGTGACAACCAGGCGACCGCGGGCGTCAATGCCGCGCCCACCGTGGGCAAGATCGTCGAGCGCATTGCTCCTATTCTCGGCGTGCCGCCGCGCCTGCCGGAGGACCAGCGCAAGTTTGACGAGAAGGTTCTCGCCTCCTATTAAAAGATACCCCAAGGACTGCCCGGCATGTGAATTCCGGGGCAAATGCGGGCCGAAGCGCGGTTTCTCGCGGAGCGGATGTTGCTTGTCTTTAGAAACTGCGCCAAAACAATAATCTGGAGCGTTTCCCTTCAGCGGAAGCGGAAACCGCTCTAGCGGCGGGAAGCGAGCCATGACCCTTGGTGAGTTGATCGGGCCCGAGGCGGGGCTGCCCCCGTCTTGGTCGCGGCTTCCCATTAAGGGGCTCACCGCCGACAGCCGCTCGGTCAAGCCGGGTTTTCTGTTCGCGGCTCTGCCCGGGGTCAAGACTAACGGCACCCGCTTCATCGCCGAGGCCGTGCAAAGAGGCGCGGCGGCGATCCTGCTCGGCCACGGCGGCGCGCCGGCCTTGAACGGAACACCGGTGGTGGAAGACGCCGATCCGCGGCGGCGACTCGCGCTGATCGCCGCGCGCTTCTTCGGCGCTCAGCCGGAGACGGAAGTCGCCGTTACCGGCACCAACGGCAAGACCTCGGTCGCTTCCTTCGTGCGCCAGCTCTGGGAGCAACAAGGCTTCAAAGCCGCGAGCCTTGGCACGGTCGGCGTCGTCTCGTCATCCGGCACTGAGACACTCGCCCACACCACGCCCGACCCTGTCGCGCTGCATGCTATCCTTGCCAAGCTCGCCCATGACGGCGTCACCCATCTGGCGCTGGAAGCCTCGAGCCACGGACTGCAACAGCGCCGCGTCGACGGCGTGCGGTTCAAGGCCGGCGCCTTCACCAACATCTCCCGTGACCATTTGGACTATCACCCAAGCTTCGAGGATTACTTCGCCCAGAAACTCCGCCTGTTTTCCGAGCTATTGCCGCCGGGCAGCGCCGCGGTGGTCGATGTAGACAGCGAGGTGGGGTTGCGGGTGGCCGCCGAGGCGGAAGCAAGGGGCTTGCGCGTCATCTCGGTCGGACGCGCAGGCAAGACGCTGCGCCTCGTCTCGGCCACGCGCGACGGCTTCGGCCAGCGTCTCGTGGTCGAGCATGCGGGCAAGAGACATGCGGTGCGTCTGCCGCTCGTCGGGGATTTTCAGGCGACCAACGCGCTTGTCGCAGTGGGACTGTGCCTTGCAACTGGCGGAAACGCCCAAAAGGTGCTGCCGCTGCTCGCAGGTCTGCGCGGTGCGCGCGGCCGGCTCGATTTGGCCGGCACGAGTCCGACCGGCGCGCCGATCTTCATCGACTACGCCCATACGCCCGATGCACTCGCCAAGGCGCTCGACGCGTTGCGCCCTTACGTAAAGAGCCGCCTGCTCGTGGTGTTCGGCTGCGGCGGCGACCGCGATAGGGGCAAACGGCCTGAGATGGGTGCGGTGGCCCAAACCAAGGCTGATGTCGTCGTCGTCACCGATGACAATCCGCGCAGCGAGGAGCCGAGCGCGATCCGCCGAGCCATCCTGGCGTCAGCTCCATCCGCGAGCGAGGTCGCCGACCGCGGTACGGCCGTGGCGCGCGCCGTCGCCCAGCTTCGTCCTGGCGACGTGTTGCTCGTGGCGGGCAAAGGCCATGAGACCGGCCAGATTGTGGGTCAAACCGTCATCCCCTATTCCGACCACGACGCGGTTGCAGCCGCTTTGCAGGAGGGCGCCCCAAATGGCTAGGCCGCTCTGGACCATTGACGAGATGGTGAAGGCGACGAGCGCCAAGAGCTATGCCACACCCGGCACTGCTGTTACGGGCGTCTCCATCGACAGCCGGAGCATCGCGCCGCAGGAATGTTTCATCGCCATCAGAGGGGCGAACCACGACGGCCACCGCTTCGTCGCGGCGGCACTGGCCGAGGGCGCGGCCTGCGCAATCGTCGATAAGAGCTTTCCGGTGCAAGGCGCGGACGCCAAATTGCTGCGCGTCGCTGATACGCTGGCCGCCTTGCGCGATCTCGGCAGCGCGGCGCGCGCGCGCGTCGAGCGCGCGGTGGTGATCGGCGTCACCGGCAGCGCCGGCAAGACGGGGACCAAGGAGGGGATCAAGCTCGCGCTCAATCCCTCGGGGTCCGTGCACGTCTCCGCCAAGTCCTACAACAATCATTGGGGCGTGCCGCTGTCGCTCGCCAATATGCGGCAAGGGGTTGCCTTTGGCGTGTTCGAGGCCGGCATGAACCATTCGGGCGAGATCCTGGCTCTGACCAAGATCATCCGCCCGCATATCGCCATCATCACCACGGTCGAGCCGGTGCATCTCGGTTTCTTCCGCTCGATGGCGGAGATCGCCGACGCCAAGGCCGAGATCCTTGCAGGTCTCGAGCCCGGGGGCGCCGCGATCCTCAACCGCGACAACGCTTATTATGACCGGCTTCGCCGCCACGCGCTCGAGCATGAGGCGAGGATCGTGGGCTTCGGCGAAGCCGAGGGCGCCGAGGCGCGGCTGCTCGCTGTCGAGCTTGGCCCCGACGGCTCGGACGTCAAGGCGGACATTCTGGGCGAGACTATCAGCTACCGATTAGGAGTCCCCGGCCGTCACCTCGTGCAAAATTCACTTGCCGTGCTCGCGGCGGTAAAGCTGGCGGGCGCCAATCTTGCGGCGGGCGCGCGCGCTCTTTCCCGCTGGCAAGCGCAGGCCGGCCGCGGCGAGCGGATCGTGCTGGAAGGGAAAGGCGGGCGCCTCGCGCTGATCGATGAGACCTACAATGCCAACCCGGCCTCCATGCGCGCGGCGCTCGCCACACTCGCGCTGACGCCTCGGCCGGAGTTTCCCCGCCGGGTGGCGGTCCTTGGCGACATGCTGGAGCTTGGGGGTCAGGGTTCCATGCTGCATCTTGATCTGCGTGAGGACATTGACGCGGCGGGCGTAGATGTTGTCTTTGCCTGCGGCGATCTGATGGCGGGGCTCTATCAAGCCCTGCCCGCGGGCCGGCAAGGTGGTTATGCTAAAACGGCGGAAAAGCTTACGCCTATTCTGACCGAAGGTGTGAGGCCGGGCGACGTGGTCATGATTAAAGGGTCGTTCGGCAGCCGCATGGCGCCGCTGGTCGAAGCCCTGCAACGGCATTTCGACACGGCGAGCGTCCAAGCTTAGGCGCGCCGCCGAAGAGCGGGGGATTGAGGGGATGCTCTTCTGGCTGACGGAGCTTGCCGGCGAGCTCAGCGTCTTCAACGTCTTCCGCTACATCACTTTTCGCACCGGCGGCGCGCTGATCACGGCGCTTCTATTCGTCTTCCTGCTCGGGCCGCGGATCATCAGGTCCCTGCGCGTCCGCCAGGGCAAAGGACAGCCAATCCGCAAGGACGGTCCTGAGCGTCACCTCCTCCAGAAACAGGGCACGCCCACCATGGGCGGGCTCATGATCCTGACTGGCGTGACCTTCGCCACGCTGCTTTGGGGCAATTTGCGTAATCCTTATGTCTGGGTGGTCCTGCTCGTGACCCTCGTCTATGGCGCGGTTGGCCTTTATGACGATTATCTCAAGGTGACCAAGCAATCGGCTCTGGGCTTCCGCGGCCGCATCAAGATCATCATCGAGGGCGTGGTGGCGCTGATCGCCACCGCCGTCATCGCCAATATGGGCGAGGGGCCACTGTCGACGGCGATTGCCATTCCGTTTTTCAAAACTGTGCTGATTCCGCTCGGCTGGCTGTTCATTCCCTTCGGCGCCTTTATCATTGTCGGCGCAGGTAACGCCGTGAACCTGACCGACGGCCTGGATGGGCTCGCCATCGTGCCGGTGATGATCGCCGCGGCCACATTCGGCTTTATCTCTTATCTCGTCGGCAATGCGCTGTTCGCCGAATACCTGCAGATTCATTTCGTCCAAGGCACGGGCGAACTTGCGGCGATCTGTGGGGCGTTGGTCGGCGCGGGCCTTGGCTTCCTCTGGTTCAATGCGCCGCCCGCGTTGATCTTCATGGGTGACACGGGCTCGCTCGCGCTTGGCGGCGCGCTCGGCACCATCGCGGTCGCCACCAAGCACGAACTCGTGCTGGCCATCGTCGGCGGCCTATTCGTGCTGGAAGCCGTATCGGTGATCGTGCAGGTCGCTTCCTTCCGGCTCACCGGAAAACGCGTGTTCCGCATGGCGCCGCTGCACCACCATTTCGAGCAAAAAGGATGGCCTGAATCGACAGTGGTGATCCGTTTTTGGATCATTTCTGTGGTGCTTGCGCTTGCTGGCCTCGCAACGCTGAAATTGCGCTAAATTCGCGGGCAATGATTCCCGTCACGATCTTCGCCGGCCGCGACGTCGCGGTGGTTGGGTTGGGCTTGAGCGGCATCGCCTCTGCCCGTGCGCTCGCCGCGGGCGGCACGCAGGTATTTGCCTGGGACGACACCGCCAAGGCAAGGGAGTCAGCCGCCGCCCAAGGCGTGCCTCTTAGCGACCTTGCCGCCGCCGACTGGAAGCGCTTCGCAGCCCTCGTATTGGCGCCCGGCATTTCCTTGACCCATCCCAAGCCCCATTGGAGCGTCGATCGCGCCCGCGCCGCGGGGGTGGAGGTCATCGGGGACACCGAGCTCTTCTTTCGCCAGCGCGCCAAGCAAGGATCGCCGGCTAAGGTGGTGGTGATCACCGGGACCAACGGCAAGTCCACGACCACGGCGCTCACGGCGCATCTGTTGCAGGAGGCAGGCAAGCGCGCGGCAATCGGCGGCAATATCGGCACGGCCGTACTCGACCTCGAGCCTTTCGCCGCCGATCTCACTTATGTGTTCGAGCTTTCCTCCTTTCAGATCGATCTCACGCCGAAGCTTCAGCCGGACGCGGCATGTCTCCTCAACGTCACCCCCGACCATCTCGACCGCCACGGGACGTTCGACGCTTACGCTGCCATCAAGGCGCGGGTCTTCGCAGGGTTAGGCGCCGGTGGGACGGCGGTGGTGGGCATCGACGATGCCCCAAGCCGCGCCATCGCCGATGGGCTGAAGGGGCCATACCAGGTCGAGCGTGTCTCGGTCGGCACGGCGGTCAAGACCGGCGTGTGGGCAAAGGATGCCATGCTCATCGAGGTCGAGGAGGGGATCGAGCGCGCACGCACGAGCCTGGTCGGCATCGGTTCGCTCCGGGGCGCGCACAACTGGCAGAACGCGGCAGCCGCCTACGCGCTGGCCCGTTCGCAGGGGCTCGACCCCGCGAGTATCGCGCGCGGACTTAAGACCTTCTCCGGCCTCGCTCATCGCATGGAGCAAGTGGCCCGCCGCGGACGCGTGCTGTTCGTCAACGATTCCAAAGCCACCAATGCGGACGCCGCGGGCAACGCGCTGGCGAGCTTCACCGACATCTATTGGATCGCAGGCGGTAGGCCGAAAGTCGGAGGGCTGGCGGGGCTCGAGCCCTTCTACCCAAACATCACCAAGGCCTATTTGATCGGCGAGGCGGCAGACGCCTTCGGCGCCCAGCTCGGCGCACATGTCGAGCACGTCATCAGCGGCACCCTCGAACGTGCCCTTCAAGCCGCCGCCGCTGATGCCGAGCGATCGGGCGCCAAAGAGTCCGTGGTGCTGCTGTCACCTGCTTGCGCGTCCTACGACCAGTTCGCCAATTTCGAGGTGCGCGGCAACGCATTCCGCGAGAGCGTCTTAGGTCTGGATGGCGCCGAAAGCGTGCAGCCAGAGAAGGGCAGGGCGGCATGAGGATCACCCGCGCCGACCGCAGCGTCCTCTCAGACTGGTGGTTCACCGTAGACCGCCTCATGTTTTTTGGCCTGCTGCTGCTCATGGGCACGGGCCTTGTGCTTTCGCTTGCCGCAAGTCCGCCCATCGCCACCAAATTTCATCTGGAGCATTTCTACTTCGTGCGCCGCCACGCGGCGCTGCTGCTCCCCGCGTTGGCCATCATGTTCGCGGCCTCCACCTTGACGCCGAAGCAGATCCGCCGCGCGAGCCTCGTCATCTTCATCGTCGGCATCGCGCTGATGGTGCTCACCATGCTGGTGGGTCCCGAGATCAAGGGCGCGCGGCGCTGGCTGGAGATCGGCTTTGCCTCCATCCAGCCTTCCGAATTCGTCAAGCCTGCCTTCGTCGTGTTGGTGGCCTGGCTGTTCAACGAGGCGCAGAAGCGGCGCGATGTGCCCGGCATTCAGTTCGCCGTTGCGCTTTACGTCATCTTCGCGTCCTTGCTCGTGTTGCAGCCCGATTTCGGCCAGACGCTGCTCATCACGCTGGTCTGGGGCGCGCTCTTTTTCATGGCCGGGATCAATCTTCTCTGGATCGGCGCGTTGGGCGTTACCGGGCTCGGGGGCGCCGCCGCCGCTTATGCGCTCGTGCCCCACGTCGCGTCCCGCATCGACCGCTTCTTGAACCCCGCATCGGGCGACACCTATCAAGCCGACCGCGCGCTTGAATCTTTTCTCCACGGCGGCTGGCTCGGGCGTGGTCTCGGCGAGGGCACGGTCAAGGACGTGCTCCCCGATTCCCACACGGACTTTATTTTCGCCGTGGTAGCCGAGGAATACGGCCTGATCGCCTGCCTGCTCCTGCTTGCCTTGTTCGCCTTCATCGTGCTGCGCGGACTGTCCAAGGCGGCGCAGGAGCCCGACGGCTTCATCCGCCACGCGACGGCGGGGCTGATCATGCTGTTCGGCTTGCAGGCGTTGATCAATATGGCCGTGAACGTCGGGCTGCTGCCGGCCAAGGGCATGACGCTTCCCTTTGTCTCTTATGGCGGCTCGTCGTTGCTCGCCATGGCGCTTACCATGGGTTTTGCGCTGGGCCTGACCCGGCGAAGACCAACGGCCGGGCGGCTCGAGCGCCGCACGGGGTCCGCGAGCGCGCCAGCGGGTGCTGGTACAAGTGCCAAGGAGCACGTGGCGTGAGCGATCGCCCGGTCCTGCTCGCCGCCGGGGGCACGGGCGGACATCTCTTTCCCGCCGCAGCACTTGCCCAAGAGCTGCGCCGCCGGGGCCTGGAGGTCGAGCTCGCGACCGATCTCCGCGCTGAAAAATATGGCGGCGACTTTCCGGCCCGCGCCATTCATCGCATCCCATCGGCGACGCTGACGAGCCGCTCCCCGATCGCATTGGTCAGGACCTTCTCACACCTGGGGCTCGGCTTCTTCGGCGCGCTCGCGCTGCTGCGCCGCATCCGGCCCCGCGCGGTAATCGGCTTCGGCGGCTATCCTACGCTCCCGCCCATTATCGCGGCGCGCCTGCTCGGCATCCCCGCCGCCATCCACGAGCAGAATGCCGTGATGGGCCGCGCCAACCGCCTGCTCGCGCGCTTTGCCAGCCGCATCGCACTCTCTTTCATGCCCACCAAGCTGTTGCCCAAGAACTCCGAAGCAAAGGCGCGGCTCACGGGCACGCCGGTGCGCGACGCTGTGCTGGCCTTCCGCGATGTGGCCTACGCCGCGCCAGCATCTTCGGGTCGCCTGCTCCTGCTCGTCTTCGGCGGCAGTCAAGGCGCGCGCTTCTTCTCCGAGGTCATGCCACGGGCGTTGCCGCTGTTGCCGCAAGCGATACGGATGCGTCTTACCGTCGTGCAGCAAACCCGCGAGGAGGATCTAGCGGAGTTGCAGGAGGCATACCGCGCCGGCGGGATAGCGGCGCATCTGGCACCCTTCTTCCGCGATTTGCCCGAGCGGATCGCCACCGCGCAGCTCGTGATCGCACGCGCCGGCGCCTCGACCGTGGCCGAGCTTATGGCCATCGGCCGCCCTTGCCTGCTTGTGCCCCTGCCGCATGCCCTTGACAATGATCAACTGGAAAATGCAACTCGGCTTGCGCAAGGGGGCGGCGGCTGGTGCGTACGCCAGAGCGAGCTTAATCCGGAGCGCATGGCGCGGGAAATAGAGAGGCTGCTCGCATCGCCTAAAATCTTGGCGGACGCGGCCCTTAAGGCAAAAGCGATGGCGCAAATCAACGCGGTGACCAAGCTCGCCGATCTCGCCGAGGAACTCGGCGCGGAGCGTCTCGGCAAGGACTAGGAGTAACTGCTGCATGCATATGCCGACCCCCGAAAAGTGCGGGCTGTTCCACGTCGTGGGGATCGGCGGCATCGGCATGAGTGCCATCGCCGAGGTCATGAAGATTCGTGGCTATCGTGTGCGCGGCAGCGACCTCAAGGACAGCCCCAACCTCGAGCGGTTGCGCGTCAAGGGCATCAGCTGCTTGATCGGACATGATCCCAAGCAGATCAAGGGTGCCGCCTATCTCGTTATCTCGAGCGCGGTCAAGCCGGGCAATCCAGAATTTGAGGCGGCGAGGGAGAGCGGCATCCCCATCATCCGCCGCGCCGAGATGCTGGCCGAACTGATGCGTCCGTGCGCCACCGTGTCGATCACCGGCACCCACGGCAAGACCACCACCACGTCGCTGGTCGCCGAAATCTTCGAAAGCGCCGACCTGGATCCGACGGTGATGGCTGGCGGCATCATTAATGCATGGGGCACTAACGCCCGCATCGGCAAGGGTGAGTGGATGGTGGTGGAGGCGGACGAGTCCGACGGCACATTCCTCAAGCTGCCGACCCAGATCGGCGTCGTCACCAATATCGATCCCGAGCACATGGACTATTGGCCATCGCTCGCCGCGCTGCACCAATCCTTTCAGCAATTCATCGAGGCGATCCCGTTTTATGGTCTTGCCGTCGCCTGCATTGACCATCCCGTGGTGCGCGAGCTCTTGGCCAAGCTCGGCGGTGCTGCCAATGGCAGGCGCACACTGACATATGGCGTGGCGCGCGACGCCGACATCCGGCTGGTCAATCTGCGCGCGACCCGCGAGGCGATCGTGTTCGAGGCCGATCTTGGTCCCGCGGTGAAGGGCGGCGCGCGCAAGCTCACCGATCTCATGCTGCCGGTCCC
Organism: uncultured Alphaproteobacteria bacterium; assembly: GCA_963741155.1. Classification (GTDB taxonomy): domain Bacteria; phylum Pseudomonadota; class Alphaproteobacteria; order Rhizobiales; family Methyloligellaceae; genus Methyloceanibacter. The sequence goes on along the minus strand of CAVUHA010000003.1, from coordinate 368,976 downwards.
CGGCCATTACAACGCCTTGAACGCGCTGGCCGCTCTCGCCGTGGCCACGGAAGCCGGTGTGAGCGATGCGCTGATCCGCGCCACCTTTGCCGCATTCTCCGGCGTCAAGCGCAGGTTCACCCATGTGGGCGAATGGCGAGGGGTGCAGGTCTATGACGACTACGCCCACCATCCGGTGGAGATCGCCGCCGTGCTCCGGGCCGCGCGCATGCCAGGTCCGGGCCGGGTGATCGCCGTGGTGCAGCCGCACCGCTATACGCGCCTGCAAACCCTGTTCAACGAGTTCTCCGCCTGTCTCGACGACGCCGACATCGCCATCGTCACGCCGGTCTATTCGGCGGGGGAGGCGCCCATCCCCGGCATCGACCGCGACGAGCTCGCGCTCGGCCTGCGCCGCCACGGCCACCAGCACGTGCTGACCGTTGACGGCGTGGAGGACCTGGTCGAGACCGTGGCGAGCATCGCCAAGAACGGCGATCTCGTGGTTGGCCTTGGTGCAGGCACCATCAGCGAGTGGATTAACGCGCTGCCGCGGCGGCTCAAGACCCATGGAGCGCCGGCATGAGCAGCGCCAATGTCGCCGACGAGTCGACAGGCAGGCGCGTGAGCGAGCTTGTTGCACGCCTTCCGGATTTGCGCGGGCGGCTCAAATCGGGCGTGGCCCTTGCCGACCTCACCTGGTTCCGCGTCGGCGGTCCGGCGCAGGTGCTCTACACGCCCGCCGACGAGGCTGACCTCGCTTATTTTCTCGCCCGCGTGCCGGCGGAAATTCCGATCACCGTGATCGGGCTCGGCTCCAATCTCCTCGTGCGCGACGGCGGCATCGAAGGCGTGGTGATCCGCTTAGGCCGCGGCTTTGGCGAGATCACCATCGAGGAGGGGTACAGGCTTCGCGCCGGCGCCGCGGTGCCTGATGTCAAGGTCGCCCGCGCTGCGGCCGATGCCGGTATCGCAGGGCTCTCCTTCTATCGCGGCATCCCGGGCTCCGTGGGCGGCGCGCTGCGCATGAATGGCGGCGCGCACGGGCGCGAGACGAAAGAGGTGGTGATCGAGGTACGCGCCGTCGATCGCCAGGGCCGCATCCATGTGCTGCCGGTGCAGGTGCTGGGCTATGCCTACCGCCATTGCGGCGCCTCGGATGACCTCATCTTCACCGAGGCGCTGTTCCAGGGCGAGGCGGGCGATCCAGCGCGCATCCTGGCCGAGATGGACGACATCGCGAGCTATCGCGAGCAGGCGCAGCCGATCAAGAGCCGCACCGGCGGCAGCACCTTCAAGAACCCCGAAGGTTACAAGGCCTGGCAGCTCATCGACGCCGCCAGCTGCCGCGGGCTTAGCATCGGCAACGCCAAGGTGTCGGAGATGCATTGCAACTTCCTCATCAATGAGGGCAACGCCACGGGCGCCGAGCTGGAGGAGCTCGGTGAGACCGTGCGCGCGCGGGTGAAAGCCAAGAGCGGCGTCGAGCTCGAATGGGAGATCAAGCGCCTCGGCGAGCCGCTGGAGGCTGGGAACACCTTTTTCGGCAAGTCGCCGCGCGGGTGAGGGTGCAACCGACGCAAATCAGCTACAACCCCTAACTTGGCCGTTCCGCGGCCCCGTTGCCCACATGGGCAGAGCCATTCTTCGGTGTGAGCGGTTCATGTCTGACAAGCAAACCCATATCGCCGTACTCATGGGCGGCTGGTCGTCCGAGCGCGAGATCTCCCTCCGCTCCGGCGAGGCCTGCGCCGCGGCGCTCGAAAGCCAAGGGTTCAAGGTCACCCGCGTCGATGTGGGCCGCGACGTTGCAAGCCGCCTGTCCGAGCTCCGCCCCGATATCTGCTTCAACGCGCTGCACGGCCGATTCGGCGAGGACGGCTGCATCCAGGGCCTGCTCGAGGTTTTGGGCGTCCCCTATACCCATTCGGGCGTGCTGGCCTCGGCGCTCGCCATGCACAAAGAACGCGCTAAGGCGGTCTTGCGCGAAGCGCGTGTGCCGGTTGCGGAAAGCCTGGTGCTGTCGAGAAGCGAAGCGGTCCGCGCCCACGCCATGCCGCCCCCCTACGTGATCAAGCCCGTGGCGGAAGGATCGAGCGTGGGCGTCTTTATTGTGCGCGAAGACCAGGCCCACCCCCCGCAGGAGCTGCATTCCGCCGAATGGACCCTTGGTGAGGAGGTCATGGTGGAGCGCTATATCCCTGGGAGGGAGCTCACCTGCGCGGTGATGGGAGATGAGGCCTTGGGGGTGATCGAGATTCGCCCGGCTGAGGGCCTAACCTTCTACGACTACACTTCGAAATACGCCCCAGGAGGCTCGATCCACGTGCTTCCGGCGCCGCTTTTACCAAATGTTTACCAATTGGTACGGAAGCTGTCCTTAGCGGCTCATTGGGCACTGGGCTGCCGTGGGGTAAGTCGCTCCGACTTCCGCTACGACGACCGGCCGAACGGCACGGGGGAAATGATCTGTCTTGAGGTCAATACCCAGCCTGGCATGACCGGGACATCGCTCGTGCCCGAGCTTGCAAGCTATGGCGGCCGCTCCTTCGGCGAGCTGGTCCGCTGGATGGTGGAGGACGCCTCGTGCGATCGCTAGGCCCCCGTGAAGCGGGGCGAAGGAAGATGAGGGAGCCATCCGACGCGCTCATGGCGCGTGGGATCGCCGTTTCCCGGCCATCCTTCCGCGGCATTGATCTGCCGGGCTTCCGACCCAAGCGGCGCGTCCGCCGTCCGGTGCCGGGCTCCGTCCGCAGCAATGGCAAATGGCGCCTGCTCGCCGTGCTGTTCCTGGTCAGCGGTATTGCCTACGGCGCGACCGTTGGGGGCGAGACCGAGCAACTCTTTGCCAAGCTCCAAGGCGGCGTCGAGGCGATAGCCGTCGCCGTGGGCTTCGGCGTCAAGCGTATCACCGTGGAAGGTCAGCAGCACGCCACCGATGCCGAGATTACCAAGGCGCTCGACGCCGGCCCCTCAACCATGATGCTCGCTTTCGATACGGACGCCGCCAAGGCGCGGCTAGAGCAGGTGTCCTGGATCAGGCATGCCCAGGTTATGCGTCTCCTGCCCTCCACGCTTCGGGTCGTGGTCGAGGAACGCACGCCCTTCGCCGTCTGGCAGACCGGTGGCCGCACCTTCGTGGTTGATGCCGACGGTGCGGTGCTAGCGCCAGCTACACGCGAGGCCTACGCCGGCCTTCCCCTCGTCGTGGGCGAGGGGGCGGGCAAAAGTGCGTCTGCCTTGTTCGAGGCGCTTCAGCCCTATACCGAACTGAACCGGCAACTCACGGCCGCGCTCCGAGTTGGCGACCGCCGCTGGACGCTTAAACTCGCGTCTGGGGTTGAGATCATGCTTCCGGACGACGGCATCCCCCAGGCGCTCGACGCACTCGTGTCGCTCGACCGGGATCATGGCGTGCTCGGGCGCAAGATCGACGCCGTCGATCTACGTCTCGGCGATCGGATCAGCGTGCGCCTGCATGGCAGCGCCACCGCGACTGCGGGCGTGCCCGCTGCCGAAACACCGCCGCAAGACGTGCCGACTGCCGGCACCAGACCAGCGCAGACCAAGGGCAGCACCTGAGCAGGACGGGGCAGGGGGATGCGGCAAAACATAATCAACCGGAGCAAGCGCCAGCGCATCGTGACCGCGCTCGACGTGGGCACGAGCAAGATCGCTTGCCTGATCGCCAAGACTTAAAGCCCCCCCGAATGGCTCGTGGATAACGGCGAGGCGATTCAGTTCGAGGTACTGGGCTTTGGCCATCATCGCGCGGAGGGCCTGAAAGGCGGTACGGTCACGCATCTCGACAGCGCCGAGCACTGCATCCGCTCTGCGGTCGATGAGGCCGAGCGCATGGCGGGCGTCGCCGTCGAGGACGTGCATGTCGCCGTCACCTGCGGGCGGCTCAAGAGTGAAAGTTTCTCGGCGAGCGTGGCGCTGCCCACCGGCATCGTGCGCGAGGACGACACCTTGCGCATTCTTGCCGGTGGCCGCCAATTTGCCGGCCGCGACCGCCGCACGGTGCTGCACGCGCTGCCCACGAGCTACCGTCTCGACGACCATACCAGCATCCGCGATCCTCATGGCATGTGCGGCGAGCGGCTCGCCGTCGACATTCACGCCGTCACCGCCGACGAGGCCGCGCTGCGCAATCTCATGCTTTGCGTCGAGCGGTGCCATTTGGCCGTGGCAAGTCTCGTGGCTGCGCCCTATGCGAGCGCGCTGTCGGCTATCACGGCGGACGAGGCCAAGCTTGGCGTCGCCTGCATCGATTTCGGCGCTGGCACCACGACGCTCTCGGTCTTCGCCGACGGTCACTTCATCCACACCGACGCCATCGCGCTCGGCGGCAACGGCGTCACGACCGACATCGCCCGTGCGCTCGCCGCATCCATCGACCACGCCGAGCGCCTGAAGACTTTGCATGGGAGTGCCTTTGCCACGCCGTCCGACGAGCGCGAGATCATCACCTATCCGTCCATGGGCGAGGTTGAGCCGCGCAGCATGAATCAGATCAACAAGGCGCAGCTCGCCGTCATTATCCGGCCGCGCATCGAGGAAATTCTCGATTTCATGCGCCGCCGGCTCGCGGCTTCCGCACACGCCTCCGAGGCCGCCCAGAATCTCGTATTGACGGGCGGCGGCAGCCAGCTCACCGGGCTCCCCGACCTCGCCTCCAACATGTTCGGGCGCCCCGTGCGTCTCGGGCGGCCGCGCGTCATGCGTGGGCTTGCCCAAGGCGCGGGGCCCGATTTTGCCACCGCGGCCGGGCTTTTGCTGCAATCGGGACGCGGCGATGATCGGCTTTCGGGCCGCGCCGAGCAGCGCTTTCTGGGTACGGGTACGGGCTATCTCGCCCGCGTCAGCGATTGGATACGGGATAACTTTTGAACGAACGTTGGGCTCCTTCCGGCATCGTGCCGAGGCCCCCGATGGGAGCGACAGCAATGGACCAAAGCAAGGATCGAGAACGGAAGACACCCATGACCATCAACCTCAAAGTTCCTGATCTCACCGAGCTCAAGCCGCGCATCACCGTATTCGGTGTGGGCGGAGCGGGCGGCAATGCCGTGAACAACATGATCGCCTCGGGACTGAGGGGCGTCGAGTTCGTGGTGGCCAATACCGATGCGCAAGCCCTGTTGAGCTCTTCGGCCGAGCGGCGCATCCAAATGGGCACTCACGTCACCGAGGGGCTCGGCGCAGGCTCCAAGCCAGAGATCGGCGGGGCGGCTGCCGAAGAGGCCATGGCCGACATCAAGGCCCACCTCGCCGGCTGCCACATGGTGTTCATCACCGCTGGCATGGGCGGCGGCACCGGCACGGGTGCGGCACCCGTGATTGCGCGGGCCTCGCGCGAAGAGGGCATCCTGACCGTGGGCGTGGTCACCAAGCCCTTCCAGTTTGAGGGCCAGCGGCGCTTGCGCGCGGCGGAATTGGGCATCGCCCAGCTGGAGAAATATGTCGACACGCTGCTCGTCATTCCGAACCAGAACCTGTTCCGCGTCGCCAACGAGAAGACGACCTTCGCCGACGCCTTCGCCATGGCCGACGATGTGCTGAGGGCTGGCGTCTCTTGCATCACCGACCTCATGGTGAAGGAAGGCCTCATCAATCTCGATTTCGCTGACGTGCGCACCATCATGGCCGGCATGGGCAAAGCCATGATGGGGACGGGCGAATCGAGCGGCGACCGGCGTGCCATCGAGGCGGCGGAGGCCGCGATTTCCAACCCGCTGCTTGACGATGTGTCGATGAAGGGTGCGAGCGGCCTGCTCGTCTCCATCACCGGCGGCAACGATCTCACCCTCTACGAGGTCGACGAGGCGGCAAGCCGGATTCGTGCCGAAGCCGACCCCGAGGCCAATATCATCGTGGGCGCCACGTTCGACGACGAGCTCGACGGAATCATCCGCGTGTCTGTGGTGGCGACGGGGCTTGGCTTGCTCGGTACCGACGAGGCGAGAGCCGCCAAGGATACGACCACGCTTTCCGCGCGCATCGCCGGTCTCGCCCCCATGCCGATGGCGGGGGCCGAATTGCTGGAGCTGAGGCCCACATCCGCCCCGAGCGCGGAGGCGGGTGAAGCGCCGGTGTGGCGCGCGCCTGGCAATGTCACGATCGAGCGCCGTCCGGCGCAAGCGACCGGCATTGCTTTGCCGCGACCGGTGCCCGCGCAAGCACAAGCCCGGCCTCAGCCAAGCTTCGTGCCGGCGCCCCCCGCCTCGGCGCGGCGCCAAGTGCGGCGCATGCCCAATATGGAGGAGCTGCCGCTCGTGGCGCAGAACGAGATCAAAGCCCATGCCGGCCAAGGTCCGGCCCTCGGGCTCGCGGCGCAGAAGAAGAAGGTAGGCTTCCTGGAGCGCCTGACGGGCGTGGGCCGGGGCCGCAACGAGGAGGAGGTGCCCTTGACCCTGAAGCAGGAGCCAGAATTCGGCCAGCCTCGTTCCCTGGCGGCCTCCGTGCAGACCGAAACTGTCACAGCCGCGCCGAGAGGGCTCAAGATCGAGCGTCCTCGCGGCGAGCCATCGGTCGTTCCGGTACCGAAGCGGATCGAGGTCCAGCCGCGGGTCGCATCTGTCGAATCCCTCCCCCGGAGCGAATCACCTGAGGACGATGATCTCGAGATTCCGGCCTTCTTGCGGAGGCGGGCGACGTGAGGGACGTTAACCTCGTTGCGAGATTCGCCGCCTGAAACAGGAAAAATTGCTTCTGGTTCAACGGGTTGATACGCAGCTGTGACGGTAACAGACTGAAAGAAACCGTGATTTGTCGGCCGTCTAAGCCAAGGGTTATGGTTCCTCATTAACTGATCCACGGGACCAAAAAAGGCACAAGGCGGGCAGTAGCCGTCGAAAGTGCGAGGGAACGTGGGTCATGGGGGGCTCGGGGGCTCTACCTCGAGCTGAGGGGACTTAAAAAACGGCTTGGGGGCCATGAAGGGATTTATTGGGGCACGGCAAACTACGCTTGCCAGCGAAATCTCACTGACCGGCACGGGTGTTCACAGCGGAGCGCCAGTCTCTATCGGCCTTTATCCGGCTGACGGCGATACGGGCTTACGCTTCCTTCTCTCCAACGGCGACGCTGAAAGCACCGAGATCGCTGCCGATCAGCGCTGGGTGACGGGCGTGACGCTGTGTACCGTATTGGGTGACGGCAATGGCGCGTCGGTCGCGACGGTCGAGCATCTGCTCGCCGCCCTGCGCGGCCTCGGTGTCGACAACGCCCTGATCGAGATCGACAGCCCCGAAGTACCCATCATGGACGGGAGTGCCGCAAGCTTCGTCGAGGCGATCGACGAGGTTGGCCTGGCCGAGCTCGATAGTCCCCGCCGTTTCCTCAAGGTTTTGAAGCCCATCATCGTCGAAGACGGTGGCGCCTATGGTGAGCTTACGCCGCATAATGGCTTCCACCTCGACGTCGAGATCGAGTTCGACACGCCCCTGATCGGGCGGCAGAAGATCGAAATCGACATCAATCCAGGCTCTTTCCGCCGCGAGCTGTCGCGGGCCCGCACCTTCGGCTTCATGAAGGATGTCGAGCGCCTGTGGGCCGCCGGTCTCGCGCTTGGCGCCTCTCTCGACAACACGGTGGCGATTGGCGAGGACCGCGTCATCAACCGCGAGGGCCTTCGCTATACGGACGAATTCGTACGCCACAAGGCGCTCGACGCCGTTGGCGACCTCGCCCTTGCGGGCGCTCCCATCCTTGCGGCTTACCGGTCGAAGCGCGGCGGCCATCGCCTGAACAGCCTCGTGCTCAAGACCATGTTCGCCGATCCCGAGGCTTGGACCCTGGTCGAGGCACCGCGCCTGAGCCGCGAGGTTCGCCATGCCGAGCTCAGTCATCGTCTGGCGGCAGCGAATTTCGCCGCCGAGCGGAGCTAGCCGCGAAATCTCGTTCCGCAGGCAAGCAACGCGCCAAAAATCACACCTTCCGGCCATGTCTCGCACTTTAGCCTTTGGCATCGCTGACGACGCCTGCAGCAAGATTGGCAACGTGAGCGCCCGGGGCGGCCACCGGGCAAAAAAACACCATAATCCGCTAGTTGGGTGCCTATGGTCTGCGCTAGCCTGCCCGGTGGCAGTCCCAATCGCGGGCGGGCACTTTCGCCAAGGGGGCGGTCTTGAAGGGGAGCATGTCCGGTCGGATCGCGGCGTTGCCAAGCCTTGGCCGCCCGTTCTTGCGTCTCACGGCGCTTGTCGTGACCGCCGGGCTGCTCGCGGGCTGCGGCACTTCGTTTTTCGGCAAGACGAAGGACGATGAGGTCAGCAACGATCCGCCGGACGTGATTTACGGCCGCGCCGAGCAGTTGATGGACAAGGGCAAGTATGAGGATGCCGCCAAGGAATATGAGAAGGTCGACATCAACCAGCCCTATTCCCAGGAGGCGCGCCGGTCGATCGTGATGGCGGCTTACGCCTATTACAAGAAAGGCGACTTTGACAACGCGGTCTCCTCCGCCGACCGCTATCTGACGCTGCATCCTGGCACCAAGGAATCCGACCTCGCCCAGAACATCATCGCGGAGTCCTACTTCGACCAGGTGCTCGATCCCAAGCGCGACCAGACCAACGCCCGCAAGGCGCTACAGGCGTATCAAACCTTGCTGCAGCGCTATCCCGATTCGCGTTATGCCGCCGAGGGGCAGAACCGGATGCGGATCTTGCGCGATCTGTTGGCGGCAAGCGAGATGACGGTCGGCCGCTACTATCTGCGCCACAACAATTATCTTGCCGCGATCAACCGGTTCCGCATCGTGGTCACCGACTACCAGACCACCGAGCAGATCGAAGAGGCCTTGAGTCGCCTGACCGAGGCCTATATGGCGTTAGGGATCGTCAACGAGGCTCAAACGGCGGCGGCCGTCCTCGGCCACAACTTTCCGGAAAGCAAGTGGTACCAGCACGCTTACGGGCTCTTGGGACAGAGTGGCCTCCAGCCGCAAGAGCACGAAGGATCGTGGATTACCCAGACCTGGAAGGGCGAAGGCAAGCCCGCTTGACGGTTGTGCCATGCTAACCGCCCTGTCGATCCGCGACATCGTCCTGATCGACAAGCTCGATCTTGAGTTCCACGCCGGTCTTTCCGTGCTTACCGGCGAGACGGGCGCCGGCAAGTCGATCCTGCTCGACGCTTTTGCGCTGGCTATCGGCGCCCGTGGCGATGCCTCCCTCGTGCGCCAGGGGGCGTCCCAGGGCCACGTGACGGCGGTCTTCGAGCCGGGCCCCGGACATCCCGTCTTTGCCCTGCTAGCCGCCAACGGCATCGAGCCGGGCGATAGCCTCATCCTGCGGCGGGTACAGAGTGCCGACGGCCGCACCCGCGCTCTGATCAACGACACCACCGTCAGCGTACAACTGCTGAAGCAGGTAGGGCAGGCCTTGGTCGAGATCCATGGGCAGCATGATGATCGCGCGCTCATCGACCCCAGCGGCCACCGCGACCTCGTCGATGCCTTTGGCGGATTGAGCGAGGACGCGCGCGCCGTGGCCGCGGCGTTCGAGGCCTGGAAGCACGCCGAGGCGGCCCGCGCCACCCATGCAGCGGAGATCGCCGCCGTCCGCGCCAATGCCGACTATGTGAGCCATGCGCTCGAGGAGCTGCGCCAGCTCGACCCCCAAGCGGGGGAAGAGGAGAGCCTCGCCTCCCGCCGCCAGCTGATGATGCATGCGGAGAGGATTGCGGGCGAGCTCGACGAGGCGCTCGATGCTCTGCAAGGGGAGGGGACGGGCGGCGCGCGGCTGGCCGCCGCCCTACGACGCATCGAGCGCCAAGCCGGGGTGGCCGGAGGGCTGCTTGCCCCCGTGGCCGAGGCGCTCGAGCGTGTGCTCGCCGAGACCGAGGCCGCGGGCGGCAAGATCGAGCAGGGGCTCGCCGCGCTCGCCTTTGAGCCCAAGGATCTGGAGAGCGCCGAGGAGCGCCTATTCGCCCTGCGCGCGGCCGCCCGCAAACACAAGGTCCCGGTCGATGAATTGGCGGCACTGATCGGGCGGCTCGAAGCCGATTTTGCCGCCCTCGACCGGAGCGAGACGCGTCTGGCTGAGCTTGGCAAGGCGGCAGAGGCGGCGCGAGCGGCTTACGCGCATGCCGCCCTGCGGTTGAGCCAGGCGCGCCAGGAGGCGGGGCGGCGCCTCGACGCCGAGGTTGTGGCGGAGCTGGCGCCGCTGAAGCTCGACAAGGCGCGCTTCATCACGGAGATCGAGACGGTGGATCCCGATGCGGGCGGACCCTCCGGCATCGACCGCGTGGCGTTCTTCGTGCGCACCAATCCCGGCACCGAGGCGGGCCCCCTGATGAAAGTCGCCTCCGGCGGGGAGCTGGCGCGCTTCATCCTAGCCCTGAAAGTGGTGCTCGCGGCCCGCGGTTCGGCGCCGACGCTCGTCTTCGACGAGGTCGATACTGGTGTGGGGGGCGCCACGGCCGCGGCGATTGGCGAGCGGCTTGGGCGGCTGGCAACCCGCGTCCAGGTATTGGCCGTAACCCACGCGCCCCAGGTGGCTGCCGCGGCCAGCGGCCATCTCCTGATCGCCAAGGAGCCCCTGGCTGGGGGCGAGAGCATGGCGACGCGGGTCGTAGTGCTCGAGGGCGAGCATCGGCGCGAGGAGATCGCCCGCATGCTCGCGGGCCAGACCATTACCGACGAGGCACGCGCCGCCGCCGCCCGCCTGATGAGGCACTCCGCATGAGCAAGCCGGCCGGCAAGGGCAAAGGCAGGAGCAAGCCGCAAGTGCCAGAGCCCAAGCCCGTCGCCGAACTCGACGAGGCGCAAGCCGCGCGCGAGCTGGAGCGCCTCGCGAAGGAAATCGCCCATCACGACGCGCTTTATTATCGGCGGGACCAGCCCGAGATCAGCGACGCGGCGTATGACGCGCTCCGGGAGGCCAACGCTGCGATCGAGGCGCGCTTTCCCCATCTCGTGCGCGAGGACAGCCCCTCCTTGCGCGTCGGCTCGGCACCCGTGGAGGCTTTCGGCAAGGTCCGCCATCGCGTGGCGATGCTCTCTTTGGGCAACGTCTTCGACGACGAGGGGGTGCGCGAATTTCTCGACCGGGTCTGCCGCTTCCTCGGTCTTGCCAGCACCGAGGGCCTCGCTTTCACCGCCGAGCCCAAGATCGACGGGCTCTCCATCACGCTGCGCTATGAGCGGGGGTATTTGGTGCAAGGTGCGACCCGCGGCGACGGCTATGAGGGCGAGAACGTCACCGCCAATGTCCGCACTATCGCCGACATTCCGCAAAGGATTGGAGCGCGGGGTATCCCCGATCCGTTCGAGGTGCGCGGCGAGATCTATATGGGCCGCAGGGCCTTCCAGCGCCTCAATGACGAGCAGGCGGCAAGAGGCGAGCGTGTATTTGCCAATCCGCGCAATGCCGCCGCGGGCTCGCTGCGCCAGCTCGATCCCGCCATCACCGCGTCGCGGCCGCTCAAATTCTTCGCCTATGGCTGGGGCGAGGCGCCGCGCCTGCCCGCTGACACCCAATGGGGCGTGTACCAGGCGCTAAAGGCCTGTGGGTTCCCCTTGAATCCGCTCGCACGCCTCACCCACTCGCTTGCAGAGATGCTTGAAACCTATGGCGATATCGAAAGTGGCCGAGCGGGCTTGGACTACGACATCGACGGGGTGGTCTATAAGCTTGATCGGCTCGATCTGCAGGACCGCCTCGGCTTCGTCTCGCGCTCGCCCCGCTACGCCATCGCCCACAAGTTTCCAGCCGAGAAGGCCACCACGATCTTGCGCGACATCGAAATCCAGGTGGGCCGCACGGGCGCCATGACCCCGGTAGCCAAGCTCGAGCCGGTGACCGTGGGTGGCGTGGTGGTGCAGAACGCCACCCTGCACAATGAGGACGAGATCGCGCGAAAAGATATCCGCAAGGGTGACACCGTGATCCTCCAGCGCGCAGGCGACGTGATCCCGCAGATTCTCGCCGTGGTTCAGGAGAAGCGGGCCAAGGGCGCGAAACGATTCACCTTTCCCGCCGTTTGCCCGGCCTGCGGCAGCCAGGCGGTGCGCGAGATCAACCCCAATACCGGCAAGGAGGACGCGGTCCGGCGCTGCACCGGCGGGCTGATCTGCCCCGCCCAGCGGGTCGAGCGGCTGAAGCACTTTGTGTCGCGCAACGCCTTCGACATCGAGGGCCTGGGCGAGAAACATATCAAGACGTTCTACGACGAGGATCTCATCCAATCGCCGCCCGATATCTTCACTCTGGCTGCGCGCGACAAGCGATCGACAACGAAACTCGCCGAGCGCGAAGGCTGGGGCGGGACCTCGGCAGGGAAATTGTTTGACGCCATCGAGGCCCGCCGCAACATGCGGCTCGACCGCTTCATCTATGCACTAGGGATGCGCCATGTGGGCGAGACCACGGCTCGGCTGCTTGCGCGAAGCTATGGCAGCATCGAGGCGTTTCGCACCGCCATGCTCGCGGCGGCCCGCGACCGCGATGGCGAGGCCTTCGCCGAGCTCGACAATATCGAGGGCATCGGCCCGACGGTGGCCGCGGCGATCGGGGACTTCTTCGCCGAGCCGCACAATGTCACGGTAGTCGACGAGCTGCTCAAGGAGGTGCGCCCAGAGCCGCTGGAGGCGGTCGATCATGCCTCGCCCATCTCTGGCAAGCGGGTGGTGTTCACCGGCACGCTCGAGCGCATGACCCGTCCCGAGGCGAAAGCGACCGCCGAGCGCCTTGGCGCCAAGGTCTCCGGCTCGGTGTCGAAGAACACCGACTACGTGGTCGCCGGCCCCGGCGCGGGCTCGAAGCTGAAAGAGGCGAAGGCGCTAAGCGTGGCGGTGCTCAGCGAGGAAGAGTGGTTGAAGCTGATTGGTGCTCACGGATAGCGCAGCTTCAGCACGACGATCATCAACGATAGGCCGAGCGTGAGGGCGTTGGCGATCATGATCGGCCAGTTGCCGATCATGACGCCGAAGGTAAGCCACAGCGCCACGCCGAGCGCAAAGGCGACATACATGACGAGCGAGATGCCCTTGGTTTCCTTGTGGCGGATGATGTGCAGCGCCTGCGGGACGAAGGCCGCCGTGGTCAACACGGCGGCTGCGGCTGAAACGAGCGTTTCCATCGACGGTGCTTGCATCGACCGCTAGCCGATCGGCGCGGTGGCGTGGCGGAACCAGGGCCGGTCGGCGCCCTTGAGGTGCGGCTCAACCATTCGGCGCACCGTCGCGTGATAGGCGTTGAGCCAGGCAAGCTCCTGGCGCGAGAGCAACGCCACCTCGATCAGACGCCGATCGAAGGGGACGAGCGTCAGCGTCTCGAAGCCAAGCATCTCGCGCGTGCCCCCATCGATGGGCTCGGGCGGGGTCACCAGGACGAGGGTCTCGAGCCTGATGCCGTATTTGCCCTCGCGGTAGTAGCCCGGCTCGTTGGACAGGATCATGCCGGGCTCGAGCTCGACGCTGCCGAAGCGCGACAGGCGCTGCGGTCCCTCATGCACGGAGAGATAGCTGCCGACCCCGTGGCCCGTGCCGTGGTCGAAATCGAGCCCCTCCTGCCACAACGGCTGCCGCGCGAAGGGATCGAGGTCCTGGCCGCGCGTGCCCTTCGGGAACCGCGCCCTGGCGACGGCGATGTGCCCCTTCAGCACGAGCGTATAGTGGTGGCGCATTTCGGATGAGGGCGTGCCAAGGGCGATGGTCCGAGTGACGTCGGTGGTGCCGTCGGCATACTGGGCGCCGGAGTCGATGAGGTAGAGAGTGCTGCCCGTGAGCTTCGCCTTGCTCGCCGTCGTCGGCCGGTAATGCACGATGGCGGCATTCGGCCCCACCGCCGAGATGGTATCGAAGCTGATGTCCTTAAGCTGCCCCGTCTCGCGCCGCAGCTCCTCGAGCTTCATTGCGGCCGAGATCTCATCGATCCGCCCCGTCGCCCGCGTGTCGTCGAGCCAAGCGAGGAAGCGGACCAGGGCCGTGCCGTCGCGGAGATGAGCCGCGCGCGCGCCCGCGATCTCGGTTGCGTTCTTGATCGCCTTGGGCAGGACGCAAGGGTCGCTTCCGGCAACGAACTTGGCGCCCGCCGCTTTGAGCTGTTGCGCGAAGCGGACCGGGGCCGTCTCGGGATCGAGTCTGACCTTCGCGCGCGACCGGCCGAGCTGCTTGAGCTTCCCTTCCAGGGCAGGGGGTTCGGCAATCTCCACATCCGCACCGAGGCTGCCGCGCACCTTGTCGCCGAGCTTGGCGGAATCAATGAACAGGCTTGGACGCCCGCTCTGGGGCACGATGGCGTAAGCAAACGTTACGGGCGTGTGGCGTATGTCGCCGCCGCGGATGTTGAACAGCCAGGCGATGGAGTCGAGCAGGGTAATGAGGACGGCATCGACGCCCTCCTGCTGCAAGACGGTCTGCACGTCGCGGATCTTGTCCGCCGCGCTTCGGCCGGCGTATTCGAGACCGTGCTGCACCACCGGCGCCGCCGAAGGCGCGGGGCGATCCTGCCAGAGCCGATCGATGAGGTTGTCGGCTTGCGGCTCGAGCGTGACGCCGGCCTTGCCCAAGCTCTCCGTCAGTCGCTCGATCTCCTTGATCGTGTGCAGGCTTGGGTCGTAGCCCAGAGCGTCGCCTGAGGCGAGCTTGGCGGTGAGCCATTTCGATGGCTTGGCCTCGGGCGTCTGCAGCACCTCGAACAGGGTGGTGTCGGTCTGCGCGCGGGCCTGCAAGGTGTAGCGCCCATCAACGAACAGGGCGGCCGCGTCGTCGAGCACGATGGCAGCACCCGCCGAGCCGGTGAAGCCCGTGAGCCAAGCCAGCCGCTCGGCCGGGGGTGACAGGAACTCGTCCTGATGCTCGTCGCTATGGGGGACCAGGAAGCCCTTGAGCTTGCGGGCCTCGAACTCTTTGCGCAACGCCTTGACCCGCTCAGGCGCCGTGCCTGGTGTCGCGACCTCGTCGAAGCTTTGGAACATAGTCGAGCCTTGTAAGGCCGCGTACCGCCGCGATCAATCGCGGACGCGGATGTTTCGGGAGCTATGACGGATAAGCAGCAGCGTCGCCCATCTATCGAGAAGGATTCGAGAATCGAGCCTGAAGCCAAGAGAGCGGAAGCGCGCGTCCACGCAGGGAACCTGGTCATGGGTAAGGCCGGAGAGCACGCAAATTCCGCTTGGCCGAACCGCGCTCGCGAAGGCGGGAGCGAGCTCGAGCAGCGGGCGCAGCAGCAGATTGGCAAATAGCAGGTCGGGCCGCACGCGCCGCAACGCGGGGTGGGCGAGGCCCGGCGCTTGCACCACGCGGACCCGCGCCCCAACGCCGTTCTGCCGCGCATTGTCCATAGCAATTGAGACGGCGAGCCCGTCGCAGTCGCTCGCCAGTACCCTCCCTTTGAACGTCTTGGCGGCGGCAATGGCGAGAATGCCGCTACCCGTGCCGATATCGACGACGCAAAGCGGGTGCCCATGATTGAGCAGGCCTGGTTTCAGCAGACGATCGAGCGCAAGCAGGCAGCCGCGCGTGCTCGCGTGATGCGCGGTGCCAAAGGCTTGCCCTGCATCGATCTCGATGGTGCAGGTGCGGCGCGCGATGCGGCCCCGGTCATGGCTGCCATGCACGAGAAAGCGCCCTACCTGCACCGGCCCACGCATGGCTTGCGAAAGCGTGACCCAATCGGAATCGGCCAGGGGTTCGATGCGCATGTGCCCAATGCCAGCGGCGCCGGCGACGCCATGGATCAGCGTGGCGAGCGTGGCGGCACAAGGCGCCTCGGCATAATGGGCGGAGACCTCGAACCGGCCGCCGCCGTGATCGAACAGCGTGACGGCGGTCGCGGCGGGGCTCTCGGCGGCTTCAAGGGCGGCGGCAATCTCATCCGCGCTTTCCGCCGGCACCACGATCGAAGCCTGGTAGAGAGTCGTTTCGGCGCGAAGCGAAGTAGCGGAGAGGCTCATGCGCTGCCATGCGCTCGTGCCGCCTCGAATGAAGTGACGCTCGCCGCCTTGCCGTCCCCGGCAGCGGGGCACCTGCCCGGTCTCGACGCAAGCCGCCATGGCCGGAGCTTAGGCTGGCGCCCGGCGTCTTCGCAAATGGCGAAGCAGCGACGCCTGCAAAGGCCCCGAGGTGGCGAGCCTATTGCGGCTGGGCCTTGGCTTTGGGGTCCGCTAACGAGGTCTGCTTGCCGAAACAGAATCGCGCCGCAGCTTCGTGCTTGCACGGAGCGCCGGCCGGCGTCCCGCAGATTTACGCGAGCGTTGCCGCATGGGACACAGGCGCCGTCGGGGCCTCTCCAGCCCGGGGCGCCCTTGCAGCAGCCCTGACAGCGGCAATCATCCGCGGCGAAGGCCGGCGCCAACATCGTCAATGAGAACATAAGAACAGATGACAAGCACGCATGTGCACTCTCCCCTCATGAGTAGAGGGGGCAATGTACACGATTTGTTCTCACCGGAAAAACCAGTTTTTGACTGCCACCTCCCATTTGCGCATTTGCGCTTCGACGTCCCAATTCCCTCTTTTTGCGAGGATATGCTTAACATGCGTGTCCAAAGCAAAGGGGGATCACCATGCGCAAACTCGCTATTGGGATCGCAGCGGCCGTAACGCTCATGCTCGCCGGAATTTTGGCTTGGAATGCCGAGGCGACGCCGCTGACCGGCGCCACGACGGTTCCGCCGGTGACGAGCCACTCTCTCGTGGAAAAGGCGGGCTGCTGGCTACCGGGTGAATGCGATGTCGGGAAACACCGGGTGTGTGACCGCTTTAGCCATCATTGCAAATGCACGCCTTGCCCAGGGTGGTATCCTTGGCGGGAGTACAAGCCAGGGCACTAGCGGCACCCGAGACGCCGCCTCAGCCGGTGGCCTCTGAGGGCTGAATTGAGGGCTCCCCGGGAACTGGGTGCAGAAGTCTTACGGATTTTCGTCAGCTCCGTTCCACGAAGCTATCCACCACCTTCTTGCGCCCCGCCTTCTCGAAATCGACGGTGAGCTTGTTGCCGTCGACCTGGGCGATGCGGCCATATCCGAATTTCTGGTGGAAGATGCGCATACCAATCGCAAGACCTGCACCTTGCGCGGTCGAGGCCGCCGTCAGCGTGCCGTCGATGGTGATAGGCTCTCGCCGCGGCCCCGAGGCTGTCGAGCCCGGTGGCCGGTTGCGTTGCGCGCGCCGCCAGCCCGGCGTCTCGTAGAAGCCGCTCGCGAACAAGGTCTCCGCCGTGTCGAAGCGGCTTGCGCCATAGCTGCTGTGCAAGCCCCGATCCTCCGCCACCTGCACATGGTCTATGGGCAGCTCGTCGATGAAGCGCGAGGGGATGGCCGATTGCCAAAGCCCGTGGGTATGCCGGTTCTGGGCGAAGGTGATCTTGGCGCGCGTCCGCGCCCGCGTCAGCCCCACATGGGCGAGCCGCCGCTCCTCTTCCAGGCCAGAGCGGCCGGACTCGTCGAGGCTGCGCTGATGCGGTAGCAATCCTTCGTCCCAGCCGGGGAGAAACACCGTGTCGAATTCGAGCCCCTTCGCGCTGTGCAGCGTCATTAGGTTGACGCGCTCCACGCCCTCTTCCGCTTCGGCGTCCATCACGAGGCTGACATGCTCCATGAAGCCGGCCAGCGTGTCGAACTCCTCCATGAAATGGATCAGCTCTTTCAGGTTCTCGAGCTTGCTCGCGGCTTGCGGCGATTTCTCCGCCTGCCACATGGCGGTATAGCCGAACTCATCCAAGATGAGCTCGGCGAGTTCGATATGGCGCATGGTCTCGATCAGCGAGCGCCATCGGTCGAAGGCGGCGATCAGGTCGGCGAGTGCCTTGCGCGCGCGGGGTTTCAGCTCCTCGGTCTCGGTCATGAGGCGCGCGGTCTGGTACAGCGGAACGCCTTGCACCCGCGCCAGCTGATGCAACGATTTGAGGGTCGACTCGCCGAGACCCCGCCGTGGCGTATTGACGATGCGCTCGAATTTGAGGTCGTTGGCAGGATTGAGCGTCACCTCGAAATAGGCTGTGGCATCCCTGATCTCCTGGCGCTCGTAGAAGCGTGGGCCGCCCACGACGCGATAGGGGAGGCCGAGCGTGATGAAGCGATCCTCGAAGGCGCGCATCTGGAAGCTCGCCCGCACCAGGATCGCGACCTCACTCAAGGAATGGCCCTGCCGCTGCGCCTGCTCGATATCCTCGCCGATGACGCGTGCCTCTTCCTCGTCGTCCCAGCAGCCCTGCACCTCGACCTTCTCGCCCTTGGCTTCGTCGGTGCGGAGCGTCTTGCCGAGCCGCCCCTGATTGTGGGCGATGAGGCCGGAGGCTGCGCCGAGGATATGGCCGGTGGAGCGGTAGTTGCGCTCGAGCCGAATGATCTTGGCGCCGGGAAAGTCGGTCTCGAAGCGCAGGATGTTGTCGACCTCGGCTCCGCGCCAGCCATAGATCGACTGATCGTCGTCGCCGACGCAGCAGATATTGCCGTTGCCTTGGGCAAGCAGCCGCAGCCATAAATATTGGGCGACGTTGGAGTCCTGATATTCGTCCACCAGCATGAACAGGAAGCGCTGCTGGTATTGCGCGAGCACGTCGGGGTGCTTCTGGAACAGGCGGAGGTTCTCCAGCAACAGGTCGCCGAAATCGGCGGCATTGAGCTCCTTCAAACGGCGCTGATAGAGAGCGTATAGATCGTGCGCCTTGCCATTGGCGAAGGCGAAGCTCTCGCCATCGGGCACGCTTTTCGGCACGAGCCCGCAATTCTTCCAGCCGTCGATCATGGCGGCGAGCAGCCGCGCTGGCCAACGCTTCTCGTCGATATTCTCCGCCACCAGCAGCTGCTTGATGAGCCGGATCTGATCGTCGGTATCGAGCACGGTGAAGGACGGCTTCAAATCGACGAGCTCGGCGTGGCGGCGGAGGATCTTCACCCCAATGGCGTGGAAGGTGCCGAGCCAGGGCATTCCTTCCACCACGCCGCCGATCAGCTCAGCTACGCGCCCCTTCATCTCCCGCGCGGCCCTGTTGGTGAAGGTGACGGCGAGGATCTGCGACGGCCACGCCCGGCCCTGCCGCAGAATATGGGCGATGCGGGTGGTGAGCACGCGCGTCTTGCCGGTGCCGGCACCGGCGAGCACGAGCAGTGGCCCGTCAAGGGTCTCCACGGCCTCCCGCTGCTCGGGGTTCAGCGCGTCGAGGTAGAACGCGTCGCCGCGCCGCACGGCGCGCTGCGATGTGGGCGCAATCCCGACACTGTCGATCTCTACATCCTCGGAGGGAGGTGCCGGCTCTGCGGCGGCGGCGCGAATCTTTGCCATGGCTCAGGAACTATACATCGGGCTTGAGAGAAAAAGGGCAAGAGCCCCCTTGGCGCCGAAATGACGGGCGACTGACCCCGGTCCAAAAGGCCACAGGCACAATTGGACAAGGCCGTTGCGCGCACGGGCCCGGGCTGGCAAAAAGAGGCGCCATCGCGGGGTCAATTTGTCTTTGGGGGATGAAGAAATGCTTCGAGCTTCGAAGTTATGCGTCTTTGTGCTTGCCGCCGGGTTCGCCCTGGTCGGACACGTGCCGGCCGAGGCTGGGTGCCAGGTGATTTCAGCCACCCACAGCGCCGATACCAAGGGGGAGGCTCTGAAAACGTCGCAAGCACTGGCGGCGGAGAGCGCCAGCGAGCTGAAGCACTCGAAGGGTTGGCACTCTGCCAGCATGAGTGCATATCGGGTGAAGCCCGATCCGTTCTGGAAAATGGTGCGACCGGTGGTGCCTAAAGACGTCATCTACGGGTCTTACGTCACGGCGCGCACCTACACGACCTGCTTCACCGGCGTGGTCGTTCCTTACGTCTGCACGTCCGGCTCGAAGGTCTGCGGCAACTAGCGGCTCCGGGATTGTCATGCCCGCGAAAGCGGGTATCCTACCGGATCGCCGGACCTTGTCGGGCGATAGTGGGCGTGTGTGCCCAATATACCCCACCTGCCTGCCCCATCCTCGCCACATGCATTGATAAGCTCTCGTTCAAGCTTATCTGTTGCAATAGGCAAGGACGAGATCAGTGGGTCGAGTTGTGTTTCCGCAATATACAGGGCGCGAGCGCCTGGCCGATGGCTGCGTCCACGTCATCGGCGTCGCCGCGAGCCTGGTCGCTCTGGCTGCGCTCCTCATCGTCGGGGCGATGTCGCAAACCACGCTATGGGTCGTGAGCCTTGCCATTTACGGCGTCGCCCTGGTGCTCATGTTCAGCTTCTCCGCGGGCTATAACCTCGTCGTCCGCCCGAAGCTGAAAGGCGTCTTGCGCCGGCTCGACCACGCCGCGATCTTCCTCATGATCGCTGGCACCTACACACCCTTTGCGCTCATGAAGATGGATGCGGCTTCCGGCCTCTGGCTGCTGGGCGTGGTTTGGACCATGGCGGCGATCGGCATCGCCATCAAGCTGTTCGCCCCGCGCTATCTGGAAGGCCTCTCCACCGCGCTATATCTCGTGCAAGGTTGGGCGGTGATCGCTGCATGGCATCCGCTCGCCTCCGCGGTTCCGGAACGGGTCCTGCTGCTCCTCGCGCTCGGCGGGGTGCTCTATACAGTGGGGGTGGTGTTCCACCTCTGGCAGCGACTGCCCTACCAGAACGCCATCTGGCACGGCTTCGTGCTTCTCGCCGCGAGCGTTCACTACGTGGCTGTGCTCGATGTTGTCGGCTACTGACGCGCCGGGCAGCTCTCGCCTCCAAATGCTGAGCTTTCCTTCATCAAGCCCATGGTAAACTCAGAGCCATGACCAAAGTCATGGCCAAAGATTTCGTGCCCCCATCGCACGACGCGAAAGCGGACCTGTTCGCCGCGCTCGCGCAAAAGTTCGGCAGCCGCTTTTCCACCGGCACGAGCTTGCGCGAGCGGCACGGCCACACACTCACCTGGATCCGCAACGAGCCTCCCGACGCGGTGTTGTTCGCCACAACCACGGGCGAAATTGCCGAAGCGGTGCGGCTCTGTGCCGCCGCGCGCGTACCGGTCATCCCCTTCGGCACCGGTACTTCGCTCGAAGGTCACGTCAACGCGCCCCACGGGGGCGTCTGCATCAACGTTTCCCGCATGAACCGCGTCCTCGCCGTGCATGCGGAGGACCTCGACTGCGTGGTCGAGCCCGGCGTCACCCGCAAGGCGCTTAACGAGCATTTGCGCGACGTGGGCCTCTTCTTCCCGGTCGACCCCGGCGCCGACGCAAGCCTTGGCGGCATGGCGGCGACGCGGGCGTCAGGCACCAACGCCGTGCGCTACGGCACCATGCGCGACAACGTGCTGGGGCTGACGGCGGTTCTGGCTGACGGGAGTGCGGTGAAGACCGGCGGCCGCGCGCGGAAATCGGCGAGCGGCTATGACCTCACCCGCCTCCTGATTGGCTCGGAGGGGACGCTCGGGATCATCACGGAGCTCACCCTCAAGCTGCAGGGTATCCCCGAGACGATCCGAGGGCGCCTGTAACGCCACTATAGCCGCACTACAGATGGGCCTGCCACTCGCCCGCATCGAGCTGCTCGACGAGGTGCAGCTACGCGCCTGCAACGCTTATTCGCGACTGACGCTCGCCGAGACGCCCACCCTATTCCTCGAGTTCCACGGCACCCAAGCCGCGACGGAAGAGCAGGCGCGTAGCTTTGCCGCGATCGCGCTAGCGGAAGGGGGAGGGGTATTGAGCTCCGCCGGACGCCCGGAGGAGCGGACCAAGCTCTGGCAAGCGCGCCATGATGCCTATTGGGCGGCGCGCGGGCTGAAGCCCGGTGCCGACGTGCTCTCCACCGATGTGTGCGTGCCGATCTCCGCGCTCGCCGTTTGCGTCGCCGAGACCAAGGCCGATATTGCAAGGACAGGGCTGCTCGCGCCGATCGTGGGCCATGTGGGCGACGGCAACTTCCATGTGCTGCCGCTCATCGACCTGACCGACCCGGCGGAGCGCGTCCGCGTGCAAGGCTTCCTAGACCGCCTCGTGGCCCGCGCGCTCGCCCTTGGGGGCACCTGCACCGGCGAGCATGGCGTGGGCCAGGGCAAGATGAACTATCTCGCCGCCGAGCACGGCCAAGGCGTCGAGGTGATGGCTGCCATAAAAAAGGCGCTAGACCCGTTGAATATCCTCAATCCGGGCAAGATCTTTGCGTTATCATGAGCAAGGCTTCGGAGTGTTCGCGCGTCCTTCGTCTGATTTTCGCGCCTCCGAAAATGCGCGCGCCCTTAAATTCACGGCTTGAGGCGTAAGTGAACTCGTTTCTGCTCACCTTGACGGCCCTTCTGATTCTCGTGCTCGGCGCGCTGTTTGCCGTGCCACTCGTGGTCGACTGGAACGACTACCGCCCGGTCTTCGAGCAGCAGGCGACCAAGCTCCTCGGCCGCGAGGTCAAGGTAGGCGGCCAGGTGCATATGACGCTGCTGCCGGCACCGGAGCTCCGATTCGATGACGTTAAGGTCGCCGACGAGCAGGGACGTCTCGATGCGCCCCTGCTCGAGGCCCGCTCGATAGAGGCGCTGCTCAATATCGGTGCGCTGCTCGGCGGCAGCATCGAGGCGCGCCAGATCATGATCGCCGACCCCGTCCTGCGGCTGAGGCTGAAGGAGGACGGCACCGGCAATTGGAGCGACGTGGGCAGGCCGGGCGAGGCGCTGCCTTTCGTGCCGAAAGAGGTAAGTCTCGATCAAGTGAACGTCACCGGTGGCCGGATCGAGCTCGCGAGGGCCGGCAAGCCTCCCGTCGTGGTCGAGGACGTGGCGGGGGAGGCGAGCGCGGCTTCGCTCGCAGGGCCCTACAAGGTTTCCACCGACTACAGCTATGCCGGCCGCCACCAGGAGCTACGTTTCTCCACGAGCCCCCATGACGCAAACGGTGGCTTCCGGCTGAAATCGGCGCTGCGCGATACTGACCGGAGCACCGTCTATCTGCTCGAGGGCGACGTAACCGGCTTGGACCAGAAGCCGGCCTATGACGGCAATGTCATCGTCCGCATCGCCGGAGCGGGCCCCGTCGCGGCACCGGCCGAGGTGCCCGCCCCGGCCGAGGCTCCCGCCGCCGATCCCGGAACGGCGACACAGCAGCTCGCGGCCGATGACACGTCAAAGACCGAGGACGCAAGCTCCGCCTTCGAGCTGAAGGGAGAGGTTCACGCCGTCCCGGACCACATCGAGTTACCCTCCTTCGACCTCACCATCCATGCCAAGGGCCGCCCGCAAATGTTGAAAGGCAAGCTCACGCTCGACTACGGGCTTGAGCCCAAGGCCGAAGGAGAGCTTGCCGCCCGCTGGGTCGATATCGACGCGCTTCTTGCCGTGGTCGACCAGCACCAGGAGACTTCGCCCGCCGCTGCCTTGCGCGCGCTTGCCGACCACGTGCTGACCGAGGCGAGGGCAATCGGCGAGGGGACGCTTGCTGTCGCCATTGAGCAGGCGAATCTTGGCGGCGATCTCGTGGGCAATCTCGGCCTCGCTCTCACCGCGGAGGGTGGCCGGGTCACCATTGGGCGTCTTGCGGCCGAGCTTCCGGGAGAGAACCACATCGAGCTCTCCGGCGATTTGGCGGAGGGCGACGCCGGTCCGGTCTTCACCGGGCCGATCAAGCTCGACGGCTCCAAGCTCCGGACGCTCACGCGCTGGGCCGCTGGCGATCGCGAGATGTCGGGGCAGGCGACCATCGGCAAATTCGCGCTAAGTGCCGATGTCACCATCGGTAGTGGTGCTCTTGCTCTCGACCACGCCAATGGCGAGCTGAGTGACACCAAATTCTCGGGCGCGCTGCGTTATCGCGGTGGCGAGAAGCACGCCATCGACGTGACGCTCGACAGCGACCGCCTCGACCTGCGCGAGCTGCTCGGGGGCGAGACGGCGTGGCGGGGCTGGCTGCCCGCCTCCGCGGCGGGCGCGGAAAGTACAGGCGAAGCACCGCCCGGCCCCCTGGCCGCGCTCCGTAACGACGAAGTGCATGTGGCGCTGCGGGTCGGCGAGCTGGTGCTGCCGGATATTCCCCCCGGCAAGCTCGATGCCAAATTCGCGCTTGCGAGCGACACACTCGATGTTGAGCGCCTCGACTTCGCGGCGGCTGGTGCGCTGGCGCTCAACGGCAAGGGGCGGATCGAGCACGTGAGCGAGGCGCCGTCTGGCCAGGTGGACTTCGCGCTTCAGGCCGAGACCACCGATAGCCTCCGCGTGGTAAGCGGGCTGGCCGGCCTGCCTGAAAGCGTTGCGCGCACCAAGCATTTGCAGAGCCTGGCACCCTTGGACATCCATGTCGGCCTCACCGTCGCAGGCGAGGGCGCTGCGACCAAGGCCTCGCTCACGCTGGGCGGCAAGGCGGCGGGCTCCGACGTCTCGCTCATGGCCAAGGCCACGGGCGCGTCTGCCAAGCTTGGCGATGCCGACATCGATATCGATGGAACGGTTGCAGGTGATGGCGCGCAGGCGCTGCTCGGCTTGCTGTTTCCCGACCTGCCGCCGGATCGCTTAGGCGTCGCCGGCGGCGCGCAGGATAAGCTCACGCTGAAAGCTCATGGCGTGCCAAGGACGGGTGTCACCGGCCATGCCCAGTTTGCCACCGCGTCCATGACGCTTGGCTTCGACGGGCAGGGCGCGCTCCATGACGACGGTGTGATGCTTGGCGGCAAGGCGCAAGTCGCGAGCCAGAATGCGGGCCTCGCTCTCCTGTTGCTTGGGCTCGAGGCGTCCCCCAGCGCTACGGGCTCGGCGCTCAATCTCCACGCCAATCTCGCCAAGACGGCGCAAATCGTCGATCTCAAGGCGATCGCGGGAGACATTGGCGGGGTACCCGTGCAGGGCAATGCGCATTTCGATCTTGCCGGCGACAAGACGAAGTTCACCCTCGCGGCGAGCGCCGACGAGGCGTCCTTGCCGGCGCTGCTCGGCGCGCTCGTCGCTTGGGAGCGCACCCCCTCGACGGAGGAGCTGTTGGGGGCGATCGGCCACGACACGTCGGAGGTCTGGCCCGCGCGCGGCTTCGCCCTAGGGCCGCTCGGCAAGGCCGAGGGCGAGATCACCCTCACCGCGAAGCGGCTCACCCTTGGGTCGGCATTGCCGGTGGAGGATGCGACCCTTACCGCCCGCCTCGACCAGGACGGCCTCTCGATCCCCGGGCTGAAGGGACGCCTGTTCGGCGGCAACTTCACCGCCTCGGGCACCTTGTCGGCGCGCGGCGCGGGTGCATCGCTCACCGCCCGCGCCGATCTCACCGGCGGCAAGCTTGATGCCCTCTCGAAGAGCGTGGTCGGACCCGTGCTGGCCAAGGGACCCTTCTCGCTTCACTTCGACGTGGCGGGCGAGGGCTTGAGCACCCCCGGCCTCGTCGCCGGCCTGAGCGGGCAGGGGACGCTCGCCCTTGAGCCCGGCATCTTGCAGACGCTCAGCTCCGAACCGCTTAACCGCATGGCGGCCGAGGCCGCCAAGAGCAAGAAGATCAAGGCCGACAAGGATCAGATCGCAGCACTCGCCCACTCGCTGCGTGACAAGCTCACCCATGGCACCTACAAATACGCCGCGACGACGTTCCCGTTCGACGTGAAGAACGGGACGCTGCGCTTGAAGCCTACGACGCTCGCCAGCGCGGGCGCGGAGACCGTTATCAACGGCTATGTGGAGCTCGCGAGCCTGAGATTGGACAGCGAGTGGGTGATGACGCTCGAAGGCGGCGACGACGTGCCTTCAGTCAGCCTGGTGCTGGCCGGGCCGCTCAACAATGCCGGCGCGATCGCCCCGGTGATCGACGCCGACGCGATTGAGAGCTACCTCACTATGCGGCGCATGCAGGAGGACGTCGAGCGCCTGGAGACCCTCGACGTCAGTGGCCGCACGCCGCCGCCGGAGGCCGAAACCAAGCCGCCGGCCGGGCCCCTGGTCGATGCCAAACGGATCGAGGAGTCCGCGAAACCCTCCGCCAAAGCGGAGCCGTCCGCGGTTTCGGTGCCGCCGCCGCCACCCAAGGCGCATCCGGTGGAATTGGAACCGGAGAAGTCCGCGCCCACGGCAAAAGCAGAGCCGAAGCCCATTTCCCCATCGCCGGCGCCCAAGCCACACCCGGCCGAGGTGAAACCAGAAAAATTGATGGCCACACCCAAGGCCGAGCCCACGGCAAAGGAGGAGCCCGCGCCTGCGGCGGCGCCGAGCCTACCAAGCCAGGTGCCCGCCGAACCCGCGCAGGCTCCAGTGCCAACGTTGCCCGAGCCCGCCGCCGCGACCGCGCAGGATCAGGATACGCTGAGCCCCGCCGCCACCGACGCGGCAACCGTACCCCCCGCGAGCACGAAGCCGCCGGCCCGTCCCCGCCGCGCGCCGCCCGCGTCCGATGATTGGAAGAAGGGCATCAGCATTTTCGGCGGCGGTTAGCCCCGCTCGCTCGCCTTGCGCAGGCGCTCCAGCACGTAAAGGCGGATGGCGGCGGACAGACTTGCCTCTGCCCGGCCGGTCTCGCCGCGTCGCTTGTCGATCTCGCCGATGAGAGCGGCGAGCGACCTTCCATCCTTTGCGGCAAGCTCGCCAAGCGCGTCCCAGAATGCATCCTCGAGCGAGATGCTGGTGCGGTGGCCGGCGATCATGATCGAGCGCTTGTTGCGCGACTTGGCCATGACGTGAAGGGTCAGCCCTTCGGACCGATCATGTCCTCCGGTCGCACCAGCCGGTCGAACTCCTCGGGCGTTACATGGCCCGAGCGCACCGCCTCTTCGCGCAAGGTTGTACCGCGCTCGTGCGCGGCCTTGGCGATCTCGCTCGCTTTGTCATAGCCAATCTTGGGCGCGAGCGCCGTGACCAGCATGAGCGACCGCTCCATGTGCTCCTTAATACGCACGCGGTTGGCTTCCAGCCCGACGATGCAATGGTCCGAGAAGCTTTCCGACACGTCGGTGAGCAGCCGGATCGACTGCAGCATGGCGTAGGCCACGAGCGGCTTGAACACGTTGAGCTCGAAATGCCCCTGGCTGCCGGCGAAGCTGATGGTCGCCTGGTTGCCCATCACTTGCGCCGCCACCATGGTCACCGCCTCGCATTGGGTGGGGTTCACTTTGCCCGGCATGATTGAGGAGCCCGGCTCGTTCTCTGGCAGGATGAGCTCGCCGAAGCCCGAGCGGGGACCCGAGCCCAAAAGCCTGATGTCGTTGGCGATCTTGAACATCGACACCGCGAGCGTATCGAGCGCGCCATGGGTGAACACGAAAGCGTCGTGGGTGGCGAGGGCCTCGAACTTGTTTTCGGCGCTGACGAACGGGAGCTTGGTCATCTCCGCTATCGTGGCGGCGAACAGGTCGGCAAAGCGCGGATGGGCGTTCAGCCCGGTGCCCACCGCCGTGCCGCCTTGGGCCAGTGCATAAAGGCCGTAGAGCGTCTGCTTGATGCGCTCGATGCCGTGGTCGATCTGCGCCGCATAGCCGCCGAATTCCTGCCCCAAGGTCAGGGGGGTGGCGTCCTGCAAATGCGTGCGGCCGATCTTGATGATGTCCTGAAAGGCCTCGGCCTTATCCTTCAGCGCTTGGTAGAGCCGGGCCAGCGCGGGATTGAGGTGGTAAGCGATCTCCGTCGCCGCGGCGACATGCATGGCGGTGGGAAAGGTGTCGTTGGAGGACTGGCCGAGATTGACGTGATCGTTGGGGTGGACGGGATGCTTGGCCCCAAGCGCGCCGCCGAGCATCTCGCTCGCCCGGTTGGCGATCACCTCATTGACGTTCATGTTGCTCTGGGTGCCGGAGCCAGTTTGCCAGACCACCAGGGGGAAATGCGCGTCGAGCTTGCCTTCGATTACCTCGTCCGCCGCCGCGGTAATCGCCCGCCCGAGACAGGCGTCGAGCAGTCCGAGCTCGAGATTGGTGAGTGCCGCGGCCTTCTTGACCATGGCCAAGGCGCGGATCAGCGGCCTTGGCAGGCTCTCGTCGCCGATTCTAAAATTGCGGCGCGAGCGCTCGGTCTGGGCGCCCCAATAGTGATGGGCTTCGACCTCGATCGGTCCGAAGGAGTCGGTCTCGACGCGTATGGCGCCGGAACCAGAGGCTTTGAGCGGACCGCGTTTTGCAGGCATGCTTACGTCTCCCTTTCGGCGGCGATTCGGTCAAGAGTGCCCGGGGTGCCGACTTACGCCGCCAGATGATCTATCGGGCGGGCCGTGGCTAGGCTATAACATCGCTCAAAGGCGGGATAACGCGCTCATTGCACTCCGTATAGACCTCTGCCGAGGAGCACCCGAGGGCCCGGGGGGCCTCGGTCCCGTGAGATTGGGGTGAGGAAGGCGATTGGCTGACGTTTCGACGAAAATGGCGCTGCCGGCGCCGCGCGGGACGCGGATCGCGTTGCTCGTGGCGCGCATCTTTGCGCTGCTGGCTGCGGCCATAGGCGCCTTCGTGCTCATGGGCTGGCAGTTCGACCTATCTGCGGTAACCGGCCATCTCCCTACTCTGACTGTCATGAAGCCAAATGCTGCGGCCGGCGTGATCGCTGCGGGGATTGGGCTCTTCTGCTTGACCTATCGGGGCCTCCGTCCTCTCGCACGGCTGCTCGGCCTGGTCCTCGCCCTGATCGGGGTCGCGACCTTGAGCCAACACCTGTTTGGAATCGATCTTGGGATCGACCAGATCCTGTTGCGCAGCGATCCTCCTGCCGACGAAGAGTTACAGCCGACGTCCGTCCGCATGGCGCCAGGCATTGCGGGATCGCTGATCCTGTTTGGCCTCGCGCTGCTTTACGCCAAGCAGGGCAGGGCGGCCTCAGCCTTCAGCCAGCTCCTGGCCATCACCATGTTGGCCTTGGTGCTGATCGTCCTCATTGGTTACGCCTATGGCGTTACCATCGTCGATTACCCGCTCCCCTTCACCTTCATGTCCGTCTATGGCACGGCGAGCTCGCTCTTGCTCGCGGTCGGGCTGCTTGCCGCATCGCCCGAATTCGGTGTCACCACGGCCATCGTGGAGTCCTCGCCGGCCGGCGAGATGTTCCGGCGTCTGCTGCCCGGCATCATCGTGCTGCCGCTCGTCATCGGCTGGTTCGCCCATCAGGCCGAGCTTGCCACCTATTACGACAGCGCCGCCACGCTCGCCATCTTCGCCGTGGCCAGCATCGTGGTGCTGGCGCTGTTCGCCTGGACCACTATCGGGGCCGTGCGCCGCGCGGATCAGGACCGCAATGCGGCGCTCATGGAGCTGCGCGGCCAGCGCGAATGGCTGAGCACCACCTTGGGCAGCATCGGTGACGGGGTGATCGCCACTGATCCTTCGGGCAGCGTGCTCCTACTGAATAAGGTCGCCGAGCAAGTGACGGGATGGACATTGGCCGAAGCGCGCGGGCGTCCGATCTGGGAGGTTTTCCGCGTCATCGACGAAAGCACGCGCAAGCCGGTCGACGATCCTGCGCTCAAGGCACTGCGCGAGCGCCGCGTGACTCGGCTCGAATCGGGTGCCCTGCTCGTGACGCGCGACCACCGTGAGCTTCCCGTGGAGGATAGCGGCGCGCCGATCCTAGGCTATGACGGCTCGCTTGCCGGCGCCGTGCTCATCTTCCGCGACGTTACGGAGCGCCGCCGCGCGGCACAGCGCCAGACCATGCTGGTGGGCGAGCTCAACCACCGCGTCAAGAACGCGCTCGCCATCGTGCAGTCGCTGGTGCAGGCGAGCCTCCGCCAGGCCACGAGCAAGGCCGCCCAGACCATGGCGCAGACCTTGGCCGAGCGGTTGCAGGCCCTGCACCGCGCCCATGACCTCTTGCTCGAGTCCCAATGGTCGGGCGCGAGCCTCAAGGCCATGGTGGAGCGCGAGCTCGAGCCCTATCAGCGAACCGATGGACCCAAGATCAGTATCAAGGGGCCGGACGTGCTGCTGCCGCCCCAATGCACGTCGATCCTGGCCATGACCTTGCACGAGCTCGCCACCAACGCCGTGAAATATGGGTCGTTGTCGCAAAGCGCAGGCCAGCTCGCCGTGAGCTGGAAGACGGCGCGCGGCGGCCGCCTAACGCTCACCTGGGAGGAACGCGGCGCCGTCGCTCCGGCCAAGCGCAACAACGGATTCGGCATGCAGCTCATCGACAAGGGCATCCGTCACAATCTCGGCGGCGAGACCAAGGTCGATTTCCGGCAGACCGGACTCTATGTCGAGCTCAACGTGCCGCTGGAGCCGTCGCGCGAGCCGCAGGCGAAGCGGGCGCCGGCAACCGTCGAGCCCGTCTAAGACGTCTTCTATTCGAGGGTCCTGATCTCTTCGTTGGCGTGGCGCAGCCGCTCGGAGAAGTCACGCGTTAGATTGCCGAGGATCGTGATCATGATATTGGGGTGCTCCGCCGCCAGCTCCTGCAGCTGCTCGACGGCCAGCCCATAGCAGACCACCCGCTCGTCGGCGATCACGTCGGCCGAGCGATTGCCACCATCAAGCAGGGCCATCTCGCCAAAGGTGAGCCCAGGGCCCATCGACGCCACGCGCCGTTTCCGTTCTCCCGTCTGGGTGGGCACCCTGATCTGCACGCTCACGCTGCCGCGCGCGAGCACGAAGAACAGCTTCGCCTGGTCGCCCTCGCGGATAATGACCTCTCCCTTGTCGAAGATTAGCGGGCGCACGATCGTCTCCACCAGTTTGCACTCCTCGGCGTTCAGGCCCCTGAAAACGTCAAGCTCGGAGAGCCCGAATTTGGGCTCGGCCACGCCTTTCAGGGACCGGGCGAGCAGCTGGTTCTCGCACCATTCGAGTGCGGCATCCAGGTCGCGAAACACGCGTACCAGCCGCTCCGCCTCGTGTTCGGCAAGCTCGCGCGACAGGGGCCCAAGCGGCCCCTCATTGGCAATATTGGCGAACAGGAGTTCGCTTTTGCCCCCGCGCATCGAGCGCGCGAGCCGCATGATCAGCTTGCGCGCCGACGTGTCGGCAAGGTGCACGCGCTTGAAATCGACGATCACATAGTGCGCCTGCTTATTAAGATCGGCGATGCGCCTGAGCACCTGCTCGGTCGAGCCAAAAAACAGCGCGCCTTGGGCCTCTATCACAGCGATCTTGGCGCCTTCGGTGGTGAGCACGGTGCGCTCCTCCGCCGTACGCAGCCGATTGGAGTGGACGAGATCGCCGTGATAGGAGCGGCGGATGACGCTCTTCACATTGGTGCGGTTGTTGAAAGCGTGCAGTTCGAACTCGTTGGAGATCTCCTGGCAGACCTTGATGCCGCGCACGCTGTTGCCTTGCGCGTCGAGCGGCGGCGAGTAGACGCCGATGCCGATCTGTCCGGGGATAACTGCCATGATGCACCCCGACACGCCGCTCTTGGCGGGCATGCCTACCTCGTAGGACCACTGGCCGGCATAGTTGTACATGCCGCAGCTGTTCATCACCGACAGCACGTCGCGTACGGTCTGCGGATCTAACGCGGTCTCGCCGGTGCGGGGATTGGTCCCGTCATCGGCCAACGTGGCTGCCATCATGGCAAGGTCGCGGCAGTTGACCAGAATCGAGCATTGGCGGAAATAAAGGTCGAGCACCTCGACCGGATCGTGCGTGATCATGCCGGTATTCAGCATCATATAGGCGATGGCGCGGTTGCGGTGGCCGGTAGCCTGCTCCGATCGGAATACCGCCTCGTCGATGTCGAGCCCCCGCCCCGCGAGCCGCGAGAACAGCTCGACCATCGTCTCGATGCGCGCGTCCAGTGTATCGCCCTGCATCAGCTCGGCCACGGCGATGGCGCCGGCGTTGACCATGGGATTGAACGGCCGGTTGGCTACCTCGTCGAGCACGATGGAATTGAAGGCTTCACCCGTGGGCTCCACGCCCACATGCCGCAGCACGGCCTCGCGCCCGAGCTTTTGCAGCGCGTAGCCGTACATGAACGGCTTCGACACCGACTGGATGGTGAAGGTGTGATCAGCATCGCCCGTGGCGTAGAGCTCGCCGTCGACGGTGGCGAGCGCGATGCCGAACAGGTTGGGATCGGCCTTGCCGAGCTCGGGGATATAATCGGCAACCTTGCCGCCGCTCGTCTCCGCCAGGCGCCGATGCATCTCGGCGAGGAAGTCTTCGATGGGAGCAAGCGCCGCGACGCTGCTCGCTCCCGGTACACGCATTGCGCTGCTTGCCTCGTTCACTTCACCCCCCGACTTTCGGTCAGCCACCGTCGGGGGAACTCTAAACAACAATCATGCCATGTCCAAAGCGGACTACGCTGGAGGTCTAGCGAAGGCAGCCGGGGAGGGCGTGTGCCCAAGCTTTGGGCACACCCCTGCAAAGTCTTTGCTCAAACTCGGGCCTGCACCAGATAGGCGGCGAGCTGATCCATGGTCCCGCCCCAGCCCTGGCGCATGCTGTCGTGCGATGTGTCGAACGTCTTGCGCTCGTCTTCGGTCGCGTTGTAGGCCGCCCAGCGCACCGTGAATTGGGTCTTGTCGCCCAGATCTTCGAACGTGAAGGTCGACAGCATCTCCAGAGGCCAGGCCGAGTGCAGCGGATGCCGCGTGGTGCCTCCGGCTTCATCCGAGAACGAATTAATGAAGACCAGCCGCTTCGGCGGGTCGATCTCGCGATAGGTGAACTTGCCCCACATGGTGGAGCCGTCGGGCGCCTTCATTCCATAGTGATAGGTGCCACCCGGACGCAGGTCCATTTTGGAGGCGATGACCGTAAAGCCCTTCGGGCCCCACCAGTGCTGCATGCGTTCCGGATCGGTGAACGCCTTCCACACGAGCTCGCGCGGCGCGTCGAATACGCGCGAGATGACGAAGTCCTCGGTCGAGGTCTCAGATGGGTTCGAGGCCATGATTTGAGTCCCTGATTGCCGTCGTTGTTACGCGGTGGCTGAAGCCGCCACGATGATCATCCAGCTCACGCCGAAGCGGTCGGCAACCATGCCAAAGCGCGAGGAAAAGAAGGTCTTGGTAAGCGGCATCTGCACCTGTCCGCCGTCCCCGAGCGCGGCGAACAGCTTCTCGGCTTCGGCGTCGCTCTTCGCGGCGATCGTCAGCGAGAAGCCCTGGAACACGGGTTTACCCGTATTGCGGCCGTCCGATGCCATCACCGAGGTGTCGCCTATACGGAAGCTCGCATGCATGACTTTATTCTCGCTGCCAGGCGGGCACATGGACGGTTCCGGGCCGTCCTTGTAGCGCATGAGCGTCGCCACTTCGGCGCCGAGCGCTTTCTTGTAGAACTCGATCGCCTCTTCGCAGCGTCCGTCGAAGAACAAGTACGGGTGGACTTGCATAGATGTCTCCTTGTCAGTTCTTTGTGGTGGAGGTTGCGGAGATGTCTTGGGCGCCATCGCCGCCACATATTCGCCGAGACGCGCGAGCGTTTGCACGAGGCCCTTGTCGGCGCCGTATTCCTTGATCACCCGGTCGCGTTCCTTGGCCGACGGGAATACGCCCCGCATGGTGAGCCGCGTATTGCCGCTGCCCAGAGCCTCGAAGCTGACGGTCGTATTGAACTGAACCGGTTCGACATCGTCGCCACCGCCGTGGTGATAAACGATGCGCTCGGGCGGCACGATTTCATCGAAGGTGATGCGGTTCTCATAGTCGCGGCCGTCGGGGCCATGCATGACGAAGCGCCAGACGCCACCGGCGCGGAATTCGAACGCGCTGGTCGTCGTCGTGAAGCCGTCCGGCCCCCACCATTGCGCCAAATGCTTCGGGTCGGTCCACGCCGAGAACACAAGCTCGCGTGGCGCGTCGAACACGCGCGTCCCGATGATCGACCGCGGGTCTGTCTCCAGATCGACGCTATTTCTTGCGGCCACGTCCCGTCCCCTTGGCTTGCAGCTCTTGGAGGTAAACGTCCAGGCGGTCGAGGCGCTCCTCCCAGAGGCGGCGATAATCTTCGAGCCACGTATCGACGCCCTTGAGTGCCTTGAGCTCGATCCGGCAGGGGCGCCACTGCGCCTCACGGCCGCGCACGATGAGGCCCGCACGTTCCAACACCTTGAGATGCTTGGAGATGGCGGGAAGGCT
Organism: uncultured Alphaproteobacteria bacterium; assembly: GCA_963741155.1. Lineage (GTDB taxonomy): Bacteria > Pseudomonadota > Alphaproteobacteria > Rhizobiales > Methyloligellaceae > Methyloceanibacter. Next base: position 335,139 of record CAVUHA010000003.1, on the reverse strand, counting down.
CATGTCGAAAGGCCGGGCGAGCTCGGAGACGGAGGTTTCGCCCAAAGTGAGGCGCGCCAGGATGGCGCGCCGCGTCGGGTCGGCAAGGGCTGCGAAGGTGGCGCTCAGGCGATCGGGCGACATCGTTATGTACCGCATGGTTAAATAACCAAGCGGTTAAATAGAACGACGCAGGCGCCGTGTCAAGCGCCCCGCGGCATGGGAAGGAAGGAGCTAGGAGAGTTGGCCCGCCATTGATGCAGGCGAGGCGCTATTTCTTGCGGAAGCGATCGAGTTGCACGACCTCGGCCGGCGATCGCACGAGTCCGACCTCAACCAGTGCGTTTTCCTCCGCATGTGGTTCAGGCAGCGGGCGCGCCGATGCTCCTTCTTCGGATTCGCCGACAAGATCGGGCATCGCCGCCGCCATATGCTGCCGCGCCGAATCGTTAGCCGCGCCCGGGCGCCCGAATTGAAGCCCGAACTGGGCGCTCGGGTCATAGAACGCCTTCACCGCGTGGAAGGGCACCACCAGCCGCTCCGGCACGCTGCCGAAGGAGAGCTTGACCTCGAAGCGGTCGTTGGTCACCTGCAGGTCCCAGAACTGGTACTGCAGCACGATGGTCATCTCGTCGGGATATTGTTCCTTGAGGCGCTTCGACACCGCGACGCCTTCGCCCTCGGTGTCGAAGGCAATGTAGAGATGGTGCTGCCCTGGAAGCCCGTCCCGCTGGACGAGGCTAAGCACCTGCCGGATCACGCCGCGCAGAGCGTCCTGCGTGAGAAGGTCGTATCGGATCTCGTCGTCTGCCATGGAACTCGCCGCCCCCCTTGCGACGTAAGGCAGGAAATGCCCCCGGAAGCAAAAGTGGAGGGCTTCTGTTGCCCGGTGCCCTCCGAAACCGCGCCTAGCCCCTGCGAACAGGGTTAGGACTTGAGATTTAGGCTATCGCGCCGCTTACGCAGCGAGAGCAGCCTCCGCATAGTTGTCATTGGCAACTATAGGGTCGGCCCGATAACGGCGGTACCATGCCGAGCGAAAGCACAACCTTTACACCCTCGTCGAGCCTGTTTCGCCCCCGCCACGGTTCAGAAGTCAGCAATCGGAAGCGAGATGTCTGTATTGAACGTCGCGCCGCCGCGCATTCTCTCATCATCCGATTCCTGAACCCTGGTGGAGGCGCCGGGTACTGCCCCCGGGTCCGAATGGCTTATTGCGAAGGCCATTTATCGCCATAGTCGGCCGAAGCCGACACTATCTATATAGGCCGGTACGACGGCAAAAAAAAGGTTGATGGTGGACCCGGCGCCGCGGACGCCATTTGGCGGCGCTTACCCCGCGGCCTCGAAGGATGTCGCTCACCGATCCCTTGTGCGCTGAAGCTGATCCGGTTCATCATCCACGACCATGGCGTCGAGGGACCCTTGCTCGCATGAATGATTCTTTAAGTTCCTCAAGCCTGCCGCACGCCATGCCTCACTCCGAGGCGCGGCTCCTTAAGGAGCTCGATTTTCTCCTCTCGATTGTGATTCCCTGCTTCAACGAGGCGGCGACGATCCGGCCGCTCGTCACGGCCGTGCTTGCCAGCGAAATCCGCCGGACGGAGATCATTGTCGTCGACGACGGCTCGACCGACGGCACTGCAGCGCTTCTCAAGCACGAGATCGAGCCGCTTGTCGCCAAGGTGATCTACCACCCGGTGAACCGGGGGAAGGGGGCGGCCCTCAGGACCGGATTGGCTGCGGCCACCGGCGACATCGTCGTCGTGCAGGATGCCGACCTTGAATACGACCCGCGCGAATATCCGAAGCTGATCGCACCAATTCTTCTGCACGGCGCCGATGTGGTTTATGGCTCGCGCTTGACCGGCTCGCAGGCACACCGCGTGCTCTATTTCTGGCACTCGGTCGCCAATCAACTCCTTACACTGTGGTCGAACGCCTTCACCGATCTCAACCTGTCGGACATGGAGACCGGCTCCAAGGCCTTCCGGCGGAGCGCAATTCAATCGATCGCGATCGAGGAGGATCGTTTCGGCTTCGAGCCGGAGGTGACAGCCAAGCTCGCCAAGAAAGGCTGCGTGTTCTACGAGGTCGGCATCTCCTATCACGGGCGCACCTACGCGCAGGGCAAGAAAATCGGCGTGAAGGATGCAATTCGCGCCCTGTATTGCATTGTCAGATACACGCTGTTTGTCTAGGGCCCCATTACCGGTAAGCCTTCGGGATTGCGCCGGAATTGATGTCCTTTCGATCGCCCTCGAGTGTCGGATGATCTGTCCGGCCCGTGCTGTACAGGATTTGGAGATCGCGCCAGTCCCATAGCCGGGCTTCGAGGTCCGGCCTTACGTTCCAGCGCCAAACATCCCAATCGGTGGCGCCGCGCGCGTGGATTGCGCAGGAAATCGTAAGGAGGAAGACGAAGCCCGCCATGGCTGGGAGTGCCGCCCGACGCGCCATGGTGTCCCAGGCGGGCGCAAGATAGAGCACCAGAAACGGCAATGGGTCGCTCATCATACGCGGACCGTACGAATACCCGCCGTGCCATGCTGGCCAGCAGGCGAGGAAGAGCCAGAGGCCAAGGCAATAGGCGAGATAGGCATAGTCCACCGAAGACGCGCGCCGCTCGCGTACGAGATGCACGAAGCCGTAGCCGGCAAAGAGCAGGATCGGGCTGAAGATGAGCAAGCCTCGCTGCGGGCTGACTATGAGGCCGGAGAACGCGGTCCACGACCACGCGGCGCTGTCCGCATATTGGCTGACATACGGATTTCCGATCCAGTTGAAGGCGTGCAGATCGTAGGCGACGTTGACCAGCATCGGCGGGACGGCGGCGAGTCCGAGCACGAACGCCGCCCGCCAATTCATGCTGAGGAGGGCAAGCGCGATCGCGAGCAGGGCAAGTCCCGCGGTCTGCCGGGTCAGGACCGCGTAACCCAGCGCAAACCCCGCGGCGGCAGCATCGATCAGGCGGATCGGCTTCCGCGACAGAAAGAAAATGGCCAGCGAGAAGCAGAGAATGAGCGGGCCATGCTGCCAGAGCCCGCGGCTTGCGGTCGACCACAGGGGGGTGCCGAGCATGAACGCCGTCGTAGCCAGCAAGGCTGCCGTGACGCTCGCCTCCCGCCGCCGCATAGCCAGATAAAGCACCGCCGCGGCGGCCGCGCTCATCGCCGACGCGGCGAAGTGGTCGTGCCAGGGGGCGATGTTCTGCCCGAGGTCGCTGAGGAGATGGCCGCCAAGCGCATCGTTGAGCGCCACATAGGGCACGACCATCAAGGGCGTACCGATCGGGTACTTGCTGTAGATGCCCGTTGGTGTGGTGACGAGCTGGTAGGGGAAGCCGTACTGCCGATAGGCGGCCGTGGCGTGGATGGCAGGGAGCCAGGCCGAAACCTCGCCGTGCAACCCATTGTAGAAGCTTGCCGCCACATGCATGGCGAACATAGCATCGGAGGTCGTCACCACAGGCGAGGCTAGGTAGATGAGGAGGGCCACGCTGAAGATGAGGGCGGCGACGGCGAACTCGCCCCACGCGACGTCTGCCGGCAGGTGCCTTCTCTCCGTCGCCCGCAACCGATTGCCCCCATTTCGGCCTGCGGCGATCAAAGCGCAGTCTCAGGATCGAAACAAGGGAGCTGTGCAGCCGGGCTTAAGCCGCGCCGGTTTTCCTCTACACTGGCAGACCTCAGGGATTCGCCATGCGCCAATATCTCGATCTGCTCGCCCGCGTCCGGCAAACCGGCACGCCCAAAGGCGACCGCACCAATACCGGCACGCTCAGCCTGTTCGGTGATCAGCTGCGGTTCGATCTGGCCAAAGGCTTCCCACTCGTCACCACCAAGAAGCTGCACGTCAAATCAATCATCCATGAGCTCCTTTGGTTCCTGCAGGGCTCGACCAATGTGGGCTATCTGCACGAGCATGGCGTCACCATCTGGGACGAGTGGGCCGATGCCAAGGGCGAGCTCGGGCCCATCTATGGCCACCAATGGCGCTCCTGGCCCACGCCCGACGGGCGCCACGTCGACCAGATTGCCCGCGTGGTGGAGGGTCTGAAGCGCGACCCCGACTCGCGCCGTCATGTGGTGAGCGCGTGGAACGTGAGCGAGCTCGAGCAGATGGCGCTCGTCCCGTGCCACTGCCTGTTCCAGTTCTATGTCACCGACGGCCGTCTCTCCTGCCAGCTCTACCAGCGCTCGGCCGACGTGTTTCTCGGCGTTCCCTTCAACATCGCCTCCTATGCGTTGCTCACTTTGATGGCGGCGCAAGTGACAGGATTGCGGCCAGGAGAGTTCATCCACTCCTTCGGCGACGTGCATCTCTATCGCACCCATCTCGAACAGGCCGACGAGCAGCTGAAGCGCGCGCCCAAGTCGCTGCCGCGCATGGAGATCAATCCGAGGGTGACCTCGCTGTTCGACTTCGTCTATGCGGATTTCAAGCTCGTGGGCTACGACCCGCACCCCGCGATCCGTGCCGAGGTGGCGGTGTGAGCCTGCCGCCTGAGCCAGCCCGCGGTCCAGTGATTGCCCTGGTTGTCGCCACGGGGGAGAACGGCGCCCTTGGCAAGGACGGCGATCTTCCCTGGCGCCTTTCGAGCGATATGCGCCGTTTCCGCGCGGTCACCCTCGGCAAGCCCGTCATCATGGGGCGGCGCACCTTTGCTTCCCTCGGCCGGGTGCTCGACCAGCGGTGCAACATCATCTTGAGCCGCGAGCAAGGCTTCCACGTGCCCGGCGCGGTCGTGGCCCATTCCCTGCAGGAGGGGCTCGAGCAGGCGCGCATCGCCGCGGAGGCGGCCGGGGTCGACGAGATCATGGTTATCGGCGGCGAGGACATCTTCGGCGAGGTGATGCCTTTGGCCCGCCGCATCTATCTCACCGAGGTGCATGCCTCGCCGGACGCCGATACCTGGTTTCCATCCTGGGACCGGAGCCTATGGCGCGAGGTGTCCCGCCAGGACCATCCGCCCGGACCTAGGGATGACCACGCCTTCAGCTTCGTGCTCCTGGAGCGCGTTTGAAGCCTGGCATTGGCCGAGCCTCGTTGCGCGGGGCCGGTGACTGCCCTATAACGCTTCCGACTTCAGGCCCCGGGGCTGCCGCCTTCGTGCTGGCAGTCTTGCCGCTCGCGGGACTCGCTGAGCGGCTTGGCGCCATCCTTCTTCAGACATGAGGATCGAGTAACCATTATGCCTTGGAGCAATCAGAGCGGCGGCGGCGGTTGGAAAGGCGGAGCGGGCGGCCCGTGGGGCCAGCGCCCCGGCAGTCCCGGCCAGCAGCCGGACCTCGAGGAAATCTTGCGCCGCAGCCAGGATCGGCTGCGTCGGCTTTCCGGCGGACACATGGGCGGCCCCTTGACCGTGTTCGCCGCCTTGCTCGTGGTGGGGCTCATCGTCTTTTTCGGCTTTACCGTGAGCGTGGACCGCGAGGAGGAGGGTGTGGTCCTCCGCTTCGGCAAGCTGGTGCGGCTCCTCTCGCCGGGCCTCCACTTCCGCTGGCCCTATCCGATCGAGGTGGTGGAGCTGCCCAAGGTGACCCGCGTCAATCGCATCGAGATCGGGATGCGCGGAACGACCGAGAATCGGGAAACGTCCAGCGGCATCCGCGACGTTTCCGAGGAGAGCCTGATGCTCACCGGCGACGAGAACATCGTCGACGTCGACTTCGTCGTGTTCTGGCAGATCAGCAACGCTCCGGACTTCCTGTTCAATATCCAGAACCCGGAAGGCACGGTGAAAGACGTGGCGGAAAGCGCCATGCGCGAGATCGTGGGTCAAAGCGATATCGAGCCGATCCTGACCGAAGCCCGCGCCAAGACCGAGGCGGCGGTGCAAGCGCTGATGCAGAAAACCCTCGACAGCTATGGCGCTGGCGTCCTGGTCACCCAGGTTCAACTGCAAAAGGTCGATCCGCCGGCGCAGGTGATCGACGCCTTCCGCGATGTGCAGGCCGCGCGCGCCGATCAGGAGCGGCTGCAGAACGAGGCCGAGGCCTACGCCAACCGCATCATCCCAGAGGCCAAGGGCGAGGCCGAGCGCATCCTCCAGGCAGCCCAGGGCTATCGCGACAAGGTCATCGCTGAGTCGAAAGGTGAGGCTGATCGATTCACGAAAATCTATCAGGCGTACAAGCAGGCGCCCGAAGTCACCCGCAAGCGCATGTTTCTCGAGACCATGGAGCGGGTGCTCGCCGATAGCGACAAGGTCATCGTCGACCAGAAGGCCGGCAACGGCGTCGTGCCCTATCTGCCGCTTTCAGAATTCTCCAAAAAGCCCGCGGCGGCGGAGGGCCAGCCATGAACCGGACCAACTTAGTACTTTTGCTCGTTTTGCTCGGCACCATCGCGGTCGTCGGCTATCTGACGGTATTCACCGTCCAGCAGACGCAGCAGGCGCTCGTGCTCGAATTCGGCAAGCCGAAGCGCGTCATTACTGAGCCGGGGCTGAATTACAAGATCCCCTTCATCCAGAATGTCGAGTTCTTCGACAAGCGCATTCTCGACGTCGACACCGCCTCCCAAGAGGTGATCGCCTCGGACAAGAAGCGGCTCGTGGTGGATGCCTTCGCGCGCTACAAGATCGTGAACGCGTTGCTGTTCTCCCAAGCCGTGGGCGACGAGCGTATCGCAAATTCGCGCATTGGGGCGGTGCTCCAAGCCTCGCTGCGGCGCGTATTGGGTGGCGCGAGCTTTGCCTCGGTGGTGCGCGACAAGCGCGAGGAGCTGATGCGCACCATCCTGAGCCAGGTCAACCAGGAAGCGACCCCCTTCGGCGTGCAGATCGTTGACGTGCGCATCAAGCGCGTCGACTTGCCCGAGGCGAACATGCAAGCAATCTACAAGCGCATGCAGACCGAGCGGCAGCGGGAAGCGGCCGAGTGGCGCGCCGAAGGCGAGGGGGCGTCACGCCGCATCCGCGCCACAGCCGACCGCCAGGTCACGGTGATCAAGGCCGATGCCACCGGCGAGTCGGAAAGGATTCGCGGCGACGGCGACGGCGAGCGAAACCGGATTTATGCCGAGGCTTACAGTCCGGACCCCGACTTCTTTGCCTTTTATCGGTCCATGCAGGCTTATGAGACGTCTCTGAAATCCGGGGATACGCGGCTGCTGCTCGGCCCGGACTCGGAGTTTTTCAAATATTTCAACAGCGCCACCGGTAAGGGTGGGGCAGCGCCACCGGAGGCCGCCCCGCAGAACACGCCATCCACGCCATCGCCGCAAAGCTCTGAGGCAACGCCGATGCCCGGCGGCACGGTCGCGATCGCGCCACCAAGCGAGCCCGCCCCGGCCCGGGCGCAATGAACGATGTCAGAGGCGGGATGAACGATCTTGTGGTCGCTTTCGGTCTCGTTCTCGTGATCGAAGGGTCGCTCTGGGCGCTCTCCCCGAATCTCGGCCGGAGGCTGCTGCAAGCCACGGCCGCCGCGCCTGAGCAGGCCGTGCGCATGGCCGGGCTTCTGGCGGTGAGCGTGGGCGTGCTCGTCGTCTGGTTCATGCGCGGATAGCGCCCGATGGCTCCCGTGACGAGGCGCTCTGCCACGCCAGGGCGATTTGCGCTAACATTGGGGATGGTTGCAGTGACGACTGAACGAGCCAACCGGCCGCGACAGGGTAGCCTTGCCGCGTCCCCCGGAAACGTTTGGCTCGCCGCAGCACCAGCGCTCCTGCTCCTGAGCGGGTTTATGCTTTCGGCCAGCACCGGTCTCGCGCGCGGCCCCGCTTCCGTGGCCGATATCGCCGAAGGTCTGCAGGACACGGTGGTCAACATCTCTACCACCCAGACGCTAAAGGGTGGAAAGGAAGACACCCCTGTGGGCCCCGGTCCGAAAGGCTCGCCCTTCGAGGACTTCTTCAATGACTTCTTCGACGATCAGGACAAGCAGGGCCTGCCGCGTAAGGTGAGCTCGCTCGGCTCGGGCTTCGTCGTTGACCCTTCCGGACTGATCGTCACCAACAATCACGTCATCGAGGGTGCCGACGAGATCATCATTAACTTCACCAACGGCTCCAAGCTCAAAGTGGTCAAGGTGCTCGGCCACGATTCCAAGACCGATCTGGCGCTACTCAAGGTCGAGCCGAAGGAGCCGCTCAAGGCGGCAAGCTTCGGCGATTCGGCGAAGATGCGAGTGGGCGATTGGGTGATGGCCATCGGCAATCCCTTTGGGCTCGGCGGCACCGTCACTGTCGGCATCATCTCGGCCAAGAAGCGCGACATCAATGCCGGCCCCTATGACGACTTCCTGCAAACCGATGCCGCCATCAACCGCGGCAATTCGGGTGGGCCTCTGTTCAACATGGATGGCGAGGTCATCGGCGTAAACACGGCCATCATCTCGCCCTCCGGCGGATCGATCGGCATCGGCTTTGCCGTGCCCTCGAACAGCGCCGTGCAGGTCGTCGACCAATTGAAGCAGTTCGGCGAGACGCGGCGCGGCTGGCTCGGGGTGCATGTGCAGAACGTGACCGACGAGATCGCCGAAAGTCTCGGCATGAAGGACGCGACCGGAGCCCTTGTGGCCAACGTCTCACCGGCCAGTCCGGCTGCCGCCGCGGGCATTCAGCCGAGCGACGTGATTCTCAAATTCGATGGCCAGCCGGTGGAGAACATGCGTAGCCTGCCCCGCGCGGTGGCCGCCGCCACCATCGGCAAGTCCGTCCCCGTCGAGCTCCTGCGCAAAGGCCAGAAGCTCGATGTCACCGTGACGGTGGGTCGCCTCCCCGAAAGCGAGGACAACGAGGATCAAGAGCAACGCGCCCCGCAGGATGAGGCCCAGCCCGAGCATGAGGAATTGCTTGGGCTATCGATTTCCCAGCTCACTGATCCCTTGCGCAGCCAGTTCAACATCGGCAAGGCGGTCGAAGGGGTGCTGATCACCAAGGTCGAGCCGAATAGCCCGGCGGCGCTGAAGGACGTGAAAGCGGGCGACGTCATCGTGGAGGTGACGCAGGAAAAGGTCACCGACCCCCAAGAGGTGCTGGCCCGGGTGGCGGCGGTCAAGAAGTCGGGCCGCAAGACGGTCCTGCTGCTGATCTCCGATGCCAAGGGGGGCTTGCGCTTCGTCGCCGTGCCCATGAGTTAGGAAGTGACGGCGCCCGAGGCGGTCCTCATCGCCGGGCCGACGGCGAGCGGTAAATCAAGCGTAGCGCTTGACCTCGCCGCGCGCTTTCGCGGCACAGTCATTAACGCCGATTCCATGCAGGTGTATGGTGAGCTTCACGTGCTCACCGCACGGCCCGGGGCGGCCGACCGCGCCAGGGCGCCGCATCGCCTTTACGGCATGGCGCCGGCAACTCAAGCCTATTCCGTCGGCCGCTGGTTGGCCGACGTCGCCGCTGCCATCGAGGAGGCACGCAAGGATGCGCGGCTGCCAATCCTGGTCGGCGGCACCGGTCTTTACTTCAAGGCCCTCACCGAGGGCCTGGCGGCGGTCCCGGACATTCCCGACGAGCTCCGCCGCTATTGGCGCGCCGAGGCCGACCGACTCGGGCCGGCCGCATTGCATCAGGCTCTGGCCGCGCGTGATCCCGGCATGGCCGCGCGGCTCAAACCCTCCGACCCGCAGCGGGTGTTGCGCGCGCTTGAGGTCATCGACGCGACGGGGGTTTCGCTCGGCGAGTGGCAAGGGTCGAATGCGGCGCCCTTACTCGCGGGCGAGGCGGCCCTGAAGCTTGTGATCGCGCCGGAGCGCGAGCCCCTCTACGCCGCCATCGATGCGCGCTTCGATCGCATGCTCGAAGGTGGCGCCATCGAGGAGGTGCGCGCTCTGGTGGGGCGCGGCCTCGACGACGGCTTGCCGGCGATGCGCGCCCATGGGGTGCGTGAGTTGGCGGCCTTTCTCGCCGGCACCGCGAGCCTCGACGCGGCGGCCGCGAAGGCCAAGACCGAGAGCCGCCGTTACGCCAAGCGGCAAATGAGCTGGCTGCGCCGCTATATGTCCGATTGGGCGTGGTTCCCCGACGCCGAGGCGGCGATTGCCGCGGCGAGCGCGATCCTCGCTAGACCGTGACCTGGGTGCCGATCTCCACCACGCGGTCGGTCGGCAGTTGGAAATAGCTCGACGCATCGTCGGCATTCTGGGCGAGGAAGATGAACAGCTTGTCCTGCCACAGCGGCATGCCTGACCGCGCATCGGGCCTGACCGAGCGGCGCGACAGAAAGAAGGAGGTCGACATGATGTCGAAGGTCAAGCCCGCTTTGCGCGCGATGGCGAGCGCCTTGGGCACGTTCGGGCTCTCCACGAAGCCGAAATGCAGGATGACGCGGCGGAAACTGTCGCCGAGGTCCATCATTTCGACGCGGTCAGGGGCAGCAACCCTTGGGAAGCTCTCAGTGATGATGGTCAAGATCACGTTGCTTTCGTGCAGCACCTTGTAGTGCTTCAGGCTATGCAGCAGCGCCGTGGGGGCGCTGTCCGGTGCCGCGGTGAGGAATATGGCGGTGCCCGGCACGCGATGCGGCGGGCTCTTGCGCAGCGACTGAATGAGAGGGTCGAGCGGCGTCTCCAGCCGCCGGGTCTTGGCGGAAAGGATCTCCGTCCCTCTGCGCCATGTCAGCATCACCACCGTCATCAGCCCGGCGACGAGGAGCGGCGCCCAGCCTCCGTCGGCGATCTTGATTAGATTGGCAGTAAGGAAGGTCGAGTCCACCACCAGGAACGGCACCATGAGCGCCGCCGCCGCCCAGGGCGACCACTGCCAGACCTTCCAGATCACCACGACGGCCATGCAGGCGGTGACCACCATGGTGCCGCTCACGGCGATGCCATAGGCCGAGGCGAGCGCGCTCGAGCTGCGGAACAGCGCGACGAGCAGCAGCACGCCGACGAGCAGCAAGAAATTGATCCTCGGCATGAAGATCTGGCCGAAGCGGGATGGCGAGGTGTGGCGGACCTCGACACGGGGCAGGAGCCCGAGTTGGATGGCCTGGCTTGTCAGGGAGAACGTGCCGGTGATTACCGCCTGGCTCGCGATCACCGTCGCTGCCGTCGCGAGAATGATGGTCGGCACCAGCGCCCAGTTGGGCACCAGCAGGTAGAACGGGTTCTCGATGGCCCCGCTGTCGGCCAGCACCAGTGCGCCTTGTCCGAGATAGTTGATGGCCAGAGCCGGCAGCACGAGAAACAGCCAGGCGTTCTGAATGGGCTTGCGTCCGAAATGGCCGAGATCGGCATAAAGGGCTTCCGCGCCGGTGACGGCAAGAAAGACGGCGCCGAGCGTCGCCAACCCAACCGGAGAATACGTCCGGAGGAAATCGATCCCATAGAGAGGATTAAGGGCGGCGAACACGCTCGGATTTGCGATGACGTGAACGAGACCCGCCACGGCGATGACAATGAACCACAAGGTGGTGATGGGGCCGAAAAGCGCCGCCACCTTCGCTGTTCCGCGCGATTGCCCGACGAACAGTATTACGAGGATGACCACGGTGACTGGGACCACAAAGCGCTCGAGCGGCGGTGCCACCACCTGCAGGCCCTCGACGGCGGACAGCACCGAGATGGCAGGCGTGATCAGCGCATCGCCATAGAACAGGGCCGCGCTGACGATCCCGAGCAGCAGGATGATGCCGCTATGGCGTCCGAGGGAGTTGCGGGCAAGCGCCATGAGCGCGAGCGTGCCGCCTTCACCGCGGTTGTCGGCGCGCAGCAGGATGAGCACATACTTTACGGTCACGATCAGGATCAGCGCCCAAAGAATGAGCGAATCCACCCCCAGCACGACTTCGCGCGTCACCGGCCCCGTGGTGCCCACGGCTGCGCGCAAGGCAACCCGGAAGGCGTAGAGAGGGCTCGTGCCGATATCGCCATAGACGACACCGAGACAACCGACGGCGAGCGCCCACGAGGTCCCGTGGGACTGCACTTCGGCATCAACGCCGTTGGCTGCAGGGGTTTCTAGATTGGCCCGCGTCATTGACTATTGGGATTTTTGGATTGAGCCGCGGGTCGGGAGGCGACGCCGCAAGCGGGAAGACGATGCATCTCGGTTAGGGACATAGGGGCATCTCGTGCGCTTGTCCAGCTGGGTGGCCGACTGGCGAAATTGCGGCGAATCCGGGCCCCCGCGTCCTGAGTGGTAATAAAATTACGCGACGGCGCAACATACGTAATTTTAGGCAAGGTTAGGCGCGTCAAATTTTCCATTCATTCGCCTTTGCCGTTGACCCTCTCCTACCCTGGCCTTAGGGTGCGCCACCTTTGCCGGTTTTCGGTCATGGGCTGAGCCCAGCGACCGGTTGATGAACTGTGACCGGAGCGGGAAGGTTCGCCCGGCAACGCCGCGGCTTTCCGAAAGAGGATATCGATGTCACGCGCGATGACAGGCGCGGAAATGGTGCTCCAAGTTCTCGCCGACCAAGGCGTGGAGCACATTTTCGGCTATCCGGGCGGCGCCGTGCTGCCCATCTATGACGCGCTGTTCCAGCAGGACCGGCTGAAGCACATCCTCGTCCGCCACGAGCAGGGCGCGGTGCATGCCGCCGAAGGCTATGCGCGCTCGACCGGCAAGGTCGGCGTGGTTCTGGTCACCTCGGGCCCGGGCGCCACCAACGCCGTCACCGGCCTTACCGACGCGCTGATGGATTCGATCCCCATCGTCTGCATCACCGGACAGGTGCCGACCCACCTGATCGGCAACGACGCCTTCCAGGAATGCGACACCGTCGGCATCACGCGGCCCTGCACCAAGCACAATTATCTCGTCAAGGACGTCAATCAATTGAGCCGCGTCCTGCACGAGGCGTTCTACGTGGCGCGCACCGGCCGTCCGGGGCCCGTCGTCGTGGACATCCCCAAGGACATCCAATTCGCCAAGGGCGAATATACCGGGCTCTTTAATTCCCAGCACAAGAGCTATCGCCCGCAAACCGAGGGCGACCCGCACGCGATCGCCGCGGCTGTCGAGCTGATGGCCAAGGCCAAGCGCCCACTCTTCTACACCGGCGGCGGCATCATCAACTCAGGCCCCGAGGCGAGTCGTCGCTTGCGCGAGCTCGTGCACCTCACCGGCTTTCCCATCACCTCCACGCTAATGGGGCTCGGCGCCTATCCGGCCTCCGACAAGCAGTGGCTCGGCATGCTCGGCATGCACGGCACCTACGAGGCCAACAACGCCATGCATGATTGCGACGTGATGATCTGCATCGGCGCCCGTTTCGACGACCGTATCACCGGCCGGCTCGACGCCTTTTCTCCGGGGTCCCAGAAGATCCATGTCGACATCGACCGCTCGTCCATCAACAAGAACGTCAAGGTGGATTTGCCCATCGTCGGCGACTGCGCCCATGTACTCGGTCAGATGCTCGCGGCCTGGCAGGCCAAGAAGCCGAAGCTCGACAAGCCGGCGCTCAAGACCTGGTGGGCCGAGATCGACCGCTGGCGCGCGCGCAAATGCCTGCACTACAATAAGCGCAACGACGTGATCATGCCGCAATATGCGATCGAGCGCTTGTATGCGCTGACCCGCGACCGGGATGTCTACATTACCACCGAGGTGGGGCAGCACCAGATGTGGGCGGCCCAGTTCTTCAAGTTCGAGGAGCCCAACCGATGGATGACGTCAGGCGGCCTCGGCACCATGGGCTATGGCTTGCCCGCAGCGGTGGGCGTTCAAGTGGCCCATCCGGACTCCCTCGTCATCGACATCGCGGGCGAGGCCTCGGTGCTGATGACCATGCAGGAGATGTCGACGGCGGCTCAATACGACCTGCCCATCAAGATCTTCATCCTGAACAACGAATATATGGGCATGGTGCGGCAATGGCAGGAGCTTCTGCATGGCGGCCGCTATTCTCATTCCTATACCGAGGCGCTGCCCGACTTCGTCAAGCTCGCCGAGGCCTATCAGGGGGTCGGCATTCGCGCCGAGAAGCCGTCCGAGCTCGACGACGCCATTCGCGAGATGATCACGGTCGACAAGCCCGTGATCTTCGACTGCCGCGTCGACAAGCACGCCAACTGCTTCCCCATGATCCCAAGCGGCGAGGCACACAACCACATGCTGATGGGCGACAACCTCACCGAGGCGGATCTTGAGAATGCCATCACCGAGGAAGGCAAGGTGATGGTCTAGCCATGCGAACCCTGGACCGACACTGATGCCAAGCCAGCCGGGATCTGCCTACTCGCTCGACAAGCGCGAGGAGAAGAGCGAGACGCACACCATGAGCGTGCTCGTCGACAACGAGCCGGGCGTGCTCGCGCGCGTCATCGGGCTGTTCTCGGGTCGCGGCTATAATATCGACTCGCTGACCGTGTCGGAGACCGAGCACGAGGCGCATCTGTCGCGCATCACCATCGTCACCTCCGGCCCGCCCATGGTGATCGAGCAGATCAAGCACCAGCTTGAGCGGCTGGTGCCGATCCATTCGGTCACCGACCTTACCGTGATAGGCAACCCGGTCGAGCGCGAGCTCGCGCTGGTCAAGGTGGCGGGCAAGGGCGAGAAGCGGGTCGAGGCCTTGCGCCTGGCGGAAGCCTTCCGCGCGTCGGTCATCGACGCCTCCACCGAGCACTTCATCTTCGAGATCACCGGCAAGCAGTCCAAGATCGATCAGTTCATCATCTTGATGCAGCCGCTTGGCCTAGTCGAAGTTTCCCGTACTGGGCTTGCCGCCATTAGCCGCGGGCCAGAGCGGATGTAGCTTACGCCCGAACCTTCGCGCTGAAGACATTCAGCAGGAAGTTCGCCAGCAACACGAGCATCGCCGCCAGCACCGTCAATGAGCCGCCTGCGGCGAACGCCACAGTCTGATGTGCTTGCGCGATCGCCAACCGGCCCTCGGCGAGCGCCGGGAACGCGCGGTAGAGGAGCCCGAACAGGGTCATCGAGGCGAAGCCGATTAGGTTGATATGCGCGTGCAGATGCGCCTGCTCGAAGCACTCGTTGATGCCGACCCAGATGCCGAAGCCGAAGCCGAAAATGCCATACAGGAGCCCGATCAGAATGAACCAGCGATCGATGTTCTTCATGCGTGCCTCCTCGAGTATCGCGTGCCGGGCGGACTAGAGCTTAAGCCGAGACCACTTGCAAAGTGCGGTCCCGGGCGTCACAAACGCGGCCGAGCAACAGTGTCAGTGATTTAAGGGCAGGGGACAGGTTTATGCGCGTCTATTACGACCGGGATGCCGATCTCAATCTGATCAAGTCGAAGAAGGTCGCCATCATCGGCTATGGCAGCCAGGGCCACGCCCATGCGCTGAATTTGCGCGACTCCGGTGTCGCCGACGTCGCCGTGGGCCTCAGGCCCGGCTCCAAATCCGCCGCCAAGGCGGAAGCTGCCGGCATCAAGGTGATGGACGTGCCCGCAGCGGCCAAATGGGCGGACGTGGTGATGATGCTCACCCCCGACGAGCTCCAGGCCGAGATCTGGCAGAAGGACTTGAAGCCCAACATGACGCGGGGCGCGGCCCTGTTCTTTGCGCATGGGCTCAACATCCATTTCAACCTGATCGAGCCGCGCCCCGACATGGATGTGTGCATGGTGGCGCCGAAAGGCCCGGGCCACACCGTGCGCGCCGAATATGCGCGTGGCGCGGGCGTGCCGTGCCTCATGGCCATCGCCCAGGATGCCACCGGCAACGCCCATGACCTCACCCTGTCCTATGCCGCGGCGATCGGCGGCGGACGCGCCGGCATCATCGAGACTTCCTTCCGCGAGGAATGCGAGACGGATTTGTTCGGCGAGCAGTCGGTTCTGTGCGGCGGTCTCGTCGAGCTGATGCGCAACGGTTACGAGACGCTGGTCGAAGCGGGCTACGCGCCGGAGATGGCCTATTTCGAATGCGTGCACGAGGTGAAGTTGATCGTCGACCTCATCTATGAGGGCGGTATCGCCAATATGAACTACTCGGTCTCCAACACCGCCGAATATGGGGAGTACGTGTCCGGCCCCCGCGTCGTGGGCAAGACAAGCCGCGAGGCCATGAAAGGCGTGCTGGACGACATCCAGTCGGGCAAGTTCGTCAAGGACTGGATGTTGGAAAACCGCGTCAACCAGACGAGCTTCAAGGCGATGCGCGCGAAATGCGACAACCACGAGATGGAAGTGGTGGGCAAGCGCCTCCGCGAGATGATGCCGTGGATCGCCGAGCGTAAGATGGTCGACAAGAGCAAGAACTGAAAACTGCAGGGGAGGGGTCCCCGATGTTGATCGCCCGCCTGGCCAAGATCGTGATGTGTCTCGTGCTCGGGCTCTTCTGCCTGCTGGTCACCTTCGACAACATCACCGACTATGCGACCAACTATCTGTTCGTGAGCCACGTGCTCAGCATGGACACTACCTTTCCCGGCAACAGCCTGATGTACCGGTCGATCACGAGCCCGGTCGTGTGGCAGCTGGCCTATGCCGCGATCATCGCCGCCGAAGGCGTGACGGGCGTCCTGTTCGTGGCGGGCGCCGCAGCACTCTGGCGCGTGCGGCTTGCACCGGCGGGGACGTTTAATGACGCTAAGGGTTACGCGATCGCCGCCGCCATGCTTGCGTTCGTCGTCTGGTTCTTCGGCTTCATGGTGGTCGCTGGCGAGTGGTTCGCCATGTGGGAATCGCAAACCTGGAACGGCCAGGAAGCCGCCTTCCGCTTCTACATGGCGGTCCTCGCCGTGCTGCTTTTCGTCAATCAGACCGACGGCGATCTGCCCAAGGTCGAGGCGCGGCGCCGCGCAACGCCCAAGCGTCGGCGCACCGACAAGAAGTCGAGTTGACCGCTTGCCTCCGCGGGGGCTTCGCCCTATTTTGACCTGACACGCCGGTTTTCGAGTCAGATTTGCGTGGGTTACAGGTGAATTGAGATGTCGCGACTGAACGGGCAGGTGAGGATCAAGAGCGGCGCTCATGCGCCGTCCGCCTCCGCTCGCGTGTGCGACCTCGGGTTGCAAGGCCTGCTCCTCCTTAGCCCCTGAGCTCCGGCAGTCTTGGGCTCGACCCAAGGCGGGCGTTCAGGGGATCGCAAACAATTCCAGCAAGAATTCAAGCGGCTTACCGGTCGTGCTAGACTGGCAAGCGAAGGAGCGAAGGACGAGCACTATGGACTCCGATCAAGAACGTTCCCCGAAGGCTAAGGCGCGCGCGGACAAGGACCGCGTCGTCATCTTCGACACCACGCTGCGCGACGGCGAGCAGTGCCCTGGCGCCACCATGACCTTCGAGGAGAAGCTCGAAGTGGCCGAGCTGCTCGACGAGATGGGCGTGGATATCATCGAGGCGGGCTTCCCCATCGCCTCCCAAGGCGATTTCGACAGCGTGCAGGAGATCGCCCGCCGCGCCAAAAAGGCCGTGATTTGCGGGCTCTCGCGCGCGCAATTCAAGGACATCGACCGGTGTGCGGAAGCCATCAAGCCTGCCGCCCACGGCCGCATTCATACCTTCATCGGCACCTCACCCCTCCACCGCAAATACCAAATGGGTATCGAAAAGGAGAAGGTGCTGGAGCTGGTGACAGCGTCGGTCACCCGCGCCCGCGGCTACACCGACGACGTGGAATGGTCGGCCATGGACGCGACCCGCACGGAAGCGGATTTTCTCTGCGCCTGCGTCGAGGCCGCCATCAAGGCGGGCGCCACCACCGTCAACATTCCCGATACGGTAGGCTATGCCACCCCCGATGAGTTCGCGGCGCTCATCCGCATGATCCTGGAACGGGTGCCCAATTCTGACCGGGCCGTCTTCTCCACCCATTGCCATAACGACCTGGGGCTGGCGGTTGCGAACTCGCTCGCCGGTGTCGGCGCCGGCGCGCGCCAGGTGGAATGCGCCGTCAATGGCCTGGGCGAGCGCGCCGGCAACGCCGCGCTGGAAGAGATTGTCATGGCCATCAAGACGCGGGGCGACGTCATGCCATTCTGGACTGGCATCGATTCGACGCTGCTCACCCGCGCCTCCAAGCTCGTGTCCCGCGTCACCGCCTTCCCGGTGCAATACAACAAGGCGATCGTCGGCCGGAACGCCTTTGCCCATGAGAGCGGCATCCATCAAGACGGCGTGCTCAAGCATGCCGAGACCTTCGAGATCATGACGCCCGAAAGCGTGGGCCTGAAGGAATCTTCGCTCGTCATGGGCAAGCATTCCGGGCGCCATGCCTTCCGCGAGAAGCTGAAGGACTTGGGCTATGAGCTCGGCGACAACGCCTTCGAGGATGCCTTCGTGCGCTTCAAGGCGCTCGCCGACCGCAAGAAGCACATCTGGGACGAGGACATCGAGGCTCTGGTGGACCAGGAGATTGCGTCGGCCCATGACCGCATCAAGGTGGTGGCGCTGACAGTGATCGCAGGCACCGTGGGTCCGCAGAAGGCGACGCTGACCCTCGATGTCAACGGCAAGCATCACACCCATGAATTGACCGGCGACGGTCCGGTGGACGCGACCTTCAAGGCGATCAAGGCGATCGTGCCCCATGAGGCGCGGCTGCCGCTCTACCAGGTGAGCGCGGTGACCGAAGGGACCGACGCGCAAGCCGAGGTGAGCGTGCGGCTCGAGGCGGACGGCAAGACCGTGACGGGCAGGGGCTCCGACACCGACACGATGGTGGCCTCAGCGCGCGCCTATGTCAGCGCGCTCAACAAGCTGCTTGCGCGCGAGGGACGGCGGAAGCCGGAGACGATGCTTGCGTCATGATGCTCGCATCATAAGGACGCCCGGCCAATATGAAGGCGGCTGGCTCGCGCCAACCGCCTTCGTCTTGTCTCGTGGGCCGCTCCCCAAAGGGAGCGTGACGGCGAGCGTTAGTTGGGTTTCTGACACTCTGGCTTTTCGGGGTGCTTCTGGCACTTGTCCTTCTTGTCGCCGCCGCCCTCACCTTGACCGCCTTGACCCTGACTGCCTCGGCCTTGACCACCCTGGCCGTTCTGACCGCCGGTGGTGCCCGGTCCGGAGAAACTCTTCTTCTTATCGTTGCCTTGACCGTTGCCGCCAGTGTTACCCGACGTACCGGCACCCTGACTGTTCTGGAAGGCAGGACCGCCGGATCCATTTGGACCACCGAACCCTTTGTGCTTCCAATTGCCTTGGCCGTTGGCCCCGTTGTCGTCGCCACCGGCACCGACAGGACCGGACGGTCCGCCCTGGTGCTTGTCACCCCGATTTGAGTTGCCGCCAAATCCTTGCTGGCCGGAGCCTTGCGGCGAACCGGTCTCGGTTCCAAAGCCCTTATGCTTCTTGTTGTCCTTGTTCTTGTCGTCCTGATCGCTATTGGGATTGGCGCCTTGCTTCGAGCCTTGGGTCCCTTGGCCTGCCCCAGTGCCTGAAGGATTGAGACCCGAGGTGCCGGTTCCTGAGGGACCAGCGGTGCCTGAGGGGCCGGCCCCCTTGCTGCCATTGCCTTGGGCACCCTGGCCACCCTGAGCGTCTTGACCGCCCTGGCCTTTCGGAAGGCCTTGATTGCCTGATCCAAACTGGCCCTTGCCTTTGTCCTTGTCCTTCTCGCCTTGGTTCGCATCGGACGTTCCGCCGCCCTGACCGCTGGTGCCGTTGGGCCCGCCCTGTCCCTGTGCCTCGTTGCCTTTGGCATTGTCGTTGTCCGGCCCGCCATGCTTTTTGAATCCTTGCGGTCCCACCTCTTTGGCGACCGGCTCGATTTCCGCCGCACCGGGTCCCCATCCCTTGGGGGGCTTGCCGCTAAAGGTATGCTGGAGCTTGGTCTTCGGTTTGAACTCGGACGGCGAGTTGACGAAGCGCTTCGGCTTTTGATTGGGCTTGGCGCCCTTCTCGAATCCCGGCGCGAAGACCCGGATGCCGTTCTCGCCGCCTTCGAACTTTCCGTAGCGGCCTTCCCTGCGGTCGACCCGGTAGACCTTCTGCACGATGATGGGACGCTTGATGATCCTCACCACCTGGTCGCGCGGCATGCCGAAATTGAAGACGACACCGCCCTGGAATTGTGGCCGATAGACGTTAGGGGCCCCATAGAAGGCGGCCGCGAATTCGGAGGGCGGTAGCGCATAGCGGTAGATGCTGCGTGAGGTCAGATAGCGCGGCGGCACGAAGACCCACGCCTCGGCCACAGCCGGATCATAGTCCTCGGGCACGCCATAGGCGTAGCCCTCGCGTCTTGGCCCGATCGGCGCCCAACCGACGTAGTCGTCGCCGTAGCGCCATTGCACCCAGGCAGGCGCCCAGGTGTCGCCCGGCACCCAGAACCAGCCATAGTCCGGGTCATAGCCCCAGCGACCATAGTGATAGACCGCCCAAGCGAAGGGCTCATAGGAATCCCAGTACCAGCCATATTCATCGGTGTAGATCCAGTGGCCCACGGTGTAGGGGCGCCAGCTCTCCGACACATGGTCCGGCAGCCACACATAGCCGAAGCGCGGATGCCAGACCCATTCGCCATAGGCGTCGAGTTGGTCATAAAAATAATCGATGTCGATGGCCTGCGCCGCCGCGGTTCCGCCGAACCCGAGCCGGTCGGCTCCTGGCAAGGGGAGTCCCGCCGTCGCCACCAACGCGGCAAAGGCCGTCCCGGCGAGGAGCAATCTTAACCCGCGTGCGTAGTCCATTGTGCCCTCCGGCTTTCTCGTCCGAATCCTGCAAGACAACTCCGCTAGCTGCTATTGGCACTTTGCGGCCAAACGCTGGCGAAATCATCTCTGTTGTGAGTCGCAAACCGCCAACGCACCTGAATGTTTGCTGAACGCGCAGCAATGCATTGCCCCCCAACACGATTTGCAGCAACATGAGCAAGGGACTGGGGCGTAGGCATCGGTGGCGCGGCAGTTGCTTTCCACCGATCGGACAGCTCACCGGCGTTCAAAGGCTCCGCATCTCTGAGCCAAATTGGGGCGGCGTATGTTCTCGCGCGTATTCGGCTTTGTCTCGTCGGACATGGCCATCGATCTCGGCACGGCGAACACGCTCGTCTACGTGCCGGGCAGGGGAATCGTTCTCGAGGAGCCCTCCGTTGTTGCCATCGCCCACCGTGAGCGTGGGCGCGAGGTCATCGCCGTCGGCCGCGAGGCCAAGGCGATGCTGGGACGCACGCCCGACTCCATCGAGACGGTGCAGCCCATGCGCGACGGCGTGATCGCCGACTTCACTGCCGCGGAGGAGATGATCAAGCAGTTCGTCCGGCGCGTGCATCGCCGCCGGTGGTTCACCAGTCCCCGCATCCTGATCTGCGTCCCGGCGAGCGCCACGCCCGTAGAACGCCGCGCGGTGCACGAGGCGGCGCTGGCGGCTGGCGCGCGGCGGGTCTATCTGATCGAGGAGCCGGTCGCGGCGGCGATCGGTGCCGGACTTCCAGTTTCGGAGCCACGCGGTTCCATGATCGTCGACATCGGCGGCGGGACCACGGACTTCGCCGTGCTGTCGCTGGGTGGCGTCATCTATTCGCGCTCGATCCGCACCGCGGGCCACGCCATGGACGAGGCGATCATCAACTACGTTCGCTTCAACCACCGTATCCTCATCGGCGCGGCGAGCGCCGAGGCCATCAAGAAGGAGGCGGGCTCGGCCATGCCCAAGGTTAACGGCACGCGGGTCGCCGTGCATATCCGAGGACGCGACCTGCAGAGAGGTCTCCCCGCCGAGATCATCCTCGAGCCGCATGACATCGCAACCGCGCTCAGTCTGCCGATCCAGCAGATCGTCAACGGCATTCAACAGGCGCTGGCCGAGATTCCGCCCGACCTCGCCGGCGATATCGCCGAGGCGGGCATCTACTTGACCGGCGGCGGGGCGCTTCTCGACAAGCTCGACGTGCGGTTTTCGAACGAGACCGGAGTGAAGTTCAAGGTGGCCGAGGATCCCTTACGCTGCGTGGCGCGGGGGAGCGGCATGGCGCTGGAGCAACTGGATACCATGGCCGATCTCTTGATCAAGCCATGAGGCGGACGCGAGTAGCAACGGGTTGCCGTTAGCGCCACGTATTAAAGGGGCCGACGCCCGAGGCGTTGCCTTTCAATGGTCATGTGGGGATCACGCTCGCTTTTCAATCGTCGGGGCCGCGCCTGGCGGGGCCCCGGCGAGCTCGTTGCCTTCAGCCTCTACTTTCTCTGCACCGTGCTTCTTGTGTTGAGCCGTATCGGGCACGG
The DNA here is from genome assembly GCA_963741155.1 of uncultured Alphaproteobacteria bacterium. GTDB lineage: Bacteria > Pseudomonadota > Alphaproteobacteria > Rhizobiales > Methyloligellaceae > Methyloceanibacter. Next base: position 313,131 of record CAVUHA010000003.1, on the reverse strand, counting down.
CGCCATCACCGATGCACGCGACGCCCTCGCTGACTTCACAGCGCCTCTGCTCGAGGCGACCTCGGGACCAGTCATCGAGGCACGCCATGCCTTCGGCCGCGTTCGCTCCTACGCGGGCCTCTTCGCCGAGCTCGACCGGCTGAAGCAAGAGAATGCGGATCTGAAGGAATGGGAATGGCGCGCCAAGGTGCTCGAGCAGAAGGTCCAGCATCTGCATGCGCTCTTGAATGCGGTCGACGAGCCCGGGCTCAATTTCGCCACGGGCCGCGTCATCGCCGATGAGCGCGGGCCGTTCGTGCGTAGCGTGCTGATCAATCTTGGCCGCGACCACGGCATCCGCGTGGGTTATGCCGCCATCAGCGGGGACGGCCTGGTCGGCCGCACCGTCGAGGTCGGCAAGTCGGTCTCGCGCATCCTCCTGCTCAGCGACCTGAACAGCCACATCCCCGTGCTGGTCGGACCTGCTGGCGTGCGCGCGCTGGTCGCGGGCGACAACAGCGCCGAGCTCCGATTGGAGTTCCTGCCCGACGGCGCGCAGATCTACCCTGGAGATGAGGTTTATACGTCGGGCAGCGATGGCGTGCTGCCGCGCGGTTTACGCGTGGGCGTGGTCGAAGGGACGCCCGGGGCCTGGAAGGCGAACCCCTATGCCCAGCCTGGAGACGTCGAATTTGTGAGCGTGCTGTACTTCGACACGCCCGCGCTCTCCACCACCGATCCTGGCGCCGCGCCCGCAACTTCGGCCCGCGCGCTATCCTCGGAGCCGCAAGGCGTGGCCGGCGTCGCGCGGCCAAGCACGGGCCCGGTGAGCGTTCCGCCGGCGGCGGCGGAGGTTCACCAGGTCGGCATCTTGCACGCCGGCGCCGATAATCGCTCCGCCGTACCGCTGGAGGCGCCGAACCCGCAATGAGCGCGATGCTACCCATCGTTTCCATTCTCGTTGCGGTGTTCGCCACGGCTGTGCCCTGGGGCCTGCCCGCCGACGCCACGTTCGTGCTGCCTCTCGTGGTGGTGATGATGGTGTTCTGTTGGCGCACCATCCAAGGCGCCGTCTTGCCGCCGATCGTGGTCATGCTGATCGGACTCCTCACCGACGTGACGACCGGAGGGCCGCTCGGCTATTGGGGTCTGATGGCGCTGATGGCGTCGAGCATTGCCGGGCGGACGCAGTCCATCACTGACAAGGGGGGAGTGGGCCTGCTCTGGCTCGTCTGGCTTCCGGTCGTCGTTCTGCTCGCGGGCTTCGGCTGGCTACTCGCAAGCCTCTATTTTTTCCGCTGGGTCGATTGGCGCCCAATCGCCATTGGGGCGGCCGCCTCCGCCGTGCTCTTTCCTCACGTCTCGTACTTACTCCTCAGGCTCGAGCGCGCGAGGCTCGCACCCCGCCGCAGCGCCGCCTATGGGGGCCCTGCTTGAGCGGGCCCGATCTCGTGCGCAAGCAGCGTTTGCGCTTTTCGCGCCGCGTTCTCCTGGTGGGTGCGGGCGAGGCGGCCCTGTTCGGCGTGCTCGGCTGGCGCTTGCGCCAATTGCAGATCCTGGACTCCTCCGAGTATCGCCTGCTTTCCGACGAGAACCGCATCAGCGCGCAGCTGGTCGCGCCGGCGCGCGGTACGCTCTACGACCGCTTCGGCACGCGCATCGCGGAGAATCGCGAGAACCTGCGCGTTATCGTGGTCCCGGCCTTCAGCAAAGACCTCGCGGCGACCCTTACCACTCTCTCTTCCATTGTCACGGTGTCGGACGCCGACAAGGACCGCGTGCTGCGCCACGCCAAGCGTCAAAGCCTCTATCTCCCGATCCTCGTCGCCGAAGGTCTCACCTGGCGTCAGTTCGCGCTGCTCAACGTGCTGGCGCCGCAGCTGCCGGGCGTGCAGACCGACATGGCGCAGGTGCGCACCTACAGCCATTCCCGCAGCATGGCCCATGCGGTGGGCTATGTGGGCATGGCAGCCAAGGGGGAGGTGGAGGGAGAGCCTGTCACGCGGCTGCCGGGCTTCCGCATCGGCAAGACTGGACTGGAAAAAGGTTTCGATCGCGAGCTCAGGGGACGCCCTGGCAGCATCAGCTATGAGGTCGACGCCCATGGGCGGGTGGTGCGCGAACTCGGCGCTACCCGGAGCACGCCCGGCAAGGACGTTGTGCTCAGCCTCGACCATGAGCTGCAAGAGATGGCGTTGACGCGGCTTGCAAGCCAGCGCCGCGCGTCGGTGGTCGCGCTCGACGCCGTCACCGGCGCGGTGCTGATCATGGCCTCGACGCCCACTTTCGACGCCAACGAGATTGCCTTCAACGTCGATCCCAAGCGCTGGCAGGAGCTGATTAGGGACAAGGAAGATCCGCTCAACAACCGCGCGGCGCGCGGGCTCTATCCGCCGGGTTCGACCTTCAAGGTGGTGACCGCGCTCGCCGGGCTCACCGCCGGCGTTAGCAACCCCACGGAGAAGATAATCTGCCGGGGCGGCTTCCCCTTTGGCAATCACTACTTCCACTGCTGGCGCAGCGGCGGCCACGGGCCAATTAGCCTTCACGACGCGATCAAGCAGTCCTGCGACGTCTATTTTTACGAGACCGCCCACCGTCTCGGCATCGACCGGCTGGCCGTGACGGGCCGCGCCCTCGGACTCGGCCAGACCTATCCTTGCGAATTGGCGGGCCTGAAGGGGGGCGTCATGCCCGACACGGCCTGGAAGCGTGCGACGCTCGAGGAGCCTTGGTATCCCGGCGAGACCATCAGTTGCGGGATTGGCCAGGGCTATGTGTTGGCCACCCCGCTACAGCTCGCCGTGATGACCGCGCGCATCGCAACGGGCAACGCGGTCGTGCCCAGCTTCAGCTGCTCCAACCCGCCGCGGGCGACGCCGGCCGCGGTGCTTTCAGGCATCGCTCCCGAGCATCTGCAACTCGTCCGCGACGGCATGAGTGCGGTCGTGAATGAAGGGGGGGGCACGGCCAATGGTGCCGCGCTCACTATTCCGGGCATGCAGATGGCGGGCAAGACAGGAACCTCGCAGACATTTGGCCACGACTCCAAGCGGCACCCGACCGGCTGGGAAGCCGAGCCGCATTCTCTGTTCATCGCCTTCGCGCCGGTTGAAGCGCCGCGCTACGCGGTTGCCTGCGTCGTCGAGCATGGCGGCTATGGATCGCGTGCGGCCGCGCCGATCATCCACGACGTGATGACCGAACTTCTGCTGCGCGATCCGGTGGCCAAACCCGTCTTTGCCGCGGGCACTGAGGTGTTGGCGGCGCTCGCTCCGACGGAGAGTGGCCGATGAGGATGCTCTTCGCCGACGCGATCGAGCGGCCGCGGCCGGAGCTTGCCAAGAAACTCATGCTGCTCAACTGGCCGTTTGTCTTGCTCATCACCGCCATCACCGGCGTCGGCGTGGTCGCGCTTTATTCGGTGGCCGGGGGCTCGCTCGAGCCTTGGTCGAGCCGTCATGTGGTCCGCTACTGCATCGGGCTCGGGCTCGTCTTTACAGTTGCGCTCATCGACATGCGCTGGTGGATGCGCGCCGCCTATCCGTTCTACGTCGTCGTACTCATCATGCTTGCGGCGGTTCCGCTGATCGGCGTGCAGAGCGGCGGTGCTCAGCGTTGGCTTGGCTTTGGGGCTTACAGCCTCCAGCCATCGGAGATCATGAAGATTGCGCTCGTTCTCGCACTTGCGCGCTATTACCAATGGCTGCCGCCGGAGAAGGTGTGGCGTCCCGATGCCGTGCTGCCCCCGCTGCTTATGATTGGTGCGCCGACCGCGCTTGCGCTGGCCCAGCCCGACCTTGGTACTGCTGCTCTGTTTGGCATCGTTGGCTGCGGGCTTCTGTTTCTCGCCGGCGTGAGCTGGGCCTATTTCGTTGCCGCGATAGCAGGGATCATCATGGTCCTACCCCATGTCTGGGAGCGGCTGCACGACTATCAGCGGGAGCGCGTGCTCACCTTCCTCGACCCCGGACGCGATCCGCTCGGCTCCGGCTATCACATTCTGCAATCGAAGATCGCCATCGGCTCCGGTGGCCTCATGGGCAAGGGCTTCATGCAAGGCACCCAAGCCCAGCTCAATTTCCTTCCCGAGAAGCACACCGACTTTATTTTCACGATGTTCTCCGAGGAGATGGGGTTCATGGGCGCCGTCGGGCTCCTTGCGCTTTATCTTCTCGCGCTCATGTTCATCATCTACATGGCGCTTCGATGCCGCGGCACGTTCCCTCGGCTGGTCGCTGCCGGCATGGGGCTCTGCCTGTTCGCCTATGTGTTCATCAATGTGGCCATGGTGACGGGGTTGGTGCCGGTCGTGGGCGTACCGCTGCCGCTCGTCTCTTACGGCGGCACCTCGATGCTGACCATGATGGTGGGCCTGGGCTTCGTGCTCAATGCCCATGTTAACCGGGCGGTGCGCATTCGGCACGAGGAGCTCGGGGTTCTGTGGTGAGAGCGCCTTGGCCCGCACTGGACACAGCGAGGAGGGCGGTGTTAAGGGGAACTCTCTTGAGCGCCCCCGAAGATCGAAGGCGGGCCTCTCGGGCGCATAGCTCAGGTGGTAGAGCAGCTGACTCTTAATCAGCGGGTCGTAGGTTCGAGTCCTACTGCGCCCACCACGTTTTCCAAACAAGAACATGAAGTTAAGGCCATAAATGCTGAGTGACGGGCATCGGTTGCATGTTGCGCCTTCCATCCTTATGTTGCACGGAAATTCCTCTTGTGTCCGCAAGTTGCCGCGCCTAGACGCAACATGATTTGCTCTCATGCGCGGCTAGGGCAGCAAACGCCAGACCTTCGCAAGCCGGCCCGCCGCGGGCTGCTATCTTTGGGAGCGCTACGCGAGCTATGCCGGATCAAACGAAATTTGCAGCCCTAGAAAGCCAAGAATGGGCCACGCTAACGGAGTGCGCCCACTGGTTCTCGCAACAGCCGAAGGCGCTGCCGGCCGATAGCATTAGGCGGCTGCTTGTGGAACGCATCGCACGAGACGAGATAGCCATTCGGTTTGATGGCGAGCCCTGGACACGGGACAATTTGCTAACGACCATTACCGGAGTCCATGTCACCGCTGACCACTGCGATGAGCGATTGGCCCGCGCAAAAGAGGCTGGCAATGATGCGCAGGCCGCGCGTTGGGTAGCCATGAAAGAGGCGGCCACCAACTATTCGCTTCTGACATTCGACGCGCTGCCGCAGCATATCGAACCTAGGCCCACCCCAGACGGGAAGTGTGCCCGTTCAAAGCTAGAGCTGTTCGTGAGCGACGTGCTCATCCCGTCAAAAAGGGTCCGCGCAAGGCGGCGGGACCACGACAGCGAAGCGAAGCGACTCAAAAATATCAAAGATGCGGTTGCATATGCTCGCCAGGCGAACGCGAAGCCGCCGCGCCCATCGATCAAACAAATGGCTCTCAACGCTGTCCGCCAAAAAAAGAACTTTGATTTTAGTTTTGAAACTCTGCGGCAAATCTATTCTGGGAGATATAAGCTAATGCGTGAGCATGGCATCCCAGGAATTGACGGGTAACCGTCACCAACTTTTTTCCGTTACCAGCATAACAACTTGATGCGGCGCTTATTTTAGCGCGACTGCAGCGTTGCGGTCCCCACGTTACCAAGACCAACTTTCTCTTGCATTGGCTTTCCTCAATGCGAACGGAGAAAGGCGAGTCGCATGGAAGATATTTCGACAGTTACCCGTCACCAACACAGTCCGCAAAGCGACGTGACGGCATTTCCGGCAACCAGTCCTAACGCTGACAGCGCTTTGATGCGGACACCAGAGGCGGCCGTTTTTCTCGGCATGTCTGAAAGCTGGCTGACGAAGACGCGCGTAACTGGCAACGGCCCAAAGTACGTCAAGCTATCTCGGGCGGTGGCTTATCGCCGTTCTGACCTAGATACCTTCCTAAATCAGCGCGTCCGCAACTCAACATCCGAGGCCGCTTAGCCCCACTCAACGACAACGCCGCGACGGGGCAAACCGCGCGGCGCTGCAAACCAAAGAAAGTTCGACTGACATGACAGTAATTGCATTCCGAACCCCTGTTAGCAAGGGGCAATCCGACACTGCGCCCAACGACGCGGCAAAGGCGGCGGGGACACTAATTACCGCTAGCCCCTGTGGCACTGGGTGGCAGCTCAAAGCCATCGGGCCCGACGGCACAGTTGAGTATTTCGGCCGGTTCGATGGGCGGCTCCCCGCACTGGGTGCAGGGGTCATCCTCGCCGAGCGAGTTGGCGCGAGGGTAATCCCATGACTCTCCCTTGGCACCGACTCGAGCAGCACGAATTCGATTGGCTTCGCAGCCAAGGCGTCTCCGATAACGCATTGGATGAATACCCGCACATAGGCGCAGCCCATGTCCGGTTCGACGGAAGCCACTTCGAAGAAGCCGAAGGCGGTGAGCGCGTGCTCACATTTGTTATTTATGACTGCGGCGAGTTCATCGATTTCGCGGCATGGCAGCCTCGCATGGGAGAACTTGCAACTTGGCGCGGTGCTGGCTTTGCGATCGGCCAAGATCAAATATTCAATCCGGCCACCTACTTCGACGGAGGCGCACTCCGAGTTCATGCCGATCCGCTCGCGTGGCTGAAGGCAGGTCGTGAGGGCATTGTGATCGCCAACGCGGAGCTAACGTACGCATACTTGCGAGATTGTCGTCTGTCATTTGCGGATCCCGCCCTCGGCAGAGCGGTCGAGCTGTGGCGAGAACCGCCGCGACCACGGGGCGATCTCTTTATTGAAGTGCCCGTCGCGAGGGTTGCAGCATGAATGACGTCGTTAAATTGGTTCCCTTAGAAGCGTGGCCGGATAAGCCAGATCAGATCCTCAAACCGGGTCTCGTCTCGCTGTGCGCTGCCGACATTAAGCCTGAGAAGGTTAGTTGGCTTTGGTATCAGCGGTTGCCGCTCGGTAAGTGTGTGACCGTTGCCGGCGAGGGCGGTCTAGGCAAGACAATGGTGCTTGTCTGGATCGCGGGAGCCGTGAGCAAGGGTGGTGAGTGGCCGTGCGGAGAAGGCAACTCGCCGCGAGGATCGGTGATCATTCTCTCGGCCGAAGACGACGCCGCCGACACTCTTGTCCCACGCCTCATGGCTGCCGGCGCCGATCTTCTCAAAGTTTACATCGTGCCGGCCGTACGCACGGATGACGGCAAGGGGCACCGTGGTTTTAATCTGCAGCTCGACCTCCCAGCGTTAGAAAAGAAGATTGAAGAGATTGGCGACGTGCTGCTCGTCATCATTGATCCGATCACCAGTTACCTAGGCAAGGTTGACTCGCACAAGAATGCTGAGACCCGATCGGTTCTTGAGCCGCTGGGCGAGGTGGCGGCAAGATTGCGCGTGTGTGTTATCGCTAACAATCACGTGTCAAAAGCTTCGGTGGGAAGCGCAAACAGTCGCGTTATTGGCAGCGTTGCCTTCGTCAATCATGCGCGCGCTGTCTTCATGGTAACGCCAGATCCCGAGGACCAAGACAGGCGGTTGTTTATTCCATCCAAGACCAATCTTGGTTCCCCGCAACCGGGCCTCGCCTATCGGATAGCGACGGAGGGCGTTCCCACCGAGGATGGTGTCATCTTTGCTCCCTATGTGAAGTGGGACAGCACCACGATCACCATGACGGCCGATGAGGCTGTTGCTGCCACCTCGGGCGGAGTTGAGGGCGGTAAAAGTGCTAAGGCCGAGGCAATGGATTTCTTGCTGGACGCGCTTGCTGGTGGCCCCGTCGTCGTGTCCGAAATCCAACGCGATGCTCGCGCCGCCGGCCACACTCCGAAGGCGCTTAGGTCCGCCCGAGAAGCCCTGAGGATCGTTCCGCGCAAGGCCGGCTTAAAGGAGGGGTGGGTTTGGGATCTGCCGAAGATGCCCAATACCCCCGAAGATGCCCACCACAGGAAATGGGCACCTTCGGCCTCGGAGGGCACCTTCGGTGAATCCGATGAACCGGCGCCAATGAACTGCAATCTGGGGTCGCGTAGGGCAGGAGAGGCTAAATGCTAGCCCCGTATGAGCCCCAGGTCTTGCGACCCTTCAACCGGAGAGAGATGTGTACGGTCGCAGAGGCCGCTCGCATTGCCGGCAGGTCGGTAAGGACAATCCGCGATTGGTGCGCCCGATTGGACCTAGGCCGCCGTATTGGTGGTCAGTGGGCCGTGAGCCGCGTTGCGCTAGCGATGTTCTTGGATGGGGACTTAGACGCTCTCAGGGCGTATTTGTGTGGTGATCGTAGTTCCTCGACCGTCATTGAGTACTTTACTCGATGCAACGTCCCGTTTTGATTTCATTCCCTGGGAGCTACAATAAAGCAGAGGGTCGCCGAAAATGCCGCGAACTCGTTTCATCTCACGAACCTTTATCCGATCGGATGGTATAAATTGCTGCGACGACAACTTGCCGACGTCAAAGCATTTCGACATTGACCTACCGAACGCTATGCAAGTTGGGACAAGATGCGAGCGGACTGGCAAAAGTCGCCGGACGATATGGAGATCAGGGAGACTGAGTTCATAACCGAGGCCTCATCAATCGATATGCTGGCTGTGGAGCCGGATGTACTCAAACGCGGTCATGGTTGCGCGGCAGAACGACGGCTGACTCTTCGTCGAAAGGCAGACAAATTCCATAAACTCATCCTGGCGGGGTAACATGAGTGCAACAGCGGCTACAGGAAGGTCTACCGCGGAGCCTGCTCTGAAATCGGAGATCAAGACGTCGTGGGCGGGGCGAGTTCCGCAAATCAGGCCAGGCACATATCCCGACGGTATGCCCTTTCACGAGATCGAATATCTGGCTTGTAAGCTTGTGCTGAGACCAAATAAATTCACGTCTCGCAAGAGCCTGTTCGATTTCGCAAAAGTGCTCATCGCGCCTGCCGCTCAATGTGGCGTGCAATTTTCCACGAAGTGGTTCAAAAACGCACCCCTTAAAATTCGTGAAGTCCTTTTCATCGATACCAGAGATTTTCGGCTGTACAACAATGCCTTTATCCTGCGCCGACGTATTCCTTATACGGATGGGTTTCCTTCGGGCGAGCCAGAGATCGTGTTCAAGTTCAGACACCCGGACGTTCAGAGAGCAGCCGAGACAGACGTGCGTCCGCAGATTCTTGGAGACCATAGGGTCAAGTTCAAGTGCCAAGCCTTGCCGCTCAAGGATCAACTTGGTGGAATTCGCCTTCTCTATTCCCACAACGTTCAGTTTCCGCGATCCCACGTTGGTGAAACCGGCACGGACATATTTCTGTTCGAGACAATCGCAAAAATTTTCCCGGTGCTGCATCACCTAAAGACGTCACCGGACGAGAAGTTTGAGTTGGTCAACGACACAATTATAGAGGAGGTGCTTCAAGATATCGGGTCGATTGATTTCGGCTCAGGGCTCAGCGCGAAGACGAATGTGGGGATCTGGCGCACCCGCGGAGAACACAGACCGCTCATCGGGGAGTTCGCCTTCCAAATGCGGTTTGACGACAGAAAGGTACTGGCGCTGGATGCAATGCAAAGGGCGGAGCGTTTCTTCATAGCGTTGCAACATGCGGCGCGGGATTACATCAGCCTGAACGCCACGAAGACCGGCGTCGTATATAGACTGCTTGGCAACGCGCCGACGGCCCACGAATGATCAGTGCGGGTAGCGGCAAGAATGGCCAAGGAAATGGAACGCGAGTTTTGGTGAAGGCCAATGCGTGGCGGCGAGCACTCGCACTCGCTCAGGCGACAGCCTACCGGCAGGGTATCTCAACAGCGCCAAAGACGAACGGTCGAGCTTCGTACAGCGAAAAACAAGGCGCATCTCAACATCAAGGGCTTAAAGGTCGGGGCGAATAGACTGAATAGGAAAGCTGCCAAGCGCGTGGTCGGTATGAATGAGCGCTCCTGCCCTAAGTTGAGCTGTTCGGTATCGCGGACGCGCCTTACGGCCGTTTTCTTTGAGCCTATTCACGAGGTCAACCATGTCTTGGCGTAGAGTGTTCCAGCAAGACATTATGGGGTTGCGTTTTGCCCTCAACGTTTTTATCGCGACGATCATTACTTGGTATGTGCTGAAGCACATCGCGGATGATTCAAATCCTGTATGGGCCATCGCCTCGATGGTTGCGGCATCCGATCCCCAGGTGAAAGAGGGGGCTCGGATGTTCAGGTGCCGCATCACGAATGTGCTGGTGGGTTGCGCGGTCGGGTTGGTATTTCTGACGCTCGGAGGATCGGGTGAGTTAAAGCTTCCACTCGCGCTAGCGGTGGCCGTCCTTGTTTCGACTTATGTCGTAAGGATCCAAACGATGTGGCGCCAGGCTCCAATTACCGCGGCAGTCGTCATCGCCGCCGGACTCACCTACCAGTCAAAGATTACTGGCATCGTACAAGGCCTGCACAAAGTTGGTGAGGTGATTTTCGGCTGCCTTGTCGGAATACTTGTGAGTTGGCTGATGTCAAAGCTGTGGCCTGTGGCTGAATCAGTGCAAGAAACTGCATCCGTGAACTCTCGTTAGGGTCGACGATTACTCTCAGAGTCGAATGTCCGTTAAGTGCCAGAAGCGGAAAGTACAGCCTCAAAATCGACGCGGCAAAAACGGCGGAAGCGACCTACCAATTCTGACTCGCATCGCGTACCTCAATGGAGCAAAATGCTCGGAGGTAGCGACGTGCAGCACGAAGCATATCGACCCGTCATTGAAGACGGTCGCGGGATCTTCCCTGAGGATCTGCGTGTCAAAGCCCCGCGTGGGTCACGCGAAGCCATCGCGGCGGCAGCTCAACGCAAGCACACAACGAAATCAGAATGGATTCGACAGTCGCTCTTGCGAGCGCTCGAAGCCGATGGCGTGAAGCTGCGGCGCGGGGCAGTCGAGATTGCGGCATAACCAGCAAGGACGTTTGAGGGATTCAATGCGCCGCGAGCGCCAAGGTGAGACACGGCAATGAGCAACACCTTTAAGCCAGGGCAATCCGGCAACCCAGCGGGACGGCCGAAGGGTTCACGCAACTCTCTTGCCGACGCCTTTTTGAGTGACTTACAAACCGAGTGGGTCAGCTACGGTTCAGAATCGATCAAGAAGATGCGCGAGGAAAGCCCGGCAAACTTTGTGCGGGTCGTCGCCTCCGTGATGCCAAAGATCCTAGAGACCAAAAACTCGCTTCAGGATATGAGCGATGAGGATTTGGCTAGAAGCCTTGCCGCACTAAATGAAATTATAGCGATGACGCCGAATGAATTGGCGGAATTGAACGAGAACTTGGCCAAAGCCGGAATCAATGGCTTCGCCCAATGAGCTTTACCCCACCTCATACGGGTCGGCAGTTAGCAGCGGCACGAGCTCTACTCAACATTACGCAAGACGAGTTAGCCAAGCGAGCCGGCCTCCACGTCAACAGCGTCTATAACCTCGAACAGCAAGAGCCCATCACCGCTGGGTATTCCAGGAACGCGGTGGCCACCGTCCTAACTGGCTTGGGAGTCCTCTTTTTCACCATCCCCACCATTGGGATAAGACTAAGGGGAGAGGAAGACCGGGCTGTGGCTCAATCACAATAAGAGCAGGGACGCGAGGGCATGCCGATAACCCATTGCGACATTCCAATCACCAGGTCCTAGAACGAGGCGCAAAACAGCCAACCGATTAGGAATCCCATGACCATCCCCGAGAGCGCCGCCATGCCGAGTCCGATGACCCTGTAGCTGTAGTCGTCAGGTCCAGTCTCGGACTCAGCTTCGACGACCCTGAGGGCGGCTGGATTCCACGCGGTGCTAACCCGCTTTGATTTTCTGCGGTACGTGTTGCGGGCCTGGTCGGCGGCAGCTTGGGGGTTGAAGGTAACGGTCATGATGGTAACTGATGTTACGGCTTGGGGTCGCGCCATAGGCGATTGTTCGCAGCCTGGGAGGCGCGGGGCTCGAGGCCCCAAAGGGCACTCGCTACTGAGAATTTCCGGAAAGGGGGCGTGCACGAAGTTGGCACGGTAATCTTTACGTCAGCGCCCAGTCGCCGGGCCTTTAACCATACATATAAGCCTTGAAAGTGGGTTTACAAGCTTTACGCGCAAATTTCTACCCGTCGCCAGCAGGAGTTGAATAAGCATTCGCGGACAGGAGCGGGGGTGTCCGGTTTGGACGGAAGCCACTGCTACTACCGCAGACGGTCGAGCAGATCAGTTGCTGCGGGAAACGGGCGAGACTGTGCCCACCATCATGCGATAGACGGAGCTCAGTAAGGCGAGTGTGTATCGAGCGCTAGATCGACAAGATGGATGATACAACCTGCCCGCATTGTGATGGCCTTTTGTGCCCGAACCAAAGAGTGAGAGTGATGCCGGCAGTGGAGTAGCGTCGATAGTCTTCAACCGCTTCTGTTGCCGCTTGGCCTCCGAGCTGCGGCAAGACGAGAGTGTTTGGCAGATACCCGAACGCTAAAGAAACCCCGGCCCATCAGCGCACCGGGGTTCCCCTGACACTTACCTAAAACCGGCTGAAGGGCCTTTGCGGAGGGTGCCGGTTCTGTGACCGTAACTCCGCTGCAAGTTATAGGGTTCCGAAGCCGGTGTTGGAAGCGGCGGGGTTGAGTTTCTCGACGGCGACTACACCGGTTCTCACGCGCTCCTGGGAAGCGGCCGGTCCACCAAATGGTCGGCTCCGCCGCCTTCCCAACCGCCTAGCGAGCGAACACGAACTGATCGAGAGGGCCAACCAGGTAGTAAAAGTCGTTGGGGTCGTGCCAGTACAAGGCGAAAAGGGTTGTTGCGACCATGATAGCTGCGCCTAGCAGGACTTGCCGCATGGCATGGTCCTCCGCATAGGGCAGCCTACTCCCGGAGCATATCAAATCAACGCTCGCGCGGTGCGTAGGACGGCCCAGAGAACTGGGGGCATAGAACAAAGGGGGAACAGGCTTCAGCCGTGTATGGGCTTCTGTGGGCCGCTAGGGCTCAATGCGGTGGGCACGTCCTCTGCTTCAGCTAAACTTGAGCCATGAGGTCACAGGGGAGCGCACAAAGATGCGGCTCCGATAGAGAGGCCACTGACTACCGAAGCCGCCTAGGGAGAGTTCACGCAATACAAGAGAACTCACGCCCTAGGCCATGATAAGGCACAAAAAAGGCAGGAAAAGGATGAGGAGGGCGCGACAAAGCGTCAGTGGGGTTGTTTCCTATATTCTGAGCCCCTATCTCAGTGCTGTGATGGGCTCCCTCCCATCGCTGTCCCCCCAAAGGACCCGAAGCCCCGCTCCCCCCCGTGCGGGGCTTCTTCTTTTTTGTGCTCGACTGCATGTTTGCCCAATTCGCCACGCACGTTATCTAAGGCCGCGCCTCAACGGCAGCGGCGCATACCGAGAGGTCGTCCTATTCTCTGCGGGGGTAAGAAACGGGCGGCCTCTCACCTCGTCGCCCAACGGCTCGCGAGCTTTATTTGGGCTTCACATCACTGGGGCTTTTTGCCTCTCCACTTGTCCCTGAGAGTCTTCAACCGCTTCTATGCCGCCTGACATGGCCCTTGCCTGATATGGGTCTCGCCATTGGCGCGGGCGGCTTTCCGTGACGGCGCTTTTCCCCATGAAAGTTGGCACAGCGTTTGCTTCACTCCATGCGTGAAACACGTAGGAGTACACGCAAATGTCTGATGTGCATGGTCTCACGGTAGAGGTGGAAGGCCCCAACATCATTGTCAGAATGCCGGGTACAGACCACCTAGCCATCTACGACAAGCCCAATGGTGGCCCTCAACTAAGGTCTAAGGATCAATTCGGGCCAATCGATTTCCGAGTGCATGCGTGGACGCTCGCGAACGATACAGCTAAGGAGCTTGGTTGGCTCGAAGTAGAATAAGGTGATCATCTAGCTTCCACCCAGCAGCACGGGCAGCTTGGTGATGTTGCTCGCGGTGCGGCGCGTGTGGACGCGCGGGGGTGAGCCAGCGGTTGCTCAGATCGCCGCGCGGATGACTTCCTGCCCTCTGAGGGAACAACAGGCTGCAGGCGATCGACATAAAGCATAAAGGGCGAAAGCCGGCGTCACCGCGTTGAGGTTGGTCTACTAGTGAGGATTGGGCGAAGTCACTCAATCGTGCTTCGCTACATTTGATTGGCGTAACGACAGGAGAACGCCAATGCGTGATCTAGTCAGGCGCTTCACCAACAATCGGTCTGGCGTCACGGCCATTGAGTACGGGCTAATTTGCGCCCTCATCGCCGTCGCTGCGTTCGCGGGCCTTAACGCCACTGGTACTGCGCTGAACACGCTTTTCACGGCCGCGGTTGTCGATCTAAAGCCCCCCATGTGAGCGGGGCGCCGACCGAACCCCACACCTCATCTCGCTTGAGTGGCTACTTCTCTGGCGTCTCGGTGAGCTTGGCAGGTTCATTCATGGCCTCAACTCCCACCTTCGCCCCAAGGGTGGCGTTGACGATCTCATCTTGGAAATCCACACCCTCTGAGAGCTGGTCGCTCACAGCGGCAAAGCCAAGCAGCTTCGTGTAGTCGATCTTTTGCATGGGAACCCCCGATTGGAACGGCGTGGAACGTGGCAAATGCACGCGCCCAGGGGTATGCCTGAATCAGCATAGGCCACAGAAAAAGGGCATCGACCCCCGTCCGCCAGCTCGCAGCCGTTGAGTGTGACGATGCGGCGTGCAATCATTCTTTCCATTCTTGAGGCGCAATCCCCGTCAGCGTGCTCCCCATCTCGATGAGGCGCGGAAGCGGGTAGCCACCGAACTTCCCGCTTAGAATGTTGGCGAGTTCGGATGGCGATATACCAAGCCTCCTGGCGGCAGCGGCTTGAGTGAGGCCCTGACGCTTAATCGCCCCGCCTATTACGACCGCCATGTCAGCCTTCAACCGGTGCTGGTCGGGGTCAGGCACGCCCGGTAACTGCTGTACGGTCCACGGCGGTGGGAAGCGGCGCTCGGTCATGGCGCTCTCCGCTTGGCAAGCTCAGCGTTCATTTGTTTGTAGAGACTTTCGATCACGGCACGCTTGCGCTCATCCTGTCGCGCCATCCAGATCGCAGGCAGTCCCCCGGCCAAAAGAAGTCCGCCAAAAGCGTGGACCCCATGGACAATGATAAACAGAGCGCCGCCCATCGCGCTCAACAGTCCTAGGATGAAGTACGCGGGCTTCCATAAGCTTTCCTGCCTTGTGAGTTGATCAAAGCATTCCTTTTGCAGGCGGCGAAGCTCATCAGTTGTCTTGTGCTCGTACATGCGGGGTGAGCGCACCGACAAATCAGAGAAGGGCCGACTTCTTGCGCCATGCAAGCCAGCCCATCAAACCGAGGCCGGAGGCGAAGAGCGGGAGAGTGGCTGGGAGTGGCGTTGGGGCTACGGGACCCGCAAACGCAAAATCGACCCCGCAATCCCAAACGGTGTAAACATTGTTCGAGCAATTAAGCGAGATCCGGTCGCCATAAAGACCAATTTGCTGGTTCCAAGCATTGCCGACGCCGGGTCTCGAATCGATAACAGCCACAAAGGCAAAATAGTAGGTCCCTGGCGTCTGCGGACCTAGCCCGCCGTTTTCAAGGAACGTAACGTCGCAACAACTGTCGGGAAACCCTTTTGCATATAACCCGGACGGCGAATTATCCAAAAAATAGGTCCCGTTTGACGACGTGTATTGCCAAGAAATAAATTGAGGGATGTCGAAATCGAATGGGCCACCGGCATCATCGGTAAGCGTCAAAATCCCCGATGCGATTCCTGTGCAGCCAAAGGTACAGGTCCCCTGCCAGTTGTAGATGGTATTGGCTGTTGCCGTTGCCGTCCCACTAGTTAGGACAGCTAGTAGCGCTACAATTCGAACGGTGTTCGACCACCTCATCATTGCCCCCCGACATTGATGGGTTAGGGGTCCAACTTATCAGGGTGGCATCGCTATAGATACAACCCTGTGTTGGGGATGCACCGACATTCTTAGAAGCTGGCCTACGTCGCCAAAAGTACACATTCTGAAACTATCGATTGACGTGTCTCATTTCACGTCTCATATTGCTGTTCTCACTACCTCTAAGAGGATAGGGAACGGCAATTGGCAACGGTTGGATACGCCAGAGTGAGCAGCGTCGGGCAGAGCCTCGACGTGCAGCTCGAAAAGCTCAAGGACTGCGACAAGGTCTTCAAGGAGAAGCGCTCGGGCGTTGACACTGGCCGGCCAGCGCTGAAGCAGTGCCTCGAGTTCCTGAGAGAGGGAGACACGCTGCTCGTGACCAAGATCGACCGCCTGGCGCGATCAACCTCGGATCTCTACCGCATCATTGCGGATCTCGCGGAGAAGGGCGTGAGCTTTAGGGTGCTCGACGATCCGTCGATCGACACCACCTCACGCACCGGCAAACTCGTCATGGGCATCCTTGCGCTCATAGCGGAGTTCGAGAATGACATCCGCCGGGAGCGACAGATGGATGGCATCGCGAAGGCGAAGGAGCAGGGCGTGAAATTCGGGCGCAAGCTTCAGTTGGTGCCGGACAAGGTAGAGCAGATCATCGAGCTTCGACGAGCCGGGAAGACGGTTCCAATCATCATGGAAGAGACCGGGCTCAGCAAAGCGAGTGTGTATAGGGCACTAGCTCCGCTGATTGCGGAAGGGCAGCTATAGCTTACTTGCGAGCCCGACAAGGTGAGGCCCCAGACGCGCTTTCAAGGGATCCGGGGCCTCGGGTAGGGCGATGCAAGCTCCGAGGAAGCAACGCCCAGCAGCATTCAACCAAGCCCAGATTGCACTTCAATGACACTGAGGAACAAACATAGTGGAAGGCAGAAACAGGCCTTCCCCGCACTCAGGTAGCGGGGAGGCAATAGTTGATTTTCAAGACCTTGATTTAGCTAACAAAAAACAGCCCAAAAATGAGACCTCCAAAAGGCGTCCCCTCCGCTTTGAGCGCGTGAACGAAGTCACTTGGAAGCTGACTGATGGAGAGGGATCAAACGTACCCGCTCGCCTTGGCTTCTGGGGCGGCTATCGGACCTCAAGAGCGGTGGCGTGGGTGATGAATGTCGCGCCCGGTCAATGGCTAGCCAGATATCGAGACCAATGCTGCGGACCATAGCATCGCTCAAGCGAAGGCAAATGCGCTCAGGATGGCCGGAGGCAAAGCAGGTGCGCCGCCGACCCATGCAATTGCGCACCAGCTTAGTCATTTTTAAAACGCCCCCAATGGCTCATATCTGGCTTGTTGCTGTGGTCAGAAGGCTGACAATTAAGGAGGGACACCGGACATTATAGTCGTGGGTGTTGTCGGCAAAGTCATACGAGATTACGCCAGGACCGAAGTCAATTATACACTCAAGATAAAGCGATACCTCAAAGACCGCTCTCCCTAGGGGGGGAATAGTGAGGTAATCACTTCCGAGGTAATAGACGCCGAAAACAGCTTCTGAATCTGCCTCTCCGGTTTCCAGTGACGTGATCCCGCCTCCCTGGGCGGATATCCACGCTACTAGTTTCTCATCCCCGGGTTGCCCGAACGGTTGTATTCCCTCGAAAAGCCTTAGGTCGGCCCTAGCCATCAAGGTGGCCTTTCCCCCCTGAAATAAATCGATGCCTGTGTTGCCGGTTGCCACGCAAATCCCTTTGGGGAGCAGTGACGTGGCAACGTTGATCAACGCATAACCGTTGGGGTCAGGATTGTCCCAAAGGAAGTAGAAACTGAGCCTGTCAAAAGAGCTTTGATTTGTGTAATTTGCTTTGATTTTAGCCCAGCTTTTCCCAGCTTCTATATGCGAGTCAATCAGTATATCGAATGGCCTAGCAGAGATGAAGAAGGGTGCTTGAATAGGTATTGGTACTTCGTAGCGTGGAACCAGTGGTGAAAGGTGATCTAAGGCATTACGGCGGGCTTCAATGCTACGGCTGAAGCCCTCTTCTAAATTGGCGAATTCTTTCCCAACTCGAGCCTTGCCTTCTTCCAAAGCATCCTTGAGTTCTGATTGGTATTGCTTGAGTGCGTTCTTAGTCTTTGTAAGATCTACTCCAGCATTAACAATGCTATCTTCGAGTTCTTTTTGAATAACACGGCGCTTGGACGCCATTTTTGATGAGTCTATCAGTTTCACTCGTGAATGATCAGATTCGTTCCTCTTTTTTATTGCAGATATTAGGTGCTCTAACTCAGCGTCATCGATCTTCGCCATTTACATCCTCCGTGCCCCCCACTGAAACTAGGCTGCTCCTTAGAGCGGCAACCTATGGAAAAATTTTGTAACATAACCGGGGTGCCCTGCACCCGCGATTTCCCTCTTTGAAGTTCTTGACGCGTTAGCCACGCGCTTGACGGTTGTTTACGTTTTGTTCCAACCTTACTCCCATGGGCTCGGGGGACGCGCTAGACCTGCCTTTCCGCATAGAGTTATGGGATGACGCCGATGGCCGCGTGGAGGAGCTGATTGCGCTCGTTGGGGACCATCGGGTCGCAATGGCTGCATTCACGGAAGCGGTGAAACGACGCCCTGGCCGCATCATCACTCTTCGACAGAAGTCGAGACTACTTGCGGATAGTCGAAGGATTGGCCTCACAGGAGAAACGGGCATTTAATAGAGTGCTGCGGGGAGGGGGGCTGCATGTCTGTCCGCAAGCGGAGTTGGACAACTAGCCAGGGCCTAGCGAAAGCTGCTTGGGTGGTTGACTATGTCGATGGCCATGGGCGGCGCCGGCTAAAGACCTTCCCCCGAAAGAAAGAAGCGGACGCATTTTCTCTAAAAGCGCGTGTCGAAGTCCGAGAGGGGACGCACGTTGCCGACAGCGCAAGCGCCACGGTACGCGAGGCCGGGCAGTTGTGGCTTGCGCGTGCCAAGGCGGCTGGCCTGGAACGCTCAACGGTGGCGAGCTACACGCAACAGCTCGTCTATCATATCGAACCCTTTATCGGCTCGCGGCGGCTATCTCAACTTCATTCCCCGGCTGTACGAGCTTTCGAGGATCGATTGCGTGAGGAGGGGCGGTCAGCGTCGATGGTGCGCCGAGTAGTGAAAACTCTTGGGAGCATCCTGGCGGACGCGCAAGAGCGAGGCCTTGTCGCCAGGAATGCGGCGAAAGATTTGCGCGGGCGCCGACAGCGGGGGACTAAGTCCGAGAAGCGACAGCGCGGGAAACTCAAAGTGGGTGTGGACATCCCAACACCAGAGGAAATCAGGGCGGTAATAGAGCACCTCACGGGGCGATGGCGGCCACTCTTACTCACAGCGATTTTTACTGGCTTGCGAGTCTCGGAGTTGAGAGGGTTGCGATGGAAAGACGTGGACCTTGAGGCACGGGAGCTGCACGTTCGCCAGCGTGCCGACCGCTATAACCAGATCGGACCACCGAAGTCGGAAGCGGGTGAGCGGACGGTACCGCTGCCGGCGCTCTTGGTGAGCGCGCTAAGCGAATGGCAGCCGATCTGCCCAAAAGGGGCGGCTGGCTTGGTGTTCCCTACCGGCGCCGGGAACGTCGAAGGCCTGGGCAACATCATCAATCGCGGACTTAAGCCAGTGCAGATTGCAGCTGGCGTAGTTGTTCCGGAGAGCAGCTGTTCAGAAAACAGCGGGCCTCCGAAGTTCCGTGCCAAATACACAGGTTTCCACGCCTTGCGCCATTTCTACGCTTCCTGGTGCATCAATCGCCGCGCTGATGGTGGGCTAGAGCTTCCGCCAAAGGTCGCGCAAGAGCGGCTCGGCCATGCTTCAATTGCGATGACATTGGACGTGTATGGCCACCTGTTCCCTGGTGGCGAATCTCGGGCTGAGCTTGACGCTGCCGAGTTGGCCCTGCTTACCGGACGCGACACGAACGCAACATAACACCAAAATTATGAAGAAAGTAAAGGCCAATAGGCTGACTCTTAATCAGCGGGTCGTAGGTTCGAGTCCTACTGCGCCCACCAATAAAACAACGAGTTAGCGTCTCAGGGCTGAGCCATTCAGACAAAGCGTCAGCGGCTCATTCCGACAAATTCCCCCTTTTCGTTCTACGAGCTTCTAATCGCTTCCGCGCTGCACCGAGTCTCTGATCCTTCGTCCTCTTCGCATAGACCGAGATCATGGCTGCCGTCCTGTGGCCGCTCAGCGCGCGGATCTGAGCGTCCGTCAATCCGGCATCGGCCGCATCAGTGTGACCGCCATGCCGAAAGCTTGTGAAAGTTAGGTCGCTGGACAGGCCAGCGGCGTCGCGGATTTGAGCAAAGATTCGCTGGACATGCCGAACAGGATTGCTTGCCGATGTCGCCCAAGGCAGGTGCACTTTTCTCTTCGGGTCGGGGTCGTCGCGAATGACTATGAGTGTCCCGAGACGGGGACTGCTATCTAGCCGAGGCACGAGGTCCGGCCAGAGTTGAGTCCCGTCCTCGTCATGCAGCGGTACGTCGACAATCACTCCGGTCTTATTATGGATGATCCGGACCGTATGCGGGGCATCAGCTGGCCGATAATGAGACCACGCGAGCCTCATGAAAATGTCTTCCTCTCGCTGAAGCCACCAAAACGCAATTAGCGCTGCCGTACCCATTGAACGATGACCGAGTTCGTCTGCCTTTGCGATGAAGCTATTCAGTTCATCAAGCGTTGCGGCGCGTGTGAGGCGTGGCTTGTAGGAAAGTCCCATCTTTGAGAATGGGTTCTGCGAAGGGACGCTGACGGGATGAGAACGATAGGCAACGGCCCAAGCCCTTCGGCAGACATCCATTGCAAGCTTGGCTGTACGCTGACGGCGCCTACTATCAATTATCAGAATCTGTGCATGTATTCTGTCAGCTACTCCCGGCGTGATGCTTTTTAGAGATAAATCACCGAATTGGCGGCCATCCTTGAGTTTGTGCTGAGCCACGAGCGGGGGAATAACGGACATGGCGCGGACTGGTCAGTATGTCCGCTGATGACCCATAGCAAACTCCCGATTGATTAGCTCCTTCCTCAGATGGTGCTCCCGATGTAGGAAATTGCTCCAATGTTCCACTGAGGCAATCGCTTGGCGGCAGGACTGAGACCTCGCTAGTCATCTGACCTACTGGTGCGCTCAATGCAAACGACTTGGCACCCGAATGCCCATGACCTGCATGCCATGGTGCAGACGATGGTCGGTATGGGGCCGCGACTGACGGGATCGCCCGCGCACAAAGCCTTCATCGACTATCTTGAAGTCGAGATGTCCGCGTTGGGCCTTCATGTAATCCGTGATGCCTACACGTTCGAGCGCTGGCAGGCGCGCTCGTACTCGCTGGCGGTAGACGATGGTAGGGGCGGGGAGACGCCCATCGGTCTCGCCGGCTATTTCCCATACTCCGGCAACACCCCCGCGGTAGGAATCGAGCGTGATCTGGTATCGCTCGACCTCCCGATGGAGAATACTACGCTCTTTCGCGATCTGGCGACCTTCGTCGGCCACACATTGAAAGGAAAGTGGAAGGAGGCGCTGGAGGCCGCGTGGCACGCGACTCGAGGTGACGTTGAAGACAAGATCGTGCTGGTCTACGGGCCCATCGCCCCCGTTACTACTGGGGTCTTCCTGCCTCTCCTGAGCTATGCCAAGGATAGCGACTTGGATGGACTGGAGTCGTCTGATTTTAAGCGGGCCTGGCTCGGCAGTTTGTTGTTCGGCATCGTGCTCGATTTCCTGAGCGAGTGCGGCGCTGCGGGTGCCATCTTTCATCTCGACGCTTCGCCCGAAAACGCCAAGGGGCAATACCTGCCGTTCTCGTCTCCGCGCAGGACCATGCCGGCAGTGCTGGTCGACCGCGAGATCGCTAAAGAGCTGCGCGACCGAGCCAGCGGCAGTCACCCTTCGAAGGCGCGCCTGACGCTAGTCGCCGACATCTTCCCGGACACTCGCAGCGATAGCCTCGTCGCGATCCTCCCAGGGGCTAGCTACAAGTCCAAACGCGACAAGTGCATGATCGTCAACACGCACACCGATGGTCAGAATGCTATAGAGGAGAACGGGGCCGTCGCTTGCATCGCCATCGCGCGGCACTATGCCACCATTCCGCAATCGCAGCGGCCCCGGACGCTGGTATTCAGTCTGGTCACCGGCCATATGGGCCCTAATCTGCCGCAGACACAGGGTTTCGTCGATCGTTTTCCAGAATTGGTTGCTAAAGCGACCTGCGGGATGACTATCGAGCATCTCGGCGCCACCGAATGGCTCGACGACGCCCTGGGCTATCATGCGACTGGGCAGCCGGAGTTCGCCGCCGCGTTCCATTCGGAGACCCAAATCGGCCAGATCGCGAAGCAGTGCTATAAGGCTAGTCCGCTGACCCACGTCAATCTTCTACGGCCTATATTCGACACCCCGATAAGCCGGATTACTAACCGAAACCCCCTAGCCCGCCTACTGCGGCGCGCCTTCGACACGCGCCTGCTACCCGCCTTCTTTGGAGTCGGCGCGGCGCTACACCAGGCCGGCGTTCCGAGCATCGGCTATCTCACCGGTCCGAATTACCTGGTTACGATCAGCGACGACGGCGAGATGAGCAAGTTCGACCCGCAACGCATGCGTCTGGAGACAGAGTGGATTGTTGATACGCTGCATCGCCTAGAGAGGGTACCCGCCTGGAAGCTGACGCTAGGCCCATTTCGTCACCACCTCGGGATTGTCTTATCTGCAATCTCGCTACTACTCGTCGGTATTTATTCGGCCAAGATTGCGATGAAGCTGGCTGGCGTGGATACTGCTTACCTCGTGGGCTTCCTTTGCTTAACACTTATTATCGCGATTCCAATCTGCGTTTATGCCTTAGTTCGAGCGGTAGCATGGCTGGTCCTCGACTTCGCGACTGTTCATTTCTGGCGCCAAAGGATTAGCCGTCGTCTGCGACGAGAAGGTCGAGGAAGCCACGGAGCGCGCGGCGCGTGATCCGTTGAATTGTGGGCATGCCCGCTGCCGCTCCGGCTCGCGAAGGACAGCGGATCGAGGGGCGCAAGGGTTACGCGAAGACGCACCCTGAACTCGTCCAAGCAGCCAAGCGCCTCAGGCATGGCAATCGCAAGGAGCGGATCTCGCTACGCGCTATGTCCGCCAGGCTGGCCGCGATGGGCCACGTCACGAGCAAAGGCGAGCCTCTATCCGCCGCCCAGGTCAAACGTCTCCTGGAAGCATAGGCGTCCGCTTTGACCCATGATCGGGGTAGCGCGGAGGCGCGGTGAACCCTGACGCAGAGAACACCATGCGCCTGGCTAGAGGCTTCGAGGCAGCAACCGCCTACTCACATTGCTGAACAATCATACCTTTGCCGCTGACGGTTTGAATGCACCGTCGCAAATCTTCTTGTGGAACGGTCTTCGACCATTCGTAGGGAGTGGGGCCGAGTGGCTGGGCCTCTACCTGCGGCTCATAAGGGAAAACTACCGGTTTTGCATATGGAGACGTGCTGGTCTGTGCAATGCATGGGGCGGAGATAAGCAACAGCCCCGAGAAAATTAGTGCGCACTTCATGGCCAAATCTCCTCCTGTCACAGCCTAATAAACGTTCCGATCCGTGTTCGGTTCAGGACATCGCGGTGGCGTTGTGACCACCCTCGTGGGCTGCCGAGGCAGGCGGATTGCCGCCCGAACCTAGCCACGTAAAAACCACGTGATCGCGTTTTATCGGGTTGCTACCATACAAACCGAGTGGGGATCCGGACCATGACCAAGTTGAGACTTACCTACTTTGACTTTCACGGAGGACGTGGAGAGCCCGCAAGACTTGCCTTGTCGATCGGCGGAATCCCGTTTGAAGATGATCGGGTTAAACCGGGGAAGTGGGAGGGCCGCAAGGCGGATACCCCATTTGGTGCTTTGCCGGTGCTCGACGTGGATGGACAGGTCGTTGCGCAGTCGAATGCCATTGATCGCTATGTAGGCAAGCTGGCGGATCTTTACCCGACCGACCCCTGGCAAGCTGCGCTGTGCGACGAGGTGCTGGGGGCTGTGGAAGACATTGGTGGCAAGATAGGTGCGACGCTCTTCATTCCGGAAGAGCAGAAAAGGATGCGGCGCAAGGAATTGGTCGAAGGTCCGATACCCTTCTATCTTACGCGGCTAGAGCGACGGCTCGAACAACATGGAGGCCGGTACTTCGCCGGGGGTCGCCTATCAGTCGCTGATCTCAAAGTCTTCGTGCTCATCCGGCAACTTAAATCGGGTATCCTAGATCATGTGCCGGCTGACTTACCCGATCGCGTCGCGCCCAGGTTGGTCGAGCACTATGAGCGCGTAAAGAGCGACCCTCGTGTCAGTGCTTACTACGCCAAGCACGGTCTTCCCGGCTAAGTGTAAAGCCCTCGCAAGGGAAGCGAGATGAGCAGAGAAAAACCTAACCTCCAGTCCGGAAAGGAATGGTCTCGCGTGGACATCGCTGACCTCCAGTCGCAAGCGGCGTTCGGCAGCACCGTTGCGGAGATCGCGGGCTTCCTCATGCGCACCGAGGCGGAGGTTCGTGAGAAGGCGAAGGAACTAGGTATGAGCATCAAGGAGAAGCGTGGGTGATACGCCGCTTTGAAGCGAGACGCTTGGCCTCGGATAAGGTTCATAATAATAGGCGAGTTGTCATCAAATCGTCATCAGCCCGGCCGTATTGATTGAGTGCCCTGACTTGCAGCCCTATCTGGTCGTAACGATCACATCAGAAGGCATATCGACCCTGGCGGCGAAGCTAGGGCTCTCGCCTTGAAAATCACGCAAGAGATGCATTTGCGTGAGGGAAAGAACCCCAAGGACTAGCCGACAAATCTAGGGGCTCAAATTCTGCACCAAAGCGATCCTCTGCTGCTGCCATCTCCTATGGAGCTACTCAAATGACACAGCACCCGCAGCGGCAATTTGCCAACTCAGTCGCCACCATCGGAGCTGGCGGACCGTTGCCGGGATTGGTGTGGGCCCTTCGGTTCCACTTAGACGGGACCTCTGAAGAACTCAGCGTCGACCAGCCGATCGCCGCTCAAGACGACGGCTGGCTGTGGTTGCACTTCAATTTAACGGACACACGTGCTTGCCGTTTTTTGGAGGCGAGCACAAATCTACCTAAGGCGGCGAGACAGATGCTCATAGCCGCCGACGAGCATCAACAACTCCACACCGACGAAACCTGTGTCTATGGCGTCTTTGCGGATCTCGTCTGCGGGTTGGATGGGGCTACCGAGGAGATTGGCTTTCTGCGGTTTGCAATGACCGAAAAGTTGCTTGTCAGCAGTCGGCGCAACATGTTGAACGCGGTCGAAGCGACTCGAAAAGCGCTGCGAAGCGGTCTCAAGGTTGTTTCGGTTGCTGCAGTTATTGAGTCAATCGTTGAACACTTAGTCGATGCTGTCGACAAATATGCTGAGGATCTCGCTGGCCAACTTGACCATATTGAAGAGAGGATCCTTGCGGAGCAAGTGGGCGACGATAGACAGATGCTCGGACGGGTCCGACGTACAAGTGTGCGATTGCACCGGCAGCTTGTGACCCTGCGCTCGCTCATGCACAAGTTCGAGCGAAATATAGAAACGTTATCGAGGCCAACGCTCCGGCTTACTACGGAAAAACTCGTCCAACGCCTTGATTGGCTCGATTCGGAGATCATCGCGCTGCGCGACAGAGCTCACCTCTTGCAGGAGGAGACGATGCTCAAAACCAGCGAACAGACCAATCGGAATCTCCAGGTGCTTGCCATCGTGACCACCATTTTCTTGCCAGCAAGCTTGATCGCTGGAAGTTTCGGAATGAACGTTAAGGGATTGCCCCTGAGTGAAGATGACGCCGGGTTCCTATGGGCGATGTTCCTACTCGTCGGCGCCTCGGCAATCGTCTTTTGGTGGTTAAAGCGGTCGGGGATTCTTAAGCGATAGAACGAAACCCCATCAAGTCGCACGGGGGGTGGTGTCGCCTGGCTTTGCTCTCGGTCCAATTGGGAGCGTTGCTAGTGCAACCGAAGGCTACCGGTCGCATGTGAGGTCACCAGTCGGACGAACCACCACAGTTGCGAACCATCATCGGGGGTTTGTGTGATGGTCGGAAGAAACGCAATCCGCTTCGTCGCTGAATATGAGGACGGCTCAAAGGAGCATTTCGACATTCCCCTTTGCGAGATGCAAAGGGGGGAACATCTAGCGCGAACGATTGCTCGCGAGTATCAAAAACGAGGGCGCCTAAAGCTCGGCAAGATCGTCAAGGTTTACCGAGATCCGGCAATTCTCTACTTCTAAGCCTCATGGATGGAACTCATTGTAGAGGTCCTCGACCTCGGAAAAATGAAAGGGCGTCAGCCTGAACCGACGCCCAGCGCAATCCCCGCGCGAATTTAATTTAGGCGGCTATCTCTTCGCGCCGCAGCCAACCGAGCTGCTGAGCTTTCGCATAAGCGGCTCTCCAAGCAACGACCAAGAAACTCGTTTCAGCCCGCGATGGTGTACCTCGTACCCATTCGGTCGCCGCAAGCATGTTGCCGTCTCGCCGATAGACCACGTTAAAGCCTGACACCGGGTCTGCAACAGCGATATCCCTGTTATGCACTTCGACAATTAGGTCCTTTGGATTACTCATGACACTTCCTCGTTGTGATGAGGAGAATTTATATCAAATTGGAGATGACCGGCAAGCGCGGTTCCCTCCGAACCTCGGACTGACCAGCAAAAACAAACCTTTGGCGCGTTCTAGCAAGTTTCCCGCGGACGAGTTGTCTACATACGCTCAACGGGGCGCACCGCCTCAATGGCAAGACCTTTGCCGTGGAGGCAGGCATGGCGTTCAGGTTGGTCCACGCACGATATGACCGAAAAACCCAACGAGCTTACGTTGAATTGCGAGAGCCCGATGACGATGGTGGCGAGATGCTGGCCAGCGCCATCTTTTCTTTTCGAACCTGCACAAGCCTCACCAGTCGACAGATTGACAGGAAATTGTGCGCAAGGCCCGCCACCTTCTGCAAAGGGCGGCAATGGCTGCCTGAGAGGACGACTTGAGGAGGGGTCGATATGGGGGCGTGTTCGATCCCTCTCGGCGGCTCCGGTGACCTAACCTCTTGCCAGGTGGCGCCGGGGCCGCTTTGCACAGTAAGAGCGGCAGCGTCGGCTGAAGCCGACGCCCGCTTGCTGTTCGACGGGGAGACGCCCTACCAGACCACCCGCCTTATGATCATCCATAACGCCACAGCCACGAAGCATCCGATCAGGATGAGGGTCAGCCAAGCGCCGCGGCTTAGGTCCGGATCCAGTGGCGGCTCCAACCGGTCCTTGTTACTCATTCTCAAAACTCCAAGGGGGGCACGTCTCATCGATAAAGAAAGCAACGCCCCCACCGGGGAGTGGGGGCGTCGTAGAAATTGGAGTGGACTGTTGACCGACAAATCCTAGTTACGCGCGATGAAGGACAAATGACAATTATATGACACTCGCGGCCGCGCACCGGTTGTAATAATGTGTGAGTGTCGAAGTTAAGTTGCGTCTGGGGGGGATTAAAATGGCATTCAAGTTGGTGCACGCGCGCTATGACGACAAATCCAAAAGAGCATACGTCGAGTTACGCGACGCTGATGATGACGGGGGCGAAATGTTGGCGTCCGCCGTCTTTTCGTTTCGTACTCAGGCGAAGCTTTCTAACCGCGAGATCGAGCAGGACGTAATCAGGAAGGCCAAGAACCTATTCCACCAAGCCTTCATTGGCATGTGTAACGCGTCGGAGGGTAAGGCAAATGAAGATCACCGTGAAAGCGGAAAAGGCTGGGCAAGTGATCGCCCAAACTATCTTTGAAGTGAAAAAACCCGAACGCATTTTGAAGCGCGCAAAGAGAGCGTTTGAAGCGTTCCGCGGAGAGCACCCCGACGTGCCCATCTTCGATGACGATGTTCGGGTCAAATTCGAGAAAGCGGAATCAGAACAGGATGGCAAGAGGCGTCGGCCAAAACCGACGGCCTCAAAAAAGAAGTCCCGACAAATGACAACTCCTCCGGCGGCTGCCTGAGGCGGGAGGGAAAGAAGGGTGTGGCTCCAAAGGCGATCGGCTGTGAGCGGCGCTCCAGATGACAGAACGCATCTGCATCATCAATTGGAAAGGTGGTTGCGGAAAGACCACCATAGCCACCACTCTAGCCGTCGCGCTTGCCGCACGCGGGTTGGCGACCGGACTTGCTGACTATGACCGACAAAAGACCGCCAAATCGTGGGCGAAGCTACGCCCCAACGACGCTATACCCCTGTCGGCGTTCGACTGGCGCGAAGACTTTGGTGCGCACCCTAAGTCTGTCGAACGTCTCATAATCGACTGTCCGCCTTCCCTGAGGGCGAAGGGGGTGCGCGCGGTCATCGCCGAATGCAAAGTTGTCGTAATCCCGCTGCTACCATCCTTGTTCGACGAGACGGCGACGTTGCGCTTTGTCAAACGCTTGGCAGCAATGAAGGCGGTACGCGAGGGCAAGACGCATCTGTTATTAGTCGCAAACCGTTATCGAAGTGACCGCCGCTCAAGCCAAATGCTGGAAGAATTCCTCGTCGCTAACACCATGCTACTTGTCGCGCGAATCCCGGAGCGCGAGATCTATTCAGACCTCGCACGCAAGGGGCTGACCATTTTTGACGGCCACACCAAGTCCTCCATTGACCAGCAACAAGCCTGGCTACCGCTCATTCGCGCTGTCGAAATGGAGACATAGAACATCAGCAAACGAAGGCGACGGCCGAACCCGACGCCCTAATGGAAGCAGCACATGCACATTCTTGGGATCATCATCACCGGCTTTCTCGCCGGCGTAGTCGCGAAGCTCATCACTCCGGGCAATTACGAGCCGCAGGGGTTTATCCTAACAACGGCCCTGGGCATTGTTGGCGCCTTCGTCGCGGCCTATTGGAACGCCTCCTGCCTGAAAGAAATAAGCTCTCCGAAATTTTGGCCAAAAGAAACCCTCGAGCCGATCCTCGCTCAATACAAAAAGGATCATCCGGCGCCACCGCCGCGGCCGACGCCGATCTGCAAGTAGCGTGAAATTTGTCTCAGTGCCTTGACTCTTCAATCTGGGTGAGGCCCTTCCTTTCGAGAGCCTCGCCCGTTTGCGCATCCACTCCGACTTCGTATACGGCACCGCCGCTCTTGATGTCGAAAGAGTAACGGAGACCGAGCCACTCGTCGGGCTGGTTGAACACGTCCCAGACAGCCGATGTTCCCCCTTCAATAGGTATTCGCCATCTGGATTCGCAGGGAATGTGAGTGTGATGGTGCGTCGAGAGTTTGCATCGCCCAGGGCCACGAGTTCTTCAGCATCCCGGCGTACTGCCTCATTATGAGTGGTGGATTAGGCCCCGCCGCGTCGGTTCAACCGGCGCACACACACGATCGTAGCCTCGGGCGGCTCGTTTTGACCTTTAAGGCCGCAATGAGCGGCTTTTCCGAACAGGTCGGTCCGAGGGGAACGCCTTCTAATTTCGAATTGAAAAGTCTTCGCGATCTTTCGTTAGATGCGGTGAGTAGAACGGATCTCTTTCCAGCGCGTTGGGCCATTTTCCCATAAAATGAAGAACTTCTTGGGAGGATCGCGCTCGTTTTTCAGGCGTGTCGTCACGGCCGCGTGAGGCGCTCTCGTGATGATAGAGTTCCGCGAACGGCGTCCAAACGTTTCGGTGGCCCCTCGCGCGAACCTTGAGGCAAAAATCTATGTCGTTGATCGCCACAACGAAAGCCTCCTCATCCAAGCCGCCGACCTCGAAGTAAAGTTGCTTGCGCACCAGCATGCACGCGGCGGTGACGGCGGAGAGGTTCTGAGTCAGTTTCAGGCGAAAGAAATAGCCAGGGTGATCGCGCGGGAAATGCCTGTGCGAGTGCCCCCCCACGCCTCCTCCAATCCCAAGGATCACGCCGGCATGCTGGATCGTGTCGTTCGGATAGTAGAGCTTGGCGCCGACACAGCCGATCTCCTCCTGCGCTGCCCAGCTCACCATCTCGGTGAGCCAGTCCGAAGAGATCACCTCGACGTCATTGTTGAACAGAGCCAGAATCTCACCCTTGGCGGCGCGCGCACCGAGGTTATTCATCGCTGAATAATTGAAGGGATGAGGGTAAAGCAGGACCCGGATACGCGGTTCTCTTGCCATTTCCGTTAGGAAGCTCTTCGTCTCTTTCTCGACCGATCCGTTGTCGACGATCAGGATCTCGAAAGGGTCATAGGTGGTCTTTTCAAGAATGCTGCTGACGGCCACCCGCAGCAATCCCACGTGATCGCGGGTGGGGATGATGATGGAGACGAGGGGACTAGGCTCCGGCGGCGCAAAGCGTAACCGGTAGAATGGCGCCCCGGCAGACTCCTCCACCCGTGCCGGCAATGCCAGCCGCTCGACATGGCCCTGCAATGCGCGGAAGCCGGCGGCGTAACCGTAGTGCTTCTCACTCCCGGCGAGCGCGGGCGAGCCCTGAACCGCGCGCCAATGGTAAAGCACCTGCGGGATATGACAAATGGCGTTCGGGTCCATGCGCTCGATGATTCTGAGATTGAGATCGTAGTCCTGGCTGCCCTCAAATTCGGCCCGCCAGCCCTGTACGACGCGGACATTGGCTGCGCGGTGCACGGTTAGATGGTTCAGGTAGTTCTGCGAACGGAAAAGCTCTAGCGAGAAGTCGGGCTTGAAGCAGGGATCGTAACGCTGGCCCTTTTTGTCGATCTTGTCCTCGTCAGAATAGATCAGCTGGACATCCGGACGCTCATTAATCGCCATCGCGACATGAAACAGAGCATGTGGCGCCAAGACGCCGTCATGGTCGAGCATCGCCACCCATTCTCCCGCGGCGAGCTCGAACGCCGCACTCGTAGCAAGCGCGATGCGGACCTTCTTGCGAAGAAAAACGACCTTGATGCGTGGGTCGGCGTATCTGCTTAGGACCTCGCCGACATGAGTCGCTGTCGAAGCGTCGTCCGCAACGCAGAGCTCCCAATTCTCATAGGTTTGCGCAAGAACGCTGCTGATAGCCTCCCTGAGTAGAGCCTCTGGCGTGTTGTAGGTCGGCATCAGGATCGAGATCTTCGGACCGTGGGGCAGCTCCGCGCCGCGCCGACGCAGATCTGCAAGGTAGGCTTCGGTCGGTGCATCATATTTGCGGATCCAGTTGTCATAATCGCTTTTCTTGCGCCCTTCAGCCCTTCCGAATTGCACGTAGTGAAGTAGGGGGTTCACTCCAAGCGCTGCCACGTCTGGGTAGCTCTGCAAGTAACCTCGCGTGCTGAAGGTTAGTCCCGGATCCCGCCCTTCGGCCGCGCCGTACTCAAGATAGTGCGAGAGGGGATCGAGGCCTGTGGCAGCCACGTCCGGATAGGTTGCGAGATACCAATCGCCATCGAAAATCTTTCGGAGTGCAATCCTCTCGCGCAGCTTTCTGAGTGTCGCCGACCGCCAAGCGAGCTTGGCTGCCCCCTGCAACGCGTGGCGGAGCTGGGATGGCAGTCTCCGACGAGCGAGGCTATCAAAGACGGCAAGGACTTTGGTCTTGCCTGTGGCTTCAGAGAATGTGTTACGAAAGGCTTCATATCCGTTCGACGAAAGTCGCAGCCAGAGGTCGGCATCGTTGTAAAGTCGGACAATCTGATCAGCCATTAGGTCAGGATCATCGGCAACGAGGATGTCCTCCTCATGCCGCAAACTCATTCCCTCCGCCGCGACCGAACTGGCGACGACCGGCACACCATAGCTTAAGCTTGAAACGATTTTCCCCTTAATCCCAGCGCCATAGCGGAGGGGCGCGACGCTTAACCGACTTGCGCCAAACAGCGATGCAAGATCGGCAACATGGCCCCGCACTTCGATCCGATCAGATGCCAATGCCGCGATTTCAGCAGGCACGTTCGATCCGGCGATGATAAAACGATCTACGTAGCCCTTGGCTTGGATTCTCGGCCACACCTCACGCACAAACCACAAGACAGCGTCGACATTCGGAAGGTGCGCATAGCCCCCGATGAATAGGAAATCCCGCCGCGCGTCTAAGTCCGAACTATATCGCGCGAGTCGCTGGCCGAGCGCGCCAAGCCTACGTCCAGGAAGGTGACGGCAAAGCCGTCGCCAACCAAGCATGCCTGAGTACGGCGTATCGCGAAGGATTGGCATTTGATGCACTACCGCCCCCGGCACAAGAGTTTTTAGCAAGCCGAATTCGTGATTGCTCACCACGATCGTCGCGTCTGCTCTCCTGATTAGATCCAACTCGATAGCCCGCATCGCATGGGCCGAATCAGCGAGTTCCCGATCACCGGTTAGCGTCGCTTCGCGTTCCATCCGTAGAAAAGATAGATCAACCGGATGGAACACAATCTTTGCGGAAGGCGCCGTACGACGTGCGATATCAAAGATGTGCGTGGCCACCGCTCCACGATAAAGCAGGAGAACATCCGTTTGCGGCCCGAGGGTTTCGATTACGGCGTTCAGCGACCTCCATTCGGCCGCCATCGGCGTAGTGATGCCGAGATTATTCAACGCCTGTGTGTATGGTCCCTCACTGCCTAGATTTGGCGACGCAAACGTCACACTGAATCCAGACCTGGCGAGAATCCGCAGATATGCGAATGTGCTTGCAGACCCACTATCCCGGTCAGGAGTTGGCGTTTGATGGTCGACCACGAGTATCCGGCCGCGCATAGCGTCAGAGCCGATCGATGTGGAAGAATGGAGACTTCGAGTTCATCCTCTCTAAGATACTGGGACAGGTCTTTCCGACCACCACGAGATCCCAGACAGTCCCAGTTGGCACTTGCGAAAGTACAATTGTGGAAAGCCGCAATGGAAGCTGGGCTTCCGTGCGTCCATTCTCTGCAGCCATCCGATCAACCAGATCAGGATCGTAGATCGCGAGATCATGGCCGCGGTCCGAAAGGCGCTCTGCGATGTCAACTAGGGGACTTTCCCTTAGATCGTCAGTACCGCCTTTGAAGCTCAAACCAACAAGCAAGATGCGTGAACGCGGGGCGACCCGGCGTTCGATTTCAGCCATAAGGAAATCGGCATGCGAGGCGTTGCTTCGGAGTATGTGGTCGATAAGAGGAGCGGCAATCCCAATTCCGTTCATGTGCGCAGAAAAAGCGCGGACATCTTTTGGGAGGCACGGACCACCAAAGGGAGCGCCCGGCACGAGATAGCATGACGATATGTTCAGTTTCGTATCCGCTAGGAAAAGATCGGATAGCTCACCCGGCAGGATATCGGACCGAAGCGCAATGCGGCCGATCTCATTTGCGAAGACGACTTTGAGCGCATGAAAGATGTTGTCCGTGTATTTCGCGAGTTCAGCAATCTCGAACGACGTCGTAAATACAGGCGCATCAATGCCATGGTAAAGCTCAAATAGCCGTCGCGCCGCTCCTGGCTGGCGCTCGCCGATAACGATTCTCGACGGTGCAAAATAATCGGAGACGGCGCTTCCTTCGCGAGTGAATTCCGGATTGTAGACTACCTCGTAACGAAGCCCTGGTGACTCTCCAGCGGCAGCGCTGATGGTCGGCAGGATGGTTTTGGTCATGCTGCCGGGTAGCATCGTGCTTCTGAAGACTACAAACATCGGGAACCCCATCGGTGCCCTGAGGGGAATTATTTCTCCGATGCTAATGGCCGCCGCCGTGACTTGTGAAAGGTCGAGTGCACCATTCTCTAATCCTGGTGTTCCCACGCAGACGATGATCACGTCAGCGTCGGCATGCTCACTAATGTTTGTCGCTACGGAAAGCCTACCTGAGGCGTGACCCCATGCAATCAGTTCCTCGATGCCTGGCTCGCGAATGGGCGAGAAGCCATGCGCTAGGAGATCACATTTAAGATTGTTGGTGTCTGCGCCAACGACCTCGTGCCCCTGCCGGAGGAGGCAGGCACCAGTCACCGTTCCAACATGGCCAAGCCCGACGACAACTACCTTCATTCTTCCTCCAGGCTGCGGTCGGGCAATCACGTCCCTCAGCTTCGGTTAAGGGTGTTAGCCTCGCATTCCCGTGCAGTTCTGCTGATATTCTGGGTTACTCCGCACCGCTTCCCAATACTGACCCCCTCACCAAGGCGACTGCGCCACTGGGTGAACAAGCCAAACGCGTCCCAGACCGCCTTCGTCCCGCCTTTCAAAAGATATTTGCCATCAGGATTAGCGGGAAAGGTTAGATCGATCGTGCGGTTCGCAACATCGGCGGCGACCGATCATCGCGGCGGCGACGCCAGGCCGAGGGTGGCACCCCCACCATCTTCTTGAACGCGCGGCTAAACGCCGCCTCGGATGCGTAGCCGATTTCGGCGGCGACAGTCGCTACATTGGCGCTGCCGCCACTCAGAAGCTCCGACGCAATCTGCATTCGCCATTTGGCTAGGTACTGTATCGGCGGAATGCCGACGAGGTCGGTGAAGCGTTCGGCAAGGAGCGAGCGCGACAGGCCGACCTGCTTCGCCAATTCCTCTATGGTCCAGTTTTGCGCCGGCTCCCCGTGCATCAAAGACAAAGCCTTGCCAATGAAAGGATCGCGCAGGCCTGCCAGCCACCCGGCCTGTTCCGGCGGCAGGGCCTCCAGATACCGCCGGACGACCTCTATAAACATTAGCTCGCTCAGTCTGGCGAGAACGCTTTCACCGCCGACACGCTTCTCTGCCGATTCCATCATCGCAAAACGAATGAACTGACTGAACCAGCCAATATCACTGTTCTGTGGGTCTCCAGCCTTGATCACCGGAGGCAGGTTTTCGAGAAGCGGATTGAAAGGTTGGACATCGCAGGCGAGGAAGCCGCAGACAAGCTTGGTCGCAGGGCCGGTACCGCCGTAGTTGACGAGCAACGGCAATTGGCTGGTAGTGGCAGCGTCGATCACGCTCGGGGTGAATGGATCACCGCGCATGCCAGGCCCGCTCGACATGACATGCGGATCCCCTTTGGTGAAGACGATGACTTCGCCTGCTTCGACCGCGATCGGTTCCCCGCCGATGGTATAAGCGAAGCACCGGCCTTCGGTGACCACATGATAAGCGATCAGATGCTCGGCACCCGGCAGGATCTTCGGCAGGATCATGTCCGGCCCCGGCTGCTCGGCGACCCACGGTGCCTTGGCCACTACGTCAAAGAACGTGGCGCCGGTCAGCCGTACCGTTTTCAATACATTGGATAGTGCATCAGCTGGCATTGGGGTCCCGCCAGACGCTCGAGCATGCGATCCGGACGCCCTGTCAAGAAACCTAGGGACTTCCGACGCCATGTCAAGAATTGTGGACGCGCGATCATTCGTAA
Organism: uncultured Alphaproteobacteria bacterium; assembly: GCA_963741155.1. Classification (GTDB taxonomy): domain Bacteria; phylum Pseudomonadota; class Alphaproteobacteria; order Rhizobiales; family Methyloligellaceae; genus Methyloceanibacter. The sequence goes on along the minus strand of CAVUHA010000003.1, from coordinate 278,007 downwards.
CCGCGGCCAATTCGCTTAGGAACATGCCACTCCACACGATGCGATGCCGAAACAAGAGTGGGACGGCGAACGCAGCCAGCATTTTCACGAGACTCTCGGCGGGTGTTGACGTCACTTGAAGCAACTTCGGCAAAAGCGTCGCCATCCATCAATTTGAAAAAGGAAGGAACTGAACGATGAACGTTCAAACAATCACCCCTGCCACCATTGATCTCACCACGATCAAGGCCCGCCAGCAGGTCGCCTGGGGGTCAGGTGACTACGCCATGATCGGCACAACGTTGCAGATCGTCGGCGAAACGCTCTGTGAGGCCGTCGATCTCCGCAGCAGCCAGCGCGTCTTGGATGTCGCCGCCGGCAATGGCAATGCGACGCTCGCTGCAGCCCGCCGCTTCGCGGACGTCGTGTCGACGGACTATGTCGGCTCGCTTCTTGAGCGGGGTCGCGAGCGTGCCAAAGCCGACCGCCTGCCGGTCACCTTCCAGGAAGCCGACGCAGAAGATCTCCCATTCGCGGACGCCAGCTTTGATGTTGTCCTTTCAACCTTCGGCGTCATGTTCACGCCAAATCAGGAACAGGCCGCAAACGAACTTAGGCGTGTCTGCCGCCCTGGCGGAAAGATCGGAATGGCCAACTGGACGCCAGAGAGCTTCATCGGCCAGCTGTTCAAGACCATCGGAAAATACGTTCCACCAGCGCCGGGTATGAAGTCCCCGGCGTTGTGGGGCAACAAGGCGCATCTCGACGCCCTGTTCGGTTCGAAGGCGACCCTCGCGGCGAAGTCCAAGAACTTTGTCTTCCGCTACAAGTCGCCCAAGCATTGGGTCGAGATTTTCCGTGGATACTACGGTCCGGTCGTGAAGGCGTTCGCGTCGATCGATCCGAAGGCACGCGAGGCGCTTGAGGCTGATCTCCATGCTCTACTCGACAAATTCAACGTCGCAGAAGACGGCACGCTGGTCGCCCCCAGCGAATATCTCGAAGTGGTCATCACCAAAAGGAGCTGATCCCGAATGCATCGAGCGCGGCGGGCATGGCCCACATTCGCTCTCCACATAGTAGATCTCCCGGTTATTCGCCACCCGAGCGGATGGGTTGCAGGAACTCGAAGCCGCCGGCGCCAAGCCGAGGCAAGCGCTGCCGCCTGAGATCGTGCAGCCGAACCAGCGACGATGGCGCGTCACAAGATGGGACGAGAGCCCCGTCAGACGCCGTCGCTCAACGGCGGCGTCTGACTCCGGAGAATCCCGGGCTGACGTTGCCGCGGAGGCATTGGGATCGAGATTTCCGCAGTTACTACGGCCCGATCGCGAATGGGATGACATCATGAGGCGTTCGGACAGGCCCCGCCACGCTGACACATTCTCAAGTTCGCCTAGCGATGGCTACAGCCCATGGCCCATCACCTCTGGCGAACTGGCGAGCCTGGTCGATCTCGGCTTATCAGACAACAGGATCGCTAGGTATTTCGGTGTTGAACCGGTGAAGGTGTCAGCGCTTCGGGACTATTACGGACTCGTTGACGCTGAGCACCCTTAGTCGTGCTTACCTGACGGCTTTGCTCTAGGGATGCTTTGTAGCGGGTCCACGACCTTGCGGCCTCGAAGAGGGTCGATCTCGACTGAACAGCGCCTCCACCAGGAGAAAAATCGGTCATAACGACCCTCGGCGGCGGGGGCCCCGATAAAGTTTGATCGCATTCATGCCCGATTAAGACCACATGGGGCATTTAAGGGGGGCAAACACAGCAGATGGGGTCGAGGAATGCATCAACAGGAAAATCCGAGCGGGGTTCCGTTGCGCAAGACGCTTTGCTACGCACTGCTGCTCGTTAGTTTCACGCTGTATCTGTACGCATTGACCTATGGGGTGCATTGGGTCAGCAGCTGACGAGCAGAAGTTATGACTTATAGAGTCGTAACCCATTGTTTTTGCGATAGTCCTATTTGACCCTTAATCAGCGGGTCGTAGGTTCGAGTCTACTGCGCCCACCAATAAATCAATTACTTAGCCGGCGAAATTCCACGAGTTGACAGCACCCCCGGTCTTGGGGTCACAACCGGGGTCACGAATTCAGATGGTTGTAACGCGGTGGAGGGATTGCTCGGGCTTTTTCCGTCCACCCAGTGGCGCCATGCGCCAGAGCGATGGCTTGGGCCCCAGTCGCCGTTTGCGTCGGGCAAGGTGTGTCTCCTGTACTGCTGCCTTGCTCGATTTTCCGTGACCACGTCAACCACGGTCCGAACTCGTAAGCTAGGCTCGCTAGAGGAGCTAGTCTGCTTAAGGAGGCAAAGCGGTCCTTTTGCGAGCGCAAGTGCCACGTCAGCAACTGACCCAAAGCGGACATGCCGCGCGGGCTCTAAGTCCGGAGGCCGACGGATTCTCGCTCGGTGGCAACAGGCGTTCCGCTGCCCTAACGCTTATTCATAGCGTTCATAATCATACCGACGATGACGGTAACGATCGCACCGCTCACACCACCGCCGACCAACTGACCAGCGATAGATGCTAGGTCGACACCGCTTGCAGACCCGGCTAGCGCCGGAACTAGCGCACTTAGTAACTGCCCGCCACCAAGACCGCCCAGGGCGCCAGCGATGGTGTTGCCGGCCGTGCCCAAGTTAGCCTTTTCCATCCCGGCACCCGCAGCATTACCTCCGATAACGCCAGCAATGATTTGTAAGATCAAATTGATAACGGTGGCTGACATGATGCTCCCCCCTTAATGTCGGCGTTCGCGGTTGTTCCGTGCCGTCAGCCACCAGATTGCCTTCGGCAAGTTCCTGCAGCAAGCGAGATTGCCAATCTGTCCACCGATGCTGCGCAGTCACGTCCGCATCTGACCCTGAACGGACATTGCTTCCTGCTCCGGGGCGCGCCAGGCGCTAACCCTTGGCCGCTTCGTTGAGCCTCTTCGCGGTAACTTCAATCACCCCAGAAAACGCATTGCGCGACCAGCGAGGGCCCGGATCATGGCAGCCCACGTGCGATTGGGGATGGTACATTGCGTCTCATAGCCATTCGTCGCTAGTGTCAAGCGGAGCGTGTCGGCCGTAACCGAACACGCCGACGGCCAATGGCCGACCCCCCACACGAAAAAGGGAGGCATCGTGATGAATCTTCGGCCCGACCCTACATTTCATGCATCGCCGAAACTGGCGATGGAAGCGCCGGTAGAGAACTTCGCTTACACCGTGTTGCTGAGCCCCGACTTCTCGAAGCCTGATGCGCTCGCCGTCATCGATGTGAAGACTGGTTCGCCGAGCTACTCTCAGGTCGTCCACACAGTGACGATGCCAAACCAGGGCGATGAATTTCACCACTTCGGCTGGAATGCGTGCTCATCATCTCTGTCGCCATTGAGCGGCCACGCCTTTCTCGAACGGCGCTACCTCATTATCCCGGGGATTCGCTCCTCGCGCATCTACGTCGTCGACACGAAACCTCATCCTACCCAGGCAAAGATTCACAAAATCATTGAACCGGAGGAGGTTTTCAAGAAAACCGGCTATTCGCGACCGCACACGATCCATTGCGGGCCGGAAGGCATTTACGTCAGCACGCTCGGCGGTGGTGGCAAGGATGGTACCAATGGCCCGCCCGGCATCTTCCTCATGGACTGCGAGACATTCGAGGTGCTTGGCCGTTGGGAGATCGATCGCGGTCCGCAGACCAAGCATTATGATTTCTGGTGGAACCTGCCGCGCGACTACATGGTGTCGAGCGAGTGGGCGCTGCCGCCGCAGTTCGAGAACGGCCTCGTCCCTGCGGAGCTTCTCTCCAACCAGTATGGCCATTCCATCCACTTCTGGGATCTAAGGGAGCGGCGGCACGCCCAGACGATCGATCTCGGCGCCAACCATCAGATGCCACTGGAGATACGGCCGGCGCATGATCCAGTTCGCGAGTACGGTTTCCTCGGCGTCGTCGTCGACACCACCAACCTTGAAGGTTCGATTTGGACGTGGTGGCGGGATGGCGGCAAGTTTTACATCGAGAAGACTGCGACCATTCCGTCGGAGCGGGCGGACAAGGACAAGCTTCCGCCACTCCTGCAGGGTTTCGGCGCGGTGCCGCCATTGGTCACTGATATCGACCTCTCGATGGACGACAAGTTCCTCTACGTCTCCTGCTGGGGCACCGGCGAAATGCGCCAGTACGACGTGTCAGAGCCTCGCAAGCCGAAACTCTCCGGTTCGGTTCACATTGGCGGGATTGTTCGGCGCACGAAGCATCCGAACGGCAAAGCGTTCGCTGGCGGACCGCAGATGGTCGAGATCAGCAGCGACGGCCGGCGGGTCTACTGGACCAACTCGCTCTACTCGACCTGGGACGATCAGTTCTATCCCGATGGCGTTCCGGGAGCGCAAGTGATGGCCATTGCCAGCCCGGGTGGTGGCCTTGAGTTCGCCAAGGACTATTGGGTCAGCTTCCCCGAAGGCTACCGCGCGCATCAGATCCGGCTTGAGGGTGGCGACTGCTCGACTGACTCGTTCTGCTATCCCTCGGTCTGAGCTTGAGCGGCGCAGACTGGACACCCGCCGGTCTGTGGTTGGCCGTGGTTGTGAGCGGCCTCTATCACGGTCTTAATCCGGGAATGGGATGGCCGCTTGCCGTTTCGGCTGGACTGCTGGAGCGCACTCCGCGCGCTTTGCTGGTGGCGCTCGGTTATCTGACGGCGGGCCACCTGCTCGCGATGCTCGCCGCGACCTTGCCATTTGCACTGCTGGCGGCTCTCTTGGCGTGGCAACGGGTGATCCAGATTGGCGCGAGCCTGCTGGTGCTGGGCTTCGGTCTTTATCTGCTCACCCAGCGGCGCCATCCGCGGGCGCTGGCTCGCATTCCGCCGACGCAGCTAGCGCTTTGGTCATTCGCCATAGCGATGGCCCATGGTGCCGGCCTTATGCTCGTGCCGATCTATCTTGGGCTGTCCAGCTCGGCCGACATGGCGGGACATCACGCAGCGGGCTCGATCATCAATGCCAATCTCGGCATGGCGCTGTTGGTATCGATCGTCCACACCCTGGCCATGGTCCTGGCAGGCGGGCTGCTCGCCTGGCTGGTCTATCGGTATCTCGGGCTCAAATTCGTGTCGCAGAGCTGGTTCAACCTCGATGCTCTCTGGGCGATGAGCCTCGTGCTAGTCGGTGCTCTGTCGCTCGCTTTGAGCACGATCGGTATGGATTAACAGACGACGGAGCGTGGTCGTGGCGCTCCCACGCACTTGATTGCGACGGCGGCATCTCGCTTGGACCAAAGCGTCCAGATGAATAACCCAGTTCCAAGGCAGACGTCGACGTCTGCTTGTGGCACTGAGCGGACTCGCCGCGGCCTCTGACTTGAGTCCGCAAAGTGCTGCAAAGCGGACATTAGCTTGGTGGCGGCAACTCTGTGATCTCCGTACGTCGGCGAGCTTCTTCCTGATACTTGGGTGCGAGAACCTGCACCGTGATGGCCCAGCCTCACGCCGCGCGCTTTGGCAGCTTTCAGCGCTGCCTTTACCTCAACAGGTCGCCATCGATCCGTCGCCCTTCCTTGCGGACTGATCCGCCGCAGATCATAGTGACGACAACTCCGGAAGTGTCGCCATGCAAGAAGCGCGGATCGAACTCCTGCAGCGCATGCCCGTTTTCGGCGGAATCCGGGCCGACGTCCTCCAATTCCTGCTCGGCTTGTGCCCGGTCGTGTCCGTCCCGACGAACGAGTTCTTTTTCCGCGAACACGACCAAGCCGATTCGATGTTCGTCCTCGAAGCGGGCAAAGTCGCGGTGCTGAAATCCTGGCGCGGACAGGATTACTTCCTCAAAACCCTGAAGGAGGGCGACTGCTTCGGGGAGATGGCGGTGATGGACCTCTTTCCGCGCAGCGCCTCCGTTCGCGCAGTCGAAGATTGCACCGCAATCCGTCTTTCAGCCGCCAGCCTCTACCAAGTGTACGCGAAGGATCTCAAGCAGTTCGCGCTGATCCAGATGAACATGGGCCGGGAAGTGAGCCGACGGCTCCGGGAAGCGGATAATCGACTGTTCAGCTCCAGGATGGGGACGCCGGACACGGACATCGAGCATGTTTTCCTGGCCGGCTGAAGATGCGCAGGGCCGTCCTCTGCCGCCCCAGGGGACTCTTGGTCTAAGGTCCGACAGGTCGGTAAGCGGGACATACGAGGCAGAATTGAAATCTCTTGGCTAGCTTGAGAGCGGCCATTGATTTTACAAAGAAATTATTCAGCGAGAAACTTGGCGAGCAGCTCGGCGCAACCACTGTAGGCGTCAAACCGCTGTACATGCCGATTATAGGTTCGCCACCGCATCCATTTCGGTTGAGGCGGCCGGAACAGATCGGATTTGTCCTTATTCGAGCACTCGGAGTGTCTCGTTCGCGACCACGTCGGCCGAACGGTCGCCGCCGTCAAGCAAAGCCATCTCGCCAAAGGTGAGTCCAAGCCCTAGGGTGACGCCCATGCGCCTCCTCCTGGTAGCTGACCTACACTATTCGCTTCCGCAGTTCGATTGGGTGCTCCAAAATGCCCCCGATTTTGACGTAGTCGTGATGGCTGGCGATCATCTAGACATTGGTTCGTTTGTCGACGGAAGAGCGCAGAGTGTCGTCGTTCAGAAGTATTTTGCCCGGTTGCGGGCACGAACTCGTCTCCTCTTGATCTGTTCCGGCAACCATGACCTCGACTCGCGAAATGAGGCCGGGGAGAGAGCCGCTAAGTGGCTTGAAAAATCGCAGAACGAAGGCATCGTCTCCGACGGAGAATCGTATGCTTTCGGTGAGACGCTGTTCACCATCTGCCCTTGGTGGGATGGACCAGTCACGCGTGCCAGGATCAGCACGCAGCTAGAAGAAGCCTCTGCGAATCGGGCGAAACAGTGGATCTGGATCCATCATGCGCCACCGGACAAATCGCCGATAAGCTGGGGCGGTACCCGGTATTTTGGCGATATTGAACTTCGAGAGTGGATAGATCAGTACCGGCCGGATATCGTTCTGTCCGGTCACGTGCATCAGTCGCCCTTCATACCGGACGGCTCGTGGGTCGATCGCATCGGGTCTACGTGGGTGTTCAATGCCGGGCAAGCGCTTGGCGCACCCCCTACCCACATCATCATCGATACCGGCTCCGGCGAGGCGCTATGGTTTTCCGCTGCGGGTAATCAGGTCATCCGCCTTGGCTACCCCCTTGAGCGGCCTGTGCCACAGCTAGAAGTCATTCCGGATTGGCTCAAAGCCGCGGATCGGCAACACTTTCCGAGCCAAGCATGAATTCCTCATGCTGCTGATGAATCAGGGTTTCGAGTACCTCTCCGACCATGCTGAGATGGTTGCCCTCTCCTTCGAACTGCCGCTTAAGGTCGACAAGATAGGTCGTCGCAGCGTTAAGCCGCGCGGCAAGTAGTTTGCTTAGAAAGAATCCCATTTCTGGATGGGACTTTAGGAAGCTCGCGGCGTCATCGAATACAAAAACACTGACCGGCGATATAGTGCGTACCGTTGCGGTATGAGGTCGGTCTAAAAGTACTGACATTTCGCCGAAGACGGCGCCGGCCTCACCGACAATGGCGACCTGAGTGTCGGCTCTGAGCACCTCAACGCAGCCTTCCGCCAGGACATAGAGCCGTCCGGACGTTTCACCTTCAAACAGGAGAATCGTTCCGGCATCAAATTCCTTCAGCGTCGCACCGACGCAGTTGTCGAGGATCGAGGCCATCGGGTCTCTCTTTTTCGGTTGTGCAATCCATCTGCCGCCTCCAATGAGGCACGTTACTCCGAATGTAACCCCTCTGTTGAAGCCTGGAGAAAATTCGCGCGGGCAGCCTGACTTTGTGAGCGTTCATGCATATCAAGAGCAAGTCAACTCTTCAGCGACTGCTTACTTCTTCATCAGAGTGCGAGTTTTGACGGCACGCAAGTGGTCCGTTGCGCTGCCCCGCTGAAGCGATCCAGCGTTATTCTATGGCCACAAATTGCCGCAGCGTCTCGGCATAGGGTTTGCAGCGAAGGCTCCAGCGTATCCGAGTGCCATCGAACGCTTGGAGGACTTAGCCATGCCGCCGCTCATCGCCATAATCGTATATAGCTGCCTCGCTTCGGCACCTCTAGACGATTTCAATCCTCATGTGGTTGGGGCCGTGCAAGCCTACGTTGCGCGGCACCCTGACATCTGTTCGGCGGATCCGCCGCTGCTTCTTGAGCGCGACACGAGTTTCGAAGAGTGTCAATCCCAAGGCTTGCTGCATATTCTGCCGGAGTGGCAGAAAGATCATCCCGATAGGGTATACCTCGGGGCTCCCTGCTTTGTGCATCGGCCAGAGCCTTTAGAGCTTCATGCACTGAAGGAAGAAACCAGCGGGGGGGGATCAGTGAATTTGGTGAGCCGCGGTGAGCCCGGTGCCCAAATCGGCATATCTCGTAGGCTCGGCAGGAAGATTGCGAACGGAACCGCCGGTTGTACCGCCTGATTCCAATGGAGAAAATCTGTGGCCCCGAATCAGCCCTTCGAGATGCCCAGCAGGTGCGCGAGCTGGCAGAGAAAAATGTCGAGCGAGCCCACGCGTCTTACACTCAATTCGTGACGCAGGCGCTGAATGTGTGGTCGGCGGCTCCGTCGAACGCGTTTGGCTTCAGGGGCATCCAGGAGTTGGCGATCCGGCTTGCGTATTATGCGCAGACCCAGGCGCAGTCTTGCGCAAGTCAGGCCCAAGAGCTTGGACGTTTGATGGGCGACGCCATGCAAAGTCTGAAATCCAGTTTGGAATCTAAATCTCTTGAATTCGACTATTGATTTACAAAGGAATTATTCGGCGAGAAACTCGCGGCGAGCTGATGCCGCGCGGACTGCTAACTGCTGACAATACACCGCATCAGTCAGCTACTCGGCCTCTTCAATCTCTGGAATTGGCGGTAGGTCCAACGCCATCCGCGCTCAAGGCTTGCAAAGGTTCGCGAGCGAGCGCGGTGCTGCGCAAGTTCTCTCCCGAGTTCAGCTAGTTTTAATTCCGCGGCATCAATGCGTTTCGTGAGATGAACGACGTATGCCTTCTGCAACATGCGGCTCTTTTCACGATGCTGACGCTCCTGCAGAACAGGGTCGTATGAGTTCGGCTTGGCAAATTGATCTAGCGCGGGTGCACCTCTGAGACGAACCGCTTGAGCGAAGGCTTCGGCCCGAGCGAGCGCGCGGTGGACGGCTGCCGGATCATCCCTTCCAGGCGGCTCATGGGCTTCTAGAGCGGTCGACCACTTCTCGAGGAACAGAAGGCGATTACGGTTGGAAATAAAGTTCCGAAAACGAGGCGTGGTGCTAGAAGAGAGGTGATGGCGGATACGCGATTTCGGCTGGTACAGCACGATAAATCCCAGCTGGCGTAGAGCCATGCTCAAATTCACGTCGACATAATAACCTGGGTAGAAGCGCTCATCGAAACCACCGATCGCGTCCAAGGCCGCCGCGCGCACAAGGAGCGAGCTCGTGCCGCAATAGTCCACTGGACGCACCCGGTCAAACTGGGTGGGCGACGGACGCTCGCCAGCCCAGGGCGGGGACGTGATGCCATCACGCCACAAAATCATGCCCGCGTTCTGTAGTCGGCCATCCGGAAAAAGAACTTTACCTCCGACAGCACCAGCCTCAGGGTGTGTCCTGGCGCTCTCCACTAAAGCTTCCAGCCATCCGGTCTCGACCTCCGCGTCATCATGAAGCGTAACCAAGAATTCGCCGCGGGCAAGGCTTCGACCGCGATTGAGCGCCCCTGAAAGGCCTAGATTGACAGTTGAGGCTATCACCTCAACGCCCTTTACCGCATCGCGTAGCTCGGCTTCGACTGCCGCTACTGGCTCGTCCAGCACGACAATTGTCTCGAACGGAATCTCGCGAGAACCGAGCCGCGACAATGACCTTAAACAAGCTCCGAGCAACTCAGGCGTGGAGGCGGCGGGAACGATCACCGTGACCATCGGAGTCGGCGAGCGTTGCAGTTGCAGTCGCGGAAATCTCGCAGCAGGCTCTGCACTTGTTTCTCTGATTCTGTCCATAACCGCGCTTTCTAGCTGAGGTCACATTTCAATGCATTTCAGCCCCGCTCGGATTTGCTATACTTGCTAGCGCGACATTGGATTTTTGTATGATACTCACGGTCGGAAGCGTTCCTAATGTGGTTGGTGGGGATGAGCTTGTTGCCAAGCACTCCGCGGTCAACGAGCAGGGCAAGCTCAGAGCCCTTCCCATCGCCGGCGTAATTTTCCGACCGGTCAGACCGGTTCCCCACGAAGATGGTCACGTAACTGAGGTCGCTCGCGCCAGCTGGAGTGAGCTAGCCGATCCGGTCGTGCAGGTCCATGTCACTACGACCTTCCCCGGGCGCGTACGAGCCTGGGGGCTGCACCAAGCGAGCACTGACCGGCTGTTTGTGGCAAGCGGGCTTGTTAAGATTGTCGTCTTCGATGGCCGTCATGAGTCCTCGACCTTCGGGTACTTAAACGAGTTCACCCTCAGTGAGAGGAATCCGGGTCTCCTGATAATCCCGCCAAACCTCTATCACGGGTGGAAGAACATCGGTACATGGGAAGCGATCATTATCAATATGCCGACAGCGATGTATGCGTATGAGGCACCCGACGCCCTTGATCTGCCTTGGGACTCCGAGGCTGCCGGACGGATCGTACCTTATCAGTGGTAAATGGGGCCCGGAGAGGTATCCGGTGCGACCCTTTTTGGCTGCGCCGTCCCCGCATCCGCACGGCATCAGTCTCTTCGCAAATCGGTAGGGGCTCTGGTCAACGTCTGCCCCACACACCATTATCGTGCTGACGCACTCGGTTATGCAACCGGCTCTGCCCCCCACGTGCAGGAATTGAAATCTGTTCGCGAACTTGAATGCGGCCATTGATTTCGAAAGGAATTATTCAGCGAGAAACTTGGCGAGAGGCTCGGCGACACCCCTACCCAAAATCGCTTCGTAGGCGTCAAACCGCTCTACGTGCTTATTGTAGGTTCGCCACTGCATCCATTTCGGTTTAGGTGGCAGATAGGCGGAGCGCCAATTTGAAATGACGCGTAGGAAGGAAGCTGCTGCTCACGAGGCCACTGATCCTCCGTCGGCCCGTTCGTCGGTTTACTCGACCCATCTGCTGAAGTGACGATGGCTAGAATTGAAATCTGTTATCCAACCTCACCCATGAGACGTGCCACGAGCGCAAACGTGCCTTCGTTGAGAACGTCTTCGTACGCATCGAATTCTAATCATTGGCAGGTGAAAGACGATGTCCGATTTGGGTCAGTTGCTGAGGAAAATAGCGCTCAGTGTATTGGTCCGCTTGGTGCAAGAAAGCAGACGTCATCCTAGTGGGTCGAGTTAGTCCGCTTGGTGCCAAAAGCGGACATCTCGGAACGATGCGGCGGTTTGTAGCTTCTTCGGCCTGGGTGCGCTTTTCGACTGCGAAATCGCTCGCTCGGGATGTCTCGTGCTCACCAGCCCGGGGCAGTCAAAATCGTCAGGCGGCGACCGCCGACTCCATTGCCGAGTGCGCTGAGGTGAACGCGTCAACGATATCGGCCACGGCGTCCTCGCGCACATGCCGGCCATCGGCGCAGAACACGTCACGCCGCGACGCATACTCGAAGGAGGGCCAATAGAGAACCTGGGGCCTGTCGCGGCATACAGCGTCGGCTACGGCACGTAGGATAGACTTGCTGGCCATGTTGGCGACCACAATATCCTGTCCGGTCCATGTTAACTGGAGCGGGACTGGCGAGACAGTGAGCACAATGGTCTTCGTTGTGCCCAAGGTGAGAATCCGATCAATCGTCGCCGCGACGTTCTCGTAATTCTCGACAAATCCGGAGCGGCGAAATTCCAACTGCGAGAAGAGTTCGTCATTTTCACTTTCGGGGCCGCGGCAGACGTACATCCCGTTCGCGCGGTTGCGCCAGCACTCGGTTAGTCCGAGCGTTAAAATGATGACATCAGCGCGTTCCAGACCGACCCTGATGGCCGTACCGATCTTGCCGCTGACGTCGAGAGCGGCATCAATGTCCGATCCGTAGACGTCATAGCGGTAAGGATCTTGAAACACCTGACTCCAGCCGTGCTTGCTGATGAGCTTATGCGACCGACGACGCAGCAAGTCGTCGTCTGTCCAAGACCGTCGGTCGATGACTCGCTCGATCTCCTGGCGGATCGAGAATGTCGTGTAATGGTTCTGATTGTCCCTGTCCGGCAGCTTCCCCACCTTCTGGCGATCAGGATCAAAATCGACGTCGAAGTATTTTGGATAGACATCGTATCCCCGTGTGCGAAGCGCGCTTCGGATTTCACGGGCGAAGCAGCTCCCCATAGCGAATATTTTCGTTCCTGGTTGCAGTATTGGCCGGCCCCTGACGCTCACACAACCGCCGCGATTGGTTTGTGACCAGTCTTGGTGCGGGTGCGGGCTAGCGATGAACCCACCGAGCCGTTTGCGCGGAAATTCGCGGAAAAAATGAAGCATTGGAGAGACCAGCAGAGATGCGGTGCGCTAGTGGCGAGAGAGTCTGTCGCTTACATCTGCGGCGAATCACTGACTTTCACGACTGAATCATTAAGTGGTCCGAACATCAAGAGATTTTCAGGCGGCGGGTCAACCGATTTGCTGACCTCTCAATTTGGTCACGGCCGCTCCACCTGTGGCGATAAAAGCCAGCGCGTCATCGGTGGACGAAGATTAATACGCGCGCGAGCGGACGGAGGCGTTTTTGCTTGCTCCTTCCCCGTTACCAGTGGGCTGACCGTCTTTAACTCTGAGACAAAATGCCCAGTGCATGGGCAATCCAAAGTGATATGCCGCGCGTGTGATGGGCACCCTTCCCCATCACGGTTCCCCCCAAAAGGAACCGAAGAAGCCCCGTTCGTCCCCCGTCGGGGCTTCTTCATGTGAATACCCCTTGAGCCCAGAACCGAAACACAAAGTGTAAAGGCCACGGCCGGTGCTCGCGTCGCCATTTATGGTTAATTAATCTTTAAGCGGCATCGTTTCGGGCAATCCAGTTCTGCGTCGCCCCTCCTCGAACAGTGGCTTCGGTGCTCCCATCGCCGGGGCCATTTTAGGGTTCAGACTAAGGGCGGACGTCACGAAAAATGCGAGGAATCATGAATCGCTTTGCGCGATATTTTTTTGTTCTCACGCTGCCCATTTTGTTTTCGGCTCGGGCACACGCGGACTGGAATCAACTCTACTTATCGGCCGGCGTGGGGGCGGATTCGCTCACAGACGATGGCCGAATTACCCCTCCTAACGGGAATGGCCACATCTTCTACGGGGGTCCCGTTGGAGGTGACTTAGGCTGGGACGTCAGCGCAGGCATCGACGCCGAGCTAGATCAGATGTTCGTGGTGGGCGCGTTTGCCAGCTTCGATTGGTCCAATATCGACACCCAAGGGACGTTTCATTCCAACTCAACCACAGTCCATGTCAGCGCTTTCGACCTCAACAATGCTTGGTCAGTCGGTGGCCGCGCGGGCGTTCTCATCACCCCTTCGACACTGGTATATGGGCTCTTGGGTTATTCCTGGCTCGATTTCGATAATCTGCGAGTATCCGCTGTTGATAGCAGCGGCTCCCGAGGGGGCGGAGGCTTCTCGGGCATGCTGAATGAGCCGATCAGAAACGGAATTACCGTCGGTGGCGGCATCGAACAAAAGATCACTCCAAACTTTAGCCTAAAAGCCGAATATCGCTTCACCGACCTAGGCGACATCCACCAGTCAATCGATACTGTCCAGATCGATCGTCATTCCGACGTTCAGATGGTGCTCGTTGGAGCTGCTTATCGGTTTGACTGGGATAATGTCGGCACGCGAGAGCGCGGCCCCAGCCGCGGTCACAAGGAACTGGACAGGCTTCTACGGGGGTGCGGGCGATCGGGGTCGACGCCTTCGTGCAGGACGCTTCGCTGCACCCCGTGAACGACTCTGGAAGTCTTCACGTAAGCGGGTTGGGCGGGGGAGACATTTCTGGCACGGTGACTGCTGGCTACGACCAACAGATTGCACCACAATGGCTCATCGGGCCGTTCGCTGACTACGATTGGATGGGGCAGAACTTCCAAGTCCGCTTGGCTGGATTGGGCAAAGACGCTTCCGGTCACCTCATGAGCCTCGACAACAGCTGGACCATAGGTGCTCGCGGTGGATATCTGTTTGCGAACGACGTTCTGGCCTACGGGCTGCTTGGATTTACCCGCGCTGACATAAGCAACGCGAGTGTGGGGGTCGGGTCACAGCGATTTGGCATCAATTACCCATCCTTTGACGGCGTCACAGTCGGTGGTGGATTTGAAAAACGTCTGACCGATCAGATTTCGCTGCGGGCCGAATATCGTTTCACGGATCTGCAAGACGGTACGATACACGGCAACTTGGGAGCCACGGTGGTAGGCACCGCTGATCCGGATATTCACTCGGCCAGCATCATCGCGGCCTACCGCTTCCCTTAAGCATCCGCCTTTTCTACAACTTCAGGACCCGAGTGTCTCCGCTTTGGGTCAGTAGCTGACGTCACGGCGCCCCGTCGGATTGGTCCGCTTGGTGCCAGGAGCGGACATGACCTGAGTTGCAGGCACTACGCCGGAAAAAATCCGCAACTCCGATCTGACATAATTCAATCCGAGCGCTCTACGCCGACCAGGCCCCGAGCGGTAGCATTGACCCCATCAGACAGACCCGCGATCTCCTGCTAGCGTCTGGTAATTCAGTAGGGCAAGCAGCGGCCATACGGACCAAGATAGTAGCCGTATGGGCACACGGGCCGCGCAACCACCACGGGCGGCGCCACGACCACGCGCGGCGCGACTACCACTGGTGGCACATACAGCGTGCCGTTGCGAATGCAGGCGCCATATACGCGGTGAAAGCCCCACCCACAAAAGCCGCGCACTAGCGTGATATCGGGCGCCGCTGTTTGCGCCCGCGGGGACAAAACGGTTAGGGCGTGGACGTTGAACGAAAATAACGACACCAAAGCGCTACAAGCCATCACAACTAACTTTCTTGACATCGGCAAAACCCCTTTATGCTGTCCCTGTCCATCCTGGTCAGGCGCATGGTTTATCCAGCTAAGCAGGTTGACTTTGCCGGCCCACTCGCAGTGGCAATCGGCAAGAAACCGGGAAGTCCACGCCTCACTTTACACGCCATCTCGGTCCGCTCGCCATGCAAATTCGGCAGATGTGCCCAATATCTGTATTGGGGCTTCGTCATTTTCCTCGCTGGACTCCAGGTCTATGCGAACTTTGGTCCACTGCCGTCTTCTCCCGAATTCATGGCGATGACCGCGTTGTTCTTCTACATGTCACTCACCCTATTGGCCGCATCGGTCGAGCGCATTGCGACAGCTCACTGATGAAGGCGATCGCTTTTCATCAGTGCGCGACGGCAGCTACTGGCACATCTGCGATATGCACCGCCTCAGCCAACTCGTCCGCAATACCTCCAAAGCGGACGTATGATGCTGCTACTCAGCGTTTATGAGACCGGCGGTCGAGCCCTTATCGAAGGATGCGCGGCCAAAGAGTGGCGAAATCGCCGTTGCGGCAGAATCGTTCCGCTTGCTGGGTATGGTCGCTTACGACCTGGTCGGCATTGACGACCTTGTTCAGCCCGATCTTTTTCGTATCGGTGCTCGGCAACTTCGGTGGATTAGCTGACGCGTAAATCCCACAAGCGGGCCGCGCCCCGAATACCGCTGGCATCTCCCCATTTGGGGGCCTTGATCACGACCGAGCCTCGGTCAGCGAAGATGTGCGGGCCCATCAGCTGCGGTAGCCGGTCGTAGAGATGGGAGAGTTGTGACAGGCCTCCGCCGAGCACCAACACATCGGGATCGATGATATTGACGACGTGCGCCAGCCCACGCGCCAGCCGGTCGGCGTGCCGGGAGAGAGTGGCCCTCGCCGCACCATTTCCGCACGTGGCGCGCGCGGCAATCTCTACGGCCGTAAGTGTCTCGCCCGTCACGCTGGCATGATCGGCAGCCATGCCGGGGCCCGAGACCCATGTTTCCAAGCACCCTTTGCGTCCGCACCAGCAGTGGGGTCCGGGGTATTCATCGGGCGTGGTCCAAGGAAGCGGGTTGTGGCCCCATTCCCCGCCAATGCCGCGTGGTCCGTCGAGCAGTCTCCCATTGACCACGAGGCCACCGCCGCATCCTGTTCCCAGAATAACCCCGAATACGATATGCGCGTTCTCTGCGGCACCATCGATGGCTTCGGACAAGGCGAAGCAGTTGGCGTCGTTAGCGAGCCGCACAGGGGTGGCAAGCGCGACTGCTAGGTCGCGGTCGAAGGAGCGGCCGTTGAGCCAGGTCGAATTGGCATTCTGCATCAGGCCAGTGAGTGGTGAGATAGACCCTGGGACGCCGACGCCGATCTTAGCGCCAGCCGTGATGCCCTGCTTGAGCCTGGCTGTGAGATCGACGATGGCCGCGATAGTGGCCGCGTAGTCATTGCGTGGCGTCGCTACGCGATAGCGCGCCAGCTCCGTCGCGCCGGGGTCCATGAGGATACCTTCAATCTTGGACCCTCCAAGATCGAGACCGATCCGCAATCCGTTCTGACCGGATGGGCCGGTCACGCGCCGTTATCCGGGCTGGCATTGCGAGCCAGCAGGATCTGCGCAAGAGCGATTGTTTTGAGCGTGATCCCCTTCATTCCTGTGAATACGATCCAAGATCCATCGTACACATGCCGCTACACTCTGTTCCCGCATTCCTCAGCTTACCGTCGCGCCAAGCTTAATTGACTTTCTGTTGTTCGGCCAATTGCAACGCCTGTTCGCACATCCGCTCCTGGCTCGCCAGACCAAACAGTTAAGACTATGGATGACCTTCGTTAGCCTTCAATTCTGGGGAGGGGCGCGCTACGCCATAGTTAACCCCGCTTCATCTTCGCCTTATTCAGCGAACACTATTCGGACGGGAGGCCCTCTGATTTCAGGAGGGAACTATGCGTTCAAGGTGCGTTCTTATTTCGCCAAGGCAGGGCACCAAAGCTGCAGCGCCCGGGAAGGCTGTTGTCGCCGAATAGCGAAACACCGCATAAGCGATTAAGGCCAGCCCAAGCGCGGCCGCGCCATCGCGCAGCCACTGGGACCTGATCGAGGGAACTGCCGCAGAGGCAAGCAGCGCCCCCAGCAGCAGCTCCCGGGCTCGGTAAGGTGCGAGATAGAACGCTGCGTAGGGATCCGACCGCATTGTCCACATCGAAAGGGCGAGGGAGAAGGTGAAATGAAGAGCGACGATCCCGATCCATCGGCGCCCGCCCCAGCGATGGGCAACCAGCATTAAAAGCGGGAAGACGATATAGAACTGCTCCTCGACCGCCAGTGTGGTCGGAACGCCTGGGTCCGCCAATAGTTGATTAACGCGTTACTGCGAATGTAATCGCAGGGACCTCACTGACTGCCAGGTCGGAAATGAATCAAGCCGTAAGCTCACGCTTGTCGACTGTCGTGTCGATCGTCGCAGTTTGTGGTTTCGGCTTGCTCGTAGTCCTGACGTTTCCGTTATGGCCGTCCTCGGCTACCGGATGGCTAGAGCCTGTGAGGGGCTGGCTGACTGGAACATGGGGCACTTCTTTGAACCCAAGTCCCGCGGACCGGTCGACCACGCTCCAGCCGCCTGCGGCCGCCTGGACCGATAAAGAAATAGAAACCGCGCTTATGGAGTGTGTGCAATCGTTGGCAGCCGTAGCGGCTGACTTAGTTCCGATGGCGCCCATGCGAATTGGCGATTGCGGCACTCCCGCCCCCGTCCTCGTGCGGAGCATAGGCAGTAAGGACAAGGTTACATTCGACCCGCCCCTCGTCCTCAACTGTCCCATGGTCGCCGCACTTTATCGCTGGATCAATGAGAGCGTGCAGCCAGCCGCGAGCAAGGAACTCGGATCACCCATCTCCAAACTCGTCGGGTCATCCTATGCTTGTCGTAACGTCTACAACCTGCCGCATGGCCACCCCAGCCAACACGCCTTTGCCAATGCAGTCGATCTTCCAATGTTCGTCCTCGCGGACGGGCGGAAGATTGATGTCACCCACGGCTGGGGCCCAACTCAGCGCGACATCACTGCAGCGGCAAAAGCCAAGAAGACATCCACAGCCCTTGCTAAGGTCGTGCCTGGGCAGCAAATGACAGCGGCGGGCGATAAGGTCGCGGCGCCGGAAGTGGTGAAGGTCTCCACGTCCGCGACGCCGAGCAATACTAAGCCCAACGACACGGCGACTGCGCCTCCAGCAGATCCCGAGACCATGGCCGAGGCCAAGTTTCTGCGTCTCACTCACGAGGGTGGCTGCAAGATATTTTCGACAGTGCTGGGTCCCGAGGCCAATGACGTCCATCGCTCTCATTTGCATTTAGACCTGCAAGACCGAAAGTCGGTCGATATCTGCGAGTGAAGGTCGAGCGAGATTGCCCGAGGTCACGATCGGCAGTCCGCTATTGGCACTTATCGGACTTGGTGCGACCTCTGACGTGAGCCCGCAAAGTGCTCAAAACGGACATTGTAGACGGCGCTTCGATCCTCGTTGGATCGAGGGAGCCAGACCCGGCCCGAGTTAAGCCCGGGAAGGACATCGCGGTAGGCTTGGGTTGGGCCGAGGGCTCGTTTGCACCAGTCCTTGGCGAACGAATTTGTTGAGATCCAGCTTCAATCCATCCTGAAGGCAGGCTCTTTGTCTCGGTCTTGACATTCGGCTACTCAGGCCCCCACTTTGTGAAACTGATCTTCGCGCGATCGTTTTCGAGCGGCCGAGCCAATGTTCTCGGTCGTACCGCAGGGCTTGTCGCCTTACGGCGTCTGTGCCCGTCGACGCCTAGGCAGAACAGTCCTAAGTGTCGAGAAAAAGCTTAGGCGAGCCGCCTCGAAGCGCCTCTCGGCGTGCTCGTACAAGGCTTGATCGGTTTGGGTCAGCCGATCCAGCTCAGCATCGATTTCCGGCGTCAGCGCGCCGATATCGGCTGGCGACTCCAACTCTCGACCGTCCTTGCCGAACTCCCGGTGGTCGTTGCTACGCTTGACGACCATCGGGGCCACGTAGCCGAGCACCGCGGAAATGATGCGGACGGACTGCGACATCCGCTCCGTGAGGCCGAACGTGTCCAAGGAGTCGAGATAGTCCTCGGCGCAGCGCACGGCCGCGGCTGGGTCTAGTTTCTGCCCGCCGCGATAGTACTCGCCTGCCGGTCCAACCCGCCAAGACCCCAATAGGCTGCGAACCTGAACGTTGTCGATGCTTTCGGGAACGCCGTCTGATTGCCACCTCAGGAACTCGAGAAGTGGAAATTCCTTGGCAATGAGCGGCGCCTTGTGCCCGCTGCGCGTTAATCGTTCGCGACTATGGGACCGCCAGAAGCGATAGAGCGAGATAATTCGATCCCTCGGATTCCTGAGCAGCGTAATTTTAGCGATCGGAGTCGGTAAGTGGTCAACTGTCGTGCGATCAAAATGGCCCGAGAAGAGCCGATAACGGGCGAGTTCCTGATTGTTACGGGTGGCGACGCTATTTGAGCGTTCGCGGCAGATGTCTTCCTCCCGGAATTGGCGGGTCAGAAAGCGATGCAGCGTCGTGCCGCCGGTCTTGGGAATGTGGAGGAAAACAACCCGACGATGCTCCAACCGGACTCCTCCTGACGATCAGGGCTGCGACCTCACCAACCCAATCCCAAAGCACGTTCGCCTCAGACAGCCCGCTGACGGCCGATAGGTCGCAGAGCCTTGGAATCATGCCAATCGCAAATGAGACTCTCGTGCGCGTGAACTCATAAACACGCTAGTGGGATGGCTTCGGGGAGTCCGCTTTGGAGCCGTAAGCGGTCTTCCTCCTCGGCGGGCGGTACCCGAGATGTGCCAGAAGCGGACTAGAGCGCACCTGGGTCCGCGCACGGATCGCCTTCAACCTTTACGGAGCCACACAAGCACATCGCGATCCACCACTTGGATCCGCGCATATCTGTTTCTCACCAGCCCCTTGCTGACAAACCGTCGCATTACCCGATGCAGCGTCGGAGCTCGAAGCTGAGCTCGTTGTCGAACGCATGCGGGAAGGCCACCGGCTGGATCACCCCCAGAGAATTGAATGCGAGACACTCCGACCGGGGAAAATGATCGTCGAGTAGGACGCGCGCCGGCGCGTGATTGTTGTGCCCGACCTACGTCTTAGCGTGCGGATGATGAGCAGGTGCCGCGGGTGCCGGACAGTAAAGCGCGTCAACACTGCCCGGCTCGGCGATGCAGTGGCCGTGATGCACGACCGGCGGATTGTAAATTCCCAAGGCAGCCATTGGGCCCATGGCTACGAGAAAGACAAGCACGGACATCGGATCCTCCCCTATTTGGCGTGGCACACTCCCCAGCGACAATACCACTCTCCACTGATTCGAGTGTTGCCCGTTGAACACAGGACCCAAGCAAATGCAATTTCAGCCGCAAAAAGGCGCTGGTCATCCCGCCAACCGAGACAGGGCGTGGATGGCCAGAAATTTCAGGGGGGTCGAGGCCGGTGGTGATTGGGTAGCCTCACGCTCGTGGTAGATTGAGCCGTCCAATCCTCAAGGCACGGGCTCACGTCACCTTGCGCAGCTCATCCACGCTGCGCTTCACATGCGCCTTCATTGGCTCGGACATCTCGGCCGCCACCTTGGTGGACAACGCGCGGACTTCTTCGGCTTGGGCCACAAGTGCGCTGAACTGCTTGCGCCAATAAGACGCCCGCAACTCCACCATCTCGGCGAGAGTTTTGGCCGTGGCCAGGCTCCTTGCCAAGTCAAAACCCGAATTCAGATTCCGCTGGGCAATCTCGATTATTTTGCGATTTAGCGCCGCGGCGCCCTGACCCATAGCATCATAGGATCTCTCAATAGTCTCCAGTGCAGCTTCGAGAGTGCCCTTGGAGCGCTCGTAGGCTTCTCGCGTTTGAGCTACGGTTTTCTCCGCAAGTTCGCGCGCAGCTTCTGGGAACTCGGCGTCAAGAATCACGACTTCGAATTGGCCGTTGGTCTTGCGAAATGATTCACGCGACTTGTCGGCGGCAGCTTCTGGATTTAGCGCGATGTTCATGGTGCACCTCTTGGGATGCGCGGCTCCGCGATTGAAAGCCGCGGTAATGCCGTTAAGGGGCGCTCGACGGAAAGGGGGCGTGCACAGAGTTGGTACGGTAGTCTTGCCGTCGGTCGTGCGCAGCTAAGTGCACGCCTCCACTGGGTCGATTCCAAGGACGAATTTCGAGTTGTCCCCGATATACACAGTGTCCGCTTTTGCCCCTAAACGGTCCAAGAACAGGGCAACGCTGCTAGCAATGGCTCATGGTCACGCTTTGCGTTGACCGCATGCCAATGGCCTCTGCTGCTCCCGACGAGAGATCCAGCACGACACCTGGCGTGAACGGTCCGCGATCATTCACTCGTACCGCAACCTTGCGCCCCGTCTGTGGATTGCCAATGACCAGGCAGGTACCGAAGGGCAGCGACTTGTGCGCCACGGTCCTACCCCCGGGATTGAACATTTCACCGGAGGCTGTGCGATGACCTCGGAGCTCGTTCCCGTACCATGTGGCCCGGACCACTTGGTCGGCGAATGACGGCGTCGCTAGGGAAGTCAGGATCAACGTAAGTGCGGCGATGCGCTTCATCGTAATTTCTCCGATTGTTTGATGGGGGAAGGGGGGGACCGACGACGAATCAAGCCAGTCTCGGCGCTTTAGCGCAGCACTAACCTATGGAAAAAGAAGACGGAAAGTCGGCTTGGAGGGGGCCATTGAGAGGCCATTTCGCGATGGGGGGGGTTGAAGGTTGAGAACCAAGCGCATGCAGGGCAGGCCGGTAGCATCGGCAACTGGTATGGCCGGGGTTCCGGGCCGAAGCTAGCCAGCTGCAGCCTGCCAAATATCAGCCTCTATCCTGCCTTTTTTAGGTTTTTCAATATCTAATATCAGTGGGTTCTAGTTACCTATAAGCTTTCTCCTCCGACTGCGGCTCCGGCCATGCACCGCTGAGCCGCTCTCTTTTGATGGAACCGCAATATCGCGAGTGGCTGGTTGCCGAGGCGTTTGACAGCGCAGCGCCGTACAGGCCTAGGGCCGGGACAAAGAAACTCTTCTCCGGACGGTGGAGAGCTAACCACGGCGCGGATAGCCCAGCGCTTTGCCCCTCACGCTCAACCGGTTGCTGCGTCCGTTGATCAGCAGTGTAGCGAACAGACGCCCGCGGCCCCCCCTTTACTCACTTTGTCGTTGGGGCTTCGGCAACTCGTCGCGGTTGTAATCCTCGTCGCGTGGCTTCCAAGCTTGATTGTCGGAGCCGTATTTTGGCTAAGTCGGTCGACGCCCGTGGAAGGTCCAGTGCGGGCGGTCAAATCAACTTCCTTCGCAGGGATGGCGCCGGAAGATGTCCAGTCAAAACAAGCTGCCAAAATTCCTCCCGTCCTTACGGCCCCGGCCACGCTAGAGGCGAAGGCCGGCGAAGAAGTAAACTTTCCAATTGCGCTCGACGGTACTGATGGAGTGCCCGCCCGCAGCACGATCGCCATAAGCGGGCTGCCACAAGGCACCACGTTTTCGAACGGGCGACCCCATGGCGAGAGAGAATGGGCTTTTAGATCCGACGAGATCGGCGACTTATATTTCGTTCTGCCCAATAACGCGAGTGGCGAGTCCAAACTTAGAATCCAGCTCATCGCGCCCGATGGCAAGTTCGTCGCGGACACTGAGACAGTTCTTAAGGTGGCAGTTGATCCTGAGACAGCGCTTGTTCTCGGGGCTCTGGAAGGCGAGCACAAACCAGAGGCGCAAGCCTTGCACGAGCAGGACCAAGAGGTTGTCACAAAGGGCGCAGAGGCGAAGCTTGCGGACCTAGAGGCCGCAAAGGCCACGTCGGGGGACGCTGTGCAATTGCCCCCCAGCGATTCCGCGCAAACAGCGAATGATGATGCCCAGTCGCGGATTATGCTTTTGGACTTCGTCAACCTGCGGGAAGGCCCTTCGTCGTCGGCCCGAGTTATCAGCGAGATACCAAAGGGCGTCAAACTCCGCGCGTTGGGTCGCAAACACGGTTGGGTGCAGGTGACCAACCCCGCGACTTCGGAGACCGGCTGGGTCTATGCTGGCAATGTCGCCACTGCCTCGAAGTCACACCTTAGCGCCAAACGAGCGGTTCCCAAAAAAACTCGATCGGGATCAGATGATTCTCTCTGGACGAGTTTGGGAGAGTGGTTGGCGAGCCCTTAGTTCTACTGCCATCCTGAGAACTCGTTTCCTCGCCGGCGCAGCCCATGGCTGGGGCCCTCAGTGGGTTTCCGCTATTGGCACTAAGTAGACCTTGATGCCGACGTTGATCGTGTCTGCTCATGGGGGTTAAGGGGCAAGATCCGCATTGAGCCGGGTGGCGATTGAAACTACCCTAGAGCCGGTCGGATACCCGGGAGGCGCGATACTCATGAGACCGGTGGATTTGGGGGCGACAGCAGGCGCGGCGTTCTTCGCAGCGCTGCTCGCGATGAGTGGACAGGCTACGGCGCAGGAGACCACTCGGCCCCTCCCTACAACCCCACCCATCCCGCAGGCACCCCTGACGGCACCAATCGAACAGCCTGGTGGTGCAGTTGATCAGGCCGAGCCGCGAGGGGCCGAGGGCTCCGGCATGATCCTGGTTTCCAAGCGCCCCATCGAGATGCTGGCAGGTCCGTCTTCCTCTGCAGCGGCCCTATATGGCTTTCCGGCTGGCCGACCGTTTCGAGTGATTGGTCGCAATGCGGGCTTTGCCCAAATTCAGGACTTGAAGAGCGGCGCAAGAGGCTGGATCGATGAGGCCGCGCTCGCGTCGTCGCCCGTGCCGACCGCCTCGGGGCCGTCTGAGCCTATGCCGGCCATAAGCAATCAACGGGCTACGACGGCCTCGCCCGATCCGAAGCCCAAAGCGACCGACGAGGACAGACCGGCTACTGTCGAGACTGGAACAGCAACTGCTAAGCAGGATCCCGTTCAAACGCCCAAGCGCAGCGGATTCTTCGGCCTGGGGGGCAACGGCGACGGTGGCGGTCTTGCGGGCTTCTTGGGGGGCGTGTTCGGCGCCCACTAGCGAGGGATGCATTCCTATCTGTCAAATATAGGATCTCGCAAAGCATCGAAGGGGTGCGCGTAAAGGCGGTGGCGTCCGTGCAAGATTCTCGCTTTTGAGCGAAGATTGCGAGGGGTCGACCGCCTGGCTTGGGAAACGGGCCGTTGGTGCGGGGCATGAGCCGCACCATCAACTACCGGCGAATCCAAACTTGACACCATCACCGCCGGAACCATTGTCATCACCATCACGACCTTAGTTGGTGAGAACCCTCGTCAGGGACATTCCCTGCGGTGAAAGCCGCTGGGCAAGATTTGCCTCAATCTCAAAATACTGTATGGTCATGGCGGTGATTGTCCCTGCGATCACCCCTTTGGAATGGGAAGCCCTGGTCAAGCCACATTGGCCGGGGCTTCTTCCAAATCGCTCCCCTGGGAGCACAGACGCCGCCCGATCTGCAGTCATGACGAAGTTCGTCCAGACTTTGAACACACGCTCCCGTTTTCTGAAACTCAGAAACGTGCTCTCGAGAAAGGGCTCGGTGCTGATGAAGGCCATCAGCTTTGGTCTCGTCGGTGTAGTCAATACTTTGGTCGATTTAGGTGTCTTCTGGATCGCCTTGAAGATAATTGGGCTGCCGCTCCTGCTCGCGAACCTCTTAGCGTGGCTCGTGGCGGTTTCCGGATCCTATATCTTGAATTGCTTCACCACATTTGCTGTAGAGTCCGGACGCAAGTTAGAACCACGCAAATATGCGAGCTTCATCGCTTCCGGCATCGCCGGATTTGTAGGGGGCACTGCCACGCTCGCTATCGGGGCGATTTTCGTTCCAATCCTAGTTGCGAAACTAGTTGCGATCGCCATCAGCTTCGCTTTGAATTTTTCGTTGTCGCACTTTGTGATTTTCCGTCCGTCCGCTAATTCGGCAAGCAGCTAATAACGTAGATATTTCCCACTTAGGTCACAGTACTCTTCATCGGCCTTTCCTCCTTTCGCCTTATGTCTCGCGCGACCGCACCAATGTTCTGTGTCGTGCCGTAGCGCTTTCCATCAATCACACCCTCTCCGAGTTCTCCGCCACTCATCGGGCAGGTTGAATGCCTCCAAACTGCCGGCGTCCCACCCTTCAAGAGGTATTTTCCATCAGGATTCGAGGGGAATGTCAGTTCGAAGGTGCGCCCGTCGAGAATTTTCCTTTAAGAGGGCAGATGTGGCCTAATTGACACCACCCGATGAGATTCCGTGAGCGCAATCCCTACCTGGCGTGGAATGCTAACTGAAATGTCACGGCCGTGACATGGGCGCTACAGCCTTGTCTGTACCAAATTGGTACAACCCCGAACGTCGATGACGGGTGGCGGCGATTGCTATGAACGACAAGCTTCGGCAATTCCAAGCCCGGGCACGCGAGTTAGCCCGATCGGGCAATTTTAATGGATGGCGCCGAGTCGCATTTGAACTCCAGTTTGAAGAAGGCTTCGCAGAGGCGTTTCAATGGGTCTACGACGACGCTACCCAAGCAGAACTGGATGGCATTTGCAGAGAATCCCGGGGTCATCTCCAGGCGGAGCTTCAGAAAGGTTGGCACCCACTAGCTCTGCGTATCTTGCAAAAGTTCTTGGGGACTTTGCCAAAGGGAACTAAGCTTTCTCCTCAGTGAACGGACGCGTCCATTGTCCGGAAAGCGGGGGGATTGCCATGGCCTATGCCGTGGGAGGTCTTTTGTTTCTACTGGGCATTGTCGGATATGCAGCGGTAGAGACTCGGCGGGAGCTGCTTCACGATCAGCAGCAGATTGCACAGGCGGAGAAAGGTTCGGGCATTGATCGCCCAGGACTTTAGGGAACGCCGGGTCTTAGTCCCGTAGCCCGCCGCAATGAGGCTGCATTGTTAGCTAGCCACCGAACACCCGCAACCAGTTGGAAATGCCGGCGACCCCGAGCGGATTCGAACCGCTATGTGTGTGTCTAATAAAGTGCATTTGCATCCTCCAAAGTTCACCGGTGAACCATGGAATTCGCGCCGAGCCCCTGCCATAGTGTTCCCCGGGAAGAGGATATCTTACCTGAGGTGGCCTCCG
Source organism: uncultured Alphaproteobacteria bacterium (assembly GCA_963741155.1). GTDB lineage: Bacteria > Pseudomonadota > Alphaproteobacteria > Rhizobiales > Methyloligellaceae > Methyloceanibacter. Next base: position 251,849 of record CAVUHA010000003.1, on the reverse strand, counting down.
GGGCTTGCTCGGCGTCAACGGATGCAGGAATGAGCAGGGGAGATCTAGGCCTAATTCGCCGTGATCATCGGGCTCGCACCGCCAGCACCTCGGCCGCGGGCGAGGTCATTGATCCGTTTGAGGCCGCCAAACGAGAAGTGGCGAGGTCGAAAGACCTTGCCGCTTCGGTGGCCGCGGACCTAAAGCAGCATCAGCGCTGGCTGCAAGACGCCCTCGCCAAGGACGCGAGGAATCGAAAGCAACACGACCTCTGGCTTAAGCGCCAGCAGTTGGCGCACGAGCGATTGCTCAAGCGCCGACGGCAGATCCGATCCCGCAAGCGGGCAGGGTTGGCTGTGCTCCGTGTGTTGCGTCCTATCGCTCGCTCATTCTTGAAGGCAGGACATTCGGCGCTGATTTATCTTCGCGGTCTGCTTTGGATTGCCTGCACTAGGCTAGTCCTTAGCATCAGAACTGGCGCGCTTTTGCTACTGAGGCTTTTAGCGATCAGCGCCCGGTGGAGCGGGCAAAAAGGTCGCGTCCTCGCGCTCGCAGCGTTTAAGGCAGTTTCGTTCGCCGCCTGGTGGAGCGCACGAACAGTTCGGCTGCTCACACTTGCGACTTTTAAAGCGGTTTGGACCGGTGCAGCGTGGGGCGGGCAAAAGGCCCGTATACTCGCGCTGGCAACCTCCCGGGCGGCTTCGACCGGGGTGTCATGGAGCTGGCAAAAGGGTAGGTTGCTCGGGCTTGCGACTTTTAGAGGGGCTTCCAACTTCGCGTCCTGGGCGGAGCAGAGAACTCGTGCGCTTGCGCTAGTGACCGCTAGGGCGGCTTTGACTAGCGCGTCGTGGAGTGGGCTAAGCGCTCGAGTCCTGGGGCGGGCGGCTTTCGGAGCAGCGTCGGCCAGTGCCACTTGGACCGGGCAAAAAGTTCGCGTGCTCACGCTAGCGACCGCCAACGCTGCAAGGACTGGGGCGTCATCGAGCGGGCGAGGCGCCCGGGTCCTCGGGCGGGCGACTTTCAGAGCAGCTTCCACCAGTGCATTGTGGAGTTGGCGAAAGGCTCGTCGACTTTCGGTCGCGGTTTTCGACGCAGCTTCGACTGGGGCGTCGTGGAGCGGGCAGAAGACCCGCGCAATCGCGGTTACGAGTTTGAGGGCCGCATCAACAGGCGCGTCTTGGAGCCTGCAAAAAGTTCGGCTGCTCGCGAGTTCCTTCTCGCGGGGACAAGCGGAGAATGACCTTCAGGCTAGAATAGAACCCCAGGCTGAGGACGGGGACCTGGGACAACAAGCAGGGACCGCGCAGGTTAAACGGCCAAGCACGGCATTAACTTGCATTCCGCCTCAGCGAAGTCGTTTGCCGGTGGTTCAAACAAACGTACCGCAGGCACGAGGGCCGCTGGCTGCTGAGAGTTGGGGCTCTTAAAGGGAAGGATGAACCATGAACTTGATGCGATCCATTTGCTGCCTCTTCTCAAACCGATGTGGGTGCGACGCCGGTGAGGTCGTTGAGGTACCAAGCGTAGGTTGAGCGCAGCCCTGCAGCTAAATCGATCTTCGGTACCCATCCCATGCATCGAATTAAGCTCGAGTCGAGCAATTTGCGTGGCGTTCCGTCTGGCTTTGTTTGATCGAAGACGATCTCTCCCTCGAAGCCAACAGCGCTTTTTATCGCTTGCGCCAATTCGAGAATTGACAAGTCACTTCCATAGCCGACGTTGACGTGCTGGTCTCCCGAATATGCCTTCAACAGATGCACCAGCGCATCGGCGAGATCGCTGACGTGGAGAAACTCACGCCTCGGAGTGCCGGTGCCCCAAATCTCGAACAGGGGCGCTAACGCCTGCTTGGCATTGTGAGCCTTGACCATCAGAGACGGCAGGACGTGGCCCGCATTAAGATCGAAATTGTCGTTCGGCCCATACAGGTTGGTTGGCATCACTGATATAAAATCGCAGCCAAACTGTCTCCGATAAGCTTGGCAGAGTCTGATACCGGTGATCTTGGCGATGGCATACCACTGGTTCGTGGGTTCCAAGGGGCCTGTGAGAAGGGCGTCTTCGGCGATCGGTTGCGGGGCAAATTTTGGATAGATGCATGACGATCCAAGAAAGAGGAGTTTGTCGACCTGCTGCTTCCATGCCGCGTGGATGATATTGGCTTCGATCATTAGGTTGTCGTAGAGAAAATCGACGGGATAGCTACTGTTGGCCATGATGCCACCGACCTTGGCCGCGGCAATTATAATGGCATTCGGCCGATGATCGCGCATCCAACGCTCGGTGGCGTCCTGATTTCTGAGATCGAGTTCAGAGCGAGGCGCTGTAAGAATTTCGCAATTTTCAGACCTTAGGCGGTCGACGACGGCCGAGCCGACCATGCCTCGATCGCCAGCGACCCAAACGGTCTTGCCGCTCAGCGCGAAAGGTTCCCCGCTTTCCATGGCCTTGCATCCCTAGAGACGGCTATCCCATACTCTCCTGACTGTTCTAACGTCTTCAGGGCGTCGCCGGGGATTTTGGACGGGACTTGGCAATGGTCTCGGCATTCGCAGTCCTCGGCGGCCGACGGGCAGCGAGGGCGATAAGGCCGTCGAATTGAGACATGCCGCGACCGACAGTGCCGTACTCTCACCCGCCTCGTGGCAGGCTAATCGGTAAGGCATTGGCGATCAACGGCCACCTTGGGCGCCACTAGCGGCGACGGGCCGCGGCTAGCTGAAGATGCGCATCAGAGTGGCGAAGAGCGTGTCGTGCTTCTTGATCAAGGGGGCGATGAACTGTGCCGTAACGGCCACCGCGATCGCCGCGGCGATGAGGGCGCAGTCGGTGGCAAGCGCCCGTTCGCGCGCAAAGCTTACGATCCGATCTCGCAGGCCTAAGCCCATGGTGCACACTCGCATTGGCCCAATGCTAACGCCGCAAACACCAATAAAGGGTTAGTCTGAGGTCGCACCTGCCGGCGCTGCCAGCTGGATATTGTCCCTATAGCCGGGGTAACAGCGTCTATTTAACAGAACTCTGCGGATGCCATTGGGTTCCGCGGCAGAATGGCGGCCTAGGAGTAGCCGTACCTTACCCGCAACGGCCAGCTCAAAGCTTCGACTAGGCGCCGATGGGCCCCCGGCATGTCCGATTTCCACACTTGGTCTTCCTTGATCGCGCGGAGCGACGGCGGCCGGGACCGCATCCTGTTGCCGTAGAGTTGGTGCCGATTGGTTCCCGTGCCCAAATTCTCGAACCGGCATTCACGCTCCGGTAGGAGCTTCCCGAGAAGGGTGCTCACTGCCTCGCGGGGCGAACGCACCACGTCCTCGTAGTCTAGGCGCACATACTGGTTTGGATACATCCATCCGAAAAGCTCGCAGGCGAGGTTTGCGATCCACCAACCGAGCGTGGTGGAGGCACAAAGCAGCGCCCTATTAGAGCGGGCATTACCTCGGCGCGCGGCCTTCTTGAGGGCCGACCAGCAAACGGCCCTCGGGTCCCGTACGACTTGCACAAGCTCAAAATCGTGACCCAGCCTGCGCCTGAGCCCGAAGGGAACGGCCGCCGAGCGCCACGCCGTTTTCGAGGAGTTGACCAAGACGAGGTAGTCATCGGGCACATGCTGCAGCAGCGCGACGGTAAGATCCTGGTGCCTCCACCCGTCCGGTGGGCAAGGAGCCTGAGCGAACGGGCCCCAAATAGGACAGTTATGGGTGAGTTCGCCGCAGGTGCATCGCGTTTTCATCATGCCCTCGCGTGCCGAGCTCGCCACTTCGCCGCACGCGATGACCTGCGAGCTTGCTGTCATCAAATACTCGACCAAGGTGCTGCCGCTATGGCCATAGCCGCCGATATAGACGAGCTTCGTCAATGTCGACCTGCACGCGTTCTGCGCATTCGCTCTCGACCGCCCTGCAACTGAAGCTTCGCCGCAACTGGCCTTGTGCCAAGCGGGTCTTATGTCACGTTCCATACCAGACGATAAGCGGGATAGATCGCGGGGCTGAGGGTGCTGGCGTGGCGCGAGGCTCGGCTATAAGCTCGCTGGGCGATTGATAACAGGGGTTGGGAATGTCTGCGGTTGCTGATCCCTCCGGTCGCGACTCCGACAAAAGCAACCTTCTGCTTTCGAGTTTGCTCTTCGCAAGTCCGCTTGTGACCTGCGGGGTGCCGCGGCTTACGCCGTTTCTCTTTGCCGTCTTGGGTATTGCCCTGGTGGGAGCGGCGCTGCGCCGGGGCACGCCATGGCGGCAGCTTCTGCCGCCAACGCCCGCTTTTTGGGCTTGCCTCGCGCTCGTCCTCTACGTGTTCCTCAACGCGACCTGGGCAGCAGACCGTGGCGCCGCCTTCGGCAAGGCTACTCTTCTCGCGGGCCTCGTCTTGGTGACATTCGCGGCCGTGTTGGCGGTGTCCACATTGGATGCGGCGAGCCTGCGTCGTGCCGCGTTGGCCTTTGCCGCGGGGGCCTTTGTCGGCGCCGGTTTCATTTTGCTCGAATTGCTCACCAACGGCGTCGTTACGCGCACGGTCATCAGCACGTTTCCCTTCCTGCAGCCTCACTTTCCGAAACATGTGACGATCTTGCACGGGGAAGTCACCCGCATAAACCCCTCGAAGCTCAATCAGAACGTTAATTTGGTCATGTTTCACCTTTGGCCCGGGTTGCTCGCCTTGACGGGACTGAAGAGCGGCCGGCGCATGATTGCCTTGGTGGTGTTCTTTATGACCGCTGCGGTCGCCATCACAATTTCGGAGCACGATTCGTCGCAAGTGGCGTTGATTGGATCGAGCGTCGTCCTTCTCTTGGCGTGGCACTGGCCGCGCCCCGTCACCCGCGTTCTCGCGGCCCTTTGGTGTCTGGCCTTCGTGCTTGTGATCCCTGCGGACTTTCTCGCCTATCGTAGCGGGCTGCACTTGGCTCCGTGGCTGCCGCCATCGGCGAGGGCCCGAGTCATCCTTTGGGAGTATACGGCCGAGCGAATGCTCACCCATCCTTGGCTCGGCATCGGTGTGGGCTCGACGCCGGTGCTGAAGGACGAGGACCAGGCCAAGGCCCCGCCCGAAATACCGGAGGGGTTCGTCTTTCACCGAACCACGGGTGAACACGCGCACGATCTGTTCTTGCAGACCTGGTATGAGCTCGGCGCGGTGGGCGCGCTCCTGCTCGTGCTTGCCGGCGCGACCGTGGCGATGCTCATCCCCTTGTTGCCGCTTGCAGCGCAAGCCTTCGCCGCAGCGTCCTTTGCGACGTTCGCCATCGTTGGCGCGTTCGCTTGGGGTATGTGGCAGTCATGGTTCATGTGCGCGATTGCGCTCGTGCCGCTCTATTTGCGGGTCGCGACTGCGGCGATCGAAGTGCGAGCCGCATTGCCGCGTCTGAGGGCCCGTGATGCGGGTCACGAGTAGCGGTGGCGACGGCGTTGCATGACAAGTGAGCGGCGGTGGCGCCTCAAATTGGCCTCACCGCCAAATATGTGAAGTGAAAACCAGGAGGATCCGCATGAGCAAATATATTCTTGCCATAGCCTTTGTCGCGTTGACTTCGACTGCGTCTCTGGCCGCACAGGAATTCTACGTAGTTCAGGATGTTAAGACCAAGAGTTGTGGGGTCGACCCTCAGAAGCCCGACGGCACCGAGAAGATCATGATCGGGACCGCGCCCTATGCCACACGGGCGGAAGGCCAAGGCCGCGAAGAAGTCGGCCCCTGAATGCAAACCCGATTCAGAAAAGAAGTAGGCTGCACGAGACTTTCGCCGCTTGCCAGCTTCGCTATCTTCCGTGTCGGCCAGTGACGCCGGGTAATACCCGGCTTCTTTATGATCTAGTTCACGTTCAGGCGCTCGCGCAGCACTGGTGCAAATCGGAGGAGAAGAGCGGAAGTCATCCCGAATGTTGGGTAGGAGTACGGCGCACACGACTCTCCATCAAGACCTTTAGTCGTGACTTTCTGGCGGACGCCCCCCATCCGGTTCCATCTCTGCCTTACGTCCGTAAGGTGACCTCTCCGCAATTGGCTTTGGGATCGTAGCCGATCCGTGTGCCGTATTTGCGTGACCGCTGGGCGACCGTTTCGATGATCCGCCTTCCCGTCTCCGAGGACGCCAGTTGCGGTCGACCGCGAGCTGCATCGTGGGCGTCGATCTGCAGGTCTGTTGGAAGGAGGCGAATCCCTGTCACACAACCGTCGGTCAACGTGACCGACGCTGTAAAACCTTCGAAAGTTTTGCGTTTTCGAAACTTCCCGTCGGCGAATTTAGCCGACTTCAAGGCGCTCAGTGGTGCATCCGGTACTAGTCCAAGCCTCTCATATTCTTCGGCGGGAAAGCGCACGATGTGCTCTACCTCAAACACGAAATCGCCCATGGAGTAGAAAATTGGTCTTCCACGATAAAGCTCGATGCCTAGAATGCTATGCGGGCCGTGGACAAAGATCACGTGAGCCCCGTGTTCAATGGCCAGGTGAGCGAAGTTCGCCAGCCAACGGCCCTGCCCGTGAGCATGTAGCGATACCACGACAACGTCCGCGTTGGATGCCGCCTCTGAGATGGTGTCGAGATTGGCGTGGAGGTCAGCGTTGTCCACCCGCCAATTCCGGGGGCTGCTGACAAAACGGAAGCCCCTTGCCCCTATCTTCAGTTTTTGTCCTATAACTCGGCCAACGGTCCGCAACCACTTTGCAATGGACTTCGGCGCGAAAAGCGCACGCTCTCGGATCACGGTAAGTGGGTTGAGACCGGGGCGGCCACGCTGATCGGGTCGGGAGGGGGACGCCTTACCAAAGGGCACGAAGTCCGAGGCCATGGCCACGAGCGCGACTGTACCGCCATTGCAGCGGCAGTATTTCGGCGCCCGGGCATGTTGCAAATCCTCTCCCGAGCCGGCGAGGATCAGACCAGCTCTTTCGACGTGTTCTAACGTCTCGAGCACTCCCGACGTCCCATAGTCGAAAGTGTGGTTGTTCGCATGAGCCACCATCTCGAAGCCGGCCCACTTCAAGTCGGCTGCGACCTGCGGAGGCGAAGCCAGATAGGTCCCGCCGCCCACAGCCTGCGCATACCCCTTGAACTCGTGAATCACGGTTTCAAGGTTGGTGATCGCGACGTCAGCCGCGCGGATCTCGTCAATTAGACCAAGAAAGGCCTCGTCGTTCACGTGCGACCATGACCGGGTGATGATCGTATCACCCGCCAGAAAAAGAGCGATCGAGCCCCGCGTCATGGGCTATTAGATACGCTAACTCATTTGGCTCGCAAAGGGCAATCGATCCTAGTCCGGACGGCAAATGCCGTCGAAGTAGTTGGAGCCGATCCAAGTCAAACAGAGTTCTGGAAATGCATCATGCAGGATCCGCGTGCAGGTCGAGGCTTGCGGGCTCACCTCGTGATTAGCCTAGAGTCCTCGATCCGACGACGACGCCCGGAGTATCCGATGACGGACGACTTGAAATTGGGTGGACCGCCTGGCATCGCAGCGATAGCATAGGCGTCATGAAATTCGTCGCGCAGGCAACAACCTACCGACCCGGTCACTGGATGAGGCAAGGTCGCGTCTGGCTGAATCGGCTTCGCGGCTATGGATTTAGCACCGCTGGCATCCGTGTACCCATTGACCGGACGCGACTTTCTCCAAAAATGGAGAAGCGCATTTCTCGGGGCGACAATCAGGCTGCGGAGTTCGAGGCCGCTCGCGCCCTCATTCGTCAAGGAGATATTGTCCTCGAGTTGGGGGCGGGGCTCGGCGTCATCTCGACCGGCATACGGCGTCACACAAGTGCATCCCGCATCGTCATATTTGAGCCAAATCCAGATCTCTACGATTTTATCACGCGCACACACGCGCTAAATGGCGTTTCGAATATCGAGCTGCGGCAGGCCGTTGTCATGAGTAGCACTAAGATGTCTACCGTGCCTTTCTATCGACACCCCGACGTCGCCTCCAGCTCTCTCTTTCATAAGTCGACGGCGGCCATGGAGGCGGTTGATGTGCCCGTCGTTCTGCTGAAGGAGGTGCTGGAGGAGGTGGCCCCGAACATCTTGCTTGTGGATATCGAAGGCGGGGAGCTCGAGTTGTTCGAAGCTGCCGAAAGCCTCGGCAGTGTCGACAGCATTGTCATTGAGCTGCACCAAAGGATTTATGGCCGCGAGGGGGTTATGAGACTCTTCAGCGCGTTATGCGGATTGGGCTTCGCCTATGATCCTCCATTGTCCGGTGGCAAATTCATCGTTCTGCGACGGGCGAGACGGGGGGGAAAGCATCGCGTTGCCGTCGATGACGATCATTCCGAGGTCGCTCAGTTGTCGCCAACGTCAGCTTAGCGAATCGAGTTCGACGTCCTCACGAGTAATGGCCGGAACGCCCGGTCGGCCCAGTCCAAGAGGAGGCGGCTTCGGAATATGATATTGGGGGCATACAAGGCATTCGCTGGTTCTTCCGCATCGCTCCCGCCAACAGACCACCTGGTCGAGTTCGGCCAGCATGAGGCGCTCGAGGTGATCGGCACCCGAGGCTTTGACGTAGATAAGCTCCCCCGGCAGGTGCCCTTCTCGGGACAGAAACGCACTCGCCTGGTATGTTGTCTGGAACGTGAAAAGCTTGTCGCGCGTTTTGCCCATACGCACCTTTTCGACACTTGCCGAGTTCGGACCGACGAAAATTACCCGTTCGGCAACTTCAAGCGCTTGTCGTGCTACCCGGCGATAGCGCGCGCCACCCGCGCCCGGGTAGTCCGAAATGGTCCCGATCACGATTGTCTTACGCGCAGCCCGCGCGCACGCCACGAACGCTAACCCGTGCGCAATGGTCCAAAACGGTGCCTTGCGGGTGTCAAGGACGTAGGTCCCACCGTCGGATCTGTTATGGACTGAATAACGGCCAAATACGGGCTCGATTGTCTTCACGACGTTAGCGCAAGTCTTGAGATCGACTCCACAGGCAAGCCCGCACGCGATTGCGGCCAGCACCGAGGTCATCCAATGCTCGCCAACAAGTTGCGTCTCGACCCGCACGCTTTTCTGGCCATAAGTGACCGTAAGCGAAAGACGGTCGGGCCAGGGACTCGACACCTTCGTCGCTCTGAGATCGGTGCCTTCACCACGTCCGTAGCTAACGATCCGCGCGCGCGTGCGCTGCGCCATGGCGCGCACATTTGGATCATCGGCGTTCAAAATCGCAATGCCGTCTTGGGGCAAGCATTCTACCAGGCGTCCTTTCTCGAGGGCTGCGGCTTCGATCCCACGAAAACTCCTGTAGTGATCGCCACCAATGTTGGTCACCATCCCGATCTGTGGCTTGATGACCTGCAGCGGTTCAGCAAGTGACCCCGGACCAGTAGCTCCAAGCTCGAAGAAACAGAACGTGGTCGAAGGACCAATCGCTCTAATTGTTTTCGCTAATTTTCCAAATTCCCACGCCATGCCAGATTGGCAATGTCCAGCCGAGGATAAAATTGCAGTGGACAACGCCGTTGTGGTGGTCTTACCGCAACTGCCAGTGACGGTGATGAAGGTCACATGCCCAAGCGTGGCACGACGGCGCATGGTCGCCCACTTCAACAGGCGGCGGTTGCGTAACGCGCGCCGCTTTAGCCGCGAGACAAGCGCTTCGAGTGAAAATCCCATCGTCGAAGTCCTCATCCTCTTCCAACCCAGTGATATTGATCGCTGTCGACGCTCTCACCGCCGATAACGTATGTGCGTCCGGCCATCGATCAGGATCATGCCAAGGACGGGCAGTTGTCGCCAGCTTCAGCTTGGCGAATCGCGCTCGGCGACCTCGTCAATGGCCGGTCGGTCTAGCCCAAAGGGGGGCGGCTTCGGGAAGCGGTATTTGGCGCAGTCAGGGCATGCACCACTTCTTCCACATCGTTCCCGCCAGCAAACGATCCGGTCAAGCTCGGCCAGCATTAGGCGCTCAAGGTGATCGGTGCCAGAGGCTTTGACGTAGGTTAGCTCCCCTGGTAGACGCTCTTTAGATAGGAAGGTGGTTGCCTGATACGCAGTCTGAAAGGTGAAGAGCCTCTCGCGCAACTCACCCTGACGCATTTTATCGACATGCGCCGAGTTCGGGCCGACGAAGATCACCCGTTCAGCAACTTCAAGCGCTTGTCGTGCCACCCGGCGATAGCGTTTGCCACCGTTTCCGGCATAGTCCGATATGGTCCCGAACACGGTTGTCTTGCGCGCAGCCCGCGCGCTCGCCACGAACGCCAACCCGTGCGCAATTGTCCAGAACGGCGCCTTGCGTGTATCAAGGACGTAGGCCCCGCCATCGAGTCTTTTATGGACTGAGTACCGGCCAAACACGGGCTCGAATGTTTTAACGACGTTGGCGCAAGTCTTCAGATCGACCCCACAGGCAAGCCCGCACGCGAATGCGGCCAGCACCGAGGTCACCCAGTGCTCACCGACGAGCTGCGTCTCGACCCACACACGCTCGTCGCCATGCGCAACCGTGAGGGAAAGGCGATCGGGCCAGAGACTGGAAACCTCCGTTGCCCTGAGGTCGGCACCCTCACCACGCCCATAGGTCATCACCCGTGCGCGGGCCCGACTGGCCATGGCGCGAACATGGGTATCATCAAGGTTTAGAATCGCGATGCCGCCTTCCGGCAGACTTTCCACCAGCTGTCCCTTTTCGAGCGCCGTGGCTTCGAGGCGGCGATAGTGCTTGTAGTGATCGTCACCGATGGTGGTCACGATTCCAATCTGTGGCTTGATGAGCCGCAGTCCGCCGGCAATTTTCCCCGGCTCGTCTGCTTGAAGCTCCTGGACAAAAAATCGTGTGGATCGGTTGACTACCTTAAGCGCTTTGGCAACTTTCCCCGGGTCTGACCCCTTTCCTCGTTGGCTAGGTCCCACCGCAGAGAGAATGGCCGCAGAGAGGGCAACCGTGGTGGTCTTCCCGCAGCTGCCTGTAACGCCGATAAAAGTGACGTGCCCGAGCGCGGCACGACGCCGCATGATCCACAAATTCAATAGGCTGTCAGACCAATTCAATAGGCTGTCAGGCCAAACTTCAAAGATTGAATCTGGGCCCTTTGATCGCCAGCGCCGCTTCAATTTTGAAACAAGTGCCTCAAACGAGAATGCCAACGTCGAACTCACACTTGCTTCTTTCATTGATTCTGGGCCACGCCCGAGCGAAACTCCCTGGTTTCGTGCTGGCGTTACCACATGCGCCGTCGACGCATCATACATTAATTTTAGTCCCCTGGAGGTTGGAACGGATTAGTTCTTGCCCGAAACCCGCTGCAGAACGAGAGTATCGCTACCACCGATTCGGTTCTCTACCTCATTGCGGCTTGCCGCGAACCGGCTAACAAAGACACTTCGTTGTGTTCATGTGCGGACTCGTTGGGATATGGCGGCGCGACGGTGGCGAGGCCGACCATTCGGCGATCGCTCCCATGCTGGCGTCGATCAACCATCGCGGCCCCGATGGCAGGGGTGAGTGGCAACAGGGGCGCGTGGCCTTCGGCCATCTGAGGCTGTCGATCATCGACCTGACGGAAGCTTCCGATCAGCCGATGCTGACGTCGGACGGCACCGGCGTCCTCATCTACAATGGAGAAGTCTACAATTATCGCGAGATCCGCCAGGAGCTCGAGCGCGAAGGCGTTCGATTTAAAAGCTCAGGTGATGCCGAAGTCGTGCTTCAGGCGCTCCACCATTGGGGCCCAGGACGGAGTATTCCGCGCTTCGACGGCATGTTCGCGTTCGCCTATCTTGACCGCCGCGAAGGGGCACTTTGGCTGGCGCGCGACCGGGTCGGAATCAAGCCGCTACTCGTCGCCGATACCGGCACCGAACTCGTATTTGGATCCGAAGCCAAGGCGCTTCTCACACATCCGCGCGTGCAAAGGCGCCTAGATCGCCATGCGCTGGCGACATGGCTCCTGTCCAGCGGACACGGGGTCTACAGGACGTTGTTCACCGGCATCGATGAGCTCGAGCCCGGCTCCTATTGGAAGATAACCGACAAGGGTGTCGAGAGGCACCGGTATTTTGACGTACTCACAGCCTTCGATGTCGATCGGCTCCTAAACTCGTCCGCTGTCGATCCCACGAGTTTCGTTGGTACATTCCGCGATCTCCTGAAAAGAAGCGTGAAGCTTCATCTTGCGAGCGACGTCCCACTCGCCGCCATGTGCAGTGGCGGCGTCGATTCAAGCTTGATCGCGGCCTATGCAAAGGAGCACATGCCAGAGATCGCGGGCTATGTCGCAGACGTCGCTGGCCCCAAAGGTGAAGCGGCGCAGGCGGAGCGCGTCGGCCAGCACCTGGGAATCCCGATTCGCCGCGTTGTCATCGATCAGAAGCGCTTTCTCGAATTGTGGCCATTCGCGGTCTGGCACTCCGACGGTCCTCCGACCCACCCGAGTGACCCTGCGTTGCTCGCGGTCACGCAAACATGCCGGGACGACGGGATAAAGGTGCTGCTAACCGGTGAGGGTTCCGATGAACTCTTCGGTGGCTACCGTTGGCTCCAAACCACTTACGATAACTGGTCTCGAGCAAACTCGTGGCGGCGATACTCCTCTGCTGGCCGCAAGTTAAGTAGCGACCTCGCTTCCGCTCCGTTCGCCTTAATGACGACGACAAATCCCTGGCTTCGTAGGCGTATGACCATTGCGTTGGACGCGGATGACGAACTGCTTCCAAAACGTCTCCTTGCTCGACTGGCAATCGTCAAGCCCGCGGAGGACCGTGCTTTTCTCGCCAACAGTCTTTCAAGCGTGCATGACTACCTGTCGTCGATTCTCCATCGGCACGACCGTATTGGCATGGCGGCTTCGATGGAGATGCGGGTGCCCTTTCTCGAGAACGAGATGTTCGATTTTGCCTTCCATTTGCCAAGGCGTGCCAAGCTCCATCGCAGAAGAGGAAAATGGGTGGTTAAGAAGGCCGCCGAGGAACTCCTGCCAGCGGACATTGTGTACAAGAAGAAGAAGGGGTTTCCAGTGCCGAATGCGTTTTCTCAGGGGGCGGAGCGTCTTCTCTTGGCTGGTAAGCTCGCCGAATTGATGTGCTGGCCGGTGAATACGACCGAGGACATCGTGGCCTGGCTAACCGAGGACGGCTCTCTCCGGTTTCACTTGGTTGGGCTCGAGCTTTGGGCTCGCATTTTTTTCGGCGGGGAAGAGCCCGCCGCGTTAGGCGAGAAGCTCATTGCTCTTGCCGCCTGACGATGCGTCGCGTGGGGTGTCGCGCGTTCGTGGAGGCCAATGCAAGGCCTGAGCTAAGTGCCAAAAATTGGCAAAGACCGGTAAGGCCGAGGCGATCTGCCGACCGCTGCGCAGAAGTCATGCGCGTACATGCATGTGCTACGGGCCGCATCCTCGCGAGCGTCACCAGAAGCGTCAGTCGGAATCTGCTGCCAGCGAAGCAAATTTTCGACGAGCGTGTTAATCGAGGCAAATCGTCGAATCGGCTATTCAGGTAGTCGGGGTCGACTGAGCCACGCCGAACGGAGGCGGCGTCCGCGTTCGATAATGCTTGCACTCATGACACGCCCTCTTTTTTCTGCATCGTTCACGCCAGCAGACCACCCGATCGAGTTGCGAAAGCATAATCCGCTCTAGATGGTCGGCCCCAATCGAGCCTCTGATGTAGACCAGCTCCTCCGGCAACTGCTCCTCCGACAGGAAGGTAGCCGCCTGATATGTAGTCTGGAAGGTGAAGAGCCTGTCGCGCACTTCGCCCTGACGCAATTTATCGACATGCGAGGACTGGCGTCCAACGAAGATGACTCTGTCGGCGACCGCAAGCGCTTCTCGCGCCGCATTGCGATAGACACGACCAGCCTTTCCGGCATAGTCCGATATAGTGCCGAACACGATCGTCTTGCGCGGAGTTCGCGCGCTCGCCACGAAGGCCAAGCTTGCCGGAATTGTCCAGAAAGGTGCTTTATGGTCAAAGATATACACAGGACCATTGGGCTTTACATGCACCGAATGCCTGCCGAACATCGGCTCAAACATCTCAACAACCCTTGCGCAATCCTTGAGATCAATGCCACAGGCGAGGCCACACGTGATGGCGGCGAGAACAGAGGTCGTCCAGAACTCACCAACAAGCTTTGTCCGAATCCTTATAGTGTCATGGCCGTCAGTGACTGTTAATGCGAGCCGGTCCGGCCATACGCTTGACACCTGTGTGGCTCCTATGTCGGCATCAGGAGAGCGCCCGAATTTGATTACGCGCGCAAATGTTCTGGATGCCAAGGCGAGCACATAAGGATCATCAGCATTCAGGATCGCAATGCCCGTACTCGGCAGCAGCTCCACTAACTGCCCCTTTTCCCGCGCAGTCGCCTCTAAACTCCGAAAGTTCCGGTAGTGGTCGCTACCAATGGTGGTGACGATTCCAATATGGGGTTTGAGAACCCTAAAGTGGCGTGCAATCCTTCCCGGCTGGCTCCCAGCGACCTCCTGTATACAGAACTTGGTGTAGGCACGAACCGAAAGGACATTTTTGATGACAGCCGGATGACCATTGTCACCGGCGCTCATACAGCAGTGGCTGGCGGAACCCAAAACAGCACCAGCCAGCCTCGTGGTAGTGGTCTTGCCGCAGCTGCCCGTGACGCCGATAAAGGTGACATGACGCAGTTGCTTGCGCCGGACTCTTGCAAACGAATTCATCAGCTGATCTTGAAGGAACCGCCTTACCCGACGCACAAATCGCCTGACGGAGCGGCGTTGAGCGCACAGAATTGCCCACAGTTTAGGTGTATTCAATTCCTCCGCCCTTCTCACACGGCACGCCCACGATATCACAGAGGCTGCTGTTCAGCGGTGGCGGATCGGGAGCCGCCGAGGACATTTTCTTTTCGCGAGCGGAAACAACCCATCGGGAAATGACAGTGCGAGCGCGCGCGTTTGCGCAAATGTGAACATCAACTCAGATCACGTGCCGCGATGAACAGGTCAAGGGTGATTATCTTTTCTCGCCGAAATAAGCCAGGATCATGATCGAGGCATGCGCAAAATCGTGCGCCCGCACTCATCGCTAAAAATAGTATTTTCCCCGAAACTGTTTCGGAAAACGGCAACTGCGAAGTATCGGCCATATGGAGGGGGTGGTGCGTCTGGGGTGGCGCACTCGGTCGGCTTTAAAAGGCTGCCGAAGCCGGATTTGGTGTCCGGTTGAGGTTCGATTCCTCACCCCTCCGCCAGACGTTTGAAATTGTCATCCTTTTCGACCCCTCGAAAAACTGCCAGCTGGAATATGAACGTTCGCAAACTAGATTTGCCATCGATATTGGGACGCATCTGCGTGCCCACTGCGAGGCAGAATGCCGCCGATCCAATACAGCCGATGGAAATCCCCGACCCAGTGACGTTGGCCGACCTTGCCGACAAGGCTGGGTTGACACTTGAGTGGCTGCTTTACGGCGACCAGGGGCCATGTGCCGACAACGAGGCGCCAGCGTGGCCGAAGATCGACCATCCGCCTGCCGTTAATGTCGTCTTACAGCAGCCTTCGATGGTTGAGCTGCGGAAGTTCTTGAGCGGGCCGATTCTCACAAGAGCCGTGCGCGACGTTATGGCAAATTGGATACCTAATGGGACTATGAATCAGGCCACAGAAGCTATCGCCGATTTGGCCGCTTCTCACGCCAGAGCGCAGTACTTGCAGATTCGACGCGACTACGTCAACGCGACCGGGATCATAGTCCACACGGGCTGGGGTAATGCTCCGCTTGCCGCACCGGCCTGCGAACGCTTGCTGGAATCCGCCGGCGCCACGCCGACGGGGGCCGCTAAATCGCGTACAGAGGCCTGCAACAAGATGCTCTGCGCCTTGACCACCGCGGAGCGCGCGATGGTTACTACGTCGAATGCCGCTTCGCTTCTGTTGACCAGCGGTGCCCTCGCTTCCGGCCGGAAAATTGTCGTGGCGGCGAGAGACTTGGTCGAGATTAGCGAGGGTGTCCGGATACGCGACATTGTAGAAGCCTCCGGCGCACGGATCGTGTCGGTCGGGGCAGCAAACTGTGTAAACATTGAGGATTTTCGCCGGGCAATCACGTCCGATACCGCCCTGGTCCTGCGCAGTCAGGCATCGAACATGGCTGCGACAGGCTATGTGGAGCACGTCGCCGACGCCGATCTCGGAAGACTGGCCCATAGTCACAGCTTGACCTATGTCGTCAATCTTGGTGGCGGCAGTCTTGTCGGTCTTGCTGAGCGCGGCTTGCCTGAGTGCCCGACGATCCTGCAGGCGGTCCGTAGCGGTGCCGACTTGGTACTCGCGAGCGGCGATAAGGTCATCGGTGGACCTCAAGCGGGTATCATCGTTGGAAAAAAGGGTTTGATCGACCACCTCGTGCGCCATCCACTCGCGCGAACCTGTCGCCCAGGGAAATTGACGCTCGCCGCCCTCGAAGGGACACTCGCGTCGTATGTGTCCGGCCACGCATGGGAAGAAATACCAACGCTGCAGCTATTGAGCATGGACATTGCCTTGATTCGCGAACGCGCCTGCATCCTGGCCGAGGGACTTCGCAAGCGGGGCTACGACGCCATTGTCATGGAGGATCACGCGCAATGTGGGGGCGCGGTGATGCCTGGCGTGGACCTCCCGACATGGACGGTGCGTATAAAACACGCTAAGTTCTCTGAGGAAGAGTTGTACGGACTGCTCCTCGCGCGACGGCTCATTACCCGGAGAGGTTCCGGGTCGACAATAGTCGACCTCCGTAGTGTTACGCACCAAGACGATCCACGCCTTTATCGGGCGTTGGGTGTCGATGCTTCGTTATAGTCTCGGTCTGCCACTGGCACGCTTCGAACAAATACCAACTTGGCGGCGCAGCCTTATGCCAACGGGCAATAACCCTATCTAGCCCGGCGTGGCGGGAGGTCGGTGTTCTTTCTCTAAGGTTGTCGCTTAGAGGCTACAAAACTACTATTGCCATTGCCGCCAGGTATCCGCGACTGATGACATGTGGCGGTTCGACGAGTGACCCCAGACTGGTGGCCTCGAGCTCATGGATGTAGAACTTGGTGGAAAGAGCAATCCTTCTATTGCGCTCATTTCCAAAGTCCCACCGCACTCGGGATGTAGCCTTTAAATTGGGCAAACTCTGGGAGCCCTTCCATGTTTGAGAGCTTATGACGCGTTGGGCCATGACCGGCGGGACGGTAGTGGCTGTCATGTCCTTGTGTTGATCCGAGTTCCGACACCTTCGAGGCAATCGCTTCATCAACGCCACTCGGCCTCGAGCCAAAAGCACGGAGGGAATTGTGATTAGGGCTCGTCAAATCGAACAAAAGGTCAAACGCTATGTGCTCATTTGGCTCGCAAAATTGCGCAGAAGGCGGCTCAACGCAACTTTTATCGCCATTACTGGAAGTAGTGCCAAGTCAACTACCACAGCGCTGATCTCTCATATCCTGTCCGGAATGGCTCCGGTCCATACGCAGGTGAAGTCAAATCTCTTCAAGGCGCATGTCAAAACACTGAGAAGTGCTTCGAACAGCCATCGCTACATCGTTTGCGAAGTAGCGTCGGAAGGGCCCGGAACTCTCAAGCCGACGATTGATCTGATCAAGCCTTCAGTCGGCATTGTTACGATCGTGGGGCTCGAGCACAAACGTTCCTTCCGCGATTACGACTCCGTCGCAGAGGAGAAAGCGCTCTTAGTAGAAGCACTGCCTGAGAATGGCTTGGCAATACTCAATTACGACGATAATCGTGTCGCCTCGATGGCCTCTCGAACAAAGGCGCGTGTGGTGACTTTTGGCCACTCAGGGGGCGATTACATAGTATCGAATGTTCGGTCGCCGAAGCCAGGAGAACTAACTCTCTCAATTGCCTACGGTGGCGCTACCATCAACCTGACGACGCACTTCACCGGGAACCACAATAGTCTGGCTGTGGCGGCCGCGTTCGCGTGCGCTCATCAACTCGGCGTACCACCCTCTATAATTCAGGAACACGTCGCGTGCTTCGAGCCATTATTCGGAAGATGTTCTGTCCATCACATACAAGATGGTCCAGTCTTCATCGCTGATACATGTAAAGCTCCTTATTATAGTATTTACTATCCAATTAACATGATGGCTCAATTCGACGCCCCCCGTAAACGTATCGTTATTGGGCACATTAGTGATGCTAATAGCACTGAACTAAGGTTTCGGGACATCTATAAAGCCTGTAGTCGTGTTGCGCATCAAGTAATATTTGTTGGCGATCACGCTCACCGTTCCAAAGCAAGCTCCAAAGACATTTCTGAGAGGCGTTTTGTGGGAAAGCGTAGCGTCGAGGAGGCGGCTAGCTTCATAAAAGCAACGGCAATACCTGGAGAAATCATTCTTCTAAAGAGCTCTCCGGGTCTACATTTAGAAAGAGTGCTGCTTAATTTCGAAACTGAAGTACGTTGCTGGACACAACGCTGCAAAACAAGGCGTCAATGTGTTGAATGTGGTTTGTACAACGAACCTTTTGCAGAACATAAAGAAATGGAAAGACATGAACGGTCGAATCCTAGTTCTGCTCAATTCTAATTGCCGCCGGCACCTTTGTCGGCGCCGGTTTCATTTTGCTTGAATTGCATACCGACGGCATCATCACGCGCCACGTAATCAGCTGGATTCCCCTCCTGCAGTCCCACTCGCTGAAGCATGTGGCGATTTCGCACGGCGAGGTCACCAGCATGACCTGTCGAAGCTCAATCAAAATGTGAATTTGGTGACTTTTCACCTATGGCCGGGATTGCTTGCCTTGATGGGACTGCCGGGTGCTCGCCGCACGGTTGCGATGGTGGTCGCGCTCGCCGGCGCTGCCGGGGTGATGCTCATCCCCTTGCTGCCGTTTGCGGCACAACCCTTCGCCGCGGCGATCTTTGCGGCATTCGCCATCGTTGCCGCCTTTGCCTGGGGCATGTGGCAAGGCTAGTTTATGTGCGCGGCTGGGCTCGTGCCACTCTACTTGTGGGTCGCGACCGCGGCCGTCGATGAGCACACTGCCTCGCGATTCGATCACGAGTGAGATCCAGTGGGCGAGCCTAGAATCATCACGCGCATACGGCGAGGCCCCATTGCCATGACTGGCTCCTTAGGCGCGTGATAGGATCCGTTTTGGTTGAAAGCGCTGCGACCACCAGCGAGGGCGGCGCCTTAAATTGGCCTCAAACGGCCAAATATGTGAAGCTGAAACCCGGAGGATCCACATGTACAAATATATTCTCGCCGCAGCGTTGGTTGCGTCGGCCTCAACTGCCATGGCCGCTCAGGAATTCTACGTCGCTCAAGACCCCAAAAAGAAGGGCTGCGAAATCGAGCATCAGAAGCCTGACGGCGTCGCGAAGATCATGATCGGCACCGCGTCCTACGCCACACGGGCGGAGGCAAAGGCTGCCAAAAGGGCTGCGCCCGAATGCAATGTACCTGACACCAAAAAATAGGCTGCGCGAGATCGGTTGTCACGTTGCCGCGTCGACGCCCGTAGCCAAGCTCCAAGTCATCTTAGAAATAAAGAGTCCAACGGTGTCTTTTTCGTTGCGAGCTCAAGCATGACTGAGCCCTGCGACGGTTAGCGCCACAAGCCGGCCAGCCGACGGGATGGGGGAGTGACTGCCGGTTTGATAGCCATTGTGGACGGGGGATCGATGGCGTCTTGGCAACCATCAGAAGTTCGATTCGATGTCGACACGTCTACGACGGCGCCATCAGCATCTTTACACCGCGCGCCGCCGTCGTTTCGATCGCTGAGGCGCCTAGAGTTGCTTAATCGCCACAAGGCTTGGTGAGATGGCTTGCCTAGGGAGTACGTAAATACACGTCAAGCAAAGCATGAGGACGATCACACTAGATAAAAACCCTCTTCAGATCGGCGTTTTTGGCTCGGGAACAATTGACCAGGCAATTTACAAACTCGCCTTTGAGGTCGGTCAGGAGATCGCCCGGCAGGGGCACATTGTCATCAATGGAGGCCTCACCGGAGTAATGGAAGCGTCGGCGCACGGATGCGCTGAAGCCGGAGGGTTGGTCATCGGGATTTTGCCGGGAACCGAATTTGCCGAAGGAAACACGTATTCAACGGTGAAGGTGTTGACCGGCATGCGATACGCCCGAAACACTGTCAATGGACTGAGTTCCCACGGTGCAATTGTCGTCGGGGGCTCCAGTGGCGCCTACGAAGAAGCCCGAAGGGTATGGGAGGGCCGCGGACCTGTTGTGGTGCTGGATGGGTGTGGATCGAAGACCGGCGCTGGCGCCACGATGATTGACCGCCAGGCAGACTACGGTTTAGCCTTTCCCGAAGACAAGATGAAACCCTACCGCATCTTTACGGCGCAGAAACCCCAAGAGGCCGTCGCTTCGGTCGTCGAGCTCATTAGGAGAGGCTATCCCCATGGTGATAACTGAGCATTCCGATCAGTTCGGTTATGGAATTTATGGCGACACCATTGGCGAAATGTGGATCGGTCTCGTCAAGGCGGTCGTTTCGTCGGGGGTCAACAGCTTCGACGAAAGCCGCGAACGACTGGCGCTCCCGAACCTACGGGTGAAGTCCGCTGCGCAAAACTTTCCTGATCCGGTCATCGAAAGATACTCCAATGGCGAACAACTGAAGGCAATGATCGACTTCATGTTCGAAAGAGAAGTCATGGAGGATATCGACGTCGTTAAGAGCTTCAGTCCGGGGGCAAAGAGTTACAGAAAGCGCATCAAAGAAGGGCGGCTGGTCGATTTTGTGATTGAACGGCTGAGCCTGATTCCGGAAAGCAAGAAGGCAGCCATCGTATTCCCAACCTACGACGACTACGCCGCAGTGATGCGCAATCACGGCGATGATTATATGCCGTGTTTGGTCAGCATTCACTTCCGGCTGGCCCCGCGCGAATTCGGCTACGTATTGAACACGACATTTTTCTCGCGCTCCATGGATGTCTGGCAAAAGGGGCACGGTAACTTCCTGTCGATCGCCATGCTCTCTGATCACATTGCCAAGGCCCTGAGCTTCCGCCTCGGCGAGGCGGTCGAGCTTGGCATTCTCGATGGCATGATCGCCGACGGTCATATCTATGAGGAGAAATATGCCGAGGCGCGCGCGACGGTGGAAGCGTACGCCCGGACCGAAGCCATGATGGCTTAGGCCACGGCGCACCCGCCTTTCGTTCTTGATCGGTGGGCAGACCGCCAGGCAGACACGCTCTAAACGGTGGAACCTTGGAAAGGTGTGCACCCATGAGCGTTGCCTCCGATCTGCTCGCGGCGGTCTTCCGCCGTGCGGCCGCCCAAGACTTCGCGGCCTCGGCCCATTGGAGCTTCCTGGCCGGCCATATCGCTGAGGACCAGGAGCTCCTCGACATCGCGGCTGTTGCACAACCGGGCCATTTTCCACCCTACCTTCTGTTGGCCGCGACGCATCAGCTGGTGCTGGAGCACGCAGCGCCTGCGCTCGAGCCGTTCTATCCGAGCGCCGGCGGCCTTCAAACCCCGAACGAGGATTTCTGGCGCGCCTACCGGGCGGCCGCCTTGCATCACCGGGACCGGCTGATGGGCGTCGTTGCGCGGCGCCACGTCAACAAGACCGTGCTGCGGCGCTGTGCTTGCCTGCGCCCGCTTCTCATCGAGGCCGCGCGGCGACTTGAGGCAGACCGGGTGCATTTGGTGGATATCGGCTCCAGCGCCGGGCTCAATCTGTTTCTCGATCGATGGGGTGTGATTTACGGTCCGGACCTTCGGGCAGGTCCGGCCGAGACGTCCGTCACCGTCACGAGCACCCTCCGCAGCGGCGCGCCACCCCTTGACGGCATGCCTGAGATCGTCACCAGGGTTGGCCTCGACCTCGACCGCATCGACATGGCGAAGGCAGACGACAGGACCTGGATTCTCGCCAATCTCTTTCCTGACGACCCGGATTTCGCTGCGACCGCTCAGGCCGCCCAAGACCTGCTGCACTCCCCGCCCCGATTTGTCGTCGGCGACGCCACGGCGACGTTGGCAAGAACTATCGCGGAGCTTGATCCTTCGATACCTGTCGTCTTGATGCATAGCATGATGGTCGACGCCTTGAGCACACGCCAGCGCGCTTTGCTGTTTAGTGGCGCGAGGGGAGCCGCCAAAGGCCGCCGGGTCGCTCGCATCAGCTTCGAGCGTACCCCTGCGGGCGACGTTTCTCTCGCGCTTGCCGCCGGCGACATTTTGCAGTCAATGCCCGTGGGACGGGCGGAGGTGGACGCCAAATGGTTCACCTGGGAGGGATAGACTGCTTTGGTCGCCGGCGAGGTCCGTGTTGAGCGGCAGGGTGGAGCGGTCAGCCGAGCTGCTTCTCCGTTTGTGCGCCCGCTAACCGCGACGGAAGCCGTCCGATCAGCGCGCTCTTCATGAGCTTGCCATTGGCGTTGCGTGGCATGGCGTCGATGATAAAGATCTCGCGAGGCTGCTTGTCCGGCTGCAAGCGGGACCGGCAATAAGCAAGCAGCTCGCGCGGCTCAGCACTTGCGCGTAACACGACGAAGGCTGCGACCTCCTCGCCCATGATCGGATCCGGCCAGCCGACGACTGCCGCTTCGGCGATTGCGGCATGCTCGGCTAAGGCGCCCTCGACCTCGGAGGGATAGACATTAACTCCGCCGCGGATGATGAGGTCCGAAGTCCGGCCGACGATGGTGAGAAACCCACGCTCATCGAGCGCACCCACATCGCCGGGATAAACCCATCCGTCGATGATCAAATCGGACGAACGCTGTTCGCCCGCGCCACTGCCGAGCGAGATGGGTTCCGCCACGCCGGGCGTACGCACTCTGATGCTGCCGATGTCGCCCATGGGCAAAGGCTGATGCTGGTCGTCGACGATCTCGATCCGGACATGCGGAAGGGCGCGGCCCACCGAATTGGCGTGAGCGTCGATTTCCTCGCTCTCCAGCACAGTGATCATGCCGGCCATGGTGCTTCCGTAGTTCTGCACGAAGCCTCTGGTGAGCATGTCCCGCGCCGCGACCTTTTCCCCCGGCGTCATCGGCGCGCCGCAACACATGAGGTAGTCAAGGGAAGGGAAGAGTGGGGCCCCGGGCGTTGCGAGCCCCATCAAGCCTCGTGCCACGGCCGGGACCGCCAACATCGCCGTTGCCCGGGAGGTCACGATCATCTCGGCGAGGTGGTCGGAGCTGACCAGGACGGGGGTGAAATAAACGCTGCCGCCATCCAGCAGGCGGGACAGAACATGCTTGCGCGTCGCCGAGAAGGCGAGCGGAGCCGACACGATTAGCCGGCCGCCCCGCTTCCATTGCGGGCTCATAACCGCCATGGCCGAACGCGCATAGAGACAGGCATGCGAAAGGGAGACCGGCTGAGGCAATCCGGAGGTACCCGACGACACTCCGATGACGGCCGTCCGATTGCCCGGCACCGGCGCCGCGAGGCACGCCGCGTTGACCTGCGGCTCTTCCTCTCGCCAAGCGCCATCCGTGCGCACGGCCGGATAGGCATCGGTGCCCGGCGCGCTACGATCCTCGACAAAGAACTTGATGCCCAGGCTGTCGACGAGCTTCTTGCGCTCGGCGGCGCGGGTGCGGAAATCGATCACCAACGCCGTGGCCCCGCAATGCCAGGCGCCGAGCATGAATACGAAGGCCTCGGCGTTGCTCGTTTGCGCAATCCCAATCCGATCGCCGACCCCCACGCCTTGGCGCCGCAGGAGCTCCGCAATTTGGGAGGCTCTGCGCGCCAATTGCGCAAATGTCAGGCTTGCCTCCTGCGAGGCTATGGCCGGACGTTCGGGCCACCGGTCAGCCAGGGCAAAAAAAGCGTCGGCGAGATTATGGGTCATGACGGAGCCATAAGGAGGGGAGGAATTCAAGCAAGGTGTGATGACTGTAGAACGATGACGCGGGCTCGATGGTTAGCTCTCAGAATCGAACACGCTTCTCACGAAGCGTGCTGTCTCGACGATCTTCGCGCCAAAGAGCTCCCGATGGCTGGAGTCGTAGACCCGGCAATCGATGCCGCCCAAGTGATCCCGCCAAAACGACGTTCCGCCAACGATTCTGTCCGCTCTCTTTGAGCGCGACAGAATGGCCGCCTTCCCCGAAAAGGGGCGAGGAATATGTGTCTTCAGCGCTTCGTGGAGCTGAAGCGAAGCATCTAGCATCGCTTCAGGCGAATAAGACCGCTCGTCAGGAGACGCCCAGTCGACCTCCCCCAACCGGCGTCTTCGAATAGCTTCTTGACGCTTCAGCGTCTTCGCCCTCTGCCTCAGCTCTTGCGCGAATGGATCGGAAGCCCCAGGCAACGCCCAGCTGATGTGCCGCACGGCATCACAAATCCTTTTGGCAGGCCCCTTTTGAAGGAAACTGGGGCGCCGTGATTTGCTCGTCGTCGCGTATCGCGTGGCGAGCGCGCGCGGCGTTGGTTGCGGATCAAGCAAAATTAAGCGGGCGATGCTCTGTCCGGCTTCAACGAGCTGGTTGCACATCTCCAACGCAATAAATGAGCCCGCGCACATGCCAGCAATGTAGTACGGACCGGCCGGCTGAATTTCGCGCATCGATGAAACATACGCGCCAGCAATCTCTTCGACCGTCCTGAGAGGCCTTGTGCGGCCGTCGAGGCCAGGAGCCTGGAATAGGTAGATGGGACGATCCTGGCCCACCTCGTCTAAGAAGGTCCGTTTGAAGAAGCTAAATCCGGCTGCTCCATGCACCAAGAAAAGCGGCGGCTGCGACCCCCCAGCGCGACCCACAATAACATGCGGCGGCAATTGCCGCGTGCGCTGCGATGGGTCGGGAGAAACCGCGCGCGCCTGCTGGGCAATAGTCGAGAAGTTGATGATATCGACCGGGGCAAAACGTATGTCGAACGCAGCTTCGATTTCCGCGGCAAGCGTGGTTGCCGCAAAGGAATCACCGCCGAGGTCGAAGAAATCGTCGGCCGCGCCGACGGCGTCCATGTCCAACACATGCTTCCAGATCTCGGCGAGCTTCACCTCCGCTTGTGAACGTGGCTCTTCCCACGGGGTGGCGAGGCGCAGATCGGAACGCCGCAACACGCTCGAGACAGCGTCGGCCGCTGAAGGCCAACGGTCATGCGTGGGGCTGCTTGCCATGTCTACTCCCCCAGCTCCGTCCGCTTGTTCAACCGGGAGACTCAAGCACGCCCTTAACGAAACGTGCGGTTTCCGCGATCTGCGCGTCGAAGATCAGCCGGTGGCCCCAGTTGGTGATCTGATAATGCATAGCGCCAAGGTGATCACGCCAAAATGATGTCGAGCCTATGATTCTGTCCGCTCGATTTGAGCTGATTAACATGGTCGCTTGCCCCCCATAGGGGCGAGGGACATGGACCCGCAGGGCTTGGTGGAGTTGCTGCGCTCCATCGAGCATCGTGTCGTGTGAATATGACCGTTCCTCGATGGCAGCCGAATCAACCTGACCCGCGCGACGGCGGACAATAGCCTCCTCAAGTTGTTGGAGTCTCTTGGCACTTTTCCTCAAGTCTTTTTCGAAGGGATCGGGAGCGCGACGCCCTAATCCGATCACGCGCCGCGAGGCATCGTAGATACGCCAGTAGGCGCCCTTCTCGCGGAGGGTGGGTTGCTTCGATGTGTTCCTCGTGGGGTAGAGCCCAGCAAGCGCGCGCGGCGTTGGTTCTGGGTCAAGCAAGATAAAGCGTGCGATGGGTTGTCCCGCCTCAACGAGTTGATTGCACATTTCCAGCGCAATGAACGAGCCAGCGCACATCGCAGCGACGTTGTAAGGACCAACCGGCTGAAGCTCGCGCATGGATGCAACATAGGTGCGGGCAACGTCTTCGATGGTTTTGAGGGGCTTGGTGCGGCCGTCGAGCCCGGGAGCCTGGAACAAATAGATGGGACGATCCTGACCTACTTCATCCAAAAAGGCATGCTTGAAGAAGCTGAATCCGAGCGCTCCGTGCACGACGAAGAGCGGCACCCGTAATCCTCCGGCACGGCCGACGATGATACATGGCGGCAATTGTGGCGTATGAGGCGAGGGGTCCGTAACAACCGCTCGCGCTTGCTTGGCAACTGTCGAGAGATTGATAATATCGGCGGGTGCAAAGCACACATGGAACGTGGCCTCGATCTCCGCGGCAAGGGCGGTCGCCGCGAAGGAATCACCGCCGAGCTCGAAGAAATCATCGGCCGTGCCGACGGCATCCATGCCAAACACGTTCCGCCAGATCTCGGCGAGTTTCAGCTCCTGCTCAGTCTGAGGCTCTGCCCACGGAGTGCCGAGGCCAAGATCGGCACGGCACAGGAGATTGGGTCCAGAAGCCGAAGTACCGCCAGCCTCGCCCTCTTGCACTTGGCTGATCGCCATGCTTCGGACCCCCAACTCCACTTTTGAGCATTGCCATGGCACATGGGGCCGCGAGCAGATGCATAGGGGAGACCAACCCCCTCCGGCTTTCTATCGCAGTCTATAGGACGTTTTGCAAACCTCAACAACGCCGCGTGGGCCCGAGACGTCATGCTGCCAAAATGGCCTCTTGGCGGGCCGGCGGGGGACGGGTTGCGCGGGTGGCGGCTTCCGTGTAGAAGGGCGTTTGAGGTCACGTTGTGACCGCGGTCACATTTTGACCACAAAAGGGGCCAAGCCGCGTGTCCGATGCCCTGATCCAGAAGAAGCGAAACGAGGGCAAGCAGGAGATCGTCCTGCGCCTGCTCGAGCACGTGGAGGCAGACAACTCCGTCTCCCAGGATCGCTTCGCCAAACGGGTCGGCATCGCCAAGGGCCTCGCCAACGCCTATTTCAACCGCTGCCTGCAAAAAGGCTGGATCCGGCTGCGGCAGGTGCCCAAGCAGCGCTTCCTCTATTACCTGACGCCCAAGGGCTTTGCCGAGAAGGCGAGGTTGACCGCCGAATTTCTGACTAGTTCCTATCAATTCTACCGCCATGTGCGTGCGGACATGGGCGCGCTCATGGCCGAGGCTGCGACATTGGGCCATCGGCGTCTCGCTGTGCTCGGCGCCGAAGAGTTGGCGGAAATTACCGCCATCGTAAGCGAGGACTCCGCCGTGGAGATCGCGGGCTTCATCGCGCCGGGCCGCACTCGCAAGCGGATCGCCGGTCGTCCCGTGGTGGCCCATTGGTCCGGACTTGAAGGCGCCGACGGCGCCGTTCTGGCAACCTTCGAAGATGCCCGCTCTGTCTATGACGCCTTTCGCGAGGAACAGCCGACCATCCCGGTTTTCGTACCCCGGCAGTTGCGCTCGCTCGTGTGGCGAAGGCCCAAATGATGCGCTGGTACGTGGTCCATACGCAGCCCCAGGCCGAGGCGCGGGCCCTTTGGCACCTCGAGAACCAAGGGTTACATAGCTTCCTGCCGCGCGTGACCGAGCTCAGGCGTCACGCGCGTCAGGAAAGACCGGTGCTCGTCCCGTTGTTCCCGCGCTACCTTTTTGTTCGCTTCGATCTCGATATGACGCACTGGCGTGCCATCAATGGCACGCGCGGCGTGGTCAGTCTCTTGGCCAATGGCCCCTGTCCCCTCCCGGTCCCCCATGGCGTAGTCGAGTCGCTCCTCACCAAGTGCGATCCGCGCGGCACGACGCCACTCGCGGCCATGGGGATTTTCACAAAAGGTCTGAGAGTGAGGATCAAACTTGGTGCGTTCACAGGCCAGACGGGTGAGATCACCGACATCCTCGCCCAAGGCAGCGACCGGGTTAACGTATTGCTCACGCTTTTGGGCGCGCGGACCGATCTGCGCTTGCCTTCATACGCGATAGAGGCCGCTTGAGCCGCGGCCGTCGAGCGCGACGAGCCTGGTTCGCAGTGTCGGTGGTTCCACCCGCACTGCGGTAGCTATGGAGGGCCCGCATGCCGCCGCCTGCTCCCGACGCCAGAGATCGCCGCAAAGCCAGCCGCCGCAAGATGACCCAAGTGATGTGCTCCCCCCAGGCCTCGCTCGACGACGCTAAATCACCGGCCGCCCCGGGCACCCTTCGCCTGCCGATGAAGATTTTTCAGATCGGCTTCAACAAATGCGGCACCTCGACGATCCATAACTATTTGCGCGCCAATGGCGTACGGAGCGTGCATTGGGACCAGGGCCGTCTCGCGCGACGCATATTCGCCAATCTGGCCAATGGCGAGGATCTCCTTGCCGGCTACGAGGATTTCGATGCCTTCACCGACATGGAGTTTCTCGATGAAGCAGGCACGTTTCTCGAGGCATACAAGCTGTTCCCCTATCTCGCGGCCCAATATCCCGATGCGGTGTTCATATTGAATACGCGGGACCGCGAAGCCTGGATCAGGAGCCGGCTCGGACACGGGGATGGACGTTACGCCGATCGCCAAAGAGGATATCTCAAGGCCGCCTCCGACGCGCTCATGGCCGAAGTTTGGCGCGCCGAATGGGAGCGCCACCATCGTCGCGTTACCGAGTTCTTCGCCGGGAAATCGCATCGGTTCTTCCTCTGCCGGATCGAGACCGACCTGCCGCATCTCTTGAGCGAGATGCTTCCGGAATGCCGATTGAATGAGCAACATTACCGGCTCTACAAAGTGAGGGGCTCGCGGGAGCGTCCCAGCTTTCTCCGGCGCTGTGCCAACTTCGCGCAACGGCGCCTGTCGCCGCTCCTCGGCCGCGCTCGCCATAAGCATGGGAAGACCCTTAATAGTGCGTAGCTCGCTAGCAAAGTTGGACAAGCCGGCCGATCTCGTGACGCGGCTTGCCCGGCGCCTCCGTCACAAGGCGAAGCGTCCGGACAAGGAAGTGGTGCTGCCCGCCATTAACGGATCGGGCGTCCGTGAAGGCTACCTCACCGCCGTCGTGATCGCGAAGAACGAAGCGTCGTACCTTGTGGAATGGCTTGAATTCCATCAGCTCGTCGGCATTGAGCACGTCTATTTTTATGACAATGGGAGCACGGATTTGACGCGCGATGTCCTACGGCCATACCTCGAGTGCGGCTATGTGACCTACATCCCCTGGGTTAGCTTCGATCAGAATGCCGTGCCCCAGCGTCAGGCCTATGCCCATGCCCTCTGCAACTTTGGACCGCGCTGGAGATGGATGGCCTTTATCGACGTCGATGAGTTTTTGTTTCCGCTCAAGAACGATAGCTTGCAGACGGTCTTGCCTGCCTATGATGACCTCCCTGCGGTAGGCGTGCATTGGCATATGTTCGGCTTCTCGGGTCACATGCGCCGCCCGCCGGGCCTCGTTATCGAAAGCTACACGCAAAGAGCACCGATTCCGTCCGGCCGCGATGACATGCTTGTTAAGTGGAAGAGCATCGTGGACCCGACCAAGGTCAAAGCGGTCGTCAGTCCTCACGTCTTCATGTTGGAGGATGGCCGCAAAGGGGCCTATGACGAGGATCGCCGCTGGATCCTCAAGACGCAACACGCCACGGCACCGAGCAGCATCCTGCGGCTGAACCACTATTTCACCAAGTCCCAGGACGAGCTCGTCGCGAAGATTGCCAAAGGCTCCGTGGGCCGGCTTTTCATTCAGGGCACGAGTCCAAAGAATTTTGCCGCCCAGCGTGCGGCGGCGGTCGAGCTGAAGACCGTCAAGGACGAGGCTATCCTCCGTTTTGCCGCGCCCTTGCGGGAGCGCATGGCGGCGGCCCGGGCGGCCGCTGCAGAGGGGTGAGGTGAGCTCGTCTCTCGGCCCGGCGCTGAGGCAGGCAAGCCCCGCTGCGACCTCAACCCCTTAGGAATTTTCTATGTTGGAGATATTCAGAAAAATCCAGGATTTGCTCGACGCGCGCGAGCGCCGGCGTGCGCTCCTCCTGCTCGGCATGATCCTCATCATGGGGCTGCTAGAGACCACGAGCGTAGCATCGATCATGCCGTTTGTGGCGGTGCTGACCCATCCTGGCGTGGTGCAGTCCAACCATTACCTGTCCACCGCCTATCAATGGCTGGGGTTCCAAAGCGTCGACCACTTTCTTCTGTTCCTTGGCTTCTTCGTGTTCGCGGCGGTGCTCGGCAGCACGGCATTCAAGGCGCTGACCAGCTGGGCGACAGTGCGATTTACCAGCATGCAGCAATACACATTATCGCGCCGCCTGTTCAAAGTTTACATGCGCCAGTCGTATGAGTGGTTCCTCAGCCAGCACAGCGCTGATCTCGGCAAGACGGTTTTGTCCGAGGTCAACCAAGTCATCACCGGCGCCTTGATCCCCGCCATGCAATTGATAGCCCAAGGCCTCCTCGCTTTGCTGATGATCGGGCTTCTCATCCTCGTCAATCCGGTCCTCGCTTTGACCGTCAGCAGCATTCTCGGGGGAATGTACGCCTTGGTCATGTGGATCAGCCGCCGCTATCTCATTCGTATCGGCCAGGATCGCGTGAAGGCAAATTGGGAGCGGTACCGCATTAGCGGCGAGGCGTTCAGCGGCATCAAGGACATCAAGCTTTTGGGTTTGGAGAGCGCATTCCTGAACCGCTTCGAGGGGCCCTCGCTCCGCTTCGTGAAACACCAGGCGTCAAGCCAGATCGTCACGCAGCTTCCCCAATTTGCCATCCAGGCCATCGCGTTCAGCGGTGTCCTGCTGATCATCCAATATCAACTCGCGATGCATGGGAGCAATTACGAGACGCTTGCGCTCTTGGCTCTCTATGCGTTTGCCGGATTCCGCCTGCTGCCGGCCTTGCAGCGGGTGTATCAATGCACTGCGGCCATGCGCTTCTCCGAGCCCGCGCTCAACACTCTGCATCGCGACCTGATGCAGGGCAGCACGAAATTGTCCGGCAAGGAGGCGAAGTCGCGCCCCGGCGACCGCAAGGGGAGCACTGGGGAAGAGCCACGTTTGCCTCTGGCGCATCGGCTTGAGCTGCGCAAGGTTTCCTATCGCTATCCAACTGGGGCTGCGCCGGCGTTAAGCGATGTCACGCTGGCGATTTCTGCCCGATCGACGGTGGGGTTGGTCGGCCGGACGGGGGCTGGCAAGACGACTGCCGTGGACGTAATTCTGGGCCTGCTTGATGCGACCGCCGGTCATTTGCTCGTCGATGGTACGCCGGTCACGAGCGCCAACAAGCGGGCCTGGCAGCGTTGCGTGGGCTATGTGCCGCAACACATCTTCCTGACCGATGACACGGTGGCGGCAAATATCGCCTTTGGCGTGCCGCTCGAGGAGATAGATCAGGTGGCAGTGGAGGAGGCGGCGCACATCGCCAACCTCCATGAATTCGTCACCAAGGAGTTGGAGCAGAGCTATGGGACGATGCTCGGCGAGCGGGGCGTGCGGCTCTCCGGCGGGCAGCGCCAGCGCGTCGGCATTGCCCGGGCGCTCTATCGCGACCCCGACGTGGTGATCATGGACGAGGCCACCAGCGCTCTGGATAACATCACCGAGCGGGTCGTGATGGACGCGGTGGCCAATTTGGGCGACCGCAAGACCATCATTATCGTCGCCCATCGCCTTACGACGGTGCAGCGCTGCAATGTGATCTTCGTATTTGATCACGGCGGCGTCGTTGCGAGCGGGACCTATGATGAGTTGGTCAAAGGGAGTGAGCATTTTCGGGCCATGGTGAACAGCGTGGAGCTAGCTGAATGGTGACGTCCTTGCGGCCCGCCCGGCTGCCCGCATGAAGATCAAAGTGCATGGCGCCGGCTCGATCGGCAACCACCTGTCCCACGCCGCCCGCCGTCTCGGCTGGTCGGTCGATCTCATCGATATCAACCCGGCGGCGCTCAAGCGCGCGCGGGATGAGATCTATCCCACCCGCTACGGCGGTTGGGACGATGCCATCGGCCTTTACACCTCCGATGCCGCGCCCAAAGGCGGCTATGACATGATCCTCGTCGGCACGCCGCCCGACAGCCACATGCCGCTTGCGCTGGCGGCACTGGAGGAGGGCCCGGCCGTCCTTCTCATCGAGAAGCCGGTGTGCACGCCCGATCTGCACGGCGCGGACGACCTCATCGCCAAGGCCAAAGCCAAGGGATGCCGGCTGTTCGTCGGCTACGATCACGTGGTCGGCGCGGCGGCGGAGCGGTTCTGTGCGTTGGTCGACGAGGGCAGGGCAGGGGAGGTGCAGACTCTCGACGTCGAGTTTCGCGAGCACTGGGGCGGCATCTTCGCGGCCCACCCCTGGCTCGCTGGCCCCTCCGACAGCTATCTCGGCTTTTGGCGCCGCGGCGGTGGTGCCGCAGGAGAGCATTCCCACGCCTTCAATCTCTGGCAGCATTTCGCGCACCGGCTGGGCCACGGCCGGGTCAGCCGCGTGACGGCCAATCTCGACTATGTCGAGGTGAACGGAGCGGACTACGACCGCCTGTGTCTCGCCAATCTGGAAACCGAAGTGGGCCTCATTGGCCGCGTGGTGCAGGATGTGGTGACGCGGCCGGTGCGGAAATGGGCGCGGCTGCAAGGGTCGGACGGCTTTATCGAATGGGTCTGTGGCTATGAGCCCGGCAAAGACGCCGTGATCTATCCCGGCAGCGATGGTAAAATTATGGTGGAGACCTTCGCCAAGACGCGACCGGACGATTTCATTCGTGAGCTTGTGCACATTGCCACCGCGATGAATGGCCCGTTGGGCCAATCGCCTCTAGCCATCGAGCGCGGCCTCGACACCATGATGGTGGTCGCGGCGACCCATCATTCAGCTCAAACGCGCCGGTCTATTGAGATAAACTGGAGCAAGGGATATTCGGCCAGCGCTCTTAAAATCTAGGTTACGAGCGCCCGTCGGGAGAGGTCATGGAAGCAAATTTCGATTTTCGCAATCTGTTCGTTCTGGATTTGGCCAACAACCATCAAGGCTCGGTAGAGCATGGTTTGGAGGTCATCCGCCGCCACGCGGAAGTCGTGCACAAACATGGCGTCCGGGCGGCGGTCAAGTTCCAGTTCCGCGACCTCGACAGCTTCATCCATCCGAGCCACGCGCGCGACAGCACCAACAAGCACATCCCGCGCTTTCTCTCGACCGGGCTAAGCCGACAGGATTATGGGCGCTTGTTCGACGAGGTGAGGCGGCAGGGGCTCTACACCATGTGCACCCCCTTCGATGAGGCCTCCGCCGCCCTCATCGCCGAGATGGGGTTCGACCTGATCAAGGTGGCAAGCTGCTCGGCGAAGGACTGGCCCCTCATCGAGACCGTGGCGGAGACCAACCTGCCGGTGGTGTTGTCCACCGGGGGGCTCGAGATCCATGACGTCGACAATCTCGTCGTCTTCGGCGAGCACCGCGCGCTCAATCTCGCGCTGATGCATTGTGTGTCGATCTATCCGACACCGCCCGAGGCCTGCAATCTGCTCAACATCGCCATGTTGCGGAAGCGCTACCCGAGCATCTGCATTGGCTGGTCGACCCATGAGGACCCCGACGCGACCGCGCCCGTCCAGATGGCGGTGGCCTACGGCGCGCTCCTGTTCGAGCGCCACATCGGCGTGGCAGCCGACACCATCAAGCTCAATGCCTACAGCGCCACGCCAGAGCAGACCGACCGCTGGATCGGGGCGTGCAAGCTGGCGCAAGCGCTTGCGGGCTCCTATGAGCGCCACAGGCCGGTCCAAGAGGAGGCCGAGGCGCTGCAGAGCTTGCAGCGTGGCGTTTTTGCCAAACGGCCGCTAAAGGCGGGCGAGCTATTGGAGCGCGAGGATGTGTTCTTCGCCATGCCCATGCAGGAGGGGCAGCTCGACAGCGGCCGGTTCGGCGGCGGTATCGTTACAACGAAGGACATCGAGAAGGACGGCCCGCTCCTGGAAGGCGACGTCATCTTGCCGGAGCTGAGCGACGGGCAAAAGCTCAAGCGTTATGTGCACCACGTCAAGGCGATTTTGAATATCGCCGGCATCAAGCTTGGACCAGAATTCTATGTGGAATACTCTCACCACTACGGTATCCCGAATTTCGGCCGCACGGGCTGCGTGCTGATCGACTGCGTCAATCGCGAGTATTGCAAGAAGATTCTGGTGCAGCTGCCCGGACAATCGCACCCCTATCACTTCCACCGGCTGAAGGAGGAAACCTTCCAAGTGCTCTGGGGTGAAATGTATCTCGACATCGACGGCGATGAGCGCCTGCTGCGCCCGGGAGATACGGCGGTCGTCCTGCCTGGCGCTTGGCACAAGTTCCGCACCGACCGGGGCTGCGTGGTCGAGGAGATCTCCACCACTCATCACAACAACGACTCAGTCTACAAGGACTCGGCGATCAACAAGCTGCCGCGGGAGGAGCGCAAGACCGTCGTCAAGCATTGGGGACGCTTTGAGATTGCGTGAGGCAGAGCGTGCGATGCCGGGGGCAATGCGCGGCGCATCAAGCGAGCGTATCGGGTAGGCGATGCTCGGCGACCGGCGCATCCTGGCCGTGGTCCCGGCCCGCAGCGGGTCGAAGGGCATTCCGCTCAAGAATCTGCGTGAGGTCGGCGGGCGCTCGCTCGTGGCCCGCGTCGGCGACGTGATGCGCGAGGTCTTCGAGATCGATCGGGCGGTAGTGTCGACCGATCATGAGGGGATTGCGAAGGCCGCGGAGGACGCCGGCATTGCCGCGCCCTTTCGTCGGCCGAAGCCCATCAGCGGCGACCAGATTGGGGATATCGACGTGCTGACCCACGCACTCGAGGCGATGGAGGCTATCGACGGCAGGCGCTACGACATCGTCGTCATGCTGCAGCCCACCTCGCCGTTGCGCACGGCAGCCGATGTTTCCGCTACCATCCGTATGCTTGTGGAGGGCGGGTGGGATTCGGTGTGGACCGTGTCGCCGACCGATTCCAAGGCCCATCCGTTGAAGCAGCTTTCCGTGACCGGCGGCGCGCTCGATTATTATGACCCCGACGGAGCCGCCATCCTCGCCCGCCAGCAGCTGAAGCCGGTCTATCATCGCAACGGCATCGCCTATGCGATGACGCGGGCCTGTCTGCTCGACCAGCGCAGTATCAAGGGAACGCGGACCGGCGCCCTCGTTGTCGAGGGCGAGCATGTCTCCATCGACACCGAATGGGACTTGGCCTTGGTAGAGTTCCTCCTGGCGCGCCGCGCTTCTGCAGCTCCAGTGTGACGGAGCCCTGTCCGTGGCGTCAGCCCTAAAACAGACCATCAGCTGGGCAATCACCAGGCTCGCCGCGCTCGACCTTGCCTGGCTGGCGGCAATGCTTGCGCGTCTCATGATGCGTACCGCCGCTTCGCCGGCGCAGGCAGTGAAAGAGGGTGCCCCGAGGCCCGCGAAACATTGGCGCGTGCTGCTGCTGCCCCGCTCGCGGTTTAACGACGACATTCTGAGCACCCTAAACGCGGTCGGCTCGATCGAGGTTGTCAAGCTGCCGCGCACCGTCCTGAAAGCGGTCGCCGCCGCATTCCTGCCCGATGAGATCGGCGACAATAATTACCTCTCCACCTCGCCAGACACGCAAGCCGCGATGCTCTGCTACCGGGCATTCCTCATGCGGTTTTGGCAAGGTTTCGATCCGTACCACCGTATCGACGCGGTGATCACCGGCAATTTCGGCTATTACGCGGAACGAGAGTTCGGCGCGGCCCTCGAGGCCCTCGGCGTGCCGTTCATCGCTCTGCATAAGGAGAATTTCTGGAGCGCGGGCAGCCAGGAATTCTGGGAGCGCGTGTACCGGGAGCGGCGTGGTCCGTTCCTTGGACGCCGCATTCTCGTCTATTCGCCTATCGAGCGCGACCTCCAGGTCCGGGCGGGCATCGTCGACGCGCTGCGCATCGAGGTTGTCGGCATGCCGCGGCTCGACGAGGTCCATCGCTGGCGCGCGACCCATATGGGCGCCATCCCGAAGCCGATGGTGCTGTTCGGGAGCTTCCATCCGGAAGTGAGCATGCCGGTCCTGCGCCAGAGCGCGCGAAGCGCCAATGGCGGCGAGGAATGGAGGGTGCTGGTCGACGAAAGGCCGGCGGGCCACAATCTTGCACAGCTTTGCCGGAGCGCACACCGCGCCGTGCTCAACCTGGCAGCCACGTGCCCGGACATCACGGTAGTGGTGAAGACCAAAGGGCGCGCGCGTGACCGCATCGCCCTGTCGGAGATGTTTGGCATCTGCGATGAAGCGGAGCTGCCCGGCAATTTGCGCGTAGTTCACGGCGGCTCGCCGCTGCCGCTGCTGTTCCAGGCCGCCGTGGTGGCGGGCTTGCATTCGACCCTGCTGATCGAAGGGCTTGCCGCTGGCCGGCCCGTGGTCGTGCCCTGGTTCGGCGAGGTGCTCGACCCCGAAATCAGTCGGTACATCTTCGACCTCCGGCCGGCGGTCGTGCAGGCCTCGTCGGCTGCCGAATTCAACGAGCGGCTCAAGACGCTCGCGCTCGCAAGGACTCCCGTGCCGGAAAAGCTCCCACCGGAGACGGTGAAGATTCTGCGCGAATGGCTGGGCAACGAAGATGGCAACGCTGGTGACCGGGCCGCGGCGGCGATCCGGCACGTCATCGAAGCCAGTCACGCGCCTCATTGACAGGACGCAGAGGCCGACGAGGGGCGGATCACGTCTTGCGCAAGGATGAGAAATCGTGCCCGCGTCGCTCCCCGATGCGGGCCAACAACTCATTCCAGTCCTGCCGAAGAACTTGAGCGAGGTCCGACTCCAAGGCGAAGGGACGGCGCGGAAAGTAGCCGTCAAGCCATACGCCGAGCCGGTAAGCATGCGGCTTGAGCCTCTTTCGCCCGGAATGGCGAGCGAGCTTTAGCATCGCCGTCGATGCCAGTTGGCCTGCTTTGCTTCGCGGCGTGGGGTTCTCTTGCACGTGCAAGAGCTCATCGAGATTTGCTGGCGGGGCTTTGCCGATGAACCGGCACAGATCGTTGATGAGCACCTCGGGGCTCTGCACCAACTCCTCGTACAGGAAAGGGAAGACGGATGGACAGGACGCCTCAATTGTTTCAAGGGTGCGGCACCAGGAGAGATCGTCCAGAGAAAAGACTTTCACGTAATCCGCCTGGTCGACCCGGAAATTTTTCTTCGCTCGTTGGAAATAGGCCGATTGCAGCCACGCTCGATGCTCGCGGAAGCCGACGATGATGGAGCGTTGCGGTGCCAGATTTGCGATCAGCCCGAGATTGTCCACCAGTCTCGCCCGTGCCGTGCCGGGCGGCCTTCGATGCGAGATGCTCCCGCTCAGCGACTCGTGAGAAATTATCAGCGTTTCTGGCCCGTTGACCGACGCGGGCGACGCGTTCAAATGCGGCGCGATCTTGTCCATGAACTTGGTCCGCACGACCTGAACCCCATCGAGAGAGGGGAACAATTGTCGTTGGAACCAAGTGGTCGCTGTCTTGTAGAGGCCAATGTGGAAGAAGACGTTGGTCACGAACTGTCTCTGAGCCAACCCGGGGGCACTCTAGGCAAATGAGGCATTCCTGCCAAGGTGCCACAAGGGCGCGCTATAATCTTGTACACGGGCTATTGTGTGGCCGTAATGCGCCGCAGCGAGATCGGGGTTGACTTGGCGTGGTTCATACGTGCCCATCG
Organism: uncultured Alphaproteobacteria bacterium; assembly: GCA_963741155.1. Lineage (GTDB taxonomy): Bacteria > Pseudomonadota > Alphaproteobacteria > Rhizobiales > Methyloligellaceae > Methyloceanibacter. The sequence goes on along the minus strand of CAVUHA010000003.1, from coordinate 214,508 downwards.
GCGCACAAGCGGCAGGTGGGGTCGGTCGCCGCGCCACCGCCTAGCCGGTCATGGACCGCGGGTGACAAGATGGTGAAATCGCCGGCATCATTGCTGACATGGCTGCGGAAAAGGCTGCGCCTAAAGTCGGCCAAACCGCAGCACGTTGGCATCCTTGTCTCTTACCCGAAGTCAGGGCGCACCTGGCTCCGCGTCATGCTCGGTGAATTGAATTTGCCCTTGGACTATCGCCATGACGGGGCCACCGACAGCAGGCCGCGCCCCTTCGAGGAGCTGCGGTTGTGCGACCAGGAGGTCTATCGAGAAAAGCCGGTGGTGCTCCTTTCGCGTGACCCGCGCGATACGGTGGTCTCGTGCTATTTCCAAAAGTCGCTGCGCCTTGATGGGTATGCCGGCGCCATGGCCGATTTCGTGCGCGATCCCTTGCACGGCATTGAGAAAATTGTCCGCTACAATCTGGCCTGGCTCACGCGCGGCGTGGAGCTGTCGGCTTTTCTGCCCGTCACCTATGAAGAGATCATAACGGATCCGGTCGCGGTCATGCGCGGCATCGTCGACTTCATCGGCGTCGACCGGGACGATGCCGAGATCGAGCGTGTCGTCGCCAACAATACCTTCGACAGGATGCGTCAGCGTGAAGCCGGCGGCGAATATTCCCAGCGCTTCCGTCGCAAGCTCAGCCCGAGCGATCCCGGCAACCCGGAATCCTACAAGGTTCGGCGTGGCAAGGTCGGCGGCTATGTCGATTACCTGTCGGCCGAAGACATCGCCTATTGCGACGAGATTCTCGAACGCTACCGCTACTTCGACACGTGCCGCGAGCTAACGCTCACCAAGCCCGCGCGGAAGGGGGCTTGGCAGTCTGGTAAGAGGAATGCTGGCAATGAAACTCAAGCGCGACATCCCGACCGTACTCTTTCCCATTGAGACCCTCACTCGGGAGTTCGATAGCAAGCTGGTGATGGCCTTGGCGCTCGCCGCCCAAGGCTGCCGCACCATCGTCGGCCACAAGGAGTCGATGAAGGCCATTGGCGGCTCCTCGACCGGCGTGGTCTGGCAGGGGAAGTCGCTGTTTCGCGCCAAATCGAGCAACCACCTGGCGGACCAGCTGATCGGCAACCACTCCGCCATCATGTTCCTGCACGATGAAGGCGGGATGCATCAGGTCAAGGCGTGGCCCAACCATGTGCTTAAGACCCATCGCATTGAGTTCTTGCGCAAACGCAACGTCAATCGTGTTTGCGTCTGGGGCCAACGGCAGAAGGATGTCCTGTCCTCCTATGCCGAGGAGTTGAAGGACGTGATCGCTGTCACCGGCACCCCCAAATTTGACCTATGCTTGCCGGACTATGCCTGGGTGACCGCGGCCAAGAGCGAGGAGATTCGCGCCAAATACGGCTCCTTCATCCTGGTCTGCACGCGCTTCGCCACCGCCGCGCACTCGGCGGGGCAGGGCGATCCGTTCCGGCGCAAGATGAACCCCGCGCTCTGGCCGCAGAGCCTCGGCCAGGAGAGTCTCGCTGACCTGTGGTTTTCCAAATGGCAGCGGGACGTGCACGATTTTGCCGATTTCGTCGTCCTGACCAAGGAGCTTGCGGTCAATTTTCCGCAACACACCGTGGTGCTGCGGCCGCATCCGAGCGAGAATCTCACCTTCTATCAGCAGGCCTTCGCCTCGTTTAAGAACGTCGCCGTCACCCGCGACGAGAGCGTGCTGCCTTGGATCCGCGCGGCCGAGCTCGTGGTGCACAGCAATTGCACGACGGGCATCGAAGCGGTGCTTGCCGGGCGCCCGGTGCTGAACCTGCTGCCCGAATGCGAAGGCCGCACCGAGCTCGACGTGGAGGTCGCGCGCGAAGCGGGCTATGTGGCGAGCTCGGTCGGCGAGGCGGTGCAGAAGGCCGGCGATTTCCTGTCCGGCGAAGCGCCTGCCTATGCCTGGTCGCCCCACGCCAAGACGATCCTCAACAACCTGACCTTGCAAGCGGTGCCGAAGGTGGCAGCCGAGACGTTGAGCGTGTTGCGGGAGCAGGGCATTACCTCCTCGAAGCTCGCCTTACCGAAAGAGACCAAGCTCAGCGATACCATCAGGCGATGGCTGAAACGGCCGTCGGCCACGTATGCTTCGTCCAAACGGGGTCCGTTGAGCCCGGAGCATGTGGAGTCGATTGTCCGCGGCTACCGCGAGAAACATGGCGGCGGCGGACAGGTGCAGCTCATAACCGAGAAATACGTCGTCCTCGATCCGGCGTGATGCGCTTCGACTGGTCGAAGCCTCCGCTGTGAATGGGCCAAACCGGGCCGGCGTGCCGTCCCCAAGCCTGCGCCAAGCAAGTATTAAGGACCATGTCGGCAAGAGCGCGGAAAGTCATCTACATCGTCGGCCTCTCCCATTCGGGCTCGACGGTGCTCGACATGCTGCTCACCACCAAAGGCAAAGCCGTGGGGTTGGGCCAAGTGTGGACCGTGCTGCGCGAGGCTCCGGCACGGACGCAAACGCGCACCTGCTCCTGCGGCGCCACGGCGCCAGAATGTGAGATCTGGGGGCCGGTCACCGCGCAGCTCGCGGCGCTTCCCCAAAGCACGTCCCCCCGGGATCGCTACCAGCTCGTCTTAGAGAGCGTGGATCGTCTCTATGGACCGGAGGTCGCCGTCATCGACTCCTCCAAGCACGCCGAATATCTGAAGATCTTGGCAAACGAGATCCCGCGTCTCGATCTCGTCGTCCTGCATAACATCAAGGACGTGCGCCCTTTCACCGTCTCGACCTTGGACAATCTTAAGCGGAAGGGGCTTGGCCACGCGCTGCCGGAGAAGATTTTCTACCAATGGTACCGGGATAATCGCGCGTCCCTCAGCCTTGCCGCGCAGCTCCTCCGGCGCCCCCCGGTGCGCGTCATGTATGAAGGCTTATGCCTCGCGACAGAAGCAGTCGCCGCGCGCCTGGCGGAGGCGTTGGGCGAGGACTATATCGACACTGGCGCCGCGCTCGAGCGCGGCCAAACCCACATCGTTGCCGGCAACCGCCTGCGACTGCCCGAGGCGGGCAAGGTCAAGCAGCTCGCTTATGACTATCGGTGGATGGCGCGCTCCGAATGGTTGAGGCCTTATGCCCTCCTGCCCATGGTGCGCAAATACAATGAGCAATGTCTGCGCGAGCTGGGCAGCGTCCCGTGACGACGACTCCCTTGCGTGCTTTATGATGGGCCCTAATTTTGTTGGCATCGGCGCGCCGCGGTCAGGCACGAGCTGGCTCTACGAGGTCTTGAGCCGCCACCCCGGGCTGTGGCTGCCGCCGATCAAGGAGCTGCACTATTTCGACGAGCCGGTGCGCAGCAAGCGCTATTACAGCCATCTGCGCATGCGGCTGATCGCGGGCCTCTGGATCAGGCGCCCGCTCTCTCGCTTCGACCTCCATTATTTTCTCGGCCGGCGGAGCGACACCTGGTACTGCAATCTATTCCAGCCCGCGCGCTGCCGCGGCATGATCACGGGCGAGATCACGCCTGCTTATTCTATCCTCGAGGAGGCGGCGCTTCTGCGCCTCAAAGCGCTGAACCCTGAGGTGAAGCTCATCTATGTCATGCGTGATCCGGTGATGCGCAGCTGGTCCGCCGTCATGAAGCTGCGGCGGAAGCGCGGGCTCAAGAGTGTCCCGAGTGGGGAGGAGGCGATCCACTACGCCCGCACCGAGGGTGTTTGGAAGCGGTCGAGCTATCTCGACTGCATCGAGCGAGTGGAGCGGGTGTTCCGGCGCGACCAGATTTTTTACGGCTTCTTCGAGCAGCTCGCCGAGGACCCGACGGCCTTCGTTAGCGGCCTGCTCAATTTTCTCGGCGTCGAGCCCGGAGACGTGGCGCGCCTCTTGCCGCCCGCGCCGGTCAACGTGGCCGCTGGCGGCCGCGAGCCCCCGCCGGAATTCAGTCGCGCCCTTGCCGCCGCCTGCCTGCCTTGGGTCGAGACGCTGTGTGAGCGCTTCGAAGGGCCCCCCCAGAGCTGGCGCGCCTATTATGCGGCGCTGCTGAGCGAAGGCGCGCCAAGCCACAGTGAGGCGCGCGCATGAAGCTCGCTTATCTTTCCGCCTCGAAGATTCCGTCGCGGGAGGCGAATAGCATCCATGTGATGAAAATGTGCCAGGCCTTCAGCCACCTCGGCCATGAGGTGACGCTGCTCGCACCGAGCGTCACCGAGGGTCTTGAGCCAGGCGTGTCCGATGTTTACGCGTTCTATGGGGTCGACCGCTGTTTCGACTTGCGCAAGCTCCCCTGGCGCCCGGTCAAAGGACGCGGCTTCCTCTACGGCTTCGAGGCGGGTCGGCTGGCGCGCCGCCTCAGCGTCGATGCGGTGTTCGGCAGGTCGCTGCATGCGTGCGCCGTCGCCGCCCGCTCCGGCGTGCCCACGGTCTGGGATGCGCATATGCTTTCGTTCCTGCAGCAGCGGGGCGAAAGCTGGCTGTTTCGCTGGATGATCCGTGCGCCCTCCTTCCGGCATGTCTCGGTCAATTGCGCATCGCTCGGACGGTGCATCGTGGAGCAGGTGCCGGAGCTCGAGGGCCGTATCGTGGTAGCCCATAACGGCGCGGACATGTTGGCCGACGGCCTTGAGCCGGCCGAGCTTGGGGGTGGGGACCGGCCGCAGGTGGGCTATGTGGGCCACCTCTACGCGGGGAAGGGCTTCGAGATGATCCGTGCCGTGGCGGAAGTGGCGCCATGGGCCGACTTCCACGTCGTCGGTGGTGAGCAGAAGACCGTTGACGCGCTCCGCGCCGATCCGGCGCTTCCTCGGAATATCCACCTGCACGGTTTCGTGGCGCCGGCGGAGACCGAGCGGCTGTGTCTCGCCTTCCATGTGCTGCTCGCGCCGTATCAGTCCGAGGTGCGCATCGCCGGCGGCGGGGAGACGGCGGCGTGGATGTCGCCCCTCAAAGTGTTCAGCTATATGGCGGCCGCTAAGCCCATCCTCTGCTCCGATCTGCCGGTCTTGCGCGAGGTCATCGAGGATGGCCGCAATGGCATCTTGGTGCCGCCCGACGATCCCGCGGCTTGGGCGGCAGCCTTGCGGCGTCTGCTCTACGACCCCGCTTTGCGCGAGCGGCTCGGCGCCAAGGCCTATGCGGACTTCCTGGCGCGCCACACTTGGCAGCAGCGGGCGATCCGCGTGCTGGAGGGCCTTGCTCCTGGCCATGGACTTGTCGGATGCGCGTCCTCTGCCTGATCCCCGCTATGGCCAGCCCGGGCGGCGCGGAGCGGACGATGTCCTACCTCGTGGCTCACCTCGCCGAGCGGCATGCCGTCACCTTGTTGACCTTGGAACGGCCGGACGCGCCCTCCTTCTATCCTCTGCCGGACGGGATCGAGCAGCGCCGTGTGGACACGCTCGGCGGCCGCGGTGCCACGCGGCTCATTCGCGTCTTGTCGCGTCCCGCGCGCATCCGGCGCGAGGTCAGGGCGTTGGCTCCAGACGTCGTCGTGAGCTTCATGGATACGATGAACGTGACCGCCCTCGTCAGCTGTCTTGGCCTCGGTATTCCCGTCATCGTCTCCGAGCGGAACGATCCTGCGCTGCACCACATCGGTCGTGCCAAGGAGATGGTGCGGGATCGCACTTACCCGCTTGCCCGGCTTGTCGTGGCGCAAACGCCTCGGGTGGCACGCTATTTCGCAGACTCGCTACAGCCGAGACTGCGCATCATCGCCAATCCGGTGCCTGCATCTCCCACGCGAGCTAAGCCTGATCGGCCAAATGGGAAGGGGCGCCTGCGCCTTATCGCCGTCGGCCGCTTCGAGCCGCATAAAAGCTTCGACCGCCTGATCGAGGCCTTCGCGCGCATCGCGCCATCGCAGCCGGAGTGGGACCTTGTGATCCTCGGCGAAGGCCCCGCCCGCGCTTCACTCGAAGAGCGTGTCCGGCAGCTCGGGCTTGAGCGGCGCATCTATTTGCCCGGTGTGGTGAAGGATGTCTTCCGGGAGCTCGCGGCCTCCCACCTCATGGCCTTTCCCTCGCTCTATGAAGGCTTCCCCAATGCATTGGCGGAAGGCCTCGCCGCCGGACTCCCCGCCATCGGGCAGGCGGGGGTGAGCGGCGTCGAAGACTTGATCATCGACGGCAAGACCGGGATGCTGGTGGACCCGAGAGGGGACACAGAGGCATGGGCCAACGCTCTCTCCGCTCTGATGGGGGATGCGGCCCGGCGCGCTGAGCTTGGCGTTGCCGCGCGGAAGCATGTCGCCCAATGGGCCCCCGACAAGATTCTAGGCCTTTGGGAAGCGGTGCTTGTGGAAGCGGCGGAAAGCTGGGAGCCGATTGCGCCCCCGACGCGTCACGAGCGGTGATGCAGATTGCGCCCTGGACGCGTCAACACGACGAGCTTGGCCAGGATGCCGAAGAAGAGCATCTGCAATCCAAACAGGGACGCGCCGAGCACGAGGTTCACGTTCGTCACGGGCTTGTCAGCGGCGCCCGCCATCCATTGTCCAAGCTGCACCAAGAACACGCTGGCGCCCAGGAGCAAGAACAGCACACCGCAGGTACCGAAGATCTTCATTGGCTTGGCCATGGCGATCACGAGCACGATCTGCGGCAGCACCTTGAACGGATAGAGCGGCGAGATAAAGGATTTGCCCGCGCGCCGCTGATCGAAGTCAACGGAGACATGGGCAAATCGCATGCCCTTGAGATAGGCGTCGAGCAGGATCTGTTGCGTGTAATTGTAGTCGCCGGGGACGTCGTAGAGTTCCAGATAGGCCCCGCTTACGGCAAAAATTCCGGGCTGGCTGTCTTGAATTGGCCATTTGGTCAGCCAGCGCATGAGCCCCCGAAAGGCGATGTTGCCCAGCCGGCGGACCATCGGCATTTTGTAGGAGATCTTGGAGAAGCGCTCGCCATAGACGAGGTCCGCATCGCCGGCGACGATCGGGGCTATGACCGATAGGATGTCTTCCGGATTGTGCTGGAGATCGGCGTCGATCTTGAGGAATACGTCGGCGCCCTCGGCCGCCGCTTCATTCAGGCCGGACCTAACGGCGGCACCAAGCCCTAGATTTTGCCGATGCGTAATGACCCGGTCGGCTCCTGCCGCTTCCGCTGCTTGCGCGGTCCCATCTGCCGATCCGTCATTGACGACCACCACTTTGAGCTTGAGACCGCGCTCCAGCAGCCGGGGGCGCAGGGAGGCCACTCCCCGGATCACCTGCTCGATGTTGTCGACCTCGTTGTAAGCGGGGATGACCACCACCAGCAGCCGCTGCTGGTCGGTCTCTGGCACCCGCTCCATAGTAGTGGGGAGCGGCGTTGCGACCCTCGAACCGTATTGCATCCGGGCTCCCAAGCGAACCGAGCTCCTAAGGTGATGTAGCTGCGCCCCGGCCCAGTGCAGTCTTGGGCCAGCTCTACCATCTTGGTCAATGGCCCACCCTAGCGGCAACCGTGGAGGCCAGCAATCAGCGGGTCGAGGAACGCCTTGAGCTCGACCAGAAAAGTGTATTCCAGCGCAGATCGCGTCGTGCCCTTCGCACTTGCCTGCTCTGTCAAAGCCACCTAGAATCGCTCGCGAAAAGGGAATTTAGCCCGCGAGATGCTCTTAAGGGCAGTGCCTGAACCTCATTATCGAACACTAGACTGAGGCACGGGAACAGGGCTGTACCGCCCCTCTTGGCGGTGGCGGCCGTGAGTTGTGGAACGCGTGACCCAAGGGGCAACTAGCGAGATCGTCGAGGGGGCCGAAGAGCGCCACTACGACACCTTTGCCGAGCACATCTCGCGCCGCGATATCATCGCGAGCTCGCGGATCGCGCGGCGAGACATTGCTTTGCGGGCCGTCCGCCCGGTCTTGCAGGCCCAGCGCGGTTCGCTCGGCTGCGTTGTCGATGTCGGGTGCGGGATTGGCGCGAGTGCCGTCCATTTGAACGGCCACTTTGACCGTTATGTGGGGATCGACTTCTCGCAAAGAGAGATCGAGATCGGTCGCGCGTTCACCGCCGGCATTCCGAACGTCGAGCTCATCCATGCCAACATCAAGGACCCATCTCTGCCGCGCCAGATCGCCGACGTCATCTACATGGACGGCGCGCTCCACCACATGGCGAACGTTGCTGAGGTGATGCAGGGCTTGCGGCGGTTGGCCAAGCCGGGCGCTTGGTTCATCGCTCGCGAGCCGCAGCGCGCCAATCCGTTTATTCAGCTCTTGCGCAGGATCCGCATGCGGCTGGACCCGAGCTATAGTAGCCAACAACGTTTCTTCACCAGGCGGGAGATCGTGGGCCTGCTTGAGGCGGGGGGGCTGCTATCGGTCGAGGCTCGCTATCAAGGATTTCTCACGCCGCCCTTTGCCCAAGTCATCCTCTATCCGCAAGCAATTTTTGTACCCCTGTCGCGCCTAGTTGTCTTGCTCGAGGGCATTGCGGAGCAAGTCATGATTGGGCCGTTGGCCCCGCTGAGCTGGAACATCACGGTCTATGGGCGCTTTCCTAGGTAGTTCGGCGGAAGAGGACATGACCAAAATAACACGCACCGCGAAGCTCCGCGCATCGGCGAAGGGCGCGGTTGGCGACGGCATCGTCGCGCCCAACAGTCAATGGTCGTTTGGCGGACGTGTTGCCGAGACCTTCGGGGAGCACGTGCGACGGTCGGTGCCCCTCTATGACGAAGCGCATGATCTCATTTGTCGGATCTCAGACTACTTTGTGCAAAAGAACTCTACCGTCTATGACCTCGGCGCCAGCACCGGGCAGCTGACGGCCAAGCTAGCCGAGCGCCATGAAGCCAAACCGGGGGTAACGCTTGTCGGCATCGATCGCGAGGACAGCATGATCAAACAAGCACGTAAGGCTGTGGGCGATCGTGCCAACGTGAGGTTCGAGGTCGGTGATATCAATAATTGGGACTACGAACCCTGCGACCTCATCATATCCTTCTACACGATCCAATTCGTTCCTCCGCGCATTCGTCAAGACCTCATCAATAAGATCTATCGGAGCCTGAATTGGGCCGGTGCCTTTCTGTTTTTCGAGAAGGTCCGCGCACCAGATGCGCGGTTTCAAGACATCTGCACGGGCATCTACACAGATTTCAAACTCGAGAACGGGTTCAGTGAGGCTGAAATCATCAACAAGAGTCGCAGCCTGAAGGGCACCCTTGAGCCATTCTCCACCAACGGCAACCTCGATCTCCTGCGGCGTGCAGGCTTCGTGGACATCATGACCGTGATGAAATACGTGCCCTTCGAGGGATTTCTGGCCATCAAATGAGTGAACCGCTCGCTCGGAACCCGCCGCGCTTGAGGAAGGTCGCCGGGCAGTTCACCGTCATGACCCTCGGCTCGGGCCTATTTTTTTTTATCAAGGTCGGCTGTCTATATCTGACCGAGCAAATCGGCTTGGCCGCGTGGTTGAGCTATCTCATTATCAATGTGGTCCTGACCAGCATCGCTTGGACCTATCACAGCAAGGTCACCTTCAAGACAGGGCTGAGCACCCATACGGCCTGGAGATTCACCCATGCCACGCTTGGCTTTATGCTCTTCGACTATCTTGGCTTCCTCGGCCTCACCTATGCCGGGCATTTCTTTCCGGTTGTCTCGGCCATCCTCATGGGCGGAATTCAGCTAGGGATCCGGTATCTCACCTACTCCACCTATGTCTTTCGCGAGCGCGAGACGAACTCACTGCAAGGCCTTAGGTTTAGCAACGTCTTCCTCGGAATTGCATTGTTGGTGGGATCGATCAACTACGCGCTCGCGATCGACGACGCACAGCCCAAAAAGGACGGCAAACAGAATTATTGCGCGGCCGCGAACCTGTATGTCTTCGGCGTGCTCAGCAATGACTGCAATGACGTTGAAGGCGCACCGAGCGCAGCTCCCGAACCGTCCATGAAGCGTGAACCCGGAACGCCGGCGCTGGTTGCCTTGACCTTTGCCTTGACCGATGGCGATAGAGACGTTCGAGCCTGCGTTGCCACCAGCCCGGAATGGTGCAAGACGCTCCGCACGCGCGAGCGCATGCTCCTGCTGTTGCCGTTTCTTGCTCTTGTCCTACTCGTCTATTTTGCCGGTTATGACATCACGGCGAACGCCACGCTGGCGGCATCAGCCGCGCTCTGCGCCGCGTTTGGGACAGGTCTCATCGAAGGCTCGATGGCGTTCTTGACTGAGCCCCCAGCGGCCGTGTTGCTCTTGCTCGTGGCGTGGATGCTGTATCGCGTCGTGCGCCAACGTCGTCCGATGGTTTCGGCTCTCGTCGGCGGGATAGCGCTTGGGCTGCTTGCGCTGACCAAGGCGGTCTATTTTTATTTCGTGCCGGTCCTCGGCTTGCTCGCGTTGGTTTCGCTCGCGTTTCGTTCACGGCGCAGCGCTGCAGCCGGCGCCCTGGTGATCGTCCTTATTGCCGCCCTAGCCAGTAGTGTATGGATCTACCGAAATCATGAACTGTTCGAGAGCAATGCGATCGCTGGAAGAGACGCCCATGTGCTGTCAATCCGTGCCGCCTTCACCACCATGACCTGGCCGCAATATTGGGCCGGATATCTCGCCTTCACGCCCAAACTCGGTCCCAAGCTCATCGATCTTCTCGGGCTAAATCCGGCAAATGTCGCGGTATACGACCGCAAAAATCCACGCAGTCTTGAAGCGGGCGGCGACAAAGAGCTGGATACCGGTTCCGATTCCAGCGATGGGAATCGGCAGCAGACGCGTGGGCAAGCGCTCACGACGCTTGTCGAGCATTGGCCAATGGAGCTGGCGCTCGTTCCGCTCACCATCTATCGAAGCGCGTTTCTTCCCGTGGGGAGCAATTCCCATCACGGGGAGCAGGGCTCCTGGCCCATGCGCATGGTTCGGTTACTTTCGCTCACTCTGGCCACGGTCATCGCCATGAGCATGATGCCGGCCTTTTTCCTCAACGTTGTCGTAGACCTCTGGCGGCTGAACTTTGCGAGGCTCGCGTTCCACCTCCCAGCGCTTTATACGGTCGGCGTCCATTCGGTGCTGACACACTACATTCCCCGCTACAATCTGCCGCTGTTTGGCGTGTTTGCGGTCGAGCTCTGCTTGGCGGCCACTTTTCTATGGGCTTCTGTTGCTCGCACCGGGGCTCGCCGCCCGCAACCGGCCTTTGATGAGCCTTAGAAAGTACACTTAAGAGCAACCGGGGGTTCCGCTTCTCCCCTTCCGAATTGCATCAAGTCGGAAGTTGGGGGAGTTACTATCCTACTGTTTAGCAGTAGCCTCGCGCGGCACGCCTCTGAGAAATCTACGTTCGACCAGAGATAAGCCCCAACCATGTCCACATCACGCCGCCTCCTGGTGGTGACCGAATCCTTCGGCATCGGGGGAACGGAGAGTCACCTAATCAGGCTTCTCCCGCGGCTCGTGGAGTCTGGGTGGACCGTCGCGACGTTCTGCTTAACGGAGCGGGGCAATTCCGCCCACATGCTCGAGGCAGCAGGAGTTGAGGTTTTTTCCTCTCCGCACCTGTCAAGTCACAAGGGTTCGCCACTGCGATACGCCGCGCATGCTGCGCTGGCGTCAGGCACTCTTTACCGGCTCGCACGACGTTGGCGCCCCGACATCGCGCACTTCTACTTGCCAGGCCCCTATGTGATCGGTGCGCCCGTCGCAATGGCGGCACGTGTCCCGATCAAGATCATGAGCCGGCGGAGCCTTGCCAGCTATCAGCGGAATTGGCCAAACGTCGCGCGCTTCGAGCGCGCGCTGCACCACAAAATGGACAAGGTGATCGGGAACTCGCGCGCGGTCGTGGAGGAGCTGCGAGCCGAGGGCATCCCGGATGCGAAGCTTCGATTGATTTACAATGGCATCGAGGTGAAAGCTGTCCAGCCCGAGCGTGAAGCGGCGAGGCAGGCTCTCGGGCTTGCGCCCGATGCGTTGGTCGGCTTGGTTGTCGCCAATCTCATTCACTACAAGGGACACCGTGAGCTGATTCGAGGTACGGCGCATGCCGTCGGTCGGATCCGGCAGCCATTGCGCATTCTATTGGCCGGTCGCGATCAAGGGCTCGAACTCGAACTGCAAGCACTTGCCAAGGAAGAGGGCGTGGGTGACATGATCCAGTTCCTCGGTCAACGCTCCGATGTTGCCCCATTGTTTGCAGCCGCGGATTTCGGACTGCTAACATCGCGAGAGGAGGGCTTCTCCAACGTGGTGCTTGAGGGCATGACGGCGGGATTGCCGATGATCGTAACGGCGGTGGGCGGAAACCCAGAGGCCGTGCTCGATGGAGAGACCGGGCTCGTCGTGCCGTCACGCAATCCGACGGCAATTGGAGATGCGATCCTGCGGCTTGCCCTTGACCCTGACTTGAGAAGGCGACTTGGTGAAGCCGGGCGAAATCGCGTGCGCGAGGAGTTCTCCATCGAGCGTTGCTTGGCGGCGCATGCGGAGCTCTATCAAGAGACTCTCGCCAACTATCAGGGCCCAGGGTAGCGTTCCTAGCGGCTGCAGAGGAAGCGCCACGACCTAGGCCGTACTCCAGCTCAAAAGCGCACGATTCCGGTCTTCATCCGGTCGTAGTCGGCGCGGGTCAACATCTGGATGAGCTCTTCCAAGCTCGTCTTAACCTCCTAGCCGAGATAGCGGTCGCCCCAGTTGAGTTTCTGGTGCCAACCTGACGGCCGGCATACGCGGTTTTGTTGCAGCGCTTGCGTGCGGGCCATTGCCCTTGAGCTGCAGCGTTGTGCGGCGAGATTTTAAATATCGTGGGGCTTGAGATTGCCGAGCGCGCGGATGTTGCTCGCCTCGAGCAGCTCCACATCCACGAATTAGATGTCTCGGGTGATAGCGAGCTCGTAGGTGATCTGGCCGCCCGAGCTCCGCTGACAACTCGTGAAAATCAGATATTCAGATGCAATGCCGACCAGCATAGTATTGCGCGACCAAGCCGAGTGGCTGGATTCACGATCCTCGGTTTGTTGGTATCCGTGCGCGTTTAGGTTCCGCTCCCAGCAATAATTTGGTGTATCAGAATCGACGACGCCCCCGGGAGGGTGAAGCGAACCATCGACATCACCGGGAATTATTACGACAGCAGGGCACTTCGGATTTAAGGCTTCGGCTGAGGTCAGAAATAGGATTCGCTTCAAAGGTTAACGATGTTCGTCTCCTATGCCCAAAATTTCGAAGATGTTATCTTATGGCGGGCGCTGAAACACATTAGCCGCGGGACCTACATTGATGTTGGCGCGCATGATCCTGTCGTTGATTCGGTAAGTCTCGCATTTTACGAACGCGGTTGGCGGGGCACGCATGTGGAGCCAATTGCTCACTACGCTGCAAAGCTTCGTCGCATGCGCTCAGACGAAGAGGTGATCGAGGCTGCTGTAGGCAGCGGCGGAGAACGTATCACCCTCTATGAGATCGCCGGCACCGGCTTGAGCACAGGTGACCCGATTATCGCAGCAAAGCACAAGACTAATGGACGAGACATTCAAGCGAGGAACGTTTCCCGCCTGCCTCTCTCGGACATATTCAACCGCCATAAAGCTCGGGACGTCCACTGGCTCAAGATCGACGTCGAGGGCATGGAAGCGCAAGTAATCGATAGCTGGGCTCCCTCACCCCTGCGGCCCTGGATCGTGCTTGTCGAAAGCACGTTTCCGAATTCTTCCGAAGGCACTTACGCCGCTTGGGATCCCAAGCTCCTCGAGCTCGGTTACGATTTCGTCTACTTCGATGGGCTTAACCGCTTTTATGTCAGTCGCAATCACCCGGAGTTGGTTGCCAGTTTCGGTCCGGGACCCAATTTGTTTGATGACTTTGTGCTTACGCTTACTTCGACTGCGCCGTTTTGTCGGACGGTAAAAGCGGAAATTGCTAATTTAAGTGAGAAGTTAGCTCAGCAGCAAAGCGAACTCACTCAACGACGCGAAATTGCTCAGCGGTTGGAAAAGGCGAAAGCTGCGGCCGAACACAAATTTGATGAACTCGACCTGCGGCTTCGGGGTGTTTACGCGAGTCGGTCATGGCGCATCACCAAGCCGCTGAGAACGGTCGGCCAGCTGATACTTCGACTACGTGCAGCCATACAATCAATAAGAGGAAAAATTGCGAACCGGATCAACGCCCTTGTTTCTTCCACGCTAAAGGGCGACGCACCACTGTCGAACCCTCATAGCCCCGCCGCAGCTAGGTTCGTGGAGCAAAAGATGAGCGGGGCTCCGCTCGACATACAATCGGAGGGAGCCTCATCTGCCGTCTTTGAGGTTGACCTAACCGCCAGTGCCCAGCGCATTTACATAAGCTTAAGGGCGGCCGTCAAAGCGCGCCAGAAAAAGCACTAATGCGTATCGTGATAGACCTGCAAGCGGCACAAGCGGGAAGCCGCTTCCGTGGGATAGGCCGCTACTCGCTGCCACTTGCCAAGGCAATGGCGCAGAACGCAGGCCAACACGAAATCTTCATCGCCCTCAATGGCTTGTTCCCAGATACGATCGAGTCCATCCGCGCGAGTTTTGATGGTCTGCTTCCATCGGACAATATCCGCGTTTGGGATGCTCATGGTCCGGTCGACTTCGCACGAGAGAATAACAACTGGCGGCGGCGCACCTCCGAACTGATCCGCGAGGCATTTTTTGCAAGCCTTGCCCCCGACGTCGTCCTGGTGAGCAGCCTTTTCGAAGGTTGCGACGACCAGACAGTTACAAGTGTTGGAATGCTGGGGAGAACTTTGCCAACGGCGATAATAATTTATGATCTAATTCCTCTTATCCATCGAAAGCGTTATCTCGAAAATCCTGCTGTCGAGGCCTGGTATGAAAATAAGCTCGGCCACGTGCGCCGCGCAGATTTGTTGCTTGCCATTTCCGAGTCCTCACGGCAGGAAGCCATCAAACATCTGAATTTTCCGGCGGATGCTGTGATCAGCATTTCAGCTGCGGCAGAATCAAGCTTTAAACCACAAGCCATTAAGCCCCAGCACGAAGCCGAACTTAGGAACAAGTTCGGCCTGCATCGCCCTTTCGTGATGTATACAGCCGGTATCGACCATCGGAAAAATATCGAAGGTTTGATCCGTGGTTATGCGACTCTACCCAAACGACTTCGCACCTCACACCAGTTGGCCATCGTGTGTTCTATTAAGCCCCAAGAGCGACAAAATTTCGAGCTGCTTGCGAAAGCGTGTGGGCTAAAGGCGCATTCGTTGGTGCTGACAGATTTTGTAGACAAAGAGGAACTCGTTGGACTCTACAATATTTGCAAGCTATTTGTTCTACCCTCCTGGCATGAAGGGTTTGGACTGCCCGCATTGGAAGCGATGTCTTGTGGCAGAGCGGTCATCGGCGCCAACACCACCAGCCTGCCGGAGGTGATAGGCCGGGAAGACGCGCTGTTCGATCCGCATAGCGATACGGCCATTGCCGAAAAAATGAAGCATGTCCTTGACAATGAAACGTTTCGCAAGGATTTGGAGCGGCATGGATTGAAGCAGGCGCGCAAGTTCTCGTGGGAGAAGAGTGCGCAACACGCTCTCGCCGCGCTTCAGTCCTTGCATGAAACACGTGACCGGCAGCATACGCAGCATTCTCTTCCCGCCCGACGACCCCGGCTTGCCTATGTCTCGCCCCTTCCACCCGAGCCCAGCGGTATAAGCTTTTACAGCGCCGAGCTACTTCCTGAGCTCTCTCGTCACTATGAAATCGACGTGGTCGTGGCGCAGGACTTTATTTCGGATCCATGGATTTTGGCGAACTGCCCAATAAGGCAGATTGATGACTTCAAGGAAAATTCCCACACTTACGATCGGGTTCTTTATCACTTCGGGAATTCGGAATTTCACCGGCACATGTTCGACTTAATCGAGGCGATCCCCGGTGCCGTTGTGCTGCACGATTTTTTTCTTTCTGGTCTTCTCGCGCGTCTTGACCTCATGGGTTTCGCACCAGGAAGTTGGGCCTCCGCACTCTATCACGCTCACGGCTATGGCGCTGTTGCCGAGCGCTTTCACGCCAACGACGTGCATGCGGTCATCTGGAAATACCCTGCGAACTTTGCGGTTCTACGCAATGCGCGGGGGATAATTGTCCACTCTGAACACTCCCGGTTCTTAGCGCGTGAGTGGTACGGAGAGAGTGCAGCGCACGACTGGAAGGTGGTGCCGCACCTGCGCGTTCCAGCCATCGATATCGATCGCAGCGCGGCGCGCAGCGCGCTAGGCATTGCCGAGAGCGATTTTGTCGTCTGCAGTTTCGGCTTGGTTAGCCCAACGAAACTTCATCACCGCATAGTCGATGCGTGGCTGGCTTCTAAGCTTGCCCCTCGAGCTGACTGTAAACTCATTTTCGTCGGCGAGAATGACGGCGGCGAGTACGGAGAGGCCTTGATGGCTAAAATTGAGGGAGCGAGGGTGACGGGCCGCATCCGCATCACGGGCTGGGTGGATGTCCCCATTTTTCGACAATACCTCGCGGCCGCCGACACCTCAGTGCAGCTTCGGACCAACTCACGTGGGGAAACATCAGGGTCAGCACTGGATTCCATGAATTTTGGCTGCGCTACGATCGTCAACGCCCACGGTTCTCTGGCTGAACTGTCCGACAGTTGCGTGTGGAAATTGCCAGAGAACTTCACGGACGTGCAGTTGACGAAGGCGCTGGAGACCCTGTGGCGTGAACCCCCACGCCGCCGCCAGATCGGGACAGGAGGACGAAAATTCATAGAAGAAAATCAATCCCCGCGCTACTGCGCCGATCGATACGCGGAAGCGATCGAGGATTTCTACGCTGACATTTTCGATCGGCATTCGTTGGTTGGGATAATCGCAAATCTTGAAAGTTCTCGACCAGAGATCTCCGATCTTAGGGCCGTGGCCACCGCGATTGCTCAGAGCCTTCCTTGGCAAAAACCAGCTCGGCAATTTCTTCTGGATATTTCCGCAACGGGTGGGGACAACCTCGAGATGCAAACCAAATCTGTAACCCGCACCTTGGTGCAGGATCTCATTGGAGTGCCACCTGTGGGTTATCGTGTCGAGCCGATCTATCTTTCCTATGAAGGCGCCCGCTGCCATTACCGTTATGCTCGAAATTATACCATGCGCTTGTTGGGGTGCCCTGACGGACTCTTGAACGATGACATAATCGAAACCCAGCCGGGTGATGTCTTACTTGCACTCGATATGGAGGGCAAATCGGCAGCCGAGGGTTCCGTCTGTTTGGACGAAATGCACCGGCACGGGGTCAGAATTTATTTCATGGTTCGCGACCTCCAGCCGCTCTTGATGCCCCAGATGTTTGCGGCGGGAGCGGCGGCGCGTCACGAAACACGGGTCCGCGCGATCGCCCGCTACGACGGTGCGGTCTGTGTATCGCGCGCGGTTGCTAACGAGTTGGAGACTTGGCTCGTAGACCATGGGCCAACACGCTGCAGACCCTTCTTCATCGGGTGGTCACATAATGGGACTGGCCCCGTGAACTCCTTTTCGTCCCTGTACCTTCCAGACGACGACTCAGCGCAAATGCTGTTGAGGGTTGCACAACGGCCGAGCTTCCTGATGATGCCCTAGAACCTCGCAAGGCACACACGCAGACCTTGGAGGGCTTCGAGCGTTTTGTGGGTAGAAGGAGTCGACCTCAACTTGGTAGTTGTCGGCAAGGAAGGCTGGACTGGCTCCAATGGAATGGAGCGAGTAATTTCAGATTTCGTGGCACGCCTCCGTACTCATCCTTAATATGGCAGACGCTCTTTTGGCTTAAAAGCATCAGCGATGCTGTCTCGAAAGAATGTGTTCCGGCAGCACAGCCTTCATCGCCACTAGGATACGGCTTTAGCCTGTAGCTAATTGAAGCTGCAAAACAAACGTGGCCGGCATTAACTTGTGACCTGCAGTGAATGACAGGCTTAGCAACCGCAGCCGCCGTTTGGAGCACCAACGCGCATGGAGTCAAATGTGGGGCGGCGGCGTAGGTGTGAGGAAAAGGCCGCTGAACCGGGGCTGGCCTAGTGCAGCGGCGCTCACCACATGAATGCGTTGCGGCGCCGCGCTAGGCGGTACAGCTCTATATCGACACGATTGTTTTGCTGAATAGTCTCGACGATCTTTGGCGTCGGTGGATCACGTGCGATCAGGTCCAGTTCGAGTCTCTTTGCATTGTCGGAATAGACATTCGAGCGGTAGGAAACACGCGGCAGTCCTAACCTAAAACGGCGCGCCAGGGGAAAGAGGTTCCGGTCGGTTTTCTCGGTAATGCCGATATATGCAAATTTCGCAAGCGCTCGACGGGCGGCACCGAGCAGGTAGTCATCGTCGCGGACAGGTGTTCCTTTCACGCCCGGGCCCAAGATATGAGCGACGAAGTTGAAAGCAGGGCCGAGATAGGAAGGATGCCCGCCCTCGCTAAATTCCTGCAAGGACAAATGATGAAAGTCCGCAAAGTCCTCCTCGATATGGGGGTTGGTGCGGACCGAAATCGCAAGGAAATAGTACGTCGACAAGACCCGTCGTACTGGGTCGCGCAGCCAAGTCACAAAGCGTGGCTTTACGGGAAGCGTGGCCCACTGATCCAAGCACGTATGGCCGCTGTAAAGCTTGTAACCCAAAGGCACATTGTGGAACTCGTGGATAAGGCGAGGCGGCGCCAACGCGTCCTTGCCGAAACTGTCGATAAGAAAATTGTGAACAGAAGTCCCTGCGCTTTTTGGGACATGTACGAACACGAGTGGAGTCTTGACCGTTACCTCGAAACGCTTGCGTCCCAGGTTCCAGAACACTCGTCCCTCCCCCTCCGACTCAATGCACGGCCTCAATTGTAAGGCAAGATTGCCGCAATCGAAGTCGCAGAGGTCGTGAGTCCCCAAGATTTGATTCAGCGATGAGCAAGCGTCCTTTCGTCATTTGCCCCTTCTGCTCAATGGTGCAATAGCTCGGGTACCTTTGGCCACAGGCGTGCAATCAAGAACGCTCAGAGTTCCGGCATAAAGCAGGATTCTCTGCTGCCGCCACGAACGGCGCCCTACTTGCTAAGCCGTGATGTCGAAGTGGTCAGCGGTGAGGGCGACGGCGGTCGTGAAATGCGCAATTTGCACCGCGCCACCGTCGCCCGATCCGTCGGCATCCCACAGCAGATCGTGGCTCGCTGTATTGTAAAGGAAGGTGCCGATCGCGGCGGTGGCTACCGGGCTCGCATCGGCAATAAAGCTTGTGCCCGCCGAGAGATGCTGGCCGGCTATCAACCCTCCGCCAAAGCCGGACGCGGAGAAGACTAAAGTGTCGTCGGCGACGGCGAAGTCCCTGATGGTATCGCCGCCTTCGGCGACCGAATGATAAACAAAATGGTCCCGTCCCGCGCCACCGGTCAGACTGTCGGCGCCAAGGCCGCTGTTCAAGGTGTTGTCGCCGGGGGCACCATTGATGGCGTCATGACCTATGTGGGATTGGCCGGTTTCGCATTCGGCACACAGGTAGTTGGCGCCAAACCCAGTCACCTGCACCTGCTGCACATTGGCTGAAGTGCCTGTGCTGCCGGTGAAGCCAAAATGGACAAGGTCCGAGCCGCCGAAGTACTGCTGGGCTAGGTCGCCCGTCAGCGTTCCGCCGAGCTTACCATCAATCCAATAAGACAGCGTCTGCGTGGAGGCGTCCCAGGTCACCTTGGATGTGTGCCAGTTACCATCCTCCAAGTTACCGAGTGTGGTCTGGGGTAAAAGCGCTCCCTTAGAGGTACCAAGGTCCGTGTCAAAGAAGTTGGTATGATCTGCACCCCGCGCCATGGAAAGTGCAATTCCGAGTCCATTGCCGATACCCCCTGCTCCCAGAGCAGTGCCGGTCCCACCAAGGGCATCACCGCCCAGAAGATCGTTCTGAAGGACAAATGATAATCCGCCACCGGCAACATCCTTGTTGCCGGCGCAAAAATTGAAGGACAGGCTGAAATCGGAGTGAAGGTCGATGCAGCCCATGCTGAACGCGGATCCTGCGGTTGTTCGGACATTCGATGTCAATGTGACGAGATTCGTTGCATCGATAGATGCGCTACCGGCATACGATACATGGCTTGGTTGATCCGTGTCGATGAACGGCGTGTGATCGCAGGCTGATAAGGCTCCGTACTGGAGCTCGCCCGCGTTGGCACTCACTTGGGTGACATGCACTTGCTCGAGATTGCCGCTCGCCGTTGCGCCTGTAAATCCGAAATTGACGAGATTCGATCCGCCGAAATATTTGGTAATGAGGTCGCCCGAAAGCGTGCCTTCGAGTTTGCCATCAATCCAATAAGTCAACGCCTGTGTCGCGGCGTCCCAGACAACGTGGGCTTGGTGCCAATGTCCGTTTTCGAGGTTTCCGAGAGAAACCGATGACGTTAGCGCCTTAAGCTTCGACCCAGCGTCTGTATCAACGAAGCGTGCTGTGTCGGATCCACGCTTTGCGTTAAAGGCGATGGCGAGCCCGTTCTGTATTCCGCCGGCACCCAGATCGGTGCCGCCGCGGCCGATGGCATCTGACCCATTCGGATCGCTCTGTAGGATAAAAGTCGCGCCGTTCGATCCGCCGTCTTTGGATCCGAGGAAAAAGTTGAATGAAATATCGAAATTCGAGTTCACATCGATCTTGGCATCAGACATCACGGCGCCGGTCTTCGAAGCACCTGCCGGAGTTAGCGTGAAGAGCTGCCTAGTTGAGTCGAAGCCCGCGTTTCCGGACGTGCGCCCGGTTCCACCGATTTGGGGAATATCAATTTTAATGGGCGCATCGGCTGGTGCGTAAGTCGCGTCGACGCTTGTTACCTTTATCAGTTGCAGGTTGCTAGCTTTTCCATTGCCCGTAGCGCCGGTGAAACCGAAGTGAACGTAGTCGGACCCGCCGAAATATTGGCTGGCGAGATCGCCCGTAATTGTCCCGCCTTGCTTGCCGTCGATCCAATAGGTCAGTGTTTGCGAGCCAGCATCCCACGTCACCGTCACGCCATGCCATTTTCCGTTTTCGAGGTTCGACAGTGACGTCGCCTTAGTCACAGTCGAGCCGGGAACCGCGTCCGTATCAAAGAAATTCGTGTGGTCGGAGGCGATTTCTCCTTTGTCCTTATAGGTGTCGAGACTGATCGCCAGGCCATTGGCGATACCGCCAGCTCCCTGCGTGTTTGCTCCGCTACCGAATGCGTCGCTTCCTGAGGGGTCGTTCTGCAAAATAAAGGCGATGCCACTGCCTCCGGCGTCGTTGCTGCCGAGAAACGCGCTGAACGTGAGGGTAAAATTCTGGGCCAGGTCGATGCGATCATTGGACATGACCGCGCCGGTCTTGCTGCCCGCGTTCGGCGTCAGCGTGACGACGTCGGATGCGGCATCGTAGTTAGCATCACCCGATACCGTCACATAGTCATGCATACCCGGCGAGAAGCTTTCGCCGCCAAGCCCCACGGAAATGGTCGCCGCAATGGACGGCGTGCCGTGGTCGTTGAACGCAAACAGCATCCAATTGCCCGGCGCGAGCACATTGGCATTGTTGGGAACGGTGACGATAAGAGTGTTGCCAGGACCGTGCGTGAAGCCCAGATCCAGCATGTCGGTCGACATGTCCATCGAATGCGTGACAGCCCCCGTCTTGATGAACGTCAGGCGCGTGATGTCAGAGGCATCATCAAGCGTAATCGTAAAATTCTGCTGCTGCTGGATGGATTGCGGGGAATCGGTGATTACTGGACGGGTTGCCAAAGAGCCATCTGCGTTAAACAGGTAGCTCGGCGTGTAGATTTCGCCGTTGGTATTGGTCAGCGGTCCCGGAGCACCACCGCCGAGCGACAGCACGGTTGCGTCAGGAAGCAGAATTGTGGTCGAATGATACATTCGCGCGACAGAGGCGTCGTTTCCAGTCGCCCACACACCCGTCTGCGGATTCCAAATCTGCACTTCGTTATGAACGCCGACGAGCTGATTGCCGACCTCGCTGCCACCTGAGACTAAAACCGAGCCATCGGCAAGAACGACAAGGTTCGACCAATCACGAACTTCACCAAGGCTGCCAGTCTGTTGGAACGTCGGCACATCGCCGCTCATGTCCATAACCCAGGCGCCACCTTGATCGTCGAGAATGAGAACCTTATCCGGGGCGAATTTGATTGCTGGAAGTTGAAACGCGGTCGTAAAGGGAAGATCGGCGACCTTGGTTAGCGTGCCATTGCCTGACGGATCCATGACCAGGACATCGGCTGGGTTTCCTGCCGTTGAGGTGGCATCGAACAAGAAGACTTTGCCGTTTGGCGCCAACCAGGCGCGAGGATAGGACCAGTCCGCGGCAATCGCGGTACTGTAAGCTCCCGTCAGACTTTGCCAACCAGCCCCGGGAGTATAGAGTTCCGGCATCCCAACGCCCTGGCCGGTCATATCGCAGCCGCCGAGGATCAGGACTTTGCCGTTCGCGAGTTCAACGACCGTCGGGTACCAGCGCTGGTACGACATCGGTCCATCTTGCGATGCAGAGACACTCATATCGCGATAGTCGAACACGTTGACGTCGGCCACACCCATGTTGATGTGGCCCATGGGCCGTGCATCGCCGCCCGAAATGAGAATGTCGCCGGTGGAAGGAACGACGATCGCTGCCGAGCAAAACATATCGGTCGGAGTCTTGTTCGGCAGCGTGTAGTGGGTATTCGTCGCTGGATCCCAAACGTCGTAGATGAGTGCGCCGCCTTGCTGTCCAAGCTGATCGGTACCGTAGGTCAGGATCTTGCCACCTGGCGTCAGTATCGATTCAATGCCAATGATGGGCCAATCGAAGACATCGCTCCACTGCCCACCAACCTCGCTCGGAAGGTCTAATTCAGGCATGTCACTTCCTTGGTGAATGTTCGGGGACGTTGATGGAGCCGGTCACCACCACCAGGGTTACGCCAGGCTTTTGGTTTTCTTCGACGATTTGATTCGACGTGGCCATAGGTCCGTCCGCTGCCGCTTCAGCCTCGCCTGTCCCCTTATCCATCTAGCTACAATTTTCAATAAAATGCAGGAAGTTGCATTAATACTCTTAGTTTACATGTTAACTATGGGTGTGTCGTGGGATTGCCCATGCAAGCCCTGGGCCAGCGCTCAGTCGGGCCTGGTTTAAATCCAAAGTGCCTGGTGACTGTCGATATGGTTCGCGTCGCCCCTCTGGTCGATTCTGACACATCAAATTATTGTTGGAAATTATTGTTGGGAGCGGGAACCTACATCTAGGGGAAGTGCCTCCGAGAACCAGGCCATGTGTCGGCTAATTCCAAAACTTAACGTAAATATATAATCGTCAAGAATTGAAACGATTTTTATCGTAGAGGCATGGCGGAAGCCCGTTTAACCCAGTTCCGAAGCCAGTCCTCACAGCTGCACTCAGGGCCGCCGCCCGCCTCAAACCGCCAGTGTTCCCGATGGCACAGGACTTGCGTTGTGCGCGAAGCGAGTGGTCGCTGACGGCGGATTTTTGTTAACGGTGCAGGTGTCGGACGTGCTGCATTCTTCACCCATACTTGAGTCCCGCCAGAAGCAGGCTGCGCCTTCGGCGCTCGCAGAAGCGCTGCGGCGCTGCCGCGCTGCTTTCATAGCCGTCGGGCTGTTGAGCGGCCTCATCAATATCCTCATGCTGA
The DNA here is from genome assembly GCA_963741155.1 of uncultured Alphaproteobacteria bacterium. GTDB lineage: Bacteria > Pseudomonadota > Alphaproteobacteria > Rhizobiales > Methyloligellaceae > Methyloceanibacter. The sequence goes on along the minus strand of CAVUHA010000003.1, from coordinate 190,946 downwards.
CGGCGCCGCTGTTCATGCTGCAGGTTTACGATCGTGTCTTGCCGAGCCGGAGCGTGTCGACACTGGTCGGCTTAGCCCTCCTCACGGTGAGTCTATTCTCATTCCAAGGAATCCTCGACGTCATCCGCAGCCGGGTGCTGCTGCGAGTTGGCAGTTCTATCAATGAAGACCTCAGCGCGCGCGTCTATAGCGCGGTGGCGCATCTGCCGCTAAAGACGCGAGGCGGCGGCGACGGGCTCCTGCCAATTCGAGATCTCGACCAGATCCGAGGTTTTCTCGGCAGCAGCGGACCGAGCGCACTTTTCGATCTGCCTTGGATGCCGCTTTATGTAGGAATCTGCTTTCTCTTTCATCCTCTGATCGGCATCGCTGCTAGCATCGCCGCGGTTATCCTGGTCGTTCTGACCCTCTCGACAGAGGTCGCGACTCGAGCCCCAACCAAAGCGGCTGTTGTCCACGCGGCGACACGCAATGCTCTGCTCGAAAGCAGCCGCCGCAATGCGGAAGTCTTGCACGCAATGGGGATGGGATCGACCATGTCGGCCCGGTTCGCCACGGTCGACAACGACTACATTCGTGCCCAAGGGTGCGCCTCCGACCGCGCGTCAATGCTCGGAGCGGTGTCCCGTGTAGCGCGGCTCGTCGTGCAATCCTTCGTCCTTGGCCTGGGCGCTTATCTCGTGATTAATCAGGAGGCCACGGCGGGCGTGATCATCGCGAGCTCAATTCTTGTCTCGCGGTCGCTTGCTCCGGTTGAACTGGCGATCGCCAATTGGAAGGGATTCGTCGCAGCGCGCCAGGCGCGCCAACGTCTGAATACGCTTCTCGCCTCGCTGCCCGATCGCAATCAGATATTGCCGTTGCCTAGGCCATCGCGGACGCTGGTGATTGAGTCCGTCAGCGCCAGCCCGCCGGGCGTTGCTCGCGTCGTCCTTCAGGACGTGGCCTTCGAACTTAAGAGTGGTGCGGGCTTGGCCATCATCGGTCCAAGCGCGTCCGGGAAATCGTCTTTGGCGCGGCTGCTAGTTGGCGTATGGCACCCGGTCCGAGGCAAGGTCCGATTAGACGGCGCGGCGTTGGACCAGTGGTCGCCCGACAGCCTTGGTCGGCATATCGGATATTTGCCTCAAGACGTGGAACTGTTCGACGGCACGATCGCCCAAAACATCAGCCGCTTTGAGGAGGATGCCGATCCCAAGGCGATCGTTGCTGCCGCCCGATCGGCCGGCGTGCACGACCTTATCGTCGCCCTCTCGCAAGGATACGAAACTCGCATCGGCGAGTCTGGCTCAATGCTCTCGGCCGGGCAACGCCAGAGAATCGCGCTCGCCCGCGCGCTTTATCGCGAACCCTTTCTGGTGGTGCTCGACGAACCGAATTCGAACCTCGATAGCGCGGGCGAAGAGGCTTTAGCCGCCAGCATTCTAGGCGTGCGCTCCCGTGGCGGCATTGCGGTGGTAATCGCTCACCGTGCCAACGCACTCTCGGCCGTCGATCAGGTCCTGGTTCTGAACCAAGGTCGTCAGCAGGCCTTTGGTCCCAAAGACGAAGTGCTGCGACCCACGGGCCGTCCCAGCGCGCGGCCGCTGACCGTTGTCAGCAAAGCGACAGCCGAGGCGTCATGACAGTACAATCCCTAGGCTCCAGCCGTCGTTCAATCCGTGGCCACCTCATAGCGGCGTGCGTCATTGCGGGCATACTGGTCGTTGGGCTCGCCGGCTGGGCGCGCACCACCGAGCTTGCCGGTGCAGTGATCGCCAATGGCGTCGTGGTCGTCGATTCAAATGTGAAGAAGGTGCAGCATCCGACCGGCGGGCTTATTGGCGAGCTTCGGGTCGGCAACGATGAGCTCGTGCAGGCGGGAGAGGTGCTCGTGCGTCTCGATGATACGCAAACGAAAGCCAATCTCGGCGTCTTCACCACGAATCTAGACGAGCTTTATGCACGCCAAGCGAGGCAAGAAGCCGAGAAGGAAGGAGCGGATATCATTAGGTTTCCCGACGATCTGCTGGCGCGGGGAGCCACCGATCCCGCAGTCGCCCATATTCTCGAAGCGGAACGCAAGCTCTTCAACTTCCGGGCGGAATCTCGCGAGGGGCAGAAGGCACAGCTTCGCGAACGAGCCTCGCAGCTGCGCGAGGAGGTTGCCGGCCAAGGTGAACAGATAGAAGCGAAGACAAAGGAGATCGCTCTCATTCAGGAGGAGCTGAAAGGCGTCATGCAGCTCTGGCAGAAGCAACTCGTTCCCTACAGCCGAGTGACGTCGCTACAGCGCGACGAGGCCCGTCTCGAGGGCGAGCGTGGCGAGCTGACCGCCTCCAAGGCCTCCAGCAGCGGCAAGATCGCTGAGGTCGCACTGCAGATCATTCAGGTCGATCAGGATCTCCGCAGTAAGGTGGCCGAGGAGTTGAGCGATGTTCGACAGAAGATCGCCGAACTGAGCGAGCGAAAGATCACGGCCGAAGATCAGCTCCGGCATGTGGACATCCGGGCGCCCCAGACGGGCAGGGTGCATGAGCTGGCCGTCCACACCGTGGGCGGCGTGATCAGCGCGGGCGAAACGCTCATGCTGATTGTTCCCGAAAACGACACCCTCAGCATTGAGGCGAGAGTGTCACCGAATGACATCGACCAGGTTCACCCTGACCAACCCGTGGTCTTGCGCTTCTCTGCCTTCAACCAGCGCACGACGCCTCAGCTCAACGGGACGATAAACTGGATTTCGCCGGACCTTACGCAGGATCAACATACCAACACGTCTTATTACACGGTCCGTATCAGGGTCTCAGATGCCGAGATAGCGAGGCTCAAAGGCCTCCACATCATTCCGGGGATGCCGGTCGAGACCTTTATCCAAACCGGAGAACGCACAGTCCTCTCCTATTTAGTGAAGCCGCTGACCGATCAGATCATGCGCAGTTTCCGAGAGGGCTAGAAGGTCGACGCCTCTCCCGTAGTTATCGAGAATAGCCTCAACCATCAGCTTTGAGCGACCGTACGGATTGACGGGATTCCGTGACGTTGTTTCGCGGAGGGGCTGTGCGGCAGGTTCACCATAAACTGCGCAAGAACTGGAGAAGCTCAGCTTCCGACATCCGGCGTGGAGCGGGGACTTGAGGAGCGTCAAGGTCCCCGCGGGGATGAACGGTCGGATCACCGTAGACCTCGTTGGTTGAGGCCTGGAGAATTTTCACCTTGAGCCGCTTCGCGAGGCCAAGCAGCCCCGAGAACGCTCGTCTTCGTGGTTTGCACCGGGTCTGCTGGTAGTGAATCGGCGAGGCTGAGCATGCGAGGTTGAAGATCTCGTCCACGTCGACAAAAAGGGGTGGGTGATGTCGTCGCGCAGCAGCTCAAACTGCTCGTGGTCCAGTAGATGTTCGATGTTACGCCTGGTTCCGGTGAAGAAGTTGTCGGCACAGAGCACTTGGCGTTTGAGCCCTAGGAGCCGCTCACTCAGGTGCGAGCCAAGGAACCCTGCGCCGCCGGAAATCAGAACACGCCGTTCAAGATGCCTGTGTAGGCGAATAGGTGCATTGGCACAATTGAGATTAGGTTAGAGAATTGAAGCAATTGCCGCGAGCGATCTAATAAGGGCGTTTAAGTATATAGGTATTTGGCGGCTCTGCCTGATCGGGGTAGTTCGGCTAGTTGTGCAGGGGATGGCGCCCGCGGCGAACTTCCGTGAGGGCTAGACGAGACGTTGCGGGCGCCCGCGGCTCGTGAAGCGAAGCCGGAGTTTCGCTCTCACCTAAGAGGCACGGCCTCGATCCGCATCGCTGGCGCTCATGGAAACCGACATGCCTCGAGGATGCTCTGCGAGCACTCCGCCCAACTGGGCATTCTATACTCTTGTCGAATGCGCTCTTCCTTTTCTGCGCGATAGCGCGGATCGAAGATCGCCTGCTCCGTGAGCTCAAGGCATTCTTCCAAATTGTCGGGCGCATAATAGTCGATCAAGTCCCCTCCAATTTCGGGAATGGAACTCGCGTTGGAGGCAAGGCAGAGCTTTCCATGCGCCAGGCTTTCGGACACCGGCAATCCCCATCCCTCGTAGGTGCTGGGGAACATCGTGAACAGGCAGGCGCGATAGAGCCCGTGCAGGGTGTTGTCGGGCAGCCCGCCCTTGCTTCCTAACCAAATGAGCTTGCCATCGAGAAAATTGTTCTGATCGAGTTCGGCCAGAAGTCCGTCAACCATCCATCCCTTGCGCCCCGCCCAGATCAAAGTCGGGACAACGGAGTGGTCATGGCGTTGCAGCAGTTTTGACCACGTGCGGAGCAGGAGGTGATGATTCTTTCTCGGTTCCACGGTGCCGACGCAAAGGACAAAGCTTGGCGGAATTTGCTCGAGGTCAACCGGAATCGTCACGTTGAGATGCGAGGTTTTCTCTCGTCCCAAGCGAACCGTGGTGATCGGTCTCTCGCCGATATCAAACTCCTTCGCGAAAGCGATCAAGTCGTCCCGTGAGCAGTTGGAGGTCACCAAGAGTTGATCGGCCGAACTCAAGGTATCTTGAGCCCATGGGATAAAGCGCTGAACCAACTTAGGAGGAAAGCGCTGGGGTAGGCGCCATGGGATCAGGTCGTGGATGAGAACCACATATCGCAAATCCGTCTTCGCCTTTATCTGGGCGAGTGTTGACCGGTACTCAGGCTGCTCCCAGCTTGAACCAAGGTTGATAAGGATGTCCTGGTCTTTGAAGATGGCGTTGGCCCGTAACCATTTGCTCGCGCACCAAAGTTCAATTCGTCTAAGCGGCCTTTTTATCCGTGCACTGAAAGCAGTGTAGGGTTCACTCGGATTGGGTTCGATCGCTCGCGAAAGCCGCCCGTAAATTTCACGAAGAGCCGCAACAACCCCCTTCTTCCCACCCGCCAGGTGTTCGCGAAGTCGGAACGCTAGGGCAGGTACTTGCGCTTTGCTATCTTGGGGAGAACGGTGCTGTGTGTTGTCGTGTGGCCGACTCTCCTCGCCACAAAGACGGCGAACACAGGGTTGAACTGTCTCTGCCGGCACCTCGACGAAACCGACCCCCTCTAAATGCCTGCAGAAACTAATTCGCGCGCCGGCTGAGTCCAATTTCAAGAACTCTGCCGCCACGCTGACCATCACACGCTGGATACCGGTGACATGGTCGTGCGGCCAGCACAGCAGATCACCGACGTCGAGCCAAACTCTGCTGACTCGGACTCCGAGGGACGACGCTGCTGAATTGCGGCTGTAGCGAGGGAGCAATTCCAGCAATCGACCTTTGCCACCCATGTCAGTTCTATATTCTATCCAAGGTGACATTTCCCGGCAGAGTGTACCGGAAAGGGTCCTGAGTACCGGGGCGGTCTGGCGGCAGCCACATCCACACCAACGCTTGATCGTTGATCGGGTGACGCTTCTTCCGAAGCAACCTGGCCGCCACGCTTGCAGAATGCCCGTTGCTATGGGGTTCTGCAATGCGGTGGAATCGACGCTATGGTTGAGCTCGTAGAGCTCATGCCGAGGCTGACACGCATGGTTCGGAGCCGGAAGGCGGCTCAAAGCAATCTCGCCTCACTGATTGCGCCCGAAACTGACCGGATGTGCACACCTAGCGGATACTCCTACGCGTGGTCACCGCCTGTGGCCAACCCACCGGGCCCAGAATGCCACGTAACGGTCGATCGTCGTATTGTTGTGTGGCAGGGCGCCGATCATATAGCCGTGAAACTGCACCAGATTGATCGCGATCAGAAACGCCGCCAGGCCGGCCGCGAGCCAGCGCCAGGTTCCATTGGCTAACCGTTCTATTGCTGCGGCCATCGGCAAAACGAGCAAGGGAGTCATCTCGACGAACGGCCGGCACCCGAATGAATCGCCGAAATATGGATCCCCCCACGACGCGCCGAGATAAATGTTGAGCGCGACGATCAGAAGCATGATCAGCGTCTCGAACCGGCGGACCGCGAGCTGGCCGATCAGCGCGAGGATCATCACGAGATAAGCGGGGTGCCAGAAGAAGAGCCCCTTGTGCACCGAAATCAGGTAATTGCTCACCTGCGGATCAATGAAGTTAAAGCCCTCTCCGCCGTAGCTGTAATAGATCAGGTCGCCTGTGGTCTCTTGCCACAGGATCGTCTGCGGCAGCGCCGCAACCGCGGAGGCCACGAAACCAAGAAGCGTGCCACCCGCGATCCGGCGAAAATCGGCGTGCCTTGCGAACAAGATATACAGAAGCGCCGCGACGGCATTGGTTGGGCGAACCATCACGGCTGCGCCGGCCAGGAAACCGAAAAGCACGAACTCCCACAGTTTCGGGGCTCCGCCGAGTTCGATTCGTCGCATCGTCAAATAGACGAGAGCGGAAATCAGACAGAAGCCGTAGACATGCGAGAACCCGGGTTCAAACGATGCGTAGTAGAGCAAATTGGTCGCAAGCACGGCGAAGGCCAAGGCGAGACTCGACGCGAGCGGGCTATAGCGTAGGCATGCCGCCCGGTAAATCAGGTAGCAGCCAAGCGCGAAATAGAAGGCTCCCGATAAGGCGACGGCCAGTTGGAACGACATTTCAAATCCATTGACGCTTGCGTGCGTCAACGATCTGTAGGCCAGCGCCAGGAGAAAGAAGGGAAGCTCCATTACCGACGTACCGACAGCGTATTTGTCGCGATAGCCGGTGTCGGTCGGCGAGAGTCCCTGCCAGATTCCGTCTTTCGCTCGATATTGGGCCACGTCATGTGGCAGATCGGGTTTATTCAGGAATGAAAGGCTGGGGTCGCCATAAATGAAGAGAGCAGGGAGCGGCAGGTAGTACCCCCAGCCATCCGACCCGATCGGCCGCGTGTTGCGACCGCTTATTTGTGCGTAGGCGACGACGCATAGCGCCGCCGCGAGGCACAATATGAAGACCGGGTGGAGCAGCATGCGTCGAAATGCGGACACGGCCGCTGCGCCGGCGCTCCGCTCACGGGGGGCAGAGGCGACAGACCTTTCGCCGGTGCTGCTCATATCGCTTTCATTTTGGCGAACGCGAAGCCGACCATCTTGAAGAGGAGGAGGCCATCCCGGAAGCGCGAGATGTTGGTTTCGCCGTAAACCCGCGCGCCATAGCGGATCGGAATTTCGATTGTCTTCAGTTTGAGCTTGTATGCCCCGAAAATGAGGTGGAAATCACCGAACGGATCGAAGTCGCCGAAGAATGCATGTTCAGCCTTTAGCCGCTGATAATGGCTGCGCCTCAAGGCTTTCGTGCCGCATAGCGTGTCCGTGTAGCGTTGGTTCAAGAGCCAGGAGAAGAGGAGCGAGAACCACCGGTTACCAACGAGGTTGATGAACCGCATCGCCCCGTCCTCTTTGGGATAGATCAATCTGGACCCATTGATGAACTCGCCTCGGCCCGACCGGATGGCGTCCCAAAATTTCGGTAGTTGCTCCGGTGCGACGGTCAGGTCGGCATCGAGGATGATCAGAACATCGCCACGCGCCGCGTCAAAGGCGGTAAACACCGCGTCTGCCTTGCCCCTTCCCGGCTGCGTCATCACCTTAATGTCCAGATCCGGGTAGGCCGCTTGAACTCGCCTCATCTCTTCGAGCGTTCCGTCCGTGCTGTGGCCTTCGATGAGGATGACCTCAAGCTCGTCGCATAGGCGCGGGATTCGCTTAATCGTCGGTTCGATGTTGGCTCGCTCGTTACGAGCAGGAACGACGATTGTCACCGATTTTGGCTCGTGGTCGGCGCTACGTCGGGAGCGACAGACGGTGTAGTGGCGCAGCGCGAGCCCACGAATGAGCGGCAGAGGGCTGAGAAAGCGATTCACGAACCGACCCAAACCAAGAAGGCTGACAGGCGAGAGTAGCCTCCGCTCCGACATCACTGGATCGAAATCCGCAAGCTCGGCCACCGCCCGGAGGTCTGGAGGGGAGAGGACATTCCTCTGTCCTTCCTTCTTCTTCCATCCGATTGCCTCCGCGAACCGTAATAGCGGATCCCAAAGCTGCGAATAATATACGAGGACCAACCTTGTATCCGCGTCGCAGAAGCGATGGAGTCTCTCGAGCAGCGCTTGGCAATCCTTGATGACACCAAGCGTATCGACGAGCAGAATGAAGTCGAAAACCCCGTCAATCACCGCAAGCTCCGCTTCGTCTTCAATATTGCCTGCGATCAGCTCAAGGTGCGGAAATGCCGTCCGTCCTTCCTCAATGACATCGGGGTTAAAGTCGATACCGACACCGCGGCTCGGCTCGAGCGCGGCCAAAGTGTGCCCAGCGCCACAGCCGAGCTCAAGCACCTGCTGACCGGGCGGGATCATGAAGCGAAGATATCTGGTATCTTCCTCGTGAAAGAAATGCGCCGCGGCCCGCCATTCGGCACGCGTTGGATGCCCGCTGCCGCTGAGCTGCGCGGATGAGCTCACGGCAGAATTAGAACCTTCAGCGCGCTCGCCATCACCTGCCAGCTCCCATAATACCGCTCCATGATCACCGGGGGGAGCATGGCGAGCGATACCAGAGGAAACGCAAGCACAAACGCCCACGCCGGCATCAAGGCGTGTTCAAGGCGCGGCCCGTAGGCGGGAACGGGCCAGGCAAGCAGCGGCAGAGCCGGGAGGATGTAGCGGCCTTGCAAGCCGTCGATTGTCGGCTTCGCCACCGGCGTCCACGAAAGATAGAGGCAGATGCAAGTTGCCGTCAGCAAACCGAGAAACGTCAGCACTCCGATAAGGCCAGGCATCGCGGCGCTTTCCCGATTGCCCGGGGCGAAAATAGCGATGACTAGCCCGAGGCAAGCCAATGCGACGAACCAGTCCGGCATTAGGGTATCGAGCCAGCCCAGTCGCCCCACGACGGAGGAAAGCAGAAACCACCCTTGATAGGAAAGCGTCTGGGCCATGACCGTCGGCAGGGCGAGGGGGTTGGCAAGCAGATAATGAAACTGGCCCGAGACAGACCAATCGCTCGGCACCGGCGGCATTAGAAAGCTGAGGAGATATGTCCAGGCGATGATGATGGTCACGGCGGGAACAGTGATTACGACCTTTCCAAGCAAGCGAGGATCACGCCAGGCGACGAAGGCCGGGCTGAGGAGAATTAGCGCCAATTGCGAGGGCCGCGCGAGCGCCGTCGCCGCGACGATGGCGGCAAAAAGCGCAAACTCGTCCAGACGCGCCGGTCGATTCTCGTTCAGAATGCGGGACGCGGTTGCGACCGCGAGCAGCGACAGGCTGATCAAGAGTGCGTCCTGCGAGGCCGAGGCGAACTCCGACAGCGTCATGGGCAGAAGAAGGGTTGCGAACATGAGCGCTCGCCCCCGCCAGCACCGGGACAACGCCAAGAACCCGACGGCGCAAGCCGACATTCCATTGAGCAGACGTACCAGCACCAAAGTCTGCGCGAGGGTAAGGCCCGTCAATCGCCCGAGCCAAATGCCGACGGCCTGTGGAACGTAAAGGACTGGTCCGTATTGTGCGGTATTCTGAAAATTCTCCCGCCGAAAGTGTGAGGACCATTTAATCGCCCCGGCCCGCCCTGCAACGTCAACCGTCTGTTTCACCTCGGGATGGAACCACATGGATTTGTAAAGGTTGCCGAAAACGATGAGATCGCTATGCGCCTTGCCCCCAAGACGGTACGACACGATCCTACCGTGTGCGATCTGATCGGCGCGGAGTGCGTGAGCAAGTTCGTCCGCGACCTGAAATGGAGGCATTGCGACGGAGAGAAACAAAACGGCCGGCACGGCAAAAAGTAGGAAAATCCGCGGCAGCCTTGTCTGCACGAGGCCAGCAAACCTGCAAGACCTAGCACGCACGGTCGACGAAGGAGAGAGCGAAAGTTGCTTTGCGGTCATTACGGCCTACTCGCCGATTTGCTTTTGAGACGTGCAGCGAGCAAAGTCTGGAGAGCCCAGTCCAGCAGAGAGTTCGAAAAAACTCCCTGGCCACAATTCTACGGCGATTTAGGTCATTACACGCTGATGGCCGGGCCCTCAACTTTTCTCAATGAGCGCCGGGGGCCTTAACATTCAACTTTCGCGGGGTGCCGAAACCCTTCCGAGGATGCGCGCCGCAGTGCCAAGCCCAAGCCGTCCGAACGATGCTCGTCAGGTCCGACCGAATAGGCGCAAATCCGAGCTCATTAGCACAATTGCGATTTAGGTTGGCGAATTGAGGCTCAGAAGAAGAGCGGGCACGGATTGCCTTGCGAGCCGGTGAAGCCCCGTTCGCTCGCAATGGGACATGGCGCGGCCTCCGCTGGAGGCTCAAATGATGGCGAGCAGGGCGGCGAACAAACAAGCACGCCAAAGGGTATTGTTGGCGTTCGCTCGCCAGCGAACATTGTTCCCCCTTCCTCGTGATCGCCTTGATATGCCTGAGGGAGATAGGCGCGAAAATCCTGCGCCGACGTCACGTTATGATTTGTCAGCAACACACCCAGGCCCACGCCCAGCACCAATCCTAGCGGATGCCACCACTCCGACGCCGTCACCATCACGAATCTCCAACAATTGGCACAATTTCGCCTGCGACCGGAATAAGCCGGCAGACTTCCCGATCGTTCCCAGGTCCGCCGTGCGCGCCTAGTGACGCTCTGCGTATTGCGCAGGCATGGTGCCGGATGCGTTTGAAAGCCCGAACGCCGGAAAGTCAGACGTCGAGACTTTAAACCCACACCCCGCCATCAACAGAATGGCGACCAAGGATATTACAGAAACAGAGCAGATAAGGCTTATGGCTTTCGATATTCGCATGTGATGCCTCCCAATTTTTCGGAGAGGTTGTCACCGGGGCAAATAAGGAAGAGTTCGAGCAGGCATCAAAATTGGAGGTTTCGGTAAATGAACCACTCCCAGGGACCTGGGGGTAACCCTCGCACTCCCTAGCAGCGACTCGTCTTTTTTCGCTATGCTTGGGGCTGCAAGGGAGGGCGCGACATGAACTTAGGCGTGGGAAATATCGTGGCGCTGGTCTGCATCATCATCAGCGTCGTGTTTGCCGTTGTCACGAACCAGGCGACCAGCGCGGTTTGGTGGGCGCTGCTGGCAATCTTTGCGGTCCTTTGGTGGGGGGCAAGGTCACCCTGGGGCGCCTAGAGCGAGTGCGCTCGCAACGGCGAGTAGGCGCGGGTTCGGCAACGCGAGCCGCGAGCGACATTCGGCAAATGCCGTTGTGGATGAGGCCCTATAGACCGAAGCCGCTCTTGCCGTCCTCCCTGGCATGATAAAGGGCTGCGTCGGCGTCTTGGTACATGCGTGTAAAATCGGCGCTGGTGCCGTCCTGCACGGAGATAACGATCGACACACTGAACTTGCCACCGGCCAGCGGCATCCGCTGATTAGATAGTCTGGCGCGAATCCCTTCCGCAATTTTCGCGGCACCTTCCGTATCGCGATCCGGGGAAAAGACAATGAATTCGTCCCCGCCCAAGCGCGCACGTTCATCGCCCTCGCGGATGCTCTCGCGAATGGCTTGGGCGGTTCGTGTATTGACTGCGTCGCCGGAGATATGACCACGCAGGTCGTTGATCATTTTCAGGTTATCGATATCGACGAGCAGTAGCGCATTGCTCCCGGCATGTCGGGCCAGAGATTTGTTGATGGCGTCAGTGGCCCCGCGACGGTTGAGCAGCCCCGTCAAGCCGTCGCGAATTGAGCGGTCATAGAGCACTAGCAGGCGATGGCGCAATCGGAGTGATACAGCGTCATTAAATAGCCGATCAGCAACGCCACCAGGAGCGCGGCTGTAGGAAGGCGGCCTATCGGGGAATCTTAAGCCGATGCCGGCACAATGACCCGCAGCGCGCCAGGCCGTGAGCGGTAGCAGAGCGGCGTATGCAGGATCTCGACCTCGCCGTCCAGCGCCACAGGCAGCCGGCTCGACCGCGCCGCAATCTCGGCCTCGGGCGCTGCGAAGGTGTCGATGTCGCTGGTGTGGTTGGTTTTGCCGAAGTACAGGCGGCACACCGTCCAGAAGAACTGAAGCGAGTTTCGCGGCTGGACCACATAGAGCCAAAGCTCGCCTCGATCGAGGCGCTTGCGGCGGCCGAGCGCGAATAGCTCCATGGCATATTCGTTGTTGCCGACAAGGACGCAGGGCGTGCGGTAGGGCTTGGCCCCGCCTTCGATCGAGATCTTCAGGTGTCGCCACGGGAAATGCCGGAGCATGCGGAAGAAGGCGAGCACCACGGCCATCCATTTGGCCAGCCGGTGCCGCTGCCTGAGCCGTTCGCGCGCGATGACGAGATAGGGGTAGATGCCGATCGAGGAGTTGTTGATGAAAATTTCGCCATTGACCTCGGCGAGGTCGACCACCCGCACCGCGCCCTTGGCGATCGTCTCGACCGCCGTCTTGAGGTCCACGGCGATGCCCACATCCTTGGCGAAATGATTCAAGGTGCCGAGCGGCAGAATGCCCAAGGGCACGCTGGTATCGGCGAGCACGCCCGCGACGGTCCGCACGCTGCCGTCGCCACCGCCCACCACCACAGCGTCGATCTCGCCCCGCTTGGCCAGCCCCAGGGCGTCGCGGGCCGCTGCTTGCAGCTCCGCGCCGGACAGGAAGCGCAACTCCGCGTCGACCCCATGCTCGGCGAAGGACCGGTCGAGCGCCGCGCGGGTCCCCTGCGCGGGAGCCTGGCTGCCCGCGCCCGCATTCATCAGCGCAACGACGCGCATGCGCGAGGGGCGACTGGGCGGCATCAGCCTTTTCGCGCCTCCTCGACATAAAGCTGGCGGAAGAGCTTGGCGATGGGCCCCGGTCGTCCGTCTCCGATCTTTCGGCCATCGATCTCCACCACGGCCAGAACGAAGGCGGATGCCGCGGTGAGGAAGGCCTCGCGGGCGTCCTGCGCCTCGGCGACGGTGAAAGGCCGCTCCTCGACAGTGATGCTCTCGACCTCGGCAAGCCGCATGACGGCGCGGCGGGTGACCCCCGGGAGGATGTGATGCCCGAGCGGCTGGGTGCGAACGATGCCTTGAGCGGCCAGGATGAATGCGGTGGAAGATGTACCCTCGGTGACCACGCCGCTCTCCACCATCCAGGCTTCATAGGCGCCTGCGAGCTTCGCGTGCTGCTTGCCCATGGCTTGTGCGAGCAGGGCAGTGGATTTGATGTCGCGACGCTTCCAGCGGATGTCCGGAATGGTGATCACCTTCACGCCTGAGGCGGCGTAAGGGTTGTCGATAAGCGCGCGGGCCTGCGTGAAGGCCGCCACGGTCGGCCGCGCGGCCTCCGGATAGGCGAAGTCGCGGTCGGCAACCCCGCGGGTGATCTCCAGATACACCACGCCTTCGTCAAGCCTGTTGCGGGCGATGAGCTCCTGATGTAGGGCGCGCAGTTCGGCATGGGTGAGGGGAGGAGCAATAGCCATCTCCACCAGCGAGCGGTCGAGTCGCGCGAGATGCGCCTCGATATCGATGGGACGCCCTGCGAGCACGGCCGTCACCTCGTAGACACCATCGCCGAATAGGAAGGCACGGTCGAAGATGGAGACCTTGGCCTCGGCCTCGGGCACATAGCGGCCATTCACATAGACGGTGCGGGACATCTAGCTGGCGGATTGGACCCGCAAGCCTGCTTCCGCGATCAGCGCCAGGTCGTCCGCCGTGTCGTTATTGGTGGTGGTGAGCAGCGTGTCGCCATAGAAGATCGAGTTGGCGCCCGCGAGCAGGCAGAGGATCTGCGCCTCGCGGGTGAGACTCCGCCGCCCCGCCGAAAGGCGCACCCGCGCGCGGGGCATGAGAATGCGCGCAGCCGCCACCATGCGCACGAGATCGAGCGGATCGACCGGCGGCTGGTCCTCGAGGGGCGTGCCGGCTATCGCCACGAGCGTATTGATCGGCACGCTTTCCGGATGGGGATCGAGAGCGGCGAGCGTCTGCAGCAGTCGCGCCCGATCCTCGACACCCTCGCCCATGCCGATGATGCCGCCGCAGCAGACTTCGATGCCGGCGCGGCGGACGCGGGCCAGCGTATCCAGCCGGTCCTGATAGGTCCGCGTGGTGATGACCTCCCCATAGAATTCGGACGAGGTATCGAGATTGTGGTTATAGGCGGTGAGCCCGGCTTCGGCGAGGCGGGTGGCTTGCGCCTCGGTCACCATGCCGAGGGTGACGCAGGCCTCCATGTCGAGCTCCCTGACGCCGCGCACCATGGCAAGTACGCGGTCGAAGGCCTCCCCGTCCTTTACCTCCCGCCACGCCGCGCCCATGCAGAAGCGCGTTGCGCCAGCGTCCTTCGCGAGCCGCGCTTTGGCGAGCACGTCATTCACGTCGAGCAAGGCCTCGCGGGCGACGCCGGTCTCCTTGGCGTAATGCGCCGATTGCGGGCAGTATTTGCAGTCCTCCGGACAGCCTCCGGTCTTGATCGATAGGAGACTGGCGAGCTGCACATCTGCGTTTCCGTGATGGCGCCGATGCACGGCGCGGGCCTCGTCCACAAGGTCGAGTAGCGGAGAGGTCAGGAGGGCCAGCACTTCATCCCGGCCCCAGTCATGCCGGAGGAGGGACCCTAAGACCGTTGCGTCGCTCGGGATCGGCCGCAAGGCGCCTTTGCCGTTGATAGGATTCGCCTTTTTTCGGGGCTGGAACACGGGGGTGCCGGAGATGCGATTGCTGCTCGAAGGTCGCTTCGCTAATACAGGATCATGGCGATAAGCGAAAGGCGCTATGCCGCCTATCTCGACGCCCGCACCCGCGAAGGGTTGCGGCGCGGCATGATCGGGGCCAAGGCGATCGACGCGCGAACCCTCCGCGTGGCCGGCCAGACCTATGTCAATCTGGCCAGCAACGACTATCTCGCCTTGCGGTTCCATCCGGCTCTGATCGAGCGGGCACGCGACTGGGCGGAGGCGTATGGCGTGGGCTCGGGCGCATCCCGCCTCGTCACCGGCAATCTCGACGTGTTCGCAGGGCTCGAGGCCAAGATTGCCGCGTTAAAGAGTAAGCCCACCAGCCTGATCCTGACCTCGGGCTTTCAGGCCAATGCTTCGGTGTTGCAGGCCCTGTTGGACCACACTGTGCTCGGCGCCGAGCCGCTCGTTTTCAGCGACCGCCTCAATCACGCAAGCATGCATTTTGGCTGCGCCGCGGCCGGCGTGAAGCAGCTTCGTTACCGCCATGGCGATGCGGGGCACCTCGCCGAGCTTCTGAGTCAATATCAAGGAGATGAACGCCCGAAATTCATCCTGACCGAGAGCGTCTTTTCCATGGACGGCGATATGGCGCCACTTGGCGAGATCGGCGGCCTCGCGCGTGCTCATGATGCGCTTCTGATCGTCGACGACGCTCATGCGACCGGAATCCTGGGGGAGGGCGGGCGCGGCCTCTCCGGCGACGCAGATGTGGTCGTTGGCACCTTCTCCAAGGCCCTTGGCAGCTTCGGCGCCTATGTCGCGTGCTCGGACGGCTTACGCGACTACCTCATCAATCGCTGTGGCGGTCTCATCTACTCGACGGCGCTGCCGCCGCCGGTGCTGGGTGCCATCGACGCGGCCCTCGATCTCGTGCCGGCGATGAAAGCCGAGCGCGCCCATGTGGCGGCGCTCGCCACCCGCTTCCGCGACGGCGCGCGCTGTCTCGGACATGACACGGGCGCCTCTTCCACCCAGATCGTGCCGGTGATCGTGGGCAGCGCCGAAGCGGCCCTGGCCGCAAGCGAGCGTCTGCGCCAGGCAGGCTACTGGGCGACCGCGATTCGCCCACCGACAGTGCCACGCGGAACGGCGCGGCTCCGCCTTGCTTTCAACGCGAGCCATCAGGGCCACGACGTCGATCGCCTGCTCGAGGCGTTCGACACGCACGCCGGCGCACGCGACGCGCGCGCCCAGGTCCTTGGCTGAGCAAGCGATCGTCCATGCATTTCGTGCTCGTCCATGGGTGGGGCTTTCACGCCGGACTTTGGGATGGGGTCGTCGGCCATCTGCTGGATCACGACGTGACGTTTGTCGATCTCGGCTTCATAGCCGGCGGTCCGAAGGGCGCGAGCGACTGGCCGGACGACAGTATTGCCGTGGGCCACTCTCTCGGCCTGCTGTGGCTGTTGGAGCAGGGAAGGGGCCGCTTCCGGGCGCTGGTCAGCATTCAGGGCTTTGACTGCTTCAGCTGCCACGTCCCACTTGCGCGGGTCGCTTCCATGGGGCGTGGCCTTGCGCGTGACGCGGGCGCAACGCTTGCCGCCTTCTGGCACGCTTGCGGGACCAGCGACTTCGCGCCCACGGAAGCCCTTAATGTGGCGCGGCTCGACGAAGGACTTGACTGGCTGATGCGCTGGGACGCGCGCGATACGAAAGCACGGCTCGCCTGCCCGGTGCTTGCGCTCGCTGCACGCGACGACGCGATCGTGCCGCCGGCCATGACCAAGGCCATTTGGCAGCACGCCGGGGGCGCTCTCTCTGTTATATGGTCTCTGGATGGCGGCCATGTCTTGCCCTTGCGGCGCCCCGATTGGTGCGCGCGCCACGTCCTCGAGTTTGCCCATGCGACCCAGCCGTAGCATCGCTGTCGCCGAGAGCTTTGGCGCAAGCGCGGACAACTATGATGCCCATGCCGAGCTGCAACGCGCGGTGGCCGCACGGCTCGTGCGCCTGCTGCCTGAGCTTGTGCGCCCGCGCGTGCTTGAGCTTGGCTGCGGCACCGGCCTCTTCAGCCGTCACCTGCTCGCTTACTATCCCGATGGCACCTTCGTGTTCAGCGACCTCGCCCCTGCCATGGTCGAGCAATGCCGGCGGAGGCTCGACCCTGCGCCACGCGCGAGCTTCGCGGTCATCGACGCCGATGCGCCCGACGGGCAGGGGACCTTCGACGTCATCGCCTTGAGCATGGCCTTGCATTGGCTCCTCCATCCACTTGGCGCCCTGCAACGCCTGCGCCGCATGCTCTCTCCGCGCGGCGCGCTCGTTTACGCCACGCTGGGCCGGGAGAGCTTTGCGGAGTGGCGGGGGGTGCTCGAGGCGGAAGCCTTGCCGAGCGGGCTGGTCGAGATCCCAACGCTGCCTGGCGTCGTCGCCGAGGAGCGCCTGGTGCCCGACGGCGGCGCGCTTGGCTTCTTGCGCGGCATGCAGGCGATCGGTGGACTGACCCCGAGGGTGGGCTACCGGCCGCTTGCACCGGGCGCGCTACGCCGAGCCATCCGCGCTCTGGACGCGCACCATGGCGGACGCGTCACCTGGCATATCGTCTATGGGCGGCTTGGTTCAGATGTTTGACTGATCGAGGCCCTCGATGAGCCCGGCATAGGCGCAGTCGAGTTCCGCGTCGGTAATGCAATAGGGCGGCATCAGATAGAGCGTGGCACCGAGCGGACGGATATTGAGCCCATGCGCTAGATACCAGTCGCGCAAGGCGCCGCTCGCCGCCGATTGATAGGTGCCCTCGCTCTTGATGTCGAAAGCGAGGATCGAGCCGAGCACGCGCGGGCGCACCACATCCTCGCGCGCCATGAGCGTGCTGAGCATGTCGCGGTGGCGAGCATTGATGTGCGCAATGCGGTCGAGCGTGGCTTCCTCGCGGAATAGCACGAGCGAGCTAAGCGCCACAGCGCAGGCGAGGGGATTAGCAGTGAAGGAATGACCATGCGGCAGCGCGCGGTCGAAGCTTTCATCCAAAAAGCGCTCGAACACCGGCTCGCGCACGACCGTCACCGCCATGGGCAGATAGCCCGCCGTGAGGCCCTTGGACAGGCAAACGATGTCGGGCACCACGCCTGCCTGCTCCATGGCGAACAGCGTTCCCGTGCGCCCGAAGCCCGTCGCCACCTCGTCGAAGATGACGAGCACGCCCGCCTCTCGCGCGATCTCGACCAGGACCCGCAGGAACTGTGGACGGCAGACGCGCATGCCGCCCGCTCCCTGCAGCAGCGGCTCGATGATGATGGCGGCGACGTCGTGGGCGCCGTTCGACAACCTGTCTTGGAACGCGGATAGCGCTCCTTGCTCGCGGTCCGCGGCGGCATCGTCGCCCTCAAAGGTGGTGGGGAAGGGCAGGACGGCCACCTGACACATCAGCCCGCGAAACAGATTGAAGTAGCCCGAGCCGCGGCCTAGCGACATGGCGCCTAACGTGTCGCCGTGATAGCCGCCATCGAAGGAGATGAACACGCGCCGCCGCGTTTCGCCGCGATTGGCCCAATACTGATAGGCAATCTTCAGCGCCACCTCCACCGAGGTCGAGCCGTCGTCGGAAAAGAAGACACGGCCGAGGTCGCTAGGTAACAGGGCCGACAGCGCCGTGGCGAGATCGACGGCAGGCTGATGGGTGAAACCGGCAAACATCACATGCGGAAACAGCGCCGCCTGGCGGGCCAGCGCCTCGTTCAGCTTGAGATGGGAATGCCCATGGGTGCAGGTCCACCAGGACGAGATGAGATCGAGGATCTCGCGGCCGGATGCGTCGAACAGGGAGGCGCCGCGCGCGCGCGCGATGACTAAGGGATCGCCTGCGGTCCCGTGTTGGGTGAAGGGATGCCAGACATGGCGCCGGTCCCGTGCAAGCAAGTCGCGCGCATGCTCATCGAGAGTGGCTTGGTCCTTTCGTTGGGAGTCGTTCATGGCTCGGCCTGTGCGAGCTGAGCGAGATCGAGCTCAGGCTCGATCGCAAGCAGCGCCTCGCGCGTTACCGACTCCATCCAGGGAATCTCCGCGATCACCGGCACCTGACCGTAGCGCTCGATGGCCGCTCGATTATGCGGTGTCTCAGGCCCGTTGACGACGACGCCTGCAAGCGGCAGCCCGCGGCGGCGCAAGGCTTCGAGTGAGAGGAGGGTGTGATTGATGGTGCCCAGGGTGGAGCGGGCGACAAGGATCACCGGGAGATGCAGCTCGGTCGCGAGGTCGATCACATAGGACGTGTCGTTGAGTGGCACGAGCAGGCCGCCCGCGCCCTCGACCACCAGCAGCCGGCCAGCCAAAGGCGGAACGAGCTTCGCCATCTCGATCTGGATCCCGGCCCGCTTGGCGGCCTCATGCGGCGCGATGGCCTCACTCAAGAGATAGGCCTCAGGTAAGATGCGGTCCTGCGGGACCCCGAGGCGGCATACGGTCTCTGCATCGGTCTCAGGCTCGGCGCCGGCTTGCACGGGCTTCCAGTAACAGGCGTCAAGATGCAGCGCATCGAGATGGGCAAGCAGCCACGTCGCGACGAGCGTCTTGCCGACATCGGTATCGGTGCCTGTGACAAAAAAACCCTGCAATGCGCATCATCCCGGAATTGAGTAGGCACGAAGCTTGAACTGTAAGACCCTAATATCACAAACAAAGGTCCTCCCATGCTTCAACGTGTCCTGCTTGTCGCTCTGTTGGCGCTTTCCCAAGTCGCAGGGGCCGACGCCAAGACGCTGCGCATGGCCTATGACGCCGATCCCACCTCGCTCGACCCCCATGAGCAGCTTGCGGGCGCCACCCTCCAGCTCTCGCATCTGATCTTCGATCCACTGATCCGCTTTCGGAAGGATTTCACCCTGGAGCCGCGGCTGGCCACGAGCTGGGAGACGATCGACGATCGGACCACGCGCTTTCACCTGCGCAAAGACGTGCATTTCCACTCAGGCCGCACGCTGTCGGCCAAAGACGTGGTGTGGACCTTCAACCGCCTGAAGCAGAGCCCGGACTTCAAGGCGCTGTTCGAGCCATTCGAGGGCGCGCGATTGATTGACGACCTGACCGTGGACCTCATTACCAAGGGTCCGTATCCCCTCGTGCTCAACCTCGCCACCTACATCTTCCCCCTGGACAGCGAGTTCTTTTCCCAACAGGACGAGCGCGGCCGGCCGAAAGACGAGATCGTCAAGAACGGCTCCTCCTTCGCCTCGACCCACGCTTCCGGCACCGGGCCTTTCATCGTCACCTATTGGGAGCAGGGGGTGCGGATGGAGCTGAAGCGCTTTGCCGACTATTGGGACACGGCCTCGCCCGGCAATGTCGATCAGATCATCTTCACGCCGATCAAGGAGCCGGCCACGCGCGTGGCGGCGCTGCTGGCCGGCGACGTGGACTTCATCGCGCCGATCCCGCCGACCGACCTCGTCCGCGTTCAGTCTGATTCCTGCTGCACCCTCGTCACCATGCCGAGCACGCGCATCATCACCTTCGAGCTCAATCAAGCACGGGTGGCGGCATTCAAGGACGCACGCGTGCGCCGAGCTATCAACCTCGCCATCAACAAGCAAGGCATCGCCGAGAAGATCATGCGCGGCTTCGCGACCCCGGCCGGGGAGCTGAGCCCGCCCGGCTATGATGGCTACGACGCCGACCTCGTTCCGCGCTTCGATCTCGCAGAGGCCAAGGCGCTGATGCAGCAAGCAGGTTATGCGGACGGTTTCTCGGTCACCATGATGGCGCCGAACAACCGCTATATCGAGGACTACCGCATCGCCGAGGCGGTCGCCGCCATGCTTGCCAAGATCAACATCAAGGTCGATCTGCAAACCATGCCCAAGGTGCAATACTGGCAGCGCTTCGACGAGCGCGCGGGCGACATCATGATGATCGGCTGGCAGTCCGACACCGAGGACTCGGCGAACTTCTATGAGTTCCTGGCGCTGACGCCCGACAGGGAGACAGGCTACGGCCAATACAACGCCGGCGACTATTCCAACCCCGAGGTCGATCGGCTGACGCTGGAGACCCAGACTATGACCGACAAGGCCGCGCGCACCCTTCAGTTGCAGAAGATCGAGCGGCTTCTCTACGACGACGCGGCGCTCGTACCGCTCCATTGGCCGCATCTCTCCTGGGCCTCGCGCAAGAATGTGCACATCGAGCCCGTGCTCAACGTCATCGACATGCCCTATCTCGGCGATTTGGTCATAGAGTAGGCCAGGAGCCGATCAGCGCATCGAACGTGACAATTGTGTGACTCTCGCTATTCTGACCCCCGTTAGCCGCTCATCGGCAGCGCGGGGCTATGGATGTCCTCATCTGTTGCTGGCGCAGCGATGCTCCGGAAGCCGCCGTCGCGGCACCGGGCCATTGCCATCATGGCGGCCCTTGGGGTCGTGACCGGCCTGCTCTCCAGCCTGCCGTCGCCCTTGCCCGAGCTGCGCCTGAGCGAGCCCGATATTCTCATCAATTCGCGCGGGGTGCCGTTGCATGCCGGGATCGCGTTTGGCGCCATGCTGGCGGCCGTACTGTGGTTGTGGGCAAGCCGCGACGCCGGCAAATGCCTGCTCGCCATGGCGCTCACCCTCATGGGCTGGCTGGCCGCCATCAACACGGCAAACGAAGTGATCGCGGCGGTTGTAAGCTCCGATTTGTTCGGCGCCGCTGCGGGCGCCAAGGCCAACCGGGAGATCGTGGGCTGGCTCTTGGGAGGCGGGGCCGCGGGCGCGGTCGGAGCCGGCTTGACAGCCTTTGGTGCCGGCATCCCAGCCACCGCTATCCGGCGCACGGACGCCTGGATGCTGATCGTCGGCGCTGGCGCCCTTTTGGGGCTGTTGCTCTACCCCGCCGCCAAGCTCGATGCGATCCCTCTCTTGTTCGTGCCATGGCAAGGAGCGGTGGCGGTGAGCATCGCCTATGGCCTCACCGGACCCAAGGCTTGACGCGGCATGCAAACTCCGTAGGAGCGAGCGCGCAGAACCCGCTCCTTGCGGCATCGACGACAAGCTAATTGTGGTGGCCGGGCGCCGTGGCTCAGGTAGTGTGGCCAAAAGAACACCCTCTTGCTGACTTGGGCATCCCCATCATATGGCCTCTACAGGCAAGCTCGTGTCGATCGTCGTCCCCTTCTACAACGAGGGCGAGGCTGTGGACCCCTTCTATCGGGAGCTTCGCGGCGTGCTCGATGGTGTCCCCGATATCCGCTTCGAGGTCATCTGTGTGGATGACGGCAGCCGGGACGATACTTTGCAGCGATTGCTTGCGCTCATCGACCGCGACTCGCGTTTCTCCATCATCGAGCTTTCGCGTAACTTCGGCAAGGAGGCAGCGCTCACCGCTGGCCTCGAAGCGGCAAATGGGGATGCGGTCATTCCCATCGACGCCGACTTGCAAGATCCTCCAGAGCTGATCCCAGACCTCATCGCGGCGTGGCAGCAGGGGGCCGACGTCGTGCTCGCCCAGCGCGATTACAGGTCCTCGGATACGTTTCTGAAAAGAAACACAGCGAGGCTGTTCTATCGCGTGCACAATTGGCTGTCCGAAGTGCGGATACCGGCGAATGTGGGAGACTTCCGCCTCATGGACAGATCGGCCCTCGAAGCCCTCAAACAATTGCCGGAACGGCAACGCTTCATGAAGGGGCTGTTTGCCTGGGTAGGCTTCAAGACAGCCACGGTCCATTACACGAGAGACCAGCGCAAAGCCGGCTCGACGAAATTTTCCTGGTTCTCGCTGCTGAACCTCGCGCTTGAGGGCTTGACCAGCTTCAGCATGGCGCCTTTGCGATTATGCGCGTACGTCGGAAGCCTCACGGCGGCCGCGACGCTTGTCTACGCCAGCTATATCCTGATGCGCACCCTGATCCGCGGTGTCGATGTTCCAGGCTACGCCTCCCTGCTGGTGGCAATCTTATTCTTTGGCAGTCTGCAGCTCATCAGCATCGGGCTGCTCGGCGAATATGTGGGACGGATCTATATGGAGACCAAGCGGCGGCCGATGTATCTCGTCCGTAAGCTCCACAAAAGCGCCGACGAGAAGTAAAGCGAGCGGTGGTCGCACGCTCAGCGATGCGGTGGCACGACAGTCACTATGAAGCTCACCGGTGGCGCCGTGTAACCCCAGAAAGAATGCGTCAGGGTCAAGTCGGTCCGGCTCGCCTGCGGCGAAGCGACGTAACTGGCGCTCGAGGCGAGACACTTCTTGTCCTCTTTGGCGCAAACGACCAAAAGCCCGGCTCGGTCGAGATCCTCGGGCGTTACCCAGGGTGCGTGATGGGAATCGAGATGTATGAAAACATGCGGCCGATCAGGACTGTAAAATGCTACGGCGTTCTCGTAGCGTTGGCTGCCGGCAACATATTGGAGAGGTGACTCGGTCGTTTCGTGCCAGATCCTCGTTGCCTCCCTCGCCAGCTCTTTGCGCGGATCGCTATAGTTATTGTCATCGCCGAACCAAATCTTGGCAATTGCAATGGCGGGGGACAGTACCAGCATGGTGAGCGTCAGGCCCACGACAAGCGCGCGACTGAGCCGATAAAGGCGTTCGTCCCCTTTGCTGCCGGAGAGTTCGAGTAGCAGCAGCGGCATGAGGCTGAAAATCGCAATTGTCATGTTGGTGGATGGCCGCAAGCGGAACGCGACTCCCGCGATGAGGGTTAGTACCAACGGCAGAACCGCGAGAGTCGTCAGCACTCGGAATTTCGGATCGGACCAACGCGCTCTGAGCGCAACGGCCCACAGTTTTGGCGCAGGTCCATTTGTGAGCGCGATGAGCGCTACGATGATCGCGTGGAACCCGACCACGCCACCCAGCAACGCAGCGCAAGCAACGAAGGCTGACGTGCCGAGGCCCGTCTTGGTCATGAAGTATTGCACCGGTGGCGCATCGCTCCGGGCCAGCCACCAAACATGGGGCGCGAACAGCAAAGCCGCGACCCCAAACGCCACGTAAGGCGATGCAGATGCAAAATATGTCCGCCGCGCGGGATGAACGAGCGCGGCCACAAAGCAGGTCGCTCCCAAGATCAGCGCATAATATTTGGACAGCAGGGCCAGGCCCATGAACAGGCCGAAGAGTATCGCGTCCGGAAGGCGACGGTTGTCAATCGACCGAACGAAGAAATGCATCGTCCACGGCCAGAGCGACAGAAAAATCGAGTTAGCGTTATATTTGAGCGCTAGGAAGGTGTAGAACGGCGTGAGGAGCAGAAGCACCGTCGCCGCCCGTCGCCTGTCGCCATCGGCAAAATCCCCGATGAGTTTCCATGAGCCATAAAGGCCGAGACCGGCATTCAGCATCGCCAACAGCGCGAACGCCCAATCCGCGCGCGGAAACACTTCAAACCAGAGGCCCGCGATCCATGCCCAGAAGGGTGGATGCTGGAAATAGCCAAGCTGGAACTCCTGCCCCCAGACATAAGCCTCGGCCATGTCGTTGTGGACCGCGGCGGGCGCGCTCGATATCACGCCATACACCGTCCAGGTAATGACAAAGATTGCGAGCAGCGCGAACGACGCCCATAGCCTTGGTGGCGCGTCTCTGCCGGGCACGCTCCCGTTGCCCTGGGCCCTCGCGGCCGGCGTCGTTCCATCCATTTGCAACGCAGAGGACAGCAAACTCACCCTCGATATCAACGCAAAGTCTGACCGTGCCGGTCGGCGACGCGAAGCGGCTGCCGCTGGGCAAGCCGGCGCCCGCTTCTAGCGGCTGTCCGTGGTCAGGGATAGCCCAATTTTGCGGGCATCACTGTACACTCTCCTAAGGTGATGATTTCCGAGAGGGCTCGATGCGAGCGCTTGCCGCAATTTTGGCCTTCATTGGCGGCCGCGCCGCTCAAGCCTTACTTGTGATGCTCGCCATCCTCGTCATCGCCTTTGCCGTGCGCGCTGCGCTCGGCGACCCCGTACGCGAGATTGTGGGTGAGGCGGTGCCGGAGAGCGAGCGCGCCGAGCTCCGCCATAAGCTCGGCCTCGATGTGTCCTGGCCGGTGCAACTTGCGCGCTACGTGGGGCAAGCCGCCAAGGGTGATCTCGGCACGTCCTATATCTACAAGCGCCCGACACTTCAGGTGATCCTCGCCAAGTTCCCGGCGAGCTTTGAGCTCGTTCTCGCCGCAAGCCTGATCGTGATGTTGATCTCGCTGCCGGCAGGCATCTATTGCGCGGTGAGGCCAAGATCGTGGGGAGCCAAGGCCATCCTCGCCTCGAGCGTGCTCGGCATCTCTATCCCTGTCTTCCTTACCGGTATTTTCCTGATCACCATTTTCTCGGTCGAGCTTGGCTGGTTGCCAGCTTTCGGGCGAGGGGAGACGGTCACACTCGGGTTCTGGGAGACGGGCCTCCTCACCCGCGCCGGGCTTGCCCATCTCCTGCTGCCCGCGCTCACGCTTTCCTCCATCATGCTGCCGCTCTTCATCAGGCTCGTGCGCGGTGCCATGCTGGAGGAGCTCGGCCACGACTATGTCCGCACCGCCCGCGCCAAGGGCGCATCACCCTTGCGCGTCTGGCTCGCCCACGCGCTGCGCAACGCGCTTCTGCCGCTCGTGGCGCTGGGTGGACTGCAGATCGGCACCATGCTCGCCTACACCCTTCTCACCGAGACAGTGTTCCAATGGCCCGGCATGGGCTTCCTCTTTCTGGAAGCGGTGACCCGCGCCGACGTGCCGCTCATCACGACTTATCTCGTCGCCGTGGGCTTTCTCTTCGTGGTCACCAACACGCTGGTCGATGTGGCGAGCCTCTGGCTCGACCCGCGCATCAGCCTCGAGGTGACGCGATGAACAGGCGTGGTTTCCAAGCGGTGCTGCGGCCGAGCCTGGTCTTCGTCGCGGAGCGGCCGGGCGCGGTGCTGGCGGCGCTCGTGCTTTCGGTCATTGCGCTCGCGGCGCTGTTTGCGCCGCTCATCGCCCCGCAGAACGCCTTCGACCTTGGCAGCTTCGACGTGCTCGACGCCGAGCTCCCGCCGGCTTGGCTTGACGGGGGCAATCCTCACTTCCTCCTCGGCACCGACGCTCAAGGCAGGGACCTCCTGAGCGCTATTCTATACGGCACGCGCATCTCCTTGCTCGTGGGCGTGCTCGCCGTCGCCATCCAAGCCGCCATCGGCATTCCCCTCGGTCTCGTCGCCGGCATGGTCGGGGGGCGGGTGGACAGCCTGATCGCCAGGGGCGCCGACATCCAGCTCTCGCTCTCGACGCTGATGCTCGCCATCATCGCGCTGGCCCTGTTTCGCGCCGGGCTCGGCGGGGAGAGTTTGGGCACCTTCGCCGTGCCGCTGCTCGTGCTCGTCATCGGCGTAGCCGAATGGCCGTACTTCGCGCGCATCGCCCGCGCCGCTACCCAGGTTGAGGCGGCGAAGGACTATGTCCGTGGCGCGCGGGCGCTCGGCGCAAGCCACGCCACGATCGTCAGACGCCACATCCTGCCCAATATCCTCTCGTCCCTTATCGTCGTGGCCACCACCCAAGTGGCGGGTGCCGTCATGGCCGAGGCGGCCTTGTCCTTCCTGGGCCTCGGGCTTCCCGTGACCAAGCCCTCCTTGGGCACGCTGATCCGCGGGGGCTACGACCTGATCTTCGCCGGGACCTGGTGGGTCACCGTACTCCCGGGGCTGGTGCTGGTGAGCCTCCTCATGGCCGTCAATGTGCTGGGAGACACTCTCAGAGACGCACTCGACCCGCGACTCCGCCCCCACTGACGGCAGACTTCCAGCGGCCGCGTCGTCGCCTCGGCCCCGGGACGGCCCTTGGCGCCCTCCGGGGGCCCTTTGGGGTAGGCCCGTCCGCACCCATAAGATATAAGGGCCGAGCCTTTAGCGCAGCTTTCACTCGGTCTGTCCGGCACGCTTTCGGCCAAACGTGGCGGCGCGAGGATAGCCTTGGGAGATCCCCTGTGATGGACACCGCAGGCCGCCCGAGCCCGGAGCTCGTCTTTTCCCTTCGGCGCGTCACCGAGAGGGCCGCGCTCGCCGCCTTCGATTGGATCGGGCGCGGCGACGGCATGGACGGCGGCCGCGCCGCGCTTGACGCCATGCGGCATGCCCTGGCCGAGGTGGACATCGACGCCGTGGTCGTCATCGGCGAGGCCACCAAGGGCGAGGCACCGCAGCCCGGACGGGGCGAGCGGCTTGGTCGGCCGGACGCGGCCTTCAAGGCGGATATTGCCGTCGATCCCGTTGAAGGCACGAGCTATCTCGCCCGTGGTCTGACCAACGCGCTCGCAGTGCTCGCAGTGGCCCCGCGCGGCGCCATGATGAATCCGGGCCCCGCCTTCTACATGGAGAAGTTCGTGGCGCCCGCGGCCGCCCGCGGCAAGATCGATCCCAGCTGGCGCACGGCACGGAAGCTCAAGGCTCTCGCCGAGGCGTTGGGCAAGACTGTTTCCGACCTCACGATCTATGTGCTCGAAAAGCCCCGCCATCGGGAGCTTCTGGAGGAGATCCTGGCCACGGGAGCGCGGGTCGCTCTGTACCCTGCCGGCGATGTTGCGGGCGCCCTTCTGGCTGCCATCCCCAATTCGGGCATCGACGCGCTGATGGGAACCGGGGGCACACCCGAGGGCGTCATGTCCGCCTGCGCCATCCGGGCGCTTGGTGGCGAGTTCATGGCCCGCATCGATCCCCAGCTCCACACCGAGGCCAAGGCGGTGCGGGACGCTGGCCTCAGCACCACGCGCTGGTACGGCCGCGACGAGATCATCGCCTCCAACGACGTGTTCTTCTGCGCCACGGGCATCACCACGGGCTTGATGCTGGAAGGCGTGGAGCGCTCCAAGACCCATCACAAGCTGCAGACCATGATGGTCGCGGGATCCACGGGGGAGCGGCAGATCATCACCAGTTACTTGCCGATCGCGCGCCGGGCGGAAGCGGGCGCGGCCGCGCGCGATGTGGCTTAAGATGTTAGAAAAAAGACCGGAGTGCTGGGGTTAGGAGATGCCGAAGCGGGTTGAGCATCCGATAATCCTCGGGATCGTTGGCGATTCGGCGTCGGGCAAGACGACGCTGTCGGCGGGCGTGGCGCAGATTCTGGGCGCCAACCACTGCACCGTGATCTGCACCGACGACTACCACCGCTATAACCGGGCCGAGCGCGCGGCCAACGGCTTGTCGCCAATCGATCCGCGCGCGAACTACATCGACATCCTCGAGCAAAGCTTGCGTCACTTGCGCGAGGGCGAACCGGTCCTGAAACCGGTCTATGACCACTCGGACGGGACGTTTCGCCGGCCGGTTTATGTGAAGCCGAAGGAATTCGTCATCGCCGAAGGGCTGCTTGGTTACACCACGCGCACCATGCGTGATTGCTACGACGTGAAGATCTACCTCGACCCCGACGAGGACCTCCGCGTCAAATGGAAGATTCACCGCGACACGACCAGGCGCGGCTATCGGCGGGAAGACGTGCTGGCCGCGCTCGAGCGGCGGAAGGAAGACAGCGCAGCCTATATGCATCCGCAACGCACCTTCGCCGACATCGTCATCAGCTTCCAGGTGCCCAAGGGGACGGACGGGTCCGACACCCAGCTCGACGTGCGCCACATCTTGCGGCCGACCCTGCCGCATCCCGATTTCGCGCCTCTGTTCGACGGCTCGAGCAATGCCGGCTTGCACCTCGAGCTCGCCCGCGACCGCGACGGCAAGCCGGTGGACGTGCTCGAGATCAACGGCAACATTTCCGACAAGCGGGCCGAGCGCATTGAGGATTTGTTGTGGAATCTGATCCCGGAAGCCGGGCACCTGCGCGACCAAGTCGGCCGCATCGACGTCGCCAACGGCGCCCACAAGAGCCACCCGCTCGCGCTGAGCCAGCTCCTCGTCGGCTATCACGCCGTCAAGGCCGCCATGGGCGTCCGGGCCTATTGAACGAAGTTTGGGGATTCTGCAGGATGGCTGAAGCTTTGCAGCAGGAACAGGCATTGCCGGAGGCGACGCACCAAGACATGGCAAACGCCATTCGGGCGCTCGCCATGGACGCGGTCGAGAAGGCGGACTCTGGCCATCCCGGCATGCCCATGGGCATGGCCGATGTGGCGACGGTACTGTTCACGCGTTTCCTGAAGTTCGAGGCCGCGCACCCTGAATGGCCGGACCGTGACCGCTTCGTCCTCTCCGCCGGCCACGGCTCCATGCTGCTCTACGCGATCCTCTATCTGACGGGCGTGCCCGGTATGGACCTCGACCAGCTCAAGGCGTTCCGCCAGCTTGGCTCGCGCACCCCGGGACACCCTGAATTTGGTCACGCGCCGGGCATCGAGACCACGACCGGCCCGTTGGGGCAGGGGCTGGGCAACGCCGTCGGCATGGCACTCGCCGAGCGGCTGCTCAACGCCCGCTACGGCGATGAGATCGTGAGCCACTTCACCTACGCCATCGCCGGCGACGGCTGCCTCATGGAAGGGATCAGCCACGAGGCGGTCTCCCTTGCCGGGCATCTCAAGCTCGGCCGCCTGATCGTGCTGTTCGATGACAATCAGATTTCCATCGACGGCCCCACCAGCCTCTCCGTGTCAGATGACCAGCTCGAGCGCTTCGCCGCCTCCCATTGGCACGTGGCGAGAGTCGACGGCCACGACCCCGAGGCGGTCGCGCTCGCCATTGAGAATGCGCGTGCCGTCAGCGACCGACCGTCGCTCATCGCCTGCCGCACCATCATCGGCTATGGCGCGCCGAAGAAGCAGGGCACCGCATCGACCCACGGCTCTCCCCTCGGCGCAAGCGAGATCGAGGGCGCGCGCGATCTCTTGCACTGGCGTCACGCGCCCTTCGAGGTGCCCAGGCCCATCCTGGCGAGCTGGCGCGCCGCCGGCACCCGCAACCGCGCGGCCTATGCGAACTGGGAGCGGGCGGCGTTTCGCCTCGACGCCGAGGCCAGCGCGCACCTCGCCGATCCCATCGATGCTCCCGTGCGCGCCAAGATCGCGGCGGCGGTCAACACCCTCAAGGGGGAGTTCAGCCGCGAGGCGGCCAAGCTCGCCACCAGGCAGTCCACGCAGAAGGTGTTGGAGGCGTTGGTGCCCGTGGTGCCGGCCCTGATCGGCGGCTCGGCTGACCTCACCGGCTCCAACGGCACCCTGACCAAGCTGCACACCATCGTGAAGCCGGGCGACTTTGCGGGCAATTACATCCATTACGGGGTGCGCGAGCACGCCATGGCCGCCGCCATGAACGGCATGGCGCTGCATGGCGGTATCGTGCCCTACGGCGGCACGTTCCTCGTCTTCTCCGACTATTGCCGCCCGGCGATTAGGCTCTCCGCCCTCATGGGCCAACGAGTGATCTACGTCATGACCCACGATTCCATCGGGCTCGGCGAGGACGGCCCGACCCACCAGCCCGTCGAGCATCTGGCGGCCTTGCGGGCCATGCCAAATCTCAACGTATTCCGTCCCGCCGATTCGGTCGAATGTGCCGAATGCTGGGAGCTTGCGCTGTTCTCCACGTCAACGCCGTCGGTGCTCGCCCTGACCCGCCAGGGCCTGCCAGTGCTGCGCACCACCCATGCGAACGCCAACCTCTCGGCCAAGGGCGCCTATGTGCTGGTCGAACCCGAGGGGGCTCGCGACGTGACCCTGATCGGCACGGGCTCTGAGGTGATGCTCGCTTTGGCCGCGGCGAAACAGCTGGCGGAGGAGGGGATCAAACCTGCCGTGGTGTCGATGCCTTGCTCCGAGCTGTTCGAGGCGCAAAGCGCGCAGTATCAAGGCGAAGTGCTGGGAAAGGCTCCGCGCGTTGCGGTGGAGGCGGCAGTGCCCTTTGGCTGGTCGAAATGGCTCGGCGACGGCGGCATCTTTATTGGCATGCATGGATTTGGGGCTTCTGCGCCCGCGCCAGAGCTTTATAAGCATTTCGGAATCACGGGCGAGGCCGTGGCGGCCGCCGCGCGTGATCTGATCAAGAGAAGGAAAAAGTGAGGACAAATGTCTAACAAGCGTGTCGCCATCAACGGGTTTGGCCGCATCGGCCGGCTCACGCTCAGGGCGTATCTGGAGTCCGGCCGCAAGGACCTCGACTTCGTGGCGATCAATGATCTGGGTTCCGCCGAGATGAACGCGCATCTGCTCGAATTCGACAGCGTGCATGGCCGCTTCCCGGGCAAGATCGGCGTGGCCAACGGCCACCTCAAGGCCGATGGTCAAGACCTCGCCGTGCTGTCGGAGGCGACGCCCGAGAAGCTTCCCTGGCGTGACCTCGATGTCGACATCGTCATGGAGTGCACCGGCCGCTTCACCGACCGGGCCGGCGCCGCCAAGCATCTGACCGCAGGCGCCAAGCGCGTGCTCGTGTCGGCGCCCTGCAGCGGCGCCGATCTCACCGTCGTGTACGGCGTCAATAACGAGAAGCTGACGCAAGGCCATCACGTGGTCTCCAATGCCTCGTGCACCACCAATTGCCTCGCGCCCGTGGCGCAGGTGCTGAACCAGGCGATCGGCATCCGCCACGGCTATATGACCACGATCCATGCCTATACCGGCGACCAGCGCACCGTGGATACCCTGCACAAGGACCCCTACCGGGCGCGGGCTTCCGCCATCAACCTGATCCCCACCTCGACCGGCGCGGCCAAGGCGGTCGGCCTCGTGCTGCCCGAGCTCAAGGGCAAGCTCGACGGTGCGGCAATTCGGGTGCCGGTGCCGAATGTGAGCCTGGTCGACCTGAGCTTCTCCTCGATGCGCCCGACCTCCGTGGAGGAGATCAACGCGGCGATAACCGAGGCGGCCAACGGTCCGCTCAAGGGCGTCCTTGGGGTGAATACAAAGCCGCTCGTCTCGACCGACTTCAACCACAATCCCTTGAGCTCGATCTTCGATCTGCACGAGACCCAAGTGGTAGACGGCACCTTCTGCCGCGTCGTGGCGTGGTACGACAATGAGTGGGGCTTCTCCAACCGCATGAATGACACGGCGGCCGCCATGGGAAGGCTGATATGAACGATCTCAGCCGTTCTGGATCCAGGACCTTCGACAGCATGGACTCTGGACTCGACCTCTCTCGCATCCGCTCCATCGACGGGGTCGATGCGCGGGACAAGCGCGTGCTCGTCCGCGTCGACCTCAACGTGCCGATGCAAGGGGGCGTCGTTTCCGACGCTACGCGCATCGAGCGCGTGCTCCCCACCATCCGCAAGCTTGCCGATGCAGGCGCCAAGGTCGTTCTGCTGTCCCATTGGGGACGCCCCAAGGAGGGCCCGAGCGCGGAAACGTCACTACGGCCGATTGCAGCGAAGTTGCAGGAGTTGATGCCGGGCACACCGGTGCGATTCATCGACGACTGCGTTGGCGCGGATGCTCTCCGCGGCGTGAACGCGCTCAGGTCGGGCGACGTGGCTGTCCTCGAAAACCTTCGCTACCACGCGGGCGAGAAGAAGAACGATCCGGACTTCGCCAAGCGCCTCGGCGAACTCGGTGACATCTACGTCAACGATGCGTTCTCATCGGCCCACCGTGCCCATGCCTCGATCGATGCCATCACGCATGTCCTGCCCGCCTACGCGGGACTGCTGATGATGGCCGAGATCGGCGCGCTCAGGCGGGCGCTCGAGCACCCTGAGCGGCCCGCCATGGCGGTCGTCGGCGGCGCCAAGGTGTCCACCAAGATCGACGTTCTTCTCAATCTTTCGGCCAAGCTGGATGTACTGGTCGTAGGCGGCGCCATGGCCAACACCTTTTTGCGGGCCCAAGGCATCAAGATCGGCAGCTCGCTCGCCGAGCCCGATAGCGTCGCAACGGTGAGCGAGATCATGGGCCGCGCAGAGCAGGCTGGCTGCGAGATCGTTCTTCCGTCCGACGTGGTCGTTGCCAAGGAGCTGAAACCGGACGCCGCGTGGCAGGTGTGCGAAGTGGGGATGGTGCCGCCGGACGGGCTGATCCTCGATTTCGGACCCCGAAGCGTCGATGACCTGAAGCGGCGCCTCGGCGAGATGAAGACGATGCTCTGGAATGGACCGCTCGGCGCCTTCGAGGTGCCACCCTTCGGCGAGGGGACGTTTGCACTTGCCCGTGAGGCTGCCCGCCTCACCAAGGCCGGCATGCTCATCAGCGTTGCTGGCGGCGGCGATACTGTGGCGGCGCTCAATGCGGCGCACGTCGCCCAAGATCTGACCTATGTCTCGACCGCGGGGGGAGCCTTTCTCGAATGGCTGGAAGGCCGCGACCTGCCGGCGGTCGCTGCGCTCGCGACGAGCGCGCTCGCGATGCGCCAGGCCTAGGCCCGGGTTTCCCCC
This sequence comes from uncultured Alphaproteobacteria bacterium, assembly GCA_963741155.1. GTDB lineage: Bacteria > Pseudomonadota > Alphaproteobacteria > Rhizobiales > Methyloligellaceae > Methyloceanibacter. The sequence continues at coordinate 158,167 of CAVUHA010000003.1, read as the reverse complement.
TCGACCGCCGGGAAGGCGAGGGCCGTAACATACGCTATACGACTCTGGCGTATGCTGCGGAGCTAACCGGGGGCAAACGCTACCGTGGTAGTTGAAAGGCCTCGGCGCCTTGCAGCGACCCGCCACCCCGCCGATCGAAGCCAAGAGTTTTTGCCTCGTCATGAATGAGCAGGTAAGCAAAGGGAAAGCGCCGGGCGGCATCATCATCGCCCCGTCCATCCTGTCCGCCGACTTCGCCAAGCTCGGCGAAGAAGTGCGCGACGTCGACCAGGCCGGCTGCGATTGGATCCATGTGGACGTCATGGACGGTCATTTCGTGCCCAACATCACCATCGGACCGGAGGTCGTGCAGGCGCTGCGTCCGCATTCCAAGAAGCTGTTCGACGTCCATCTGATGATCGCGCCTTGCGACCCCTACATCGAGGCGTTTGCGCGCGCGGGCTCCGACATCATCACCGTGCATGTGGAGTCCGGTCCCCATGTGGACCGCTCGCTGCAATTCATCCGCAGCCTTGGGAAGAAAGCAGGCGTGACGCTCAACCCCGCCACTCCCGAATCCGAGATCGAATATGTGCTCGACAAGGTCGACCTCATCCTGGTGATGACGGTGAACCCCGGCTTCGGCGGTCAAAGCTTCATCCCGGCGCAGCTCGACAAGATCAGGAACATCCGCCGCATGATCGGCGCGCGGGCGATTCACCTGGAGGTAGATGGCGGCATCAACGCGAAGACCGTTACCTCCGTGGTCGAGGCGGGCGCCGATGTCATCGTAGCGGGCTCCGGCATCTTCAAGGACGGGAATTACCGCGACAACATCGCCGCCATCCGCCGCAATGCGGAGCGCGCCCGCACCGCTGTGTGATGCAAGATCAGGCGAGCGCATGGCCACGCGCGGTGATCTTCGACCTCGACGGGACGTTGGTGGATGCCGCCGAGGATCCTGCGGCCGCGCTTAGTCAAACGCTTGTCCAGCTCGGACTTTCGCCGCATCCGCTCGACGCCGTGCGCTCGATGGTCGGCGGGGGCTTTAGCAAGCTGCTGGGTCGCGCGCTCGCGCGGCGGCAGCAAGGCTGCTCCAGCTTTACGCCGAAAAGCCAGCCGGGCAGTCCAGCCTCTACCCCGGTTCGGCGGAGACCTTGCGCGATTTGCGCGTGGCAGGCGTCGCTTGCGGTGCACCAACAAGCCGGACGGCATTACCCGCGACCTGTTGCAGGCGCTTGGCTTTGGCAACGCCGAACCGACCGCCACCGTCATGGTCGGCGACAGTGCTACCGACGTGCAGGCGGCCCGGGCTGCCGGGCTCGCCGCCATCGTGCTCGTCTCCTACGGCTATACGGCCACGCCGGCCCATGCGCTCGACGCCGATGCCGTCATCGACACGCTCCACGAGCTTCCCGCCGCCCTTGCCTTGCTTGCTGGGGCGGCGAGGGTAATCCTCTCGATATATCAAATGTTTGTCATTGCCGGGCTGGACCCGGCAATCTGGTGGCCTCCGCCGATTTTTGTGTTTACTGGATTGCCCGCCTTCGCCGGCAATGACAGCGGGAGAGGCTGCAAATGAACGTCACGTATTTCGGCGCGCTGATCGCAGGTCTATTGAGTTTTCTCTCGCCTTGCGTACTGCCGCTCGTGCCGCCTTATCTCTGCTTCCTGGGCGGCGCCACCTTCGATCAGCTCGCTGGCGAGGATGAGACGCCGCGCCACGTCTTTGTGACCATCGTGCTGTCGTCGGTGGCCTTCGTGCTCGGTTTCACCACCGTGTTCGTCGCCTTGGGCGCCACCGCCACGGCCATGGGCCAGCTGCTCATCGCCAACTTCTCGCTGCTGAGCAAGATTGCCGGCGTGATCATCATCGTCGCCGGGTTGCATTTTCTCGGGCTGTTCCACATTCCGCTCCTGCACCGAGAGGCCCGCTATCACGCCGAGACTCGCCCCGCGGGCCTTCTCGGCGCCTATCTCATCGGTCTCGCTTTCGCCTTCGGCTGGACGCCTTGCATCGGCCCCGTGCTCGGATCGATCCTCGCGGTTGCCGCGGGCGAGGGATCGGTGCGCCAAGGCGTCGGCCTGCTCTTCGTCTATTCGCTGGGCCTTGGGATTCCCTTTATTGCCGCGGCCATCGCCATTAGGCCGTTCTTGAGCGCTGTCCAGCGCTTCCGGCCGCATATGGCGACTATGGAGAAGGTGCTGGGCGGCTTTCTCGTGTTCACCGGCATCCTGTTCTTGACCAATTCCATGACACTGATCTCGGGCTGGTTGCTCGATCTCTTCCCCGGTCTTGCGACCATCGGGTGATAAGCCGGCTTTCGCGAGATGCAAGATGCGCCGATAGTGCCGCCATGACGGCCATCGCTCTTACCATCGCCGGTTCCGATACCTCCGGCGGGGCCGGCATCCAGGCGGACCTCAAGACCTTCGCTGCGCTCGAAGTCTATGGCGTGAGCGTCATCACCGCGCTCACTGCGCAGAATACCTTGGGTGTGGAGGCGGTGCACATGGTGCCGCCGGACTTCGTGCGCGCCCAGATGTGGGCCGTGGCCGTCGACTTCGACGTGGTTGCCATCAAGACCGGCATGCTCGGAACCAGCGCCGTCATCAAGACGGTGGTGGAAGGGCTCGCTGACTTTGCACGCGTGCCCGTCGTGCTCGATCCCGTGATGGTGGCGGCGAGCGGTGACCCCCTGCTCGACAAGGACGCCGTAGACACGCTCCGCACCGCGCTCATCCCACGTGCCACGCTGATCACGCCCAACCTCGCCGAAGCCGCCGCGCTGCTCGGCGAGGGGGTGGCACGAAACGAAGCTGAGATGGCTGCTCAGGCGCGTAAACTATTGATGTTTGGGGTTAAAGCCGCACTCCTCAAAGGCGGCCATGCCGAAGGACCCGAAGCGGTCGATATCTTTCTCGATGGCGAGGGGGAGATGCGGCTGTCGACCCAGCGTGTCATGACACGCAATACCCACGGCACCGGCTGCACTCTGTCGGCGGCCATTGCGGCGGAGCTGGCCAAGGGCGTCTCGCTCCGCGTCGCGGTGGCGATGGGCAAAGCCCATGTCACCGCGGCGATCGCCGCCGCCGACGAACTCAAGATCGGCAGGGGCAGGGGGCCCGTGCACCACTTTCACGCCCTGTGGGATCGGAAGCAGAAGACGTGAGCGCCCCGCTCTAACCTTCGGCCACAACCGTCTGGTGTTGCTCGCCGAGGCCCGAGACGGCGAGCTTGAGCTGGTCGCCCGCTTTCAGGAACACGCGGGGATTCCGCGCCATGCCGACGCCGGGAGGCGTGCCCGTGGTGATGACGTCGCCGGGCATCAGCGTCATGAAGTGGCTGATATAGCTCACAAGCTGCGCCACGCTGAAAATCATGGTGGAGCTGTTGCCGGTCTGCATGCGCGTCCCGTTCAGATCGAGCGTGAGGTCGAGCTTTTGCGGGTCCGGCACCTCGTCCCGTGTGACGAGCCATGGCCCGAGTGGTCCGAAGCTGTCATAGCTCTTGGCCTTCAGCCATTCGCCCGGGCCGCCCTTTTGCAGGCTCCTCTCCGAGACGTCGTTGCTGATCGTATAGCCCGCCACATGGGCGAGCGCCTCGGCCTCCGCGACGCGCTTCGCTGGACTACCGATGACGACGGCAAGCTCGACTTCGAAGTCCATGCGGTCCCAATCCCCGGGCTTGAGGATGGGGTCGTCGGGGCCGGAGATGCAGGAGGTCGCCTTCGCAAAGACGATAGGGGCCTCCGGGATCGGCATGCCGGTTTCCGCGGCATGGTCCCGATAATTGAGGCCGATGCCCAGGAATTTGGGCACAAGCCCCACTGGCGCCCCAAGCCGCGGGGCTCCATCCACTAGGGGAAGCAAGCCGGAATCGAGTGCCCTCAGGCGCTCAAGGCCCCGAACCTCAAGCGTATCGCCGGCAATATCCGCAACAACGCTCGAGAGGTCTCGGAGGCGCCCCTCGAAGTCCAGAATCCCGGGCTTTTCGCGGCCCCGTTCACCAAAACGCAGGAGCTTCATTGATCTTCCCCCGGGGCGACTTTTTCTGCATGATGGACGCGGGCGCGGGAGTCGGCAACAGTCCGCCGCAGCAATCCTATCTCCAGACCGGGTTCGGGCAGCAACCAGAGGGAAATCTCATGGGACATCGTTTGGTTTCGTCAACGATCGGCAACGCGCTGCCTGTCTTGGCGCTCCTTGTTGTGGCCGTCTTTGCGGCGCCGGCCAACTCGGCGCCCAAGGCCAGCGGTAATCCTTTCGACACGCTCAAAGGCTATTGGACAGGTGGCGGGACGGTGTCGCCGGTAAATGGCAAACCCGAGAAGGTTAGCTGCCACGTCACCTATAACGTGGCCGGCAGTGCCGTGTCGCAGACCATGCGTTGCGCCGGTACCGACTATAAGATCAATACCAGCACCAAGCTTACCTATACCGGCGGCAAGATCTCGGGCTCCTGGAATGAGAGCACCTACGACGCCAGTGGCGGTGTGAGCGGTACGGCGGGTGGCAACACGGTGCATGCGCGCATCAGCGGGGACAAGTTCTCCGGCCGCATGAGCATCAATATTTCCGGCAAGGGAGGCCACTCCATCAATATCGTCGAGTTTGACAAAAACTCGGGCGCCTATCGTCCGGTGGCCAACGTGTCGCTGCGCCGATAACCGCTCCCTGGCGCCCCGTCACTCGACCAGAACGAATCGCGGGGGAGCCGTCTTTCAGGCCTCGTTGCTAATCGGCAACAAGCCTCAGGATTGTTTTCGCCACAATCTGCAAAATGCGGCAGCCGGGCGATGGTCCTCCCAGCATCCGATCCACTTCCCACCGCCATTCGCCAAAATCATCAAGCATTTGATTTACAAGGCATAATGTGCCGATTGATCCAGGCTCGTTGCCCTGTGACTCGGCTTCAGGGCATTTCGGCAACATCATTGGTCATTTTTCCGGCAGCTGGCCTGTCCAATATTGAAGCAGCCAGTGGCACCGGGCTAGCTTTGCATCACGACGACGGGTGGCCGGGGGGCCATACGCCAGAAGCGCAAAAGAGCTCTTACAGGAGCTCAGAGGGAACCGACACCGCCGAAGATCTCGGCTCAGGAACAAAATTGGGGGGGCGAGCCGCAGCCCACTAAAAGGCCTAGCCTTTGGAGCGGCTCGTTTCGCAGGGAAGACCGGCCCGGTTCATCCGGGCCGGTTCTTTTTTGACACCCTACAAGCCAAGCTTCGCGAGCGCCTGCTCAATCCCCGCAAGATAGCCCGCGCCGAAGAGACGCAGATGCACGAGCGTTGGATAGAGGTTGTAGAGGCTTAGGCGCGTGGCGTGAAAGCCGGGCTCCAAGGGCTGCAAGGCTGCATAGGCGTCGAAGAAAGCGCGGCCAAACGTTCCAAACAGGGTGGTGAAGGCAAGCTCGATCTCGGGGTGTCCGCACGAGATCGCCGGGTCGATGAACCCCGCAATGCGGTTCCCGCGCACGAGCACATTCCCGGTCCACAAATCCCCATGCAACAGGCTCGGGAAGGGCGGCTCGAAGAGATAATCCTCCAGCCGCTCGCTCAAGCGCTCGAGCCGCATCAGAAGCGCAAGCGGCAGCTGACCCTCGTGCTGCGCGGCGCGCGCCATATACATGAGCCGGTGCTCGCGGAAGAACGGGATCCAGCGGGGGCTCTCAGCATTTGGCTGCGCGAGCGGGCCAATCAGCGTGTCCCGCGCATAGCCGAACGAAGCCCTGGGGACCGCGTGCAGTTGCGCAATCAGCTCCGCCGCATGGCGCTCGACCTTGAGAGTGATGGGCGCACCGTCGGTCTCGATGAGGTCCATGACCAGTAGATTGGGGCCGGCGAAATGGACATGCGGTACCGGCAGCTCCGAGAGGCGTTCCAACTCGCCGAGCATAAAGGCCTCGATCTCGAGGCTGGTATGGGACCCCCGGTCACATGCCTTGACCGCGAGGCAACGGCCGTCGGCGAGGATGACCTTGCGCCCCGTCAGCCCGAATCCGACTGGGAGAGGGCTCATCTCCACCACGGAGGAGCCGAGCGCGATCTTGAGCCGTTCTTTCAGCGTCATCTCGCTCATGCGCCTCGTTAACGCTACCGCCTGTGCCTGTCACAAGCCTGCAACAAGACTCGACTACGTCCACCCAAGATCATGAAAACGCCGGGAAACGACGTGCAAAACGATGCGGGGACCAAACGCTATCGTGCCCTTTTCGTCTCGGATCTGCATCTAGGCACCAAAGCCTCCCAGACCGAGGCGTTCCTGGACTTCATGCGGCTCACCGAGGCCGACCGCATCTATCTCGTAGGCGACATCATCGATTTCTGGCGCATCAAGCGCGGCGTGTATTGGCCGCAAACCCATAACGATGTGCTGCAGAAGCTCCTGCGCAAGGCCCGCAAGGGCACCGACCTCGTTTTCATCCCCGGCAATCATGATGAGGCCCTGCGCGACTATTGCGGTCAGAGGTTCGGCGGCATCGCCATTGAGCGCAACACCATCCATACCGGTGTCGACGGCAGGCGCTACCTCGTCATGCATGGCGATGAGTTCGACGTCGTGGTGCGCTACGCGAAGTGGCTCGCGCTGTTCGGCGACTGGAGCTACACGCTGGCCCTATGGGCCAATACCCATTTCAACGTGATCCGCCGCCTTCTCGGTCTGCCTTACTGGTCGTTGTCCGCCTATCTCAAGCAGCGGGTGAAGCAGGCGGTGAATTATATCGGCGAGTTCGAGTCAGCACTTGCCCAAGAGGCGCGCCGGCACGGGGCGCAGGGTGTGATCTGCGGTCATATCCATCATGCCGCCATGCGCCAAGTCGGCGACGTGGTCTACATCAACGCCGGCGACTGGGTCGAAAGCTGCACGGCGATCGCCGAGGCCGAGGACGGGACCTTCGAGATCATCCGTTGGACGCAACACCCGCAAGACACGCGGATGGCGCCGGCGCTTGTTGAGGAGCTCGAGGCTACGGCTTGATGCAGGTCCTCATCGCGACCGATGCCTGGCACCCCCAGGTCAATGGGGTTGTGCGCACCTATGAGCGGCTGGCCCAAGAGGCGGAAAAGCTTGGCTTCGAACTTGTATTCCTCGCTCCCTCCGCCTTCCGCACGCTGCCGTGCCCCACCTATCCGGAAATCCGTCTGTCGCTCACCACACCCCGGGCCATCGCGCGTCACTTCGAGGAGGCGCGGCCCGACTTCATCCATGTCGCCACGGAAGGACCGATCGGACTGATGGTGCGAAGCTATTGCCGCAAGATGAAGCGGCCCTTCACCACGAGCTACCACACGCGCTTCCCGGAATACGTTGCCGCGCGGCTGCCGGTCCCCGAGCGATGGTGCTATGCGCTGCAACGGCGATTTCACAACGGCGCGGCCGGCACCTTCGTCGCGACGCGGTCGCTGCAGAGCGAACTCGCCGCGCACGGTTTCGAGCGGCTGATGCTCTGGTCGCGCGGCGTCGATACCGAACTGTTCCGGCCGCGCCAAGTACGCCTGTTCGGGGAACAGCCCGTTTTCCTCTATGTGGGGCGCATCGCCGTAGAGAAGAACATCAAGGCGTTTCTCGATCTTCCGCTTCCCGGCCGCAAGGTCCTGGTGGGCAGCGGCCCGCAAACGGCCGAGCTTCAGCGCCGCTATCCTGATGCCCTGTTCACCGGTCCGAAGCAGGGCGAGGAGCTCGCGCTGGCTTATTCCTCCGCCGACGTGTTCGTGTTTCCGAGCCTCACCGACACATTCGGCCTCGTGGTGCTCGAAGCGCTGGCAAGCGGTGTTCCGGTCGCGGCCTACCCAGCGAGCGGTCCCAAGGACGTGCTCACCGACCCCGCCGCGGGGGTGCTGAGTGCCGACCTGGGGCACGCCGCGCTGGCCGCGCTCGATTTAGATCGCACTGCGGCTCGCGCTCACGCCCTTCGTTTCAGTTGGGAGAACTCGGCGCGGCAGTTCGTTGACAACATGCTCGCCGCCCATCACGTGCCTGAAAAGAGACGGAGGCCGCCGCGGCAAAAGAAAACGGCCCGGTTGGGGGGAACCGGGCCGTTACTCTCATGCGTCAGTTTGGGGGACGCTTTGGGGGAAATCGCGTCACTCTTGAAATGGCGAAACACCCAAAAAATTTCAAGGGGTGAGGAACAGAATCCGCTCGCCTCAATCTAAGCCACTGATATAATTTGTAAAAAAATCAACTAACCAAACAGCGCGGCCCGCTTGATCGCGTCTAAGCGCGCGAGCGTCAAGGGCTCGGGCGGCTCGAAAGCCCCGGCCGCGACCTCGCTCCTGAGAGGCGCTGACGCGCCTTGCGCTCCCGGTGCCGCCGGTCCGGTCTCGCCCTGCGGTTTGGCGCCGGCAGCCTCCAGCATCAGGTCGACATCGTCCTGCTTGAGAGCGTGTCCGCCCCGTTGCGGGCTGTCGAACAAGTGTTGGTCCTCTTCCGCCGCCATCGACTCGATTGCCGCGAGCCTGGAGGCGATATCGTCGACCCCCCAAATCTCGATCATGGCGTTGATGCGCTGCTCGATGAAGCGGAGCGTCTGCACTACTTTCGCGGTGCGCTGGCCCGTGATGTCCTGGAACGAGCACGCGGTATAAATGTCGATGGCGCGCTGGTCGAGCATGTCGCAGAGCTCGACCTCGTTGCCGCGCTCGCGCAAGGTCCAGGCCACCTCCTGAATTTCTTCCGCCGCCTGCAAAATCTCCGAGGTCACCGCCTCGGTCGCCTCGACGACGTTGTCGAGCTCTTCCGTGGCGTTGGTCAGATGCGCGTCGAGTTTGCGCCCCGGCGTGATCTGGGCGATCTCCCGCCGCGTGCGCGCGATTGCCTCGCTCATCGCCACGAGTTCGGCAAGCACGCCGCCCAACTCCTGCTGACGTTGTGGCCGAAGCACCGCCAGCTCGAGCTTGGTGATCGCCTCGAGCAGCATCTGGGTGTCGGCGGTCCGGTTGCGGCGTGCGTATTCGGCGAGAAACCAGCGTCCGCGCGCATGTTGAGTGAGTGCGGCCTCGATCGCCGCGTAGCCTGCGGCAAGCCGGGCCGAGGGCGGCGCCTTCCGTCGCGACGACCCGTCTGGAGCCTGTTCCGGCATGGGGCGTGAACCTAGCGTGATTCGGGCGAAGGAGCCGAGCCTAGGGGCGAAGGGCTAGGGATTCGTTAACCGTTGCCGGTCCCGCCGCGCGTCAGCCCCATAGCTCAGGCGGCGGCGGAAAAACCTTGCCGTCGGCGTAAACGAGCCCTGGCTCCCGGTCCTTGTCAAGCAGGAGTGGACCGTCGAGATCCACCCAGTCGGCCGCTTGCGCGAGAAGCAGGGCAGGGGCCATGGCGAGCGATGTTCCGACCATGCACCCGACCATGAGCTTGAGCCCGAGGACGCGGGCTTTCGCGGCGGTGGCCAGCGCCTCGGTCAATCCGCCGGTCTTGTCGAGCTTGATGTTGACGGCATCGTAACGGCGCGCGATTGCGGCAAGCGAGCTCTTGTCATGGACGGACTCATCGGCGCAGACAGGTACCTTGTGCGCGATGGCCTCAAGCGGCGCGTCGCGGCCTGCCGGCAAGGGCTGCTCGATCAGCTCAACCCGCGCCGAAGCCGCCGCTTCGAACAGGGCTTCGAGGTCCTCCGACCGCCACGCCTCGTTGGCGTCGGCGATGAGCCGAGCCCCGGGCGCCGCCCCGCGCACCAAGGCGAGCCGTTCCGCGTCCCGCATCCCCCCAAGCTTGAGCTTGAGGAGGGGATATTGCCTCGCCGCCGCCGCCGCCTTGGCCGCCATCTCCTCCGGTTCCGCAAGCGAGATCGTGAGCGCCGTCTCCACCGGCTTGAGCGGAGGCAGCCCGGCAAGTTCCGCCGCGCCCCGGCCCGCCATCTTCGCCTCGAGGTCCCATAGCGCACAGTCGAGCGCGTTGCGTGCGGCCCCCGCAGGCATTAGGCCCCGCAGCTCCACGCGCCCGGTGCCGGCGGCAATCTCCCCCGCGCAAGCCTCGATTTGCCGCGCGACCCCCTCGACGCTTTCCCCATAATGGCTGTAGGGAACGCACTCGCCGCGGCCCCGATGAGTGCCGTCACGGATGGTTGCCACCACCACGACGGCCTCCTGCTTGGAGCCGCGCGCGATGCTGAATCCCCCTGCGATCGGCCAGCGTTCGACGCTGACGCCCAGGTTCCGGGCTGGCCGGGCGTCGCTAACCATCATCGAGATCCCTCGCGTCCACCGGCATAACGCCTTCCTTTCTCCTGCATTTTCATTCAATAACAGGACTCTTTCATCGGCGCGTTAGACTGAAGCGACAAGCCCCATGCTCAAGCGCGACCACGCCCTTAACCTCTCCACCCAAGCCCGCGCGCCCGGCTTTCGCGTCGAGCTCAGGGGGACGACCTTTCGCCTGATCGCCTCCGGCGCCTGGACGGTTGCCGAGGCCGTCAAGCTGGATGTCGCGCTCAAGCGCTTGCGCGTGCCGATTCCGCCCACGCCGGAATTTACCGGTGAAATGGACATCGCCGGAATTGCCGAGATCGACACGGCGGGCGCCTTGCTCCTGCAGCGGACGGCGGCGGCCTGGGAGAAGGGTGGGCTGCGCACGCGCTACGCCGGCGCCACCGAGTCATTCCGCGTCCTCATCGATGAAGTGCGGCAAAAGGGTAACGTCGAGCGGCCCAAAGTCGAGCGGAGCGGCGCGGGTCGGCAGCTCGTCGAGGACAGCACCAAGGCGCTGAGCGGCATCTGGCAAGACGCAGTGATGCTGACGAGCTTTCTCGGCGAGGTCACCGCCGGCATCGGCCGCATGCTGAGAGAGCCCTCGCGTTTCCGCGCCACCTCCTTCGTGCATCACCTCGACCACGCGGGACTCCGTGCCGTACCTATCACTGCCCTCATCTGCATGCTGATCGGCGCTGTGGTGATGCAACAGGGCGTGGTTCAGCTCAAACTGTTCGGCGCCGAGTTTTTCGCCGTCAACATGGTCGCTATCCTCGCCTTGCGCGAGGTGGGCATTCTGCTGACGGCAATCATGGTAGCCGGCCGCTCCGGCTCCGCCATCACCGCCGAGATCGGGTCGATGAAAATGCGCGAGGAGATCGACGCCATGCGGACGCTGGGCATCGATCCCATGGACACCCTCGTTCTGCCCCGCGTGCTGGCGCTGGTGGTGGCGTTGCCGCTGCTGACTGTCGTTGGCGACATCATGGGTCTGATCGGCGGCGGCCTGATGGCTTACAGCTATCTCGGCCTTGACGTTTCCAACTACATCGACAAGCTCCACGAAACGGTGAAGTTCCGGGATTTCATGGCGGGCATGATCAAGGCGCCCTTCGCGGCGCTAATTATCGGCCTCGTCGGCTGCCTCGAAGGGCTGAAGGTCGAAGGGAGTGCCGAATCCCTCGGCACCCACGTGACCAGCGCGGTGGTCAAGGCGATTTTCCTCGTGATCATTCTCGACGCCATCTTTGCCATGTTTATATCGGCGGTCTGGGGATGACCGCGGGCAATGGAAGAGAGGTGCTGATCAGCGTGCGCGGGCTCGCCAAGAGCTTCAGCGGCTATCAGATCTGGGACGACCTCACCCTCGACGTATATCGCGGCGAGATCCTCGCTATCGTGGGCGGCTCCGGTCAGGGGAAGTCGGTGCTCCTCCGCGTCATTACCGGTCTGGTGAAGCCGGAGGCTGGCGAAATCGAACTGTTCGGCCGCAACGTCAAGACCTTGTCGCCGAAGGACCGGCTCGACATCGAGAGTCGCTGGGGCATTCTGTTCCAGGACGGCGCGCTGTTCTCCTCGCTCACCGTGCTGCAAAACATCCAAGTGCCGATGCGCGAGCATCTCGAGCTGCCGCAGGCGATGATGGACGATCTCGCCTTTCTGAAGCTCACCATGGTCGGCTTGCCGCCGGAGGCCGCGCACAAATATCCGTCGGAGCTTTCCGGCGGCATGCGCAAGCGCGCAGGGCTAGCGCGGGCCTTGGCGCTTGATCCCGAGATTGTCTTTCTCGACGAGCCCACGGCCGGTCTCGACCCGATCGGGGCCTCCGACTTCGACCATTTGATCCGCAAGCTCCAGCAAACTCTCGGCCTCACGGTCTATATGGTGACCCACGACCTTGATACTATCTTCACCGTGTGCGACAGGGTTGCCGTGCTCGCAGAGAAGCGCATCGTGCGGACCGGCTCACCGTCGGAGCTGCAGCGCCACCCCAACCATCCTTGGATCAAGGAGTATTTCTGCGGGGAAAGGGCGAGGGCCGCGATGCCCGCCGCGCGGGCCCAGGCGGCGCATGGGTAAGGAACCCTAGCCAATGGAAACCAAAGCCAACTATCTGATGATCGGCGGCTTCGTGCTCGGCGTTATCGTGCTCGCCTTCGTGTTCATCTTCTGGATGACCAACCTGGCCGGCGGCGGCAAGCACTATTACATCGTCTTCAACGGCTCGGTCGCGGGGCTGACCACCGGCGCGAACGTTAGCTTCAACGGCATCAAGGTGGGCGACGTTCAGTCGCTCGCCCTCAACCCCCAGGATGCGCGCAAAGTGCAGGTCCTTATCAGCGTGAGCAAGGACACGCCGGTGCGCGGGAACTCCCGCGCCAATATCCAATCCCTGGGGCTGACGGGCGGCAGCGGCATTCAGATCAGCGCCGGCACGCCGGACTCACCGTTCCTGGTTGCGACCAGCGAGACCCCGATCCCCGTCATCCAGGCCGATCCCGGCTTGGGGCAAGGTCTGTTCGACGCGGCGCCCGCGGTGATGAACAACGCCAACGCCTTATTGACGCGGCTGAACGACCTAGTGGCCGAGAACCAAGAATTTATCCACACGACAGTGACGAACATAGAGAACGTCACGACCATGCTTGATCAGCGGAAGGACGAGATATCGCAAGCCATCTCCAATTTTCGGGACGGCTCCGAATCGTTCAAGAAAATGTCTGGCAAGCTTGAGGTTTCCCTTGGCGACAACGTAGATGGGCTCACGAGGACCGCGAAGGATGGTCTCCAGGAATTTGGGAATTTCATGCGCGAGGGGCGCCGCACGGCGGTAACCCTCAATCGGATTCTCGAGAAGTTCGAGGCCGATCCCAAAGGATTTTTGCTTGGCGGAAATCAAGTCCCGGAATACACTCCACGCGGACAATAGCGCGTCCTCGGGGGCCACGGGGGCGCCCGGAAAACAGGGGGCGATCGGTCATGTCTCGGTCAGCGCCAGCTATGGCTACAGGCCTGCTATGCCTGGGGCTCGCAGGCTGTGCTTTGGCCCTAGGGGGCAATCGCGCACCTACGACCTATGATCTCGTCGCGCCGCGCTCCTTCGCCCCCGCGACGAAGTCCGCGCGCTTCCAGCTTGTCGTCAGCGAGCCTTCCACCGTGCATGCGCTGGAGACGGATCGCATCATGGTCCGCCAGGGTGGGGACAAGATTTCCTATTACAAGGGTATCGCGTGGAGCGATCGGCTGCCACGCCTGGTGCAGGCCCGTATGATCGAGACCTTCCAGAACTCCGGCGCGGTCAAGGCCGTCAACGCGTCTGGGGATTATAGTCTCGCCACTGAGTTGCGCGCCTTCCAGATTGACGTGAGCGGCACGCAGACCGCCGCCGATGTCGACGTCTTCGCCAAGCTGGTCAACAGTTCCGGGAAGGTTGTCGCCTCGAAAGACTTCACGGCCCGCGCCACCGCGTCAAGCGACTTTCCCGCGCAGGCCGTGGCCGCATTGAATCAGGCCTTCACCGAGGTTGTGCAGGACACCTCGACCTGGGTGGGCTCGCGCCGCTAGGCCGCCTTCCGCGCAAGCGGACCTCTTAATCTTAGATTGAAATCACCCGCCGGTATTTGCTGGATCGCCCTCCTTGGCGGGCAATACGCGCAGCTGGCCGGCCCAAGCCCTTAGCGGATGTGTCCGCTCGCATGGGCCAGCATCAGATAGACGCGGCCCGTTTCCGAGGTCAGGTAGTTTTGCAGCACCCGCCCTTCGGGGTCGGTCGCTTCCGCCTCGCCCAGCAACCGCTCGAAGTCTGTCAGGTAGCGGTCGACGGTGACGCGGAAGTCGCCGTCGCGATCGTAGCGGCGCGCGATCTCATCGAACGTCAGCTGACCGTCGTGGCTGTAGAGATGGCGTCCGAGCACGCCCCGCTCACCCGAGCGGAAACGCTGCCACACCTCGGCCGCGGTGCGATGGTCGATGGCGCGCGCGATCTCGTCGAGCCGCAACGCCTGACCGGCGCCGTTGGTACCGGCGGGCCCACGGCCGGCCGCGCTGAGGGGCGCCTGGTCCGCGGACTCCGAGGCGCGGGCGAGCAGCTCGCCCAGGGACCACGGCTCGCGGCGTCCGTGGTTGCCTCGGTCGGGCTGAGGAGCCTGCGCACGCATGCCATCGCCGCGCTGGTCGAAGTGCGAGGCGCCTGACAGCTGCTGCGCCAAGGCGCCGGCCACCGAGCCGACATCGCCAGCCTCCTGCGGGGAGGCGCTCGTCCGGCGCCCTTGCGCGTCGAACCGGGGCAGCTGCGGCAGATCGTAGTCGCCCGACTGCGAGAGCTCATCGCCGCGGGGCGGCAGGGACTGGACGCGGGAGGGAAGGGAAGGCTGCCGATTGGGCTCGGCGCCGTTGCCCTGATAGCCGGAGTTGGCGCGGTTGAGCACGGGCGTGATTGCCTCGATCTCTTTCAACTGGTCGGCCAGCGCCTTGCGGATGGCTGCGGTCGCCTGCGCCGTCTGCTGGGGCAGCCCCTCCATGCGCCGCTGCATCTCCTGCCGCAGACTGTCGAGGTCGGTCGCGGTCTGCCGCGCCGCTTCGCGCATGCCGCGCGAGGTATTGTCGAATTGGCCGCGCATCTGCTCGAGCTGGCGTCCGATCTGGGTGATGACCGTTTCGAAGCTGCCCTTGAGGTCGCCGACCGCCCGCGCGGTATGGGCCTGGGCCTCCTCGCGCAAGCGCTCGATCTGAGCGAGTGCCTGCTGCGCCTGGCCTGCCGTGTCGCGCGCAAGCGCGGCGCCCACTTGCTTGGCCCGCGTTTCGGCCTGCACCAATGCACCCTCGATCATGCCGGCGTAGGAGCGCATCACATTGTCGAGGTCCGCGCCCTTGGTATTGACCGCGTGCAGGAGCCCGATGATCACCTGGTGGCGGCTTTCCAGAATGGAATCGATCTTGGTGTTGGAGGAATCGAGCGCCTTGGCGGCGGTGAGGATCGCCTGTCCCTGATTTTCGAAACGCTGGGTCAGGTTGTGGATCTGGCCGAGCAGGCCGCCCGAGACCTCGCGCAGATTCTGGGTCTGGCTGGCAAGAATGGTGACGGCTTCTTTCGATTGTGCTCCCACCTGATCCGCCGTCTGCCGCATCAGATTCGAATTGTTGGCAAGTACCTGGTTGAGCTGCGCGCTTTGCTGGCCGAATTTCGCCTCCACGGCCCGGGTGTGGTCGCCTAGCATCTTGTCCACGGCCGCCGCGTGGTGGCCAATGGTGGAATCGATGGCCTTCAACCGTTCGCCAAGCGAGGCCGTAACCGCCTGGGCGCGATCGGCCAGCGTCTTGTCCACGGCAGTGGCGTGCTGGATGATCGAGGTCTCCAGCGCCTTACTGCGGCTCGCCATGGAGGCAGCGAAGCTCTCAGTCCGCTCCGCCAGCGTTCGGTCGAGCGCCACAGCATTCTGATTGATCGTCGAGGCGAAGGCATCCGTCCGCTCCTTGAGGGACTTGCCGAGGCTCGCGGCGCTCTGGTCGACAGTGATGGCCAGCGCGTCGGTCCGATCCTTGAACGTCTTGTCGAGGCTCGCGGCGCTCTGGTCGACAGTGATGGCCAGCGCGTCGGTCCGATCCTTGAAGGTCTTGTCGAGAATGAGGGCGCCTTGTCCGATGGCCCTGTCCAGCGCCAGCGCGCCTTGCCCGACGGAGGCCTCCAACGCCTTGATGCGCGCGGCGAGCGAAGTCGAGAGCGCTTCGGTCCGCTCCTTCAAGGTCTTGTCCAACGCGCTGGTGCGCTCGCCCACCACGTTCTCGAGCGCGGAGAGGTTCTTCGCCGCGCCCTCGATGACCTGGCCGAGATGCGTCTGCTCCTTGCTCAATCGCTCGAACAGCGCCGGAACATGCTCGGCGACCTTGCTCTGCGCTTTCTGCACCTGCTCGGCCGCCTCGCTGCTGCGGGCGACGAGCAGCTCGGTGAGCTGCAGCCCTCGCTCGGCGAGTTTCTTGTCGATCGAGCCGCTCGCGGCCGAGATGTCGCGGGCCACCTGCGCGCCCACGCCCTTTAGCGTCTCGCTCACCCGTTCGCTGTTATTGGTCAGCGCCTCGCGCTCGGAGGCGAGCTCGCTGATCAAGCTGCGAACGCGGAGCTCATTCTCGTTGTAGGAGCGCTCGAGTGCCGCCACTTCGTTGTGCACCAGCGACTCGAGTTCGCTCGCGCGCCCGATGGCGCGCGAGATGGCATCGTTCATTGCCGCCACTTGTCGACGGATGGTCTGACCAAGCGATGCCACCGATTGCTCGGCGAGCTTGTCCGGCTCGGCGAGGCGCACGGCCACCTCGGTCATGGCCGAGGCCATCAGGCGCAGCTCCTGGGCCCGCCAGACGAGGAGGGCCAAGAACCAGAAGATGGCGATGGGCACGAGGATGGCAACCGCGGCGATGAGCGCGGAGGGCGTGGCCAAGAGGTCGGCAGTGCCGCCCTTGAGTTGGGAGATGAGGCCGAAGGCGAAAAAGCCGCCCACGATGAACCAGGCAATCGAGGAGACCAGCGCCACGATGAAGGGCGAGCGGGAGGGTCTCTGTTGCAAGGCGAAGATCAATCCGCCAATCGAAGGCAGATCGTCATTGGCCGCGGTCGCGATCCTGCGGCTGGCGGGACCTGCTGGCCGGCGTCCACGGGTGACGGGCTTTGCGGCATTGGAGCCCGTGGGCGCCGATCCCGCCGCCTCGGTGGGCTCGACTGGCTTTGCATCGTCGTCTTTGGATTCGTCGGCCGTGAAGTCGGAAGCCTTGGGCTGCTCGGCTTGCAGGCGTTCCGTGAGCGACGTCGTCTTCAGCGCGCTCTGCACGGCCCGTTCAATGGCACGAACTTGCAGGTTATCCTCGGCCTTCCCCTCGGGGGCGATGCCCTTTGCGTCGGCTTGGCCTTCGTCCTTCGCTCCGGGCGCCCCCGCAACCAGCGGCGATTTCGCTTGTTCCTGCGCCATCACGCGTTCCTCGCAACAGACTTAAACTCTTGAGAGAAAAACTGCGCCGCGCTACTCGAACACCGCCTGTAGCGGCGCAGGCGTCCTACGGCACTAGCTTACTCCCGGATTGATCTCATATCCGGAAGGGCCCCGAGACGCGTTTCCCCCCGCTTTGTTATCGTTAACGGATTTTTAGGGCTAAAAGAAGTTTAATCGCTAAACATGCTTACCGGGTCATAAGTCACTCGTGGGACTACGCAATTCTGAGCAACTGAAGGCCCAAAAGACCCGGATCCGGGGTGGGCGGTTGCAAAACTGCACGATGGCGTAAAAAGGACGACGCAGATACGGTCACAGAATCGCCATATGCGTTTCCGCGCCGTACCCAAAAAGCGTCCCATTGCACGCGCAGGTGCTGAGGCCGAGCTTAAAGGCGAGGGCAAGAAACATGGAAATCGAAATCGGGGCATGGAGTGAAGCGGCGCCAATGGAGGCGCGCAAAGCGCCGTCGCGGCCCGTCGATCTCGTGCATTTGTCGCGCTACACCCTGGGCGACCGCACGCTCGAATGCGAAGTGCTTGAACTCTTCTGTACCCAGTCGGTGGTCTATCTGGAGCGGCTGCGCGCCGCCCCTTCCGACAAGGAGTGGAAGGAGGCCGCCCACTCGCTCAAGGGGTCGGCGCAGGCCATCGGTGCCTGGCGCGCGGCGGCCGCGGCGGAGTGTGCCGAGGCTTTGTCGGCCGAGGGCTTCAGCGCCGCCCGCCGCGCGAGCTTCATCGACATCGAATCCTCCCTGGGCGAGGCCAAGGCTTATATCCGGTCGCTGCTTAGGGACCGCTGAGGCCTCGCGTCCGATCGCGCGCGCAGGGGCTGGAGTCTCTCCGGCAATTGCCCTATAGAGCACGGGTTGCGGGCAGGCTGGCCAAGCCTTCTCGCGCTCGCTGTCGTCATGGGCGCAAGATCTCCCGCTGCCCGCTCCCATCTTGAAGAGACCGAAAAGTCCGCCAATGCCATGGCTAGGATTACCTTTATCGAGCCGGATGGAACCTCCCACGTCGTGGAGGCGGAGCCAGGGATGACGGTGATGGAAGCGGCGGTGAAGAACAACATTCGCGGCATCGCGGCCGAATGCGGCGGCGCCTGCGCCTGCGCCACCTGCCACGTCTATGTCGACGATGCCTGGCGTGCCGCGACCGGACAGCCGGAGCCCATGGAGGAGGATATGCTCGATTTCGCCTTCGATGTGCGGGAGGCGAGCCGCCTGAGCTGTCAGATCAAGGTCACCGAAGCCCTTGACGGTCTCGTCGTCCGCATCCCCGCGAAGCAGTTCTAGCGTCCGTGAACCATGTCCAACCTGATCAGGACCGATGCCGTCATCGTGGGTGCAGGACCCGTGGGTCTGTTTGCCGTCTTCGAGCTTGGGCTCGTCGACGTCAAGGCCCATGTAATCGACATCCTGGATCGGCCGGGTGGCCAGTGCGCCGAGCTCTACCCCGAGAAGCCGATCTACGACATCCCGGGCCTCGCCGTGGTCACGGGGCAAGAGCTGACCGACCGGATCATGGAGCAGATCAAACCCTTTGGCGCCGAGTTCCATTTCAGCCAGCGGGTCGAGACTCTGGAGCGCATGCCCGAAGGCTTCCGGCTTACCACCGACGCCGGCACCGTGTTCGAATGTAAGGTGCTGGTGATCGCCGCCGGCGGCGGCTCCTTCACGCCGAAGCGGCCGCCGCTTTCCGGCATCGAGGCTTACGAGGGCACCTCGGTCTTTTATTCCGTGCGCAAGATGGAGACCTTCCGGGGCAAGGATGTGCTCATCGTTGGCGGCGGCGACTCCGCGCTCGATTGGACCCTCAATCTCCAGCCCGTCGCCAAGTCGCTGACCCTCATCCACCGCCGCTCTGAGTTCCGTGCCGCGCCCGACTCGGTGAACAAGATGCTCGCGCTCGAAGAGAGCGGCGACATCAGCTTCAAGCTCGGTCAGGTGACGGAGCTGCACGGGCACGGGGGCAAGCTCACCTCGGTGACCGTGAAGGGTGCCGACGGGTCCACCTTCGAGCAGCCGACCGAGGTCATGCTCCCCTTCTTCGGCCTCACCATGAAGCTCGGGCCGGTCGCCGACTGGGGTCTCAATCTTGAGGAGAATCTCATTCCCGTCGACACGGCGAGGTTCGAGACGAGCGAACCACGCATCTTCGCCGTCGGCGACATCAACACCTATCCCGGCAAGCTCAAGCTCATCCTGTCAGGCTTCCACGAGGCAGCGCTGATGGCGCAGGCCGCCTATCGCTATATCTATCCCGACAAGAAACTTGTCTTCCAATACACCACCTCCTCGTCAAGCCTGCAGAAGAAGCTCGGCGTGAAGTGAGGCCCTGCGCAGCCTCGCGGCAACTGCGTCAGGCGAGCGAGCGGTAGATAGCGATCTCGTAAGGGCTGAACAGCTTGGCCCTGAGGCGCTCGGCAACCGGTAGCTCGACGCGCTGGAACACGCCGCTCGCCTCTGCGAGCTCGCCTCCCTCCTGATCGATCAGGATCAGATAGAGCCGCCGCGGATGCTCGCGATACGATGCGACGATGCTGGCGAGCACCTCGCCGAACACCTTCGCCGAGAAGGCGTTGAAGAAATAATGCATCGCCTCGCCAGGGAGTGGGCCGAGATTGGTGGCATCCTCGAGCACGCACTCCACCTTGCGGCACTTCATGCGACTGCGGGGAAATTGCGCGATGTTCATGATCGCGTCGTCATGCAGCTCGGCGGCGGACTCGATGCCGCCGATCGCGGCGAAAGGATGCTGTGAGGCAAGCAGCAGCACGCGGCCGCGCCCCGCGCCATAGTCGACGAAGCTGAAGCGGGTGAAATCCTCAGGCACCCCGGCAAGTGCCCAGTCGAAAATGAGCCTCGGCGAGGGCTTGTAGTCGCGCCCTTGAGCGCGACGGTCGCCCTTTACATTCAAGTCTGCGAGCGGCACACCAGGCGCCGTCGGTCGGAAGAACAGCTTCTCGATCCCCTTGTCGCCGACATTAGCGTGCCACCACAACAGGAACTCTCGCCAGTCCTGCTTGAGCCGCTCGGGCCGCGTACGCTCCCGCAACCGGAGGCCGGCGCGGCCAAGTTCGGGCAGCACCGTTTCGCGTCCGATCTTCGCGGCTTTGGCAAGCCCAATCTTGCTTGCGCCGACTGCCGTCGCGGCGGCCGCGCGTGTCTGGGCGGCCGTCTTGTCGGCAAGGGTGGCCATATGCTGCCCGGCGCGGCTTCGCGCGGCTTCGCGCTTGAGCTCGGCCGCCTTGGTCCATGCCTCACGGCTCGCGGCAACCGCGTTGGCCGTGGCATCCTTGGTGCGGACGAGCGCGGTGTTGGCAATACCTTGGACGCGGCGCAACGACGGAATGGTCTCGTCCGGAGCTGCGTCGTTCTCGGGTTCCTCGGTGTTATGCGGCAGCACTGCCATCCGCGACCCTTCGGCATGCCCGCGCAAAGATTGGGCAGTGCGACGCCCAACGCAAGCGCTTTTTGCCGCTCGCATTAATGCGACCAGTTCCAGAGCTTGCCTCAAATCTGGGCGAGATGTGGTATTCTCTTGATTCGCGGCGCGGAGAGGCCTCCCGCGCCCGACGGCCAGCACTTGCCCAAGTGGCGGGGAAGAAAATTCGTGCAGGCAAAGTCGAGCCACGATTCCATCCGGCATGGCCTGATCACCATGCTGCCAAGGCTCAAGCGCTTTGCCGATGTTCTTGTCGGCGAGACGCGCCACGGCACGGCGCTGCTCGGGCGTGCGCTCCGGCGCATGCTAGCGGAGCAGCATCGTTATCAGCGCGGCACGCCGCTCGATCGCTGGGCATTCAGCGAGATCTATCGGCTGTGGCTGCACGAGTTGCGCGAACAGCCCGATCCGATGCGCCAGGCCAAGGCTGACGACAAAAGCTTCGAGCGTCTGTTCGGCGCCGCCGAAGGGGAGGCGGTCGCGGTCGATGTGCTGACGGCGGGCTTCCTCGGCAATTTGCCACCGCAGCAGCGCTGCACGCTGCTGCTCGTCTATGGCGAAGGCTTCGACCACGAGGATGCGGGCCGTGTGCTCAATTCTCCCCCTGACACCGTCGCGGCGCGGCTGATCCGCGCGAGTGCAAGCCTAGCCGATCGCCTGGGGGCAAGCACGCAAGTGCCCCCAAGCGCCACCATCGAAATGCTCTACCCCAAGGGGCAACAGGACCACCATGACCGAACTCAGTGACGAACTGCTCGTAGCCTATGTTGATGGACAGCTCGCGCGCGAGCAGACCCGTGCCGTAGAGAAGGTGCTCGCGCAGGATGACGTGATCGCCCGCCGCGTGGCGGCGCTGCAAGAGGCCCATGGCCGGCTCGAGGCGGCCTTCGAGGCCATTCTCGCAAGCGAAGTGAACGAGACCTCCATCGAGCCGATGCGGGCCGTCGCGGCATTGCGCGCGAGCGAGCCCCACCGGGCAACGCCCGCCAAGGCCGCGTGGGTGACAGCCGGTGTCGTGGTCGTGATCGTCACCGCGGCCGTTGCCTATATCTGGCCGCTCACCCTTCCCGATCTTGGCGGGTGGCGCGATATTCTGACGCCTCGTCAGGCCGAGGCGCCGACGCCGTCCTGGCACGTGGACGCCGCGCGGGCGCAAGGTTTGCTCAGTCGCGCGAGCTTGGAGGTTGGTCTCGAGAGCCAGGGCAATCGCGACTTCATCGCATTCCAGCTGGCGGAGGCCATCGGGCCGGAGGTGAGACTGCCCAACCTCGAGCCGCAGGGCTACCGCTTTGTGCGCGCACAATTGCTGCGCAATGGGGACCAGCCGCTCGTACAGCTGCTATATCTGCCAGCTAAGCACGATCCGCTCTCGCTTTTCGCGACGGAAGGACACCGCGACAGCGAGCCCGTCTTCAAACAGGAAGGGGATGTCGGCACCGTGTTCTGGTGCGAAGACGGTATCGCCTATCTCCTGGCCGGACGGGAGGACGAGGCGTTGCTATACCGGATCGCCGAGAAGATTCGGCACGAGCCGGTGGCCCCTCAGCCTGAACCGCCGCCGCCTGCCATACCAGCCGCGGCGTTGCCGCCCTTTGTCGCCGACGTGCCGGCGCCCGGGATGGTGTCGGAGCCGGAGGCGCCTCCGCCAGAAGCGGCGGCGCCGGGTGCACTGGTGCCATCGGCACCCAATTGAGGGCTACTGCGCGATGCGGGCGCCCGGCGAATAGTCCCCAGCGAGATAGCGGTTGAGCGCGCTTCTGACCGCGTCGACACGCGCCTTGGTGCAGTAGTTAGGATCGTCCTTGATCGAGTTGGCGACGGATTTCAGCGTGTAGTCGTAGGCTTGTTGGATCTTTTGCAACTCGGCTGGCGACTTGCCGAGGCTCGCTTCGGTGGCCAGGTAATCCGACCGGAGCTTCGCGGGATCGAAGATGAACGCGCAATAGGTCGCCCGCGCCGAGGTCCAAGCCACCTGGATAGGCCGGGCAAGCGGGTCCTCGGCCTTCAACTTGGCTGCGGCCACATCGTCGGATGCGCCCTCTTTCTTGCCCCGGATGCGGTCGACGGTGCCGCAGCCCGCAAGCAGCATTGCGCCCAGCGGGATGGCGGCGAGTGGAAGCACCCAAACACGGCAGCGACGAAACACGATTGACCCCGCGACGGCGCAGGCGCGACCTCGCGCGAGTGCCAGGCGGAGCATAGTCGATGTGTGGCAGTGGCAAAAACAGGAAAGGCGGAGCCTTTGAGAGCCCCGCCTCCCTGTGCGATTTCGAGCCTCACGCCCGTTCGGGACGATCGGTCGGACCGCGAGACCTTCCGGTCTCTGGATCACGCGCTCGGCTTGATGGTTGCCCACCACGCGGCGGCGTGCCCTGGCCTTGGCCCTTCTTTAGCGTCGCGGTGCTACGACGGGGCTCCAACCCTGGCCGGATTGGCTCCTCGGGTGCGGCGGACGAGACTGCGGCGCAAGAGACCCTATCGACTCCACCAAACGGCATTTCGGCGATGCCGATAGGCCGTGGCCATTTGCGCCGGCGGACCCTTCCGCCTTTAAGCCGCCCATGGCAATGGACGACCCTGGGCTTGCCTTGCCCCATGAGTTTTCCGCCTGCTTCACGCGCCTTCCGATTTCTCTTCCAGCGCCGTCCACAATCGGTCCGCTCACGAGGAAGATCATACATGAGCTTGGGCGCGGCGGAGGGGCGACGAGAGGGCTTATCCCCACAATCCACCGGGTCAGCTCAAGCCAGCAACTTCCGCCACCAGCTCCCGGAACCGCGGGCGCGGCACCTCTATATACGGGAGCGGCCGGCACACATCGATGGCGGCGATGCCGATGCGCGTGGTGAGCGCGCCGTTAAACAGCCCCTCGCCGAGGCGGGCGGAGAGCTTGGCCGTCAGCCCATGCCCGAGCAGCTGCTGGATCACGTCGTCGCCAAGCGCGATCCCACCGGTCAGCACGATATGGGTTACCACCATGCGTGCGAGCTTGAGCAGCGACAGCATATGCGGCCGCGCGCCATACAGCGTGGCGAGGCGGCGCAGCATGCGCAAATTCTCCCCCGCCACGAACAGCATGTCGATCAAGGCGCCTGGGCTCACCGCCGTGACCACTGAGACCCGCTTCGCTGATGCCGCGACGATGGCGCGTGCTGGCGCGTCCAGTGGTGCCACCAGAGTGCGCTCCGTGAGCCGCAGCAGCTCGGCCGCGTCCATGATGTCGCTCTCATGCTCGGCAAGCCGCGCCAAGCCCCAGGCCACATCCTTGCGGCCGCGATAAAAGCACTTCAGCCGGCGCGTGACATCGACAGCCAAGGCCTTGTCGCCGTCGCGCGCGGCGCTGTCGGCCTCGTGGCGGATGCGACCCAGACGTCCGAGCCGCGCCAGGCCCGCTGCCTCCCTCAGGATGATCATGACAAGCGCGAAGACGGCCAGTCCGAGCAGCCCGACCGCTACCCATCCGATCCAATCCTGGCGGGCGAGAAGCGCGCGCACCCAGTCATGCAAAGAAAGCGCCGTCAAGAGCGCGACGAGGCCCCCCACGGAGACGAGGAGGATGCTCCCCCAGCGGAGCCCGCGCTCGAGTTGGGGCACCTCTCGCATGCGCGACACGGGCAGCAAATCGGACCCTACGCCAAGCGGGGGAGGGGGAACCCCGATGGGTACGGTGCTGACCTCGACCTCCTCAAGGCGGAAGGATGCCGGTTTGCGAGTCTTGCTCATCTTAGTGCATCTCCGATCAGCGCCTGCACGGCGCGGTCAAGCCGGATATTGGGAAAGGGTGCATAGCCGCCTCCCGGCAGCAGGACCGGATCGGGCGGCCGGAAGCGCACGAAGCGGACATCGTCCCCTCCCGCTTGGCGGCGCTTGAGGGCGGCCCCCGGATCAGCAGGGAGGTCGCCGGGAAAGACGGCGAATTCTTCCGTGCCGTCGAAGCGGCGGCGCCCTAGCACCTCGCCGGGAAGCGGATGGCCCACGATGCAGGGCAGGACCTCGCCACTGCGTCTGGCCTCGCCCTCGCGCGTGGCGCGGATGGCGGCGAGCGCCTGCACCTTTAGCTCGGCGCCGCCGAATTTCGCGCGTGCGATAGCGCGCTCCGTGAGCTTGGCGAGGATGGCCTCCAGGCGATCGTGATTCTTATGGTGCAGATGGTCGGCCTTGGTCGCGGCGAAGACGATGCGGTCGATGCGCGGCGCGAACAGGCTCGACCAAAGCGAGTTGGCGCCGGTGCGGAAGCAATCCAGCACCTCGGTCATGGCGCGTTCCAGATCCGCTACTGCCGGCGGGCCGCCATCGAGCGCCGCCAGCGCATCGACGAGTACGATCTGGCGATCGAGCCGCGCGAAATGATCCCGGAAGAAGGGCCGCACCACATGGCTCTTATAGGCCTCGTAACGCCGCGCCATCATTGCTCCGAGCGAGCCGCGAGGGAAGCTTTCCCCGGCACCGGCATCGAGCGGCGCGAAGGTGAGCGCGGGCGAGCCTTCCAGGTCACCCGGCATGAGGAAGCGGCCCGGCGGCAGCGTCGAGAGCGCGTTCGCGTCGGCCCGCGTGGACCGCAAATAGGCCTTGAACAAATCGGCAAGCCGCGCAGCGCGAGCTTCGTCGGCAGGCTCGGCGGGATCGACCCCTCTCAGCGCATGATGCCATGCTATGGCGACGGTCCGGCGGCTCGGGAGCCGGCTCTGCTTGAGCGCTTCGCGCGACCATTGCACATAATCGAGATCGAGCAGCGGCAGGTCGAGCAGCCATTCGCCGGGGTAATCCACAATATCGACATTGAGCCGGTTGACCCCGAGCTGGCGCTTCCAGAATTTCTTGGGCTCGTATTCGAGCGCGATCCTGAGCTGGCTGATGCGCCGCGTGCTTTCCGGCCAGCGCGGCGGAGAGGCGGTGAGATCGGCCAGGTGCCGCTCATAGTCGAAGCGAGGGACATTGTCGTCGGGCTGCGGCTCCAGATATGCGCGCAACACACGGCCCTCCGCGGCGGCATCGAAGAAGGGCATACGGCCGCCCGCGATAAGGTTATGGATCAACGCGGTGATGAACACGGTCTTGCCCGAGCGCGCGAGCCCAGTGACGCCGAGCCGAAGCGTCGGCTGCACCAAGTTTCCGGCGAAGTGACCGGCGCTGCGGAAAGCGTCGGTGGTGCCTCGGGTCAGGGTGGAGATCGGCACGCTTCTCGAAAATCCTCGAAGTCTCGTTTCGGGCAAACGCCTCTTAGCGCAGGGCGCAGCACCACGGAAGAGTTGGGGTGAGCGAAGCGCAATCCCAAGCGCTGCCCGTCACTATGGTAAGGGACTGAGCGGCACGCCCAGCCGGATCGACGTCCAACCGCCGCGCGCTTGGAAATGCGCCAAATATGACGCAATTGCGATGCTTCGGCTGACGCCGCTTCGCCCCTTTGTCAAGCGCCTCTGCTCGCTTGACTTCGGAAGTCGCTTCCGTAAATACGTGGCTGCCGGTGGAGGGTCGCGTACCACGCTAAAGCCGGTCATGGAGGAAGGGCGAACTGCCCCTAAGGGATCGCAATGCGGGTGCAAGAGATTTTCATGCGGGCCAAGCCGAAGCTCCCCGAAAACTATCGGCCGTCGGAGGACGAACCCTTCATGGGCGAGCGCCAGTGCGCTTACTTCCGCCGCAAGCTGCTCGCCTGGAGAGACGAGATCCTCCGCTCGACGAAAGAGACCCTGCAACACCTGCACGACGAATCGGAGCAGCACGCCGATATTGCCGACCGTGCAAGCTCGGAGACGGAACGCGCGCTCGAGCTCAGGGCCCGAGACCGCCAGCGCAAGCTGATCGCCAAGATCGATGCCGCCATCATGCGGCTCGACGACGGCACCTACGGTTATTGCGAGGAGACGGGCGAGCCCATCAGCCTGAAACGGCTCGACGCCCGCCCCATCGCCACCTTGAGCGTCGAGGCGCAGGAGCGCCACGAGCGTCGCGAGCGCGTCTACCGCGACGAGTAGCCCCTGCGAACGAGGGCGAGCGCACCATTCCTATTCCTTGCTTCTCTCCGGCGCGCCGGGCACTGCCCGCGGCGGTATCGGGAAATCGAAGATCGTGTCGGGATAGGGCTCGTTCACAAGCGTGAAGTGCCACCACTCCTTGTCGTAATTCTTGAAGTCATGGCGGGTCATGACGTCGAGCAGCAGCGTGCGGTTCGCGCGCTGGACCTCGGTAAGGCCCGCGACCAGCGTGTTGGCCTTCACGTCGAAGCAGTCAAAGGCCGTTCCCATGTCCAGGCTTGAGTCCGGCATGCGCCGATCTTGTGACGCCGTGCAGGGCGCGGCGGCCCAACCTTCCGAGGCGGCCGCGTCGGGCCTTGCGTCGAGCGGAACGAGAGTAAGATCCAAGGTAGCGCCGCGAGAATGGCTGGACCGGGTGGCGATGTAGCCGGGGAAAAGCGCCCGCTTGTCGAGCGCCGGATAATAAGTCGCTTTCGCCCGCAGATCGTCCGGCAGCTTCGCCCAAGCGACGAAGGCGGCCACCGCGCGCGCCGGGCGATAGCAATCATAGACCTTGAGCGAGAGACCACGGGGCCTTAGCTCGGCCTGCACCGCCTTGAGCGCGTCCGAGGCCTCCCGCACCAGCACGCATTCCGGCGCGTCGTAGCCCGGCACCCTATGGCCGGTGAAGTTGTTGGCGCTCCCGTAGCGCATGTCTTGCAGGATGGTGGCATCAGCGTCGCGCAAATACACGAAACGATTCGGTATTTTGCCCGCCGCCGCCGCGATTGCCGCAGTCAAAGAGACGAGGACGGCAAGCACGACAGGCGTAACGCGAATGCATTGGCGACAGCGCGACATGACCTCTCGAGCCTTGCGGGGAGACGGCCGCATGGCCATAAAAAAACTCCCCGCTTTGAGGGCGGGGAGTGGAGAAGTTTGGGGGACTGACATGACTGGCCTTGGCCAGTCGGTGTCGGACCTTTAGCAGGGAACTGCCGGCGTACTCACGGCATAACGGTTGAAATTACCGGCGTCGCCTCAACCGCAGCCACAACAACACATGGCAACCGCAAGCTCGACGTCCTATTTAGCCCAACTCTGGCCCGGCGACAAGCAAAACCGCATGTTGCAATCTAGCCACAGTCAAGCGGTAATGATGGCACAGGCAGATGGAGGCCGCGCTCACCCCTTGCCGTAGTCGGGGGCCGGGCGGGTATCGCTGGGGGCGATGATCACGTCTTCGAGCGGAGGTTCCAGATGCCGGCGCCCCTGGATGCCGGTCTCGATCAGCACGTCGACCGGACCGCCGATCATGATCAGGTGCTCGATGTCATCGCGCCGGACGAGCATCAGCTTGCGGCGCGCGTCGACGACGATGGTTTCGATCACGCCCAGGCGCCGGTCACGCTGGCGCAGGAAACCGGGGACGCTGCGCGCGGTGCCGCCCAAGACGAAGGACTTGAACGCCCAGATCGCGAGCGCGACGAGCGCGATGACGAAAAGGAAGGCTGCGACGGCGAGGATGATGGAGTTGGTGTCGGGCATCACCGGTATCTCGCGCTTTCGATCGCCGCGGACGCACGGCTGGCGAAGCCTCGCGGCGTTCCAGGAGCCAGCATCTCGGTCCCCTCCCTAACAAATCGTTAACCAAGGTGCCAATATGGCAGATCTGGAGGAATCCGCCCCACAAACTAGGGCATGGACTGCGAGGCTCGTCCCTTGACGAATGTCGGACGCGAAGACGAATCGAATCGGATATTTTGACCCCATGACGGATATCGAGGCGCCCATGCGCTATGTCGAGCCCGCGGCCGCTCGCACCGAACGGGACGGGAGCGTGGGGCTCGTGATCCTGCTCGCGCTGGCCTTGGCCGTGGCGGCGGTGGGGCTCGCCATGGTATCGCGCGAGATCGCCGAGCCCTTCGTGCTCGCCATCCTCGCAGGCCTCGCCGTGGTCGGCGTCTTCTGCCTGTTCGCCGGCGCCGTCGGTATCTTGCATTTCGGCCAACGCTTTGCCCGCAATGACGTCACCAAGGCGTTCGTCGATAACCTGCCGCAAGGAGCGCTGATCGCCGATCGCGCCGGGCGAGTGCTCTATGCCAATGAGGCCTATCGCGGCCTGCTCGGCCTCGATGCCGACGCCCCTGTACCCGCGCCCGACCGCGCCTTCGCCGGCAGCGCGCCACTTGCCGAGACCATCTTCCGCCTGTCGCGCGCCGCTCAGCAGGGCCGAGCGCTGAAGGAGGAGTTCCGCTTGCCCTTCCCTGGCGACACCGGGGATGGCGGCGAGCCGCAATGGTTTCGGATCCAGGTGCGGCCGATACCGTCCGATCCTCGCTCGGGCCGCAAGGGTGGGCTCGTAGTGTGGCAGGTGGACGAGATTACCGAAGACCGCGAGCGTCAGGAGGGGGGCTTCGAGAAAGTGCAACACGCGATCGCCTCGCTCGACAATGCACCGGCGGGCTTCTTCACCGCCGATGCTGACGGCGGCATCGACTATCTGAACGCCACGCTCGCCCAATGGCTCGGCCTTGACCTGTCGGAGATCGCAGGCGCGCCGCTGAAGCTCGGCCAGATCATGTCGCAAGAAAGCGCGGACCTGGTCGCCCGCGCCGGCCGAGGCCAGGGGGCCGCTACGCGGCGGCTCGACGTCGACCTCACTAAGGCCGATGGCACGAGCCTGCCCGTGCGCATCCTGCATCGGCTTGCCCGGAGCAGCGGCCAGGCGTGCGCGCTGGTGCTCAACCGCGCGCCGGGGGAAGCGGGTGCGGCGGAGCTCAGATTCGCGCGGTTGTTCCATTCGGCACCCATCGCCATCGCCACCGTCGATCGGTCGGGCTCCATCAGTGCGACCAACGCCGCCTTCATGCGGCTGTTCGACGGGGCGCTCGACGGCGCCCCCTCGGGCAAGGTGAGCCTCCAGGATCTTGTGAGCGACGATTGCCACCAAGGCTTGCGCGAGGCTCTCGCGGGGGCGATCGCAGGACAAAGCCAGATCGTACCCGTGGACATCGCCTTCGCGGGTGACAACGAGCGGAGCGGACGCTTCTATCTGAGCCCGACCGAGCAGGCCGAAGGCGAGACCGAGGCGGCGATCGTCTACGCCATCGAGACGACCGAGCAGCGCGCGCTCGAGATGCAGATCGCCCAGAGCCAGAAGATGCAAGCGGTCGGCCAGCTCGCGGGCGGCATCGCGCATGATTTCAACAACATGCTGACGGCGATCATCGGCTTCTCCGACTTCCTCCTGATGAACCACCGCCCGACCGATCCGGCCTTCCAAGACATCATGAACATCAAGCAGAACGCGAACCGCGCCGCCGGTCTCGTGCGTCAGCTGCTTGCCTTCTCCCGCCAGCAGACCTTGCGACCGCAAGTGCTGGCATTGGGCGACGTGCTGGCGGAGCTGTCGATCCTGCTCGGGCGTCTGCTCGGCGAGAACATCGAGCTCACCCTCGATTCAGCCGGCGACCTTTGGCCGATAAAGGCGGACCTGCATCAGTTCGAGCAGGTGATCATCAACCTTGCGGTGAATGCGCGCGACGCCATGCCCGATGGCGGCAAGCTCCTCATTCGCACCGCCAATATCACCGAGCAGGACTCGCGCGCGCTCGGCAAGAGCTCGGTGGAGCCGCGAGACTATGTGCTCATCGAGGTGAGGGATACGGGCGCCGGCATGAGCGCCGAGGTGATGCAGAAGATCTTCGAGCCCTTCTTCTCCACCAAGGAAGTGGGCCGCGGCACCGGGCTCGGGCTCTCCACCGTCTACGGCATCGTCAAGCAGACGGGCGGCTATATCTTCGCCGAGAGCGAGGAGGGCAGGGGCACGACCATGCGCGTCTACCTACCGCGCTACGTCGGGACCGCAAGCGAGGCGGTCGAGGTGAAGCCCGAGCCGCGCGAGAAGCCGAAGGATCTCACTGGGCGCGGCACCGTGCTCTTGGTCGAGGACGAGGATGCGGTGCGAAGCTTTGCCGCCCGCGCGCTCGGCCAGCGGGGCTATCATGTGCTCGAGGCCTCGACCGGCGCGGAGGCGCTCGAGGTGTTCTCTAACTATGAGGGCGACGTCGACCTCGTGGTCAGCGACGTGGTGATGCCCGAGATGGACGGCCCGACGCTGATGAAGCAGCTGCGGGGTTCGCACCCCCACCTCAAGATCATCTTCATCTCGGGCTATGCCGAGGATTCCTTCCGCCGCAATCTGCCCGAGAGCGAGGAGTTCATGTTCCTGCAGAAGCCCTTCGATCTTAAACAGCTGGCCGCGGCGGTGAAGGCGGCGCTGCAAGGCTAGCCCGGCCCGCGCCATCGATTCGCGTGCCCTTCCTCGGACTTCCCTTCGCTTCCGATCGCGGCTAACACCCAAGGGCCGATCGCTCCCTCAACCGACCCGTAGGACTTCGCGTGCCGGATTACGAGAAACAGCCGTCCGACGATGACTCCGGATTCCGCCGGCGCGCCCGCAAGAAGCCGCGCCTGCCGGCGCTCACCATTCACCGCTATGGCGGCCGACTGATCTATTTCTGGTTCGGCATGCGCTTCGGCGCGCTGATGAAGCTGTTGAAGCGCGGGCACTATAGCTTTACGCTGAATTGCCTCCCCGACACGGTCTTGCTGCTGCTCTGGGTGCCGTGGAACTCGCTGCTCTATTGGATCAGCGAGGCGCGCTACCGCGCCTCCGCCGAGGCGCTTCCGCTTGCGCCGCCGCCCATCTTCGTCATGGGCCATTGGCGCACCGGCACCACGCTGATGCACGACCTCTTCTCGGTCGATCCTAATCTTGCCTATCCGACCACCTTTGAATGCTTCTTCCCGCACCATTTTCTCTTGACCGAGGGAACGTTGCCTAAGGTGATGAAAGTGCTGTTGCCGAAGAAGCGCCCCCAGGACGACGTGCCAGTGGGCTTCGACCGGCCGCAGGAAGAAGAGTTCGCCATGATGATGCTGGGGCAGGGGACGCCCTACATCACGCATGCGTGGCCGCGGTTCGGCCCCGCCGACAGCGACTATCTTGACTTCAAGGGCGTGTCCGAAGCCGACAAAAAGACTTGGGCGGACGCCTTCCTGTGGTTCTACCGTCGGCTTCTGCTCAAGCATGGCGGCAAGCCCCTTGTGATGAAGTCCCCCGCCAACGCCGCGCGCCTCAAGCTGCTCATCAAGCTCTTCCCCGACGCGCGCTTCATCTATCTCGCGCGCAACCCGCTCGACGTGTTCCCCTCCACGGTGAAGCTCTGGCGCGCGCTCTACTCTACCCAAGGCCTGCACAACCCGCCTTATCTCGACGGCTGGCTCGATGACTATGTGCTCGACATGTTCGTGCGCCTGACCGAGGCCTATGAGCGGGACCGGCACCTGATCCCCAAGGACCGCCTGGTCGAGCTCCGCTACGAGGACATGGTCAAGGACCCCATCGCCGCCATGGCCGACCTCTACCACCGCCTCGACATCGGCGACTTCGCGAGAGCCGAAGCCCCCATGCGGGCCTATCTCGACGCGCAGAAAGAGCACCGCATCTCCGAATATGAGCTGCCGCCCGCGCTCAAGCGCAAAATCGTCGCGCGGCTCGGGCCCTATATCGACCGCTTCGGCTACCGCGACGCGGTCATGGGCGCCGCCGGCCCTGCTCCGTCTCATCCTTCCGGCGAGAGGGTCGGGTGAGGGGCCCTTCCGTCCTCGTATCGCTCCCGCCCGTTATTGGCTATGCTGCGCCCCGGAAGGTGCCAGCGGTGACATCGCAATACACGGTCGGCCTCAGGGCCAAGGGCAAAGCGGACCGCGTCGTCGTGGACGCCGACGATGCATTGATCGCCGCGTTAAAGGTGAAGACCGAGCGGCCCGATTCCATCATCACCTATGTGCGCAAAGCCAACCGGCGCGGCGACGCCCGCCATCCCGCCCACAGCCTCATCTACCGCCGCTAGGGCGCGAGCTCTTCCCCGGAGTCCCCAGGGGACGCCAAGTTTCCGGGAGCTGTCTTGATTCAGCGCTAACAAAAATTGGAGGCGCAATCAGAGACAAATCCGAGGATGACGTGGATCGACCTGAGCGGGAATTAGGACACTCAGCCGCGAACTAGGACAGCACTGGGGGCCCCCCGCGAAGAACAGATTGCGAACAGAGAACAAAACGTGTACAGTGCCTTTACTGGCCGCCCCTGAAGCGGTGCCATGAGCATACCGCGGGGCGAGCAAGGGCGCGCGCGCGGCGGCGGCGCGCGTCACGCTTGTGGAATGTCGGGCTTGTGGAATAAGGGAGAACATCCATGTTGCAGGTCGTACGCCTCTTCGAGGGAGTGGAGATGGACAGGGAGAAGGCGCTCGAGGCGGCGATCTCGCAGATCGAGCGGAATTGCGGCAAGGGCTCCATCATGCGGCTCGGCCAGAACGAGCAGGCAGTGGAGGTCGAGGCCATCTCCTCGGGCTCGCTGGGGCTCGACATCGCGCTCGGCATCGGCGGCCTGCCGCGCGGCCGTGTCGTCGAGATCTATGGGCCTGAATCCTCAGGGAAAACCACGCTTGCGCTGCATGTCGTGGCCGAGGCCCAGAAGCGGGGCGGCATTTGCGGCTTCATCGACGCCGAGCATGCGCTGGATACCATCTATGCGCGGAAGCTCGGGGTCGACCTCGAGAACCTCCTGATCTCTCAGCCCGACACCGGCGAGCAGGCGCTCGAGATCACCGACACCTTGGTGCGCTCCGGCGCCATCGACGTGCTCGTGGTGGATTCCGTGGCGGCGCTCACGCCCAAGGCCGAGCTCGAGGGCGAGATGGGCGAAATGCAAATGGGTAGCCAGGCCCGTTTGATGAGCCAGGCCTTGCGCAAGCTCACGGGCTCGATCTCGAAGTCGCGCTGCATGGTGATCTTCATCAACCAGATCCGCATGAAGATCGGGGTGATGTTCGGCAGCCCGGAGACCACGAGCGGCGGCAACGCGCTGAAATTCTATGCCTCGGTGCGCCTCGACATCCGCCGCATCGGCGCCATCAAGGAGCGCGAGGAGGTCGTGGGCAACCAGACCCGCGTCAAGGTGGTGAAGAACAAGGTGGCGCCGCCCTTCAAGCAGATTGAGTTCGACATCATGTATGGCGAGGGCATCTCCAAGACGGGCGAGCTCGTCGATCTCGGCGTCAAGGCCGGCATCGTGGAGAAGTCGGGCTCCTGGTTCTCCTTCGATAGCGAGCGCATCGGGCAGGGCCGCGAGAACGCCAAGGCGTATCTGAAAGAGCACCCGTACGTTGCCGACAAGATCGAGCGGGCGATCCGCCAGAATGCCGGCCTTATCGCCGGGCAGATCTTGGAAGGCGTGCCCGAGTTCGAGCGGCGAAGCTGCGAGCGGCGAGGAGGGTGAGGAGCCGATCGGCTTTGCCGAGGGCAATGCCGACTCGACCGTGGCGCCCATCACCGGCGGCCGGCGCGGACGGCGGGGCTCTTGAAGGCAGAGCGCTCGAGCGTTGACGCTTAGGGCCTTGAGCCAGCGGAGCGCCTAAAGCTTCATCCTATTTTCCAGGACGCCTGCCTTAAGGGATTCGCGCCAAAGGGAACTCGCCCGGGCAGGCATCTGCGTCGCTTTTCCGCCTTCGGGCGCGCGCGCTGCCGCTGGACAGCTTCCTTTCCCCATCCTATCTGTCACCCATCTCTTGCGGCCCTGGCTCTCGCGGGAGCAGCTTGATACGCGCGCTCGGGGCTGATTCGTCCGCGCGCTCCAGGGTCTGTTTTGCAACGAAGGTCCCACTTCCGGCCATGACCTCCCTCAAGAACAACGAGCGACGCTCGCGCCCCGTACGTGCCAAGGACGCTGGTGCCAAGGACACTGGTGCGAAAGGCACGAGTGCCAAAGACACGCGGGTCAAAACCACCAATGCCGAAGGCACCGGCGCCAAAGACGCGAACGCGAGCGCCTCCTGGGCCAGCGGCCCGGGCGTGAGCCACGCGAGCCTGAACGCCATCCGCACGGGCTTCCTCGACTTCTTTGCCAAGAACGACCATGTGATCATGCCGTCGAGCCCGCTCGTACCGCGCCATGACCCGACGCTGATGTTCACCAATGCGGGCATGGTGCAGTTCAAGAACGTGTTCACCGGCGCCGAGGCGCCCCCGTCTCCCCGCGTCGCGACGGCGCAGAAATGCGTGCGCGCGGGCGGCAAGCACAATGACCTCGACAATGTGGGCTACACCGCGCGCCACCACACCTTCTTCGAGATGCTCGGCAACTTCTCCTTTGGCGATTATTTCAAGGAGCGCGCCATCGTGCTCGCTTGGGAGCTGCTCACCCGGGACTTCGCGCTCGACAAGGAGCGGCTGCTCATCACCGTGTTTACCGAGGACGACGAGGCGGCCAGACTGTGGCGCGAGATTTCTGGCCTTTCCGATAGCAGGATCCTGCGCATCGCAGGCTCCGACAATTTCTGGTCCATGGGCGATTTGGGCCCCTGCGGGCCGTGCTCGGAGATCTTCTACGATCATGGGTCGGAGCTGCAGGGTGGTCCGCCCGGTAGCCCCGACGCCGACGGCGACCGCTTCGTCGAGATCTGGAACCTCGTCTTTATGCAATATGAGCAGCTGGCGGGGGGGATGCACGTGCCTCTGCCGCATCCCTCCATTGACACCGGCATGGGCCTAGAGCGCATCGCCGCCGTCCTGCAGGGAACCCACGACAATTACACCATCGACCTGTTCCAGGCGTTGATCGCGGCCTCCGTCGCGCTGACCAGCAAGCCCATCACCGGCAAGGGATCGAGCCCCGAGATCAAGGCCAGTCACCGCATCATTGCCGACCATCTGCGCGCGTCCTCCTTCCTCATCGCCGATGGTGTACTGCCGTCGAACGAGGGCAGGGGGTATGTGCTGCGCCGGATCATGCGCCGCGCCATGCGCCACGCCCATCTCTTGGAGGCGAAAGAGCCGCTCATGTATCGGCTCGTACCGGCGCTGATCGATCAGATGGGCCGTGCTTATCCGGAGCTCGAGCGGGGCAAGAGCCTTATCGCCGAGACGTTGAA
Organism: uncultured Alphaproteobacteria bacterium; assembly: GCA_963741155.1. Taxonomy (GTDB): domain Bacteria; phylum Pseudomonadota; class Alphaproteobacteria; order Rhizobiales; family Methyloligellaceae; genus Methyloceanibacter. The sequence goes on along the minus strand of CAVUHA010000003.1, from coordinate 122,624 downwards.
GCTCGAGGAGACCCGCTTCCGCGACACGCTGGAGCGCGGGCTTAAGCTGCTGGACGACGCGACCCGGGGTCTGTCGCGCGGCGCTACGCTGCCAGGCGAGATCGCGTTCAAGCTTTACGATACCTATGGCTTCCCCTTCGACCTCACCGAGGATGCACTCAAGGCGCGCGGACTAGGTGTCGACACGGCCGGCTTTGCCGCTTGCATGCAGCGCCAGCGCGAAGAGGCGCGCAAGGCCTGGACCGGCTCGGGCGAGACAGCAACCGAGGCGCTATGGTTCGAGCTCAAGGACAAATTGGGCGCCACTGAATTCCTCGGTTACGCGGCCGAGACTGCGTCGGGCGAGGTCGTGGCGCTGATCGCGGACGGCAAGCTCGTGCCTGAGCTGAAGGCGGGGATGCAGGGCGCGGTGATCGTCAATCAGACGCCATTCTACGGCGAGTCTGGCGGCCAGGTCGGCGACCGCGGCACCATCACGGGCCCGAGCGGCGCGCGCTTCATCGTCGAGGACACGCAGAAGAAACTCGGGAGCCTCTTCGTTCATCAGGGCCGCGTCGAGGGGGCCGCATTGCAGCTGGGCGAGACCGTCGAGCTCGCGGTCGATCACGCGCGCCGGGATGCGACCCGCGCCAACCACTCTGCCACGCACCTCCTGCATGAGGCCTTGCGCGAGGTGCTGGGCGAGCAAGTCGCGCAGAAGGGCTCGCTGGTCGAGCCGGGCCGGCTCCGTTTCGATTTCTCCCATCAGAAGCCCATGACCCATGCGGAGATCAAGGCGGTCGAGGATCTTGCCAACGCCATGATCCTGCAGAACTCGGGCGTCGAGACGCATCTGATGTCGCCCCAAGACGCGATCGCCAATGGCGCGCTCGCGCTGTTCGGGGAGAAATATGGCGAAGAGGTGCGCGTCGTCAGCATGGGCCACAGCCAGCGGAGCCACAAGGCCGGCCACGCTTATTCCATCGAGCTGTGCGGCGGCACCCATGTGCGGTTCACCGGCGACATCGGGCTCCTCAAGATCGTGGCGGAGAGCGCGGTCGCTGCCGGCGTGCGCCGCATTGAGGCACTCACGGGCGAGGGCGCGCGCGCCTATCTTTCAGCGCAGGACGAGAAGGTGCGCGAGGCGTCAGAGCTCTTGAAAGTGGGCCCCGACGAGATGATCCCGCGCCTGGCCGCCATCATCGACGAGCGCCGCAAGCTGGAGCGCCAGCTTGCCGAGGCAAAGCGGGAGCTCGCTTTGGCCCCGCGCGCGGACGGTGACGGTGCGGCGGCCGTGCGTGACCTCGGTCCCGTCAAGCTAATCGCTCGCACCCTGCAAGGCGTGGCGCCCAAGGATCTACGCGGGCTTGTCGACGACGCGAAGCGGCAATTGGGGTCTGGCGTCGTGGCCATCATCGGCGTGAGCGAGGAGGGCAAGGCCGGCCTCGTCGTCGGCGTCACCGAGGATCTCACCGCCACCTATGACGCCGTCGCGCTCGCGCGCATTGGCGCAGAGATTTTAGGCGGCAAGGGCGGTGGCGGTCGCGCCGATCTCGCCCAGGCCGGCGGTCCCGACGGCGCACGCGCCGACGCGGCGCTTGAGGCTATCGCGGCGAAACTCTCCGCCGGCGCGGTCGTTGCTTCCGCCGGCCAAGCTGCCGCGAAGCGCTGAGCCGAGGCGCCCGAGGGCGCGGAGCACGAACGTCCGTTCCGCAGGAATCAGCGGAACCTCGCCGTCCTACATGAGACACTACGCGCCGATTTTCCGACATCGAACGCTGGTATTGTCACGCCCTCGACGCCACCAAGTCTGAGGAGGAAAGCGATGCGTAAGCTGTTGGTTGCCCTCATGCTGACCGGGGGCATCATGTTGGCGGGCTCGTTGGTTTGGAAGGCCGAGGCCACGACGCCCGGCAGCGACACGGGTCTGCCTGCCGCTGCTAAGAATTTTAGTCCGGTTGTGCAGGCTGCCTGCGGCGCGCCGGGTCCCCACTGTGGCCCACGGCGGCATTGGGTCTGCGGTCCGCACGGGCACTGCTGGTGTGCTCTCTGCTAGCCGGACAATCCCCGTTGCGAGACGTTCTGCAGGAGGGCTCACCGCGAGGCGATCCCTCCTCTTGGTTTTGGCGCCGCCGTTCAAATGTCGGGAAAGGGTCAAGTGACATGCGCACGATTGCCGCCCTGGTCGGGTCGATTTGCATTCTGGGAAGCCTGGCGCCGGCCGGCGCCGCCGAGCTGAAACTTTGCGATGACATCAAAGAGGACCAGAGCCGTATGACGTGCTTGCAGGAGCATATCGTCCATTTGGAAGGAGACATCGTCAGGTTGGAAGGCGACATTTCTCAGCTGAAAGTCGATTTGGAGCAGAAGCTCGCCGCCACCCCAACGTACAAATTGCAGACCATTGGCCAACCTCAAGTAACAGGCCAAGCGCAGACGTCGGGTCAAGCGGAGCCAACCGGCCAGGCGAAGGCGGCAGGGCCACCCATGTGCTTAGGCGCCGCGACCGAAAGCCAGCCGCCGGTGATGGTGGCATGTGACCACCCGGATGCGTGGAAACTCATCGTGGCAAATGCCTCGCCCGATGCGAAGAACAAAAACCAGGCCAACAAGAACACTCCGACCAGCGGTGGCGATTCGACCACCAAGGCCACGCCGCCTGCCCAAACCGCGCCGGTGACCCAAAGTTCCTCCGCGGCAAAGACGATTCCGAAATAGAGCAACGTCGAAGCTGGGTGTCGCCGTGAGCAAGGAGGCGCGCGGATTGGCTCGTCTACCGACCGTTTCCCGCGCAGAATAGGCCCATGGGGATCGACCTCAGCCGCCGTCATCGCCAGCCAGAGATCATGGATGCGCCGGATCTGGCCCCGGCGCGCTTCGCCGAAACGCTGAGGGGATTGAGGCGCGTCAATATCGTAACGCGCTCGACCGCACTCATGTGGCCCGACCTCGAAGCTTCCGTCAAGCGGTGCGCCGCGCGGCCGCTGCGTGTGCTCGACGTGGCCTGTGGCGGTGGCGATGTGCTGATCTCACTCTGGCACCGGGCAAAGCGCGCGGGGTTAAGGGTCGAGCTTGTGGGCTGCGATGTGAGCCCGGCGGCTGTGCAGTTTGCGAGCGAAGCCGCGGCTAGAGCCGAGGCACCGATCGCGTTCTTTCGCCATGACGTCACCGACGACCCCCTTCCGGACGGGTTCGACATGGTTATGAGCACGCTCTTCCTGCATCATCTCGACGACGAAGAGGCAATCGCGTTCTTGCGCGATGCTGCCGCCAAGGCCCACGACCGGCTCGTGATCCAAGATCTCGTGCGCAGCCCGTTGAGCTATTGGTTCGCGCGGCTCGGCACGCGCGCCCTGCTCTTGAGCGATATCTGCCGGCTCGACGGACGGACTTCGGTGGAGGGCGCGTTCACGCAGGAGGAGGCCACGTCGCTCGCGCGCGAAGCGGGGCTCACCCACGCGGAGGTCGTGTTACGCCTGCCGTTTCGCTATCTGATCCGTTGGATCAGACGCTGAGGATCGCCTTACCCTCGGGCGCCGCCGCGATGACATCGTCGAACCCGCTGATGCGGGTCGACTTGGCGATCCAGGTGACGGCGCCGGGCAGCGCGGCCGCCCCCATTACTGAGACCTTGTGCAACATCCTGCTCTCAAATAGCAGGTTCACCGCGCCAGCCCAGTGGAGCTGACCCCTTAATCGCTTGATCATGCGTTGCTGAAATAAAGCAGCGCTGTCCGCAGCGAGGACGGCGTGGGCGGCGGCGATCCCGGAGTAGAGCGCAATCGCCATGCCGTCGCCGGTGAAGGAGGGAATGACGGCGAGTTGATCGCCCACGGGAAAGATGGTAGGGGCGATGGGCTCGCGCCGGAGATAACCGTAAGGAATTCTGGCGATAGCGACCGGCTTGTCCCACTCCGGTCGTGCGTCCGCCAGAAGATCTCCTAGTCGCTCCGATTGGGCGGAGAAATACGCGGCCTGAGAGGACCAAGCGGCGCCGATGCGCCGCACCAGAGCAGGGCGCATCACCCAGCAAAGCGTGACGAGCTCATCCTCCACGATGCAGGCGCCAATATAGCCGCCGTCGAACATCGCGATCTGGACCACCTCGTGAAGGGCCCGCAATGCCTCTGGCCGCAGCCGAAACTGCAGCTTGAACCCGACCATGCCGCTCGGTTGGCGGGGAAAGGCGCGGAGGCTGTGCTTGCCCGTGGCAAGAGCCGCTCCGCGTGCGCGCAAGACGTGACCTCCAGCCTTCAGCGTCAAACCTGCGCCCGCAGGCGCAATAGTGCTGACCGTGACGCCGCGCCTCACTTCGGCGCCGGCCGCCTCCGCGGCTTGCAACAAGCTCTGGTCGAGGCGAAAGCGGGAGAGGCCCGCGCCACGGAAGGGCAGAGGCGCCTCCGCCGTTCGATGTCCCGCGACCAGTCGGAATGTGCTCACGCTGGTGGCGCCCAGTGCTTTGAGATCAAGACCGAGATAGTTGAGCAGGCTCTGGACCTCGGCGCTGAGAAACTCCCCGCAGACCTTGTGCTTGGGTGCGGGCGTGCTTTCGAGCACGAGCACGTCTTCGCCATGGCGGGCGAGCTCGAGCGCGAAGGCGGCGCCGGCTAGCCCGCCCCCTACAGCAATGAAAGGCCTACGCGGCATCGGGGAGATAGAGGCATCTTACCGGGCGCCGATCAATCCTTGGCAAGGAGACTGCCGGAGCCTCACGCCGCGGCGCGGTCGGTCATGGTCTCGCGCAGGCGCTCGTCGATCTTGTCAATAAACCCAGTGGTGGAGAGCCATGCCTGATCGGCGCCCACCAGCAGCGCGAGGTCCTTGGTCATGAAGCCCGCCTCGATGGTGCCGACCACCGTCTCCTCCAGCGTATCGGCGAACCGAAGGAGCTCGGCATTGTCGTCGAGCTTGGCACGATGCTTGAGCCCCCGCGTCCAGGCAAAGATCGAGGCCGTTGCGTTGGTCGAGGTGGCCCGTCCCTGCTGGTGCTGGCGATAGTGGCGGGTGACGGTGCCGTGCGCGGCCTCGGCCTCGACGGTCTTGCCGTCGGGCGTCATCAGCACGCTCGTCATCAGGCCGAGCGAGCCGAAGCCTTGCGCCACCGTGTCCGACTGCACGTCGCCGTCATAGTTCTTCAAGGCCCACACATAACCGCCCGACCATTTGAGCGAGGAGGCCACCATGTCGTCGATCAGACGATGCTCATAGGTGAGTCCGCGCTTGTTGAATTCGGTCTTGAACTTCGCCTCGAACACTTCGGCGAAGATGTCCTTGAAGCGTCCGTCATAGGCCTTGAGGATGGTGTTCTTGGTGGAGAGATAGACCGGCATGTTGCGGTCCAGCGCATAGTTGAAGGTGGCGAGCGCGAAGTCGCGGATCGACTCGTCCACGTTGAACATGGCGAGCGCCACACCGCTGCCCGTGAACTGATGCACCTCATGCTCGATCTTGCTGCCGTCCTCGCCGAGGAAGTTGATTGTCAGTTTGCCTTTGCCTGGGACACGAAAGTCGGTCGCGCGATAGACGTCACCATAGGCATGCCGGCCGATGACGATCGGCTTGGTCCAGCCGGGGACGAGCCGCGGCACGTTGTGACAGATGATAGGCTCACGGAAGATGACGCCGCCCAGGATGTTGCGGATCGTCCCGTTCGGCGATTTCCACATCTGCTTCAAGCCAAATTCCTTCACCCGCGCCTCGTCGGGGGTGATGGTGGCGCATTTGACCCCCACGCCATGCTCGAGAATGGCGTAAGCGGCGTCGACCGTGACCTTATCGTTGGTCGCGTCACGGTTCTCGATGCTGAGATCGAAGCGCTGAAGCTCGACATCGAGGTAGGGGCGGATCAGCTTCTCCCGGATGAGGTCCCAGATGACCCTGGTCATCTCGTCCCCGTCGAGCTCGACGACCGGGTTCTTGACCTTGATCTTGTTCACGCGCGTCTCCGGCAGGGAGGATTTTCGAGAGGGCCGCCGCACCATCGGCTTCGCCACCGTTGCGGGCAGGCGCCCCCTATAGCATCGTGCCCCCCATGATCAAAGCAAGGCCGCGCGTCCAAGGCAAAGCCAAAAAAGCGGTAGTCTCCCGCACCCCGGTGACAGGCGCCGCGCGTCCGAGCGCGCCGGCACCGGCGATCATCCTCGTTCAACCGCAACTGGGGGAGAATATCGGCTTTGCCGCCCGGGCCATGGCCAACTTCGGCCTTGCCGATCTGCGCCTGGTCGCGCCCCGCGACGGCTGGCCGAACCACAAGGCACATGCGGCAGCAGCCGGAGCCGCGAGTGTGGCGGACACGGCCAGCCTTTTTCCCACGGTCGAGCAGGCGGTTGGAGACTTGCACTTTGTCTTTGCCACCACGGCGCGGCCGCGCGACATGGTGAAACGCGTGGCCACTCCCGAGAGCGCCGCCCGCGAGCTCGCGCTTCGCTCGGCCAAAGGCGAGCGGACCGGCGTCTTGTTCGGGCCGGAGCGGAGCGGCCTCGACAACGAAGCGCTGGCGCTTACGGACGCCATCATCACCGCTCCCGTCAATCCGGGCTTCGCCTCGCTGAGCTTGCCCCAGGCGGTGCTGCTGTTCGGCTATGAATGGCTCAAGGCGCAAAGTTCGGTGCCCTCGCTCGGCCGTGCCACGCCGTTCGACGGACCGGCAGAGGAGGGGTTGAGCGTGGCCGACACGCGGCCCGCGACGCGAGCCGAGCTCATCGGCCTCTTTGAGCATCTCGAGAGCGAGCTCGACCGCGCTGGCTTCCTGCGCCCGGCCGAGAAGCGCGCGACCATGGTGCGGAGCATCCGCAATATCTTCCATCGCATGGGCTTGACCGACCAGGACGTGCGCACCTGGCGTGGCATCATCGTGGCTCTGGCCGGCAGGCGGCCCAAGCCATAGCGGGCCATAGTTCCGCCCCGTTTCTCCTATTGCGATTGGGTGCAACGATGGCTAGCTTCGGCACTGAACTTGAGAGGGGCAGTTGATGCAAAAAGCTTGGATTCAGTGGGCTGCGGCGGGGGCCACCGTGCTGGTGGCGATGCTGCAGGGCGCGCCGCTCAAGGCTCAGGACAATACGGGCATCCGGCCCGTGGCCGAAGAGCTCGACAAGCGCACCAAGCCGGTCGCGACCGATGACGGCGCCCCCAAGGACAAGCTCAGCGACAGCGCCGTGCGCGTGATGGCGACCTTCGCCTGGTCGATCATGCCGGATGAAGCTCCCGGCCCCGACGGCAAGCCGGTCAAGGTCGACAAATCGAATCCGCAGAAGTTCTTCATTCCCATCGACGACGCGCGCCGCGTGATCAAGGTGGCGACGCGTTCTGCCTATGCCGAGGCTTGCAATCTCGTGGACCTTGAGAAGGCCAACTATGAGCGACTGATGAAGGGCGAGGAGGGGCGCAAGGTCTGGAGCCCGGAGCAGCTCATGTTCATCAATACCTTGCATATGTTCTCGGTCTCCTACTTCACCGGCAACATCAGCATGACCGAAAAGAACAGCGACGCCCCCAACGCGGCGGATGCCGGCGCGCAGTCGGGGGACACGGGTGCGCAGGGCGCGGGCGACGATGCCGCCGCCGCCGCCGCAACCGGACCTCAATATATCACTCCGAAAAAGCTCGACTGCCCGCCGGAGCAGAAGGAGAAGGTGAGGCAGGCCATTGCCGCCTATGTTCAGTCCGCGGAGGCCGCACCCGCACCGAGCCCGGCGCCCGCGCAGGCTCCGAAAGCTGCCAAGCCCGCGCCGCTGGCCGGCCGCGCCAATTGACACTTTCGTATCCTTGCGTGTAACAAAACGCCTATGCGAAGGTGAGCTCGCGCTCTTGCCTGGCCTAGGCCAAGCCCTGAAAGCGGCCGTTACCTCATCGCGAATGATTTACTCGAGAGGCCGCGTGCGAGCACACCGCCCGCGCGCGCATCTGGGATTTGGCTTGGAGCCCTTGACGCATGACGAAACGTATCAACGCGAAGCACAAGATCGACCGCAGGCTTGGCGAGAATATTTGGGGTCGCCCGAAGAGCCCCTACAACAAGCGCGAATACGGCCCCGGCGTGCATGGCCAGCGCCGGCGAGGCAAGCTGTCGGACTATGGCCAGCAGCTGCGCGCCAAGCAGAAGCTCAAGGGCTATTACGGCAATATCACCGAGAAGCAGTTCAAGGCCATCTATCGCGAGGCGGCGCGGCTTAGGGGCGACACCGGCGAGAAGCTTGTCGGGCTATTGGAGAGGCGCCTCGACGCCATCGTCTATCGCGCGAAATTCGTGCCGACCGTATTTGCCGCGCGGCAGTTCGTCTCCCATGGCCATGTGCGCGTCAATGGCAGGCGCGTGAACATCCCGAGCTTCCGCTGCCGCGAGGGCGACGTGATCGAGGTCAAGGACAAGGCCAAGGATGCGGGGCTGGTGCTCGAGGCCGCGCAAAGCCCCGAGCGCGATGTGCCCGACTATATCGAGGTCGACCACTCCAAGATGGTGGCCAAGCTGGTGCGGACGCCCCTGCTCGCCGACGTGCCGTACCCGGTGATCATGGAGCCGAACCTCGTCATCGAGTTCTATTCGCGCTAGCCGATCCCGGGTTCGCGGGAATATCGCGGAGTTACGCCGTGAGCGTCTGCTGGTTGTGGGCGATCCCCTTGTCGCTCAAAAGCTCCTGCAGCTCACCCGCCTGGAACATCTCGCGCACGATATCGCAGCCGCCGATGAACTCGCCCTTGACGTAGAGCTGCGGGATCGTCGGCCAATTCGAATAAGCCTTGATCCCCTCGCGTACGCTCATGTTGTCGAGCACGTTGATGTCTTTGAACTCCACGCCGAGATGGTTCAGCATCTGCGCGACCTGCATGGAGAAGCCGCATTGAGGCATCTCTCGCGTGCCCTTCATGAACAGCACGACGTCGTTGGCTGCGACTTGCTTCCTAATCCAATCCTGAATCTCTTGCGCGTTTGTCATTCCAATCTCCTTAGGAAGGCGCCGAGGTCTTGAGCGCCAGCGCATGGAGCGCCCCGCGCATGCTGTCCCCAAGGGCCTCATACACCATTTGATGCTGCTGCACCGGTGTCTTGCCGCGGAAGGCTTCCGCGACGACAGTCGCCGCATAATGGTCGCCGTCGCCGGCGAGGTCGTCGATGCTGACGCGCGCGTCGGGAAAGCGCTCCTTGATGAGCCGCTCGATGTCTTGGGCCGCCATGGCCATCGTCGCCCTGTCCCCTATGTCAACCGATCCTAGCGGCCATGAGGGCTGGCAACCAGCGCTCGTGGGCAAGGACCAAAGCCGCAAGGGGAAGTGGCGCTTCGCCCGGAAGTTTCAAGGTGTCGCCGCCGACCACGCCAAGCGTGCGCGCCGGCAATCGGGCCTTTGCCGCTTCGCCCAAGACTAGCGCGGCGAGCACCGGCTCCGCGGCAACCACATAACGGCCTTGCTCCTCGCCGAACCAAAAGGCGTGCGCCGGCAGATCGTCGGGCGGTGCGTTGAGCCCCACCCCGACGCCACCTGCCAACACCATCTCGGCGATCGCCACCAACAATCCGCCGTCCGACACGTCATGGACCGCCGATAGGCGTGCTTCCCGGATTAGACGTCTGACAAAGTCACCGACGCGGCGCTCGGCGTCGAGATCGACCGGCGGGGGTGCGCCGCGCGTGGTACCCTGCAGCAGCTCCTGATAGAGCGACTGGCCGAGATGACCGGTTGCTACGCCGAGCAGGATCAGCACATCGCCTTCGTTCTTCAGGGCCGGCGTTGCCATCTTGGCGATGTCCGGGATGAGACCAATGCCGCCCACGGCGGGCGTCGGCGGGATGGCGATACCGTTGGTCTCGTTATAAAGCGAGACATTGCCGGAGACGACGGGGAAGGCGAGCGCGGTACAGGCCTGGGCCATGCCGTCGATGGCGCCCACGAACTCACCCATGATCTCGGGCCGCTCCGGATTGCCGAAATTCAGGCAATCGGTGATGGCAAGCGGATCGGCCCCGACCGCGGTCAGATTGCGCCAGCACTCCGCCACCGCCTGCTTGGCGCCCTCATAAGCATCGGCCGCGCAATAGCGGGGCGTCACGTCGCAGGAAATGGCGAGGCCCTTGTTCGTGCCATGCACGCGCACGACGCCGGCGTCGCCGCCCGGCCGCTGCACCGTGTCGGCCATCACCATGTGATCGTATTGCTGCCAGATCCAGCGTCGCGAGGATAGCGCCGCTGAGCCCATCAGTACTTTCAGCGCGCCGAGCAGGCTGTTCGGCGCTGGCACATCCTCCGGCGCGACGAACGGTTCAGGCGGCTTCCGCGTATAAGGGCGCTCATAGACGGGCGCGGCGTGCGCCAGCGCAGACAGCGGGATGTCGGCCTCGGTCCGGCCGTCATGGCGAACCACAAGGCGACCTGTGTCGGTGGTGGTTCCGACGACGGCGAAGTCGAGCTCCCATTTGTCGAAGATGCGCTGAGCGATCTTTTCGGCGCCGGGCTTCAGCACCATGAGCATGCGCTCTTGGCTCTCCGACAACATCATCTCGTAGGCCGTCATGGCCGCCTCGCGGGTAGGCACTCGATCGAGGTCGAGCGCGATGCCGACTCCCCCCTTGTCCGCCATCTCGACGGAGGAAGAGGTGAGGCCCGCGGCCCCCATGTCCTGGATGGCGACGATGACGTCTTCACGCATCAACTCAAGGCAGGCCTCGAGCAGCAGCTTCTCGGAGAAGGGGTCACCCACCTGCACCGTGGGCCGTTTCTCCTCCGACGCCTCGTCGAACTCCGCCGACGCCATGGTGGCGCCATGGATGCCGTCGCGTCCGGTCTTAGAGCCCACATAGACGACGGGAAGGCCCACGCCCCGCGCGGCGGACTTGAAGATGCGATCGCTGTGCACGAGACCGACGCACATGGCGTTAACCAGAATGTTGTCGTTGTAGCGAGCGTCGAAATTGGTCTCCCCGCCCACGGTCGGAACGCCCATGCAGTTGCCATAGTCGCCGATGCCCCCAACGACGCCCGCCACGAGATGGCGCGTCATGGGGTGGTCCGGCGCGCCGAAGCGGAGCGCGTTCATGTTGGCGATGGGCCGCGCACCCATGGTGAATACGTCGCGCATGATGCCGCCCACCCCGGTCGCGGCTCCCTGATAGGGCTCGATATAGGAGGGATGATTGTGGCTCTCCATTTTGAACACGGCGGCCTGACCGTCGCCGAGATCGACCACGCCCGCATTCTCGCCGGGCCCTTGAATGACCTGCGGGCCTTCGGTCGGGAGCTTTTTCAGCCAGATGCGCGAGGACTTGTAGGAGCAGTGCTCCGACCACATCACCGAGAAGATGCCGAGCTCGGTGAGAGACGGCTCCCGGCCGAGTGCCTCGAGCAGTCGGCGATATTCATCCGCGCTCAGGCCGTGCTCGGCGATGAGCGCTTCGGAAATGCCCTCTGCCACCTGCGTTGCGCGGGCGGCCCCAGTCAAGGCAACGCCTCCGCGAGGGCGGCAAACATCTTGGCGCCGTCGGTGCCGCCGAGTGCACGCTCGGCAAGGCGCTCCGGGTGAGGCATGAGTCCGAGCACGGTCCCCGTCTCGTTATAGATGCCGGCAATGTTGCGGCGGGAGCCGTTGGGATTGGCGCCTGCGGTGATCTCGCCCTCCGCGTCGCTGTAACGGAAGGCGATGCGGCCTTCGCCTTCCAGCCGGTCGAGCGTCGCCTCGTCGGCGAAGTAGCTGCCGTCCTTGTGGGCGATGGGGAACCGCACGACCTCACCCTTGGCGTAGTCCTGTGTATATAGCGTGTCGTTCCGCTCCACGCGGAGATGCACGTCCTGGCATATGAATTTGAGCGAGGCGTTGCGCATGAGCACGCCAGGCAGGAGGCCAGCTTCGGTCAGCACCTGGAAGCCGTTGCAAATGCCGAGCACGGGGGTGCCGGCGTGGGCGCGTTTGACGACCTCTCGCATGATGGGCGAATGCGCCGCCATGGCGCCGGAGCGCAGATAATCGCCATAGGAGAAACCGCCGGGGAGCACGATGAGGTCGCTTCGAGGCAGCTCGACGTCACCATGCCAGACCATGGCGGGTGCGGAGCCCGTCGCGGCCTCAAGCGCCGTCGCCGCGTCGCGGTCGCAATTCGATCCCGGAAAGACGATGACGCTCGCTTTCATGCCTCGCTAAGCGGCCTCGAGCTCATAGGCGTAGTTCTCGATGATGGTGTTGGCGAGCAGCTGCTCGCACATGCGCTCGACCTCGGCGCGGGCGCGGGCGGGATCGGACTCGGCCACCTCGACCTCGATATATTTGCCCTGGCGCACATTGCCAACGGCGCCAAAGCCCAGCGCGTGCAGCGCCCCCGCGATCGCCTTGCCTTGCGGGTCGAGCACCCCCGGTTTCAGCGTGATGGTGATGCGCGCCTTCATGGGTGCCCTTTGGCCCCCCTATTTTGAGCGCACGAGCACTGGGCCGCTGCGCGTCCGCATGGGGTTGTCCACATGCAGGCCGAGCCGCCGCGCTACCTCTTGGTAGGCTTCGACCAGCCCGCCCAAGTCGCGGCGGAAGCGGTCCTTGTCGAGCTTGTTTTGCGTCTCGATGTCCCACAGCCGGCAGCAGTCAGGCGAGATCTCGTCGGCCAGGACGATGCGCATGGTCTCGTTCTCCCACAGCCGGCCAAACTCGCATTTGAAGTCGACGAGGCGGATGCCCACGCCGAGAAAGAGACCTGAGAGAAAATCGTTGATCCGGAGCGCGAGCGACATGACGTCGTCAATCTCCGCCGGGGACGCCCAGCCGAAGGCCGTGATGTGCTCCTCGGTGACCATCGGGTCCTCGAGCTTGTCGGACTTGTAATAGAGCTCCACGATCGAGCGGGGCAGGGTGGTGCCCTCGTCGATGCCGAGGCGTGTGGACAGCGAGCCCGCGGCGACGTTGCGCACCACCACCTCGAGCGGGATGATCTCCACCTCCCGGATCAGCTGCTCGCGCATGTTGAGCCGCTTGATGAAATGGGTGGGCACGCCGATTTCGCCGAGCTTCTGGAAGAGGTATTCGCAGATGCGATTGTTGAGGACGCCTTTGCCCTCGATCTTGTCATGTTTCTTGTTGTTGAAGGCGGTGGCGTCGTCTTTGAAATGCTGCACGAGGGTGCCGGGCTCGGGGCCTTCATAGAGGATCTTGGCCTTGCCCTCATACACGCGGCGGCGCCGGTTCATATTTTAAGTTCCTCTCGAGTAAACTGGTGCAAACTACTGAAAAAACATCGATTACGCGGAAAAGGTCACCCATGCCGCGTGGACGTCGCACATTGCCATGATCGGAATCGACGACGGATCTTGAGGGCGACCTTAACGTAAGGGGAGAGGGGAGACAATCTTTGCCGTCCGCGGCGTCTTTGTCCACCGGGACCGGTTGATTTCCAAGGATTTTCAGGGTATCCCTCGCTCGCAAGGTCGGCATTTTCCACCCATTTCCGCCGCACGAGCTGCCGATTCGCGCGAAGCCCGGGAGGCCCAAGCAAATGACCACCTTTGAGGAGCGCGAGAAGGGTTTTGAGCGGAAATTCGCCCATGACCAGGAGCTGAAATTCAAGGCAACGGCGCGCCGGAACAAGCTTTTGGGCCTCTGGGCGGCAGAGAAGATGGGGCTCTCCGGCGATGCGGCGCAGGCCTACGCGCGGGAGGTGATCAAGGCCGATCTCACGGAACCCGGGGACGAGGACGTCTTCCGCAAGCTGCGGAGCGATTTCGACGCGCGCGGCGTCGAGCAGTCCGACCACCAGATCCGCCGCATTATGGCCGACCTGATGGACCAGGCGATGGTCCAGATCGATACCGAAGGCAAGGCCTGACGCAGGTTCCTAAGATGGGAGTGGATCAATTCCGCAAGGCCGCCAATGAAGGCCGCACGCTGTTCAACGCCTGGCTGACGCTCAATTCGCCATTCGTGATCGAGCTGATTGCCCAGGCCGGGTGGGACTGCATCACCATCGATCAGCAGCACGGCATGGGCGGCAATGAGGTGCTGCTTGGCTGCCTAACGGCGGCCCGGGCCTGCAGCCTGCCAACCCTCGTGCGCGTAGCCGAGAACGACCCGGGTCTTGTCGGCCGTGCGCTCGATGCCGGCGCCCAGGGCATCATGTGTCCTTTGATCGCCAATGTGGAAGAGGCGGAAGCCTTCGTTCAAGCGGTCAAATACCCGCCCCGCGGCACGCGGAGCTGGGGCCCCTACCGGGCCCAACTTGGCTACACGGGCGACTATTTTACCACGGCCAACGATTGGACCATCACCTGCCCCCAGATTGAGACGAAAGGCGCGCTCGATCAGCTGGACGACATCCTCGCGCTTGACGGCGTGGATATGGTGTGTTTCGGCCCGAACGACCTTTCCATGGCGCTCACCGGGCGCCTCGATATCCGGGCTCCGGAGGTCAAGGAGGCCATCACTCTGGTTTTGCGCAAATGCCGCGAGCGGAACGTGATCGCGTTGATCTATGCCAACGACGTGGCCTTCGCGCAGCCTCTCGTTGCGGCGGGGTGGAACGTGGTGGCGGTGGCCACCGATGCCATTTGGTTTGCCGAGGCCGCGGCCGTGGTGAGGAAACAGGTGAGCGTCAAGGCCTAGGCATCCGCGTGTCACGCATGGCAGCAATCCTTTAGCTGACGCTGCGTTGTGCCTGTGCCAAGATGCAAGGAGCGAAGAGGGGACCAATCGACATGCATGCTTCGCATACGATGCTCGTCGCGACTTTGGCGCTGGCGCTCGGCGTGAGCGCCGCCATGGCCCGCGAGGGCAAGACGTCCGGAGACCTCGCCCTGCGCGCCGGTCCCGGTGTAAAATATGAGCTGCTGCTCACCGTGCCGGCGGGCGCTGACGTCACGGTCGGTCCGTGCGCGCACGGCTGGTGCAAGGTGGCCTGGAACAGCTATTCCGGCTATGCCAACCAAGGCGGCCTTGAGGTCCAGGAAGTCTCTGGTGCGTCGCCGGCCGAGGGGGCGGAACCCGTCACCCCCGTCTATCCGCGCTACCCCTACCATTCGGGCCATTACCCTACGGCGGATGCCTATTACGATCTGCCGCCCTACGCGGACATCCCGCCCTCTTGGTACCGCGGGCGCTATTTTCTGACGCTGAGGGAGCACGGGCGCTATCGCTACGTGCCCTACGTCTTCACCCGCAACAACTACAAGGCGCCTTGAGCCTTGCGGCGCTTCGAGGAGGAGTGAGGGCCGAAGACGCGGTCGAAGATCGTGTCGACATGCTTCAGGTGATGGTCGAGGTCGAACTGCGCCCGCAGCGTCTTTTCGGGGACGGCCTTGGTCACGTCCTTGTCCTTGAGTAGCGCTTCGAGGAAGTCGCCGCCTTCTTTCCACACCTTCATGGCGTTCCGCTGCACGACGGTGTAGGCGGCTTCGCGCGCGACGCCGGCTTCCGTGAGCGCCAGCAACACGCGCTGCGAGTGGATGAGGCCGCCAAGACGGTCGAGATTGGCGCGCATGCGCTCTGGATACACCACGAGCCCCCGCACGACCTCGGTCAGGCGGGCAAGTGCGAAGTCGAGGGCGATGGTGGCATCGGGACCGATCACCCGCTCGACCGAGGAGTGGGAGATGTCGCGCTCGTGCCAGAGCGCCACGTCCTCCAGCGCAGGGACCGCATAGGCGCGGATCAGGCGCGCGAGCCCCGTGATGTTCTCGGAGAGCACGGGGTTGCGCTTATGCGGCATGGCGGAGGAGCCCTTCTGGCCCTCGCTGAAATGCTCTTCGGCCTCGAGCACCTCGGTACGCTGCAAATGACGGATCTCGGTGGCGAGCCGCTCCACCGAGCCCGCCACCACGGCGAGCGTCGCGAAATACTGCGCATGCCGGTCGCGCGGGATCACTTGGGTCGAGATCGGCTCCGGCTTCAGGCCCAGCTTCTCCGCCACATAGGCCTCAACGCGAGGGTCCACATGGGCGAAGGTCCCGACCGCGCCCGAGATGGCGCAGGTGCGAACCTCTTCGCGCGCCGCAACGAGCCGCTCTCGCGCGCGAGCGAACTCGGCATAGGCATAAGCGAGCTTGAGCCCGAAGGTGGTGGGCTCCGCGTGCACCCCATGGCTGCGTCCGACGGTCGGCGTGTATTTGTGCTCGAAGGCGCGCGCCTTCAGCGCCGCAAGCAAGGCATCGACGTCGGCGATGAGCAGGTCCACCGCCTTGACGAGCTGAACGTTGAAGCAGGTATCGAGCACGTCCGATGAGGTCATCCCCTGATGCAGGAGGCGCGCTTCCGGCCCGACATGTTCGGTGACCGAGGTCAGGAAGGCGATAACGTCGTGCTTTACCTCCCGCTCTATGGCGTCGATCCGCGCGACGTCGAAACCGCCGCGCTTCCGCACCGCTTGGGCAACCTTTTTAGGGATGAGCCCGAGCTTGGCCATTCCTTCGGCCGCATAGGTCTCGATCTGAAGCCAGATTTGAAACTTGGCCTCGGACTCCCAAAGGCGGGTCATGTCGGGGCGGCTGTAACGGGGGATCATGCGCGGGCGAACGTCCATTCCCACCAGTCGCGGGTCAACGCAGGTCTAGCAGAGGCAGCGCCTCGCCTCAAATGCACTCACGTCAGGCGGTTACCACCGCTTCCTTCCGCGGCCCGAACAGGGCGAGGTAGAACGCCGCCGCCAGGATCAGCGCCGCATAGGCGGGGCGGGGTGGCACCAGCATGTCGATCACGAAGGAGATGAGGTTGCCTTGCGAGGACCAATAGATCCCCGAGAGGGACCAGTCTTGCTGATTCGGATAACGGATGATGCTGTCGATGACCCGGAACAGGCCCCCGAAGCTGCAGAACCCCACAACGAAGACAAAGAGCGCGAACAGGACGCGGACGACGAGGCCGCGGTTTGCGGCAAAGCCTTGCACCCACCAGGCGAGCAGCGCGGCCAGCCCGCCGGCAAGTCCCACGATGCGCAGGGTGTCCTGGGTTCGCTCATTGGTGAGCGTGTCCGGCTGGACCAGCAGCCCTTGCATGGAAAGGCCGATGACGAGCGCAAATAGGAGTGCCAGCACGAAGCCGACCGCCTTGCCGAAGGTCACACTTTCCATGGCTGCCTCCCTCCCTAGCCGCGCCTCGGTCGGACTATGCAAGGGAAATGCGCCGCCCGCAATCGTCGCCGCGATGCTGACTTGCCGCCATCGCTTGTGTATCGTCGTGACCCCAAGCGAAGCAGGAGGCGTGCGTCATGGCATTCGACGATCTTGAAGCGGAACTTGCGCTCCTTATCAACCAGATGGACACCCCGCCGCAGAATGCCCACGAGCTCTACATGCAGATTTTCGAGAAGCTCAACGAGTTCAGGGCGCTGGGGCTCCCTCTTCCCGAAGATTGGGTGCGAGTGGAGAAAGAGCTCGAAGCCTATTTCACCGAACAGAAGGCCCGCGCCAAAAAGAGCTGAGGGCGGCGCCGCAGGTTGCCTTAGTCGCCATTCTGCTCGTACCCGCCATTCGACCAGCGATAAACCGCATAGGGGGGCAGGTTCGGGTCGCCCTTCTCGTTGAACTTGAACTTGCCGATCACGGTGTCGAACTCGGTGTCGTTGAGCGCCTTCGCCACCTCGGCGGAGTCGGTCGATTTCGCCTTCTCCGCGGCCTGCTTCCAGGCCTGCACGGCGGCATAGGTGTAGAGCACGTAGCCCTCAGGCTCGATGCCCTTGTCCTTGAAACGCTTCACCACTTCGGCAGCGGCGGGGTTCTTGCGCGGGTCGGGGGAGAAGGTCATCAGCGTGCCTTCGCCGGCATCACCGGTGATCGACCAGAACTCTTGGGTGATGAGCGCATCGCCGCCCATCAGAAGGGTGGCCATGCCCTGATCGCGCATCTGGCGGATGATCAGGCCAGCCTCGGTGTGATAGCCGCCGAAATAGACGATATCGACCTTAGCTTGCTTGAGCTTGGAGACAAGCGCGGAATAGTCCTTCTCGCCGGCGGTGATCGCCTCATACATGATCTCCTGTTTGCCGGCCTCGTTCATCGCCTTCTGAGTCTCGTCGGCGAGGCCTTTGCCGTACGCCGTCTTGTCGTGAACAAAGGCGATATTCTTGTCGGCGAAATGGCCGGCGAGATATTTGCCGGCGACGCTGCCCTGCTGGTCGTCACGGCCGCAGACCCGGTAGATGTTGGGGCCGGCGCGGTCGTCGGTGAAGGCGGGGTTGGTGGAGGCAGGCGAGATTTGCACCAGGTTGGCCTCGGCATAGACGTTCGAGGCTGGGATCGATGAGCCCGAGCAGTAGTGCCCGGCAACGAGCGCCACGTTGTTGCCGACCATCTGGTTGGCCACCGCCACCGCCTGCTTCGGATCGCAAGCGTCGTCGCCGATCTGAAGGTCAAGCTTCTTGCCCAGCACGCCGCCCGCGGCATTGATATCGGCCACGGCCATCTCGCCGCCATTCTTCATCTGGGCGCCGAAGGAGGCATATTGACCCGTCACGGGACCGACCACGGCGACCGGAGTCGTATCGTTTCCGCCTCCGCTGCAGCTTGCGATCATGGATGCTGCGGCAAAAGCGACGAACAGCCCCGCAATCCGCTTCATGGTCATCTCCCTATGCAGTGCAATTCCACCATACATCATCTGCACGGCGGTGGCCGAAGGCGTTTGAGCTTCAGCGCTCTCTCCAGGTCAAGGGGCTCGTCCGCTCGTAGAGCCAGCGATATTGCGTGACCATCTGCGTCGTGCGCCTGGAGCGGAAACCGAGGCAGGCCGCGATCACCAACACCACATAGGCGACCGCGTAGTAGGGGATCGACAAGAGCGAGCCCTCGAACAGGGCGTAGTGGAAGAAGCGGACGGCGGCGGCGAGCAAGGCTATGTAGAAGAACACGCGCCAGAATGGCTTCCAGGACCGCGCGAGCCCGCGGCCTGCGAGAAACGCGGCTCCTCCGCCGAGGATCACCGTGAGCACCAGGAATACGAGAGGGCCGTCGTCGGACAGCAAGCTCATCGTTTAGCCCCCTGCCGCGTCGCCGCCCGCGCGCCGCCATCGAGATAGGCGGTCTGGATCTCTTCCCGGTTGAGCAGCTCCTTGCCGGTTCCCGAGAGCGTGATGCGGCCATTGACCATGACATAGGCGCGATGCGCGAGCTTCAGCGCGTGATAGGCGTTCTGTTCGACGAGGAAGACAGTCAAACCTTGCGCGTTCAGCTCTTGGATCACCTCGAAGATCTGCTTGACGATCAAGGGGGCCAAGCCCAGTGAGGGCTCGTCGAGTAAGAGGAGCTTGGGCCGTCCCATCAGGGCACGACCGATCGCCAGCATCTGCTGCTCGCCGCCCGACAGCGTGCCTCCGCGTTGATGCTGCCGCGCCTTGAGCAGGGGAAACAGCGTGCAGACACGCTCGAGGTCCTGCGCGAACCCGGCGGGATCATTGGCAAGGACGGCGCCCATTTGCAGGTTCTCAAGCACGGTCATGCGCGAAAAGATGCGCCGCCCTTCCGGCGACTGAACGATGCGCAGCCGCGCGATGGTGTGGGTCGGGAGGTTGGTGATGTCGCGGCCGGCGAAAGCGATCGAGCCTTCGGACGCGCGCGGACGCCCGAAGATGGTCATCATCAGGGTCGTTTTGCCGGCCCCATTCCCGCCGATCAGCGCCACGACCTCGCCCGCATGGATGTCGAGGCTGACGCCATGCAGCACCGGGATGCGCCCGTATCTGGCGGTCACCTTCCGGATCTGAAGCAGGGGCTCGCTCATCGGCCGACCTTGCGCTCGATCTGGCTGAGCTCTTCGTCGGGCACGCCGAGATAGGCCGCGATCACCTGCGGGTCGTTGCGCACCTGCTCCGGCGTGCCGTCGGCGATCCTCTTGCCATAATCGAGCACGACCAGATGATCAGAGATGCGCATGACCACGCTCATGTCGTGCTCGATGAGAAGGAGCGCCACGCCGTCGTCATTACGAATCGAAAACAGGAGCTCGTTGAGCTCGTCGCTCTCGCGCGCATTCAATCCGGCCGCCGGTTCATCGAGGCAGAGCAGCAACGGACGCGTGCACATGGCGCGCGCGATCTCGAGCCGCCGCTGGTCGCCGTAGGGGAGTTCTCCCGCCGCCATGTCGGCACGCTCGATCAAACCCACTCGCTCCAGCCAGAGGCTTGCATAGTCGATGGCCTCTGCCTCCGCCGCGCCAAAACGTCCGAAGCCGAGCAGCGCGCCCAAGGCAAGACCGGTGAAGCGGGTAAGTGCTGCGTGCTGCGCCACCATAAGGTTCTCGAGCACCGTCATGCCGCCGAACAGACGGATATTCTGGAAGGTGCGTGCGACCCGCGCCTCCGCATTGATGTCGTGATCGTCGAGGCGCTCAAGCTGGAAGCGTTGGCCGTCGGGATGGGTGAGGGTCAGCATCCCCTCGCTCGGCTTGTAGAAGCCGGTGATGCAGTTGAACACAGTGGTCTTGCCGGCGCCATTCGGTCCAATCAGGGCGGTGATATCATGCCAGCCGACGTCGAAGGAGACATCATCAACGGCGACAAGTCCACCGAAGCGCATGGTGAGATGCTCGACCTTGAGCAGCGGATCACTCTGCCAGCCGCTCATGCGCGCCCCGCTTTGACGGGGTCGCCTTTTTCGGAGCGCCGCGACCTAAGCGTGATCGAAGGCTCCCGCGAGCCGACGATCCCCCGCGGACGCCACACCATGAACGCCACCATGGCGACCCCGAACAGGAGCATGCGATAGAGCGCAGGATCGAAGTCGGGCCCGAAGATGACCTTGAGGCCCGAGGTATGGCGGAGCGCCTCGAAGCCGCCCACCATGACGATGGCGGCGAGCGCCACGCCGAGCTGACTGCCCATGCCGCCCAGGACCACGATGGCGAGGATGATGGCCGACTCGATGAAGGTGAAGGATTCCGGGCTGATGAAGCCTTGCCGCGTGGCGAAGAAGCTGCCGGCGATGCCGCCGAACAGGGCGCCGGTGGCAAACGCCGTGAGCTTGGTGATGGTAGTGTTGATGCCAAGTGACCGGCAGGCGATCTCGTCCTCGCGCATTGCTTCCCAGGCGCGCCCGATCGGCAGGCGCCGCAAGCGCAGCGTTACGAGGTTGGTGAGGAGCGCAAGCGCGAAGATCACGTAATAGAGAAAGATGACGGCGTGCAGCGGGTCGTAGGAGATGCCGAAAAAGCTGCTGAACGTTTCGCCGCTGCCTTCGGCCATCTTGGTGAGGGGAAGGCCGAAAAATGTTGGCTTGGGGATGTCGGAGATGCCGTTGGGACCGTTCGTCACATTGGTCCAGTTGAGCAGCACAATGCGCACGATCTCGCCGAAGGCGAGCGTCACGATGGCCAGATAGTCGCCTCGGAGCCGGAGTACCGGAAAGCCGAGCATGATGCCCCAGAGCGCGGCGAGCAGGCCGGCAAAGGGCAGACACATCCAGAACGACCAGCCGAAAGTCGTGGCAAGCAGC
Source organism: uncultured Alphaproteobacteria bacterium (assembly GCA_963741155.1). Classification (GTDB taxonomy): domain Bacteria; phylum Pseudomonadota; class Alphaproteobacteria; order Rhizobiales; family Methyloligellaceae; genus Methyloceanibacter. The sequence continues at coordinate 101,267 of CAVUHA010000003.1, read as the reverse complement.
GCGAAGGTATAGGCGCCGACCGCATAGAACGCGACGTAGCCGAGATCGAGGAGCCCGGCGAGCCCGACCACGATGTTGAGCCCCCAGCCCAGCATGACGTAGGTGAGCACAAGGATGGAGAGGTCGAGCAGGTAGCGGAGCGGCAGGTCGAGATGGAGCGTGGAGTTGAGTGCGTAGGCCACGATTGGAAAAAGGGCTGCGGCGATCACGAGCGCGAGCGCCCCGAAATGGCCGGAGGCACGTTCCCGTGCCACCTTGGGCAGCCGAAATTTGGGCAGCGTCCAGGGCAGCGGCCACCAGACCGACTTGGGCAGCCCCCAGCTGCGGTTCCACCAGAATAGATTGAGGGCGAGTCTCCCTGCGAATACGATGCCGACGACAGTGGCAAGCAGCAGCGGACGGGGGGTGAGCGTCAGCCCCTGGGCGCTGTCCCCGGTTCTCACGCCAAGCGTCAGACAGAACAGGGCGAAGGCGACCCCCGCCGCGATGACGGCGTCGACAAGCGCGGACCGGAGCCGGGGGCTTAACGCTTTACCGGGCCCGCGCAAAGCGCTCAAACCTTCTCGACTTCGGGGCGTCCGAGCAGGCCCGACGGAAAGAAGATGAGCACCAGCGCCAGCATCGAGAACGCCGCCACGTCCTTGTATTGAATCGTGAAATAGGCCGACCAGAACGTCTCGATCAGGCCGATGATGAGGCCGCCGAGCATGGCGCCAGGCAGCGAGCCGATGCCGCCGAACACGGCCGCGGTGAACGCCTTAATGCCGGCGACGAAGCCGATATAGAAATCGATCACCCCGTAATAGAGGAGGTAGAGGAGTCCCGCGACGGCGGCCAGCGCCGCGCCCATGACGAAAGTGAGCGAGATGGTGCGGTCCACATTGACGCCGCACAAGGCCGCCATCAGCCTGTCCTGCTCGCAGGCGCGTTGCGCGCGGCCGAGCGCGGTGCGGGTGATGATCAACCAGAACACGCTCATGAGCACGAACGTCGTTACCACGATCAGGATCTGGATATTGGATAGGTTGACGATAAAGCCGTTCTGCTCGGCGAGCTGATAACCGCCGGTGACCACGGGCGGCAGCGGCTTCACCCGCGCGCCTTGCGCTACCTGGATGAAATTCTGCAGCACAATGGACATGCCTATGGCCGTGATCAGCGGCGCCAAGCGGAACGACTCGCGCAAGGGCCGGTAGGCGATGCGCTCCACGGTCCAGCCCCAGACGGCGGTCAGCGCCATGGCGATGAGAAGCACGAGCACGAGCGCAAGCGGGACCAAGGTGACGCCGAGGCTGAGCAGGGCGAGAAAGGAAATCAGCGCGATGAAGGAGCCCACCATGAAGATGTCGCCATGGGCGAAATTGATCATGCCGATGATGCCATAGACCATGGTGTAGCCGATGGCGATCAGACCATAGATCGAGCCGAGCGCGATCCCGTTGATCAGCTGCTGTAGGAAATAAGCCATAAACGACGCCTGCCTCTCTCCCCCCGAAGGGGCCAGCGTACCGAACCCCCCAGAGGCTGAAAATCCGCCAAGGGCGTCTCTTCATAGCAAGAAGTGCGTGGATGCGCAGCACGCTTATGCGGTCAGCTCATAAATCAGAGCAACATATGCGAGCCGTCGCAGAAGGGCGGGTCGCCCGTGTCCTTGCAGCCGCAAAGCAGCGCATACTCGGTCCGCTCCGCCGTGAACATCAAGGGCTCGATCCCGGTGCCCGCATGGGAGCCGTCGCAAAAGGGCTGCTTTTTGCTTCGCCCGCAACGGCACCAGGCGTAGCGCTTGCCGGCTTCGAGCTCGACTTGATAGGGGCTGAGTTGCGGTCGTTCGGGCTCTGCCATGGCGCTTCTCGTTTGCCGCCCTCTTGGGGGGCCGAAGAGCGCTGCTTAGCCAATTCGCCCTTGCTGCACAAGAAAGCGTCGCGGGGGCGCCCCCGAAATGACGGCAATCCGGTAGCCTTTTTCGAGAGGCTGCCGGCGGCTCCCGGGTAATGCTCTGGCTATCCAAGGCGCAAGAAGCGACTAAAACCGCGGCCTTTTCGGAGCACAATTCCTCGAGGCTGTTCAACGACTACCGCGCGGGCAATATCACCGCGGCTTCGCCGGACTTGAATGGAAATGATAGACTGTGGTCGGCAACGAAGGAGACAGGCCATGAGCATTGCGAGGACGCGGCTCGGCCGCGACGTAGCGGCGCTGGCACTTGCATCCATCATCGCGCTGTTTGCGTCGACGGCTTACGCCGAGGAGGATCCCTGGCCTGGTCTCCAGCGCGGTCTTTTCGGCGATCGTGCGATTGCGGCCGAAGACGGCATGGTGGTGCTCGACGCGCCGCAGACCGCCGACGACCCCGCGCTCGTTCCCGTTACCGTGCGCGTGCCGCCCTCGGTGACGATAGGGCTGAAATCGATGACACTCGTCATCGACAAAAACCCGACACCCGTCGTAGCCAGTTTCACTTTCGGCCCAGCGGCGGGGGTGGGCGGCGAACGTTTCCTCTCGACCCGCGTCCGCTTTGAGTCCTTCTCCCATGTGCGTGCGATCCTGGAGACCGAGGATGGCACGCTGCATATGGCGACCAAATTCGTGCAGGCCGCCGGCGGCTGCGCCGCCATGGACGCCAAGGATCCCGACGTGGAGGCCGAGGGGCTCGGCAAGATGATCGTGAAGACCTTCGAGCCCGCCCTCAGCAGCGCGCCCTTGTGGTCCGCGCAAGTGATGCTCAAGCACCCCAACAGCAACGGCATGCAGCTCAACCTCAATACGGGAAACCTGATCGCGCCGCGCTTCGTCGACGAGATGACCGTAACGCGGGCAGGCGAGCTCGTGCTCAAGATGACCAACGGCGGCGGTTCGATCTCCGCCAATCCCTATTTCCGCTTCAGCTTCGGCCGTGGCGGCGACAACGATCTCGATATCGCGATCACCGACACGAGTGGCACGGTGTTCAGTGGACGGTCGGTGCCGAGCGGCTCTTAATCGCGCGTCAGCGCGGCTTGTGAGGCACCCCTATTGCTTTTTGCTTGAGTAATAGACCTGCGCCTTGGTGAGAAACTCCTCCGGCTTTTTGAGGAAGATGCTCTTGGCCTGTTCGTTGCCGAAGCAATAGGTCTTGCCGTCGATCACCGTATTGACGGAGCAATCAGTCTTGATGTCCTTGCCGAGCGCGAGGCCCATGACGCACTCGCCGTCATACTTGGCCTCCGCCGCAAGCGCGACTGTCGCGGTTCCGAGCAGTACGACGCCCATTATCGCGGCAACGCGATAGTCCGTAGTCATGCAAACTTCCCAATGGGTTTGAGCCTGCCCTAAGATCGGTTGCCCGGATTATCCCGCATTTGACCGGCGACGGCTACTCGCGGCGCGCAAAGCAGCATAAGGATGCAGCAACTTTATCGGATGCTGGCGGCGGCGCTTGGATGGTTCGCGCTTGGCCTCCCATATGTTCTCATCGTCCGCTATAAGACGGACGGCGATCCGCTTCTCGAGAGGATCTTTCTCAATCTGGTAGGGCTGATCGTCGTCTTTGCCGGGCTCGGCCTCCTGCTCGTGGGGCTGGATCACGTGCTTGGCCGCTGCCAAAGGACGGCTTAGAGCGCCCGCGGCACCTTCGAAAGAAACGCGTTAATCGACTGGTACGACTTCGCCGAGAAAGATGGACGCGCGCCACAAACGATTCGCGAAATTGCATCCCTCGACACTCGGCGACAAAGAGCTTGTACCGATGGCCCATCCGGACCATAGAGGGGGAAAGCCCGCGCCGAAGCGCAGAAATTAGGCCATAATGGGCAACGGTTCGCCCCTTGGAGGCGCGCCCCTCGGGGGCGAAGGACGGGCAGGGGGCGAAGCGTGTTCGGAGGCGCCCTATGGCTGAGCTCATCTTCAACCTCATCTTCCTTGCCGCCCTGTTCGCGCTCGCCATGTATCGGGCGCCGTTGCGGTTTTGGGCGGGGACGATCGCACTCTTCACCTTGAGCGCGCAGCTCGGGCTCGCCCAAGGTCAGCTGCACGGGCTTCACTTTACGCTCTGGTCGCTGCTTGGCTGGGTGGTGGCCGGACTCCTGCTCGCGGCGAGCTTTCCCGAGATCAAACGTAAATATGTGACGCTGCCGGCGTATCGCGCGCTCAAGGGCGCCATGCCCACCATCTCCGATACTGAGCGCGAGGCGCTGGAGGCCGGTACCGTCGGCTGGGATGCAGAGCTGTTCGGCGGCGCTCCCGACTGGTCGAAGCTTCGCCGCGTGGCCCCCATCACGCTCACTGTCGAGGAGCGCGCCTTTCTCGACGGGCCCACCGAGGAGCTCTGCCGCAGGCTCAATGACTGGCGCATCCGCCACGAGCTATGCGACATCCCCGACGACGTCTGGCGCTTCGTCTGCGAGCAAGGCTTTCTCGGCATGCTCATCTCCAAAGAGCATGGGGGCCTGGGCTTCTCGGCCCAGGCGCAATCGCTGATCCTAGGCAAGCTCGCCTCACGAAGCCCCGATGGCGTCACCATTGTCATGGTGCCGAATTCGCTCGGGCCGGGCGAGCTGATCGAGAAATACGGCACCGACGCCCAGAAGGCGCATTACCTGCCCCGCCTCGCGCGCGGCACTGAGATTCCCTGCTTTGCGCTCACCGGACCCTTCTCCGGCTCCGATGCGGCCTCCATGCGCGACATCGGCGTGGTCGCCAAAGGCTGGCATGAGGGCAAGGAGACGGTGGGCATCAGGCTCACTTGGGACAAGCGTTACATCACGCTTGCGCCCAAGGCGACGCTGCTCGGCCTCGCCTTCCGCCTGTTCGATCCGGAGAACCATCTCGGCCGCGGCGAGGACATCGGGATAACGCTCGCCATGGTGCCGACCGATCATCCGGGCGTCGAGATCGGCCGCCGACATCTGCCTTGCGGCGCCTCTTTCCCCAACGGGCCCACCACAGGCCGCGACGTCTTCGTTCCGCTCGACTTCATCATCGGCGGCGCGGAGCGTGCCGGCCAGGGGTGGCGCATGCTGATGAGCTGCCTCGCCGCCGGGCGCTCCATCTCGCTCCCCGCAACGAGCGCGGCCGCCGCCAAATCGATGCTACGCACGAGCACGGCCTATGCCCGCATCCGCAAGCAGTTCAACTTGCCCATCGGCTTCATGGAAGGCGTGGAGGAGCCCTTGGCGCGCATGGCGGAGACGGCCTATGCACTCGAGGCCGCCCGCGCCGTCACCGCATCCATGGTCTCGGCCGGCGAGAAGCCCGCGGTGATCTCGGCGCTGCTCAAATATGTGTCCACCGAGCGCATGCGCGGCAGCGTCAACGACGCGCTCGACATCCATGGCGGGCGGGGCATTTGCGACGGTCCCTCCAACTACATCCAGGGCGCCTATCAGATGGTGCCGGTCGGCATCACGGTGGAAGGTGCCAACATCCTCACCCGGACGCTGATTACTTTCGCCCAAGGCGCGCTTCGTAGCCACCCCTACCTCTTGACCGAGATCGAGGCCTTGCAGGACGGCGACCGGGAGCATGGGATCGCGGCCTTCGGGCGCGCGCTGGAGGGCCACATCGCCTTCACTGTCTCGAACGCCTTCGGTGCGCTGTTCCACAACCTGACCTTCGGTGTCTTTGCAAGCGCGCCACCAAATGCGGGCGCGACCCGCCGCTGGTGGAAACAGCTCGCCCGCGCCAGCCGCTCCTTCGCGCTCATGGCCGACCTGACCGTGGCCCTGCTCGGCGGCGGGCTCAAGGTGAAGCAGAAGATCACCGGCCGCATGGCGGACGCGCTCTCCGAGCTCTACCTCCTCTCCGCCATCCTCAAGCGCTATGACGACGACGGCCGTCCCCGCGCCGACCTCAAGCTCGTGGACTACGCGGCGCAGAATTGTCTCTACCGCTTCGACCAGGCGCTTGCCGGAGTCCTGGATAATTTCCCGCGAGCCTGGGCGGGCGTGCTTATGCGCATCCTCGTCTTCCCCTTGGGCGTCGTGCGGCGCCCGGCGTCCGACAAAGAGGGCAACGCGATTGTGCGCGCTGCGCTCGAGCCCGGCGAGTTTCGCGACCGTCTCACCAGAGACATTTTCATCACCAATGATCCGAACGATCGGGTGGGCCTTCTCGAACACACGCTGGTGAAGGTGGTGGAGGCTGAGGATGCCGAAAAGAAGCTCGAGCGCGCCATCCGTAAGGGAGAGGTCAGGCGCTACCACGATCGCGATTGGATCGCCGAGGCCGAGGCGAAGGGCGTGCTGAGCGCAAGCGAAGCGCGCTCGCTGGCCGAGCTGCGCGATCTCGTGACGCGTGTCATCGCCGTGGACGCCTTCGATGCGCAAAGCTTAGCCCGGCAGAGCGCTGCCGAGCACCCCGCAGCGGACGTCATCGTGCCGCAGTCGCCCGAACACATCGCCGCGGAATAGGACAAAGCATGGCGACGACGCTTCCCATCCTGCACGACTGGCGGCTTACCGTCGACTTCGAAGGAATCGCCTGGGCGGTGATCGACCGTGAAGGCGAGAGCATGAATTCGCTCGGGCGGCGCCTTACCGAAGAGCTCGGCGAGATCGTCAAATGGGCGGATGATGCCGCGCTGAAGGCCGAGATCAAGGGTCTCGTGCTCATGAGCGGCAAGGACTCAAGCTTCATCGTTGGCGCCGACATCCGCGAATTCGAGCGTTTTGCCACCGAGCCCCAGGTCAAGGAGGTGGTCAAGGAGACGCTCGAGCTGTTCGACCGCGTCGAGAAGCTTCAGGTTCCTGTGGTCGTCGCCATCCACGGCTATTGCTTAGGCGGAGGTCTCGAGCTTGCGCTTGCTTGCCATTGGCGCATTGCCGATCGCGAGGAGGGGACGCGGCTCGGCTTCCCCGAAGTGAAGCTCGGCATCTTCCCGGGGCTGAATGGCACGGTGCGTTCAATCGAGCTTGCCGGCCCCACGGACGCCATGACCGCGATGCTGACCGCACGCATGCTGCGGCCGGGCGCGGCGAAGGCCATGGGGCTCGTGGATCAGCTCGTCCCAACGCACCACAACCTCCGTTGGGCCGCGCGCAAGGCCGTACTGCAAAAGCGCCGCTCCAAGGGAGCGCCCTGGTGGAAGCGGCTGATGCTGAAAGAGCCCATGCGGGGGCTGCTCGCCAGGCAGATGCGCGCCAAGACGGCCGCCAAAGTGCGCGAGGAGCATTACCCTGCGCCGTTCCGCTTGATTGACCTTTTCGAGCGGTATGGCGACGACCCCGTCCGCATGCGCGCCGCGGAGACGGAGATCTTCGCGCCGCTGATGGTGAGCGAGGCCTCGCGCAATTTGCGCCGCGTGTTCATGCTTTCCGAGATGCTGAAGGACGAGGCGCCCAATGACAGTTTCAAACCCAAGCGGGTCCACGTCATCGGCGCTGGCACCATGGGCGGCGACATCGCGGCCTGGTGCGTGGTTTGCGGGATGCAGGCAAGCCTGCAGGACCTGGACGAGGCCCAGATCAGCAAGGCGCTCGCCCGCGCCAAGAGCCTGTTTCGCCGCCGGCTGCGCGGCAAGCAGGCGGTGGACGCGGCGGTCGCGCGTCTGATCGCTGATCCCGCGGGCAAGCAGGTCAAGCATGCCGATGTCGTGATCGAAGCCATCGTCGAGAAGCTCGACGTCAAGCAGAAGCTGTTCGCCGCGCTCGAGGGGCAGGTGAAGCCGGGTGCCGTGCTCGCCACCAACACCTCATCGCTGAGGCTTGAGGACATTGCCCGCGCTCTCAAGGACCCCGGCCGCCTGGTGGGCATCCATTTCTTCAATCCGGTGGCGCAGCTGCCGCTGGTCGAGGTCGTGCGCGGCGAGGGAACTCGCGAGGAGGAGGTGCGCAAAGGCACAGCCTTCGTCACCGTCATCAAGAAGCTACCGCTCGTCGTGAAAGGCTGCCCGGGCTTCCTCGTGAACCGCGTGCTCGCCCCCTACATGATGGAGGCCGTGCGCCGCCTGGAGGAGGGGACGCCGCGCGACAAGATCGACCAGGCCGCGCTTAAATTCGGCATGCCCATGGGCCCCCTCGAACTGATGGACTTGGTCGGCCTCGACATCGCCAATCATGTGGGCGAAGAGCTCAATCTCGCGCCGAAGCAGGAGACCATCCTCGGGCGTCTCGTCAAACAGGGCAAGCTGGGCAAGAAGACGGGCGAGGGCTTCTATGTCTGGGAGCAGGGCAACCCCAAGCGCGAACCAGTCAGCTATGACGGAGCCGACCTCGACCGTCTCGGCCGGGAGTTGATCAAGCCCATGCTCGATGCGGCTGAGGAAGTGCTGGCCGATCAGATCGTGACCAATGCCGACCATGTCGATGCGGGGGTGATTTTCGGTACGGGCTTCGCGCCGTTCCGCGGCGGCCCGCTCCATTATCGCCGCACCCAAGAGCAGGCGGCTTCCAGTAGCGCAGCGGCGGCGTAACGAGAACAGGGACGGGAAGAAGCCCATCATGGCGGTACACGAATTGCGGCGCGTGGCGGTGCTAGGGGGATCGCGGATTCCCTTTTGCCGCTCCTATACCGCCTATGCGGAGCTCTCCAATCTCGACATGCTGACGGCGGCTCTGGGCGGCCTCATCGACCGCTTCTCGCTGCATGGCACTCATATAGATGAGGTGGTGGGGGGCGCGGTCGTCACCCATGCCAAGGACTGGAACCTGGCGCGCGAGGCGGTGATCGGCAGCGCGCTCGCTCCCACCACGCCTGCCATCACTATGATGCAGGCCTGCGGCACAAGCTTGCAAGGCGCGCTCGGGTTGGGCGCCAAGATCGCGACGGGACAGATCGAATCTGGCATCGCGCTCGGCTCCGACACCACGAGCGATGCGCCGATCGTATTCAAGCGCAGCTTCGCTCAGCGCCTGGTGCAGCTTTCCCGCGCCCGCAGCCTCGGCCAGAAGCTCGCCGCCTTCAAAGGCTTCAGTCCCGCCGAGCTCGCCCCGCTTCCCCCCTCCACCTCGGAGCCTCGCACGGGCCTCAGCATGGGTGAGCATTGCGAGCTGATGGCCAAGGAATGGGGCATTACCCGCGAGGCGCAGGACCTCCTGGCCTTTGAAAGTCATAAAAAGGCCGCACGAGCCTACGACGAGGGGTTCATGGACGACCTCGTTGTGCCTTGCGCTGGCGTCTATCGCGACAACAATCTCCGCGAGGACATCTCGCTTGAGAAGATGGCCGAGCTGAAGCCCGTTTTCGACCGCTCCGGCAAGGGAACGATCACCGCCGCCAACTCGACCCCACTCACTGACGGCGCCGCAACCGTATTGCTCGCCTCCGAGGACTGGGCCGCCAAGCGCAATATCCCCGTGCAGGCCTATCTGACCATGGGCCGCGCGGCGGCGGTGGATTTCGTGGCCGGCGAGGGGCTTCTGATGGCGCCCACCGTCGCCGTGAGCGAGCTCCTGCGCGATACGGGCCTTGCGCTCCAGGACTTTGATTATTATGAGATTCATGAAGCTTTTGCCGCGCAGGTGCTGGTTACGCTCAAAGCATGGGAGTCCGAAGGCTATTGCCGCAATAGGTTAGGGAGGCGCGAGCCGCTCGGGTCGATCGACAGGACGCGGCTCAACGTCAAGGGTTCCTCAATCGCCTTCGGGCATCCTTTTGCCGCCACCGGGGCGCGTATTTTGTCGGTGTTGAGCAAGCTCTTGCAGAACCAAAGCGGCCAACGGGGGTTGATTTCGGTGTGCACCGCCGGTGGTATGGGCGTCGCGGCCATCCTAGAGGGGGTGCACGCGACGCGGTAAGCCAGGGAAAAAGGGGCGTGGCTTGAGCCACGCCAAACACCGAACCTAATAAGGGCCTCAAAAAGGGGCTAATCAGGGACAGGGGACGAGGGGTGAATTGCCATGGTGCCGTCGGCGCCACTGGGCGAATTGTGACGAGGAGGTGCTCATGAAGCATCATGCGATCGCAGCGGCACTCGGGCTTTTGACGGCGATTCTCGCCTCGCCCGCATTCCCCTCGCAAGCCGCTGGCCTGGATCCTTCCGGCATTTGGCTGAAGGATGACGGCATGGCCAAGATGGAGATCAAGAAGTGCGGCAAAGGAGGGCTTTGCTGCAAAATCGTCTGGCTGAAAGAGCCAAATGATTCAAGAGGCAAGCCTCTGCACGACGTGCGCAACGAGGATCCCTCTATGCGCGACCGGCCGATTATTGGCCTTCCCCTTTTCAGCAATTTGAGCCCCGCCGAGGCCAATACTTGGGTGGGCAATGTCTACAATCCCGAAGAGGGTCATATCTATACGGAGGTCAAGGTGACCGTGGCCTCCCGCCAGCAGCTCGTGCTCCGAGGCTGCAAGGCTTGGCTGCTCTGCGGTGAGAAGGTGTGGACGCGGTCGACGCTTCCCGCGCCGCTGCCGACGGCGGAGCCCGGGTTGCAGGAGGCCAAGGCCCCTGCTGCGTCGGCTCCGAAAGAACCGACGATTGAAGCCGCTGCCGAGCCGCAGGAGATGCCGCAAAAGATCACGGCCCCTGAGGCTCTCGGTCCGAACGAACCGGCGGTCGAGACCGCGGCCCAGGAGCCAGAGGCCAAGGCGCCAGCTTCGCCTCGGCCGGAGGCTCCGATGATAGAGGCCGCGGCTGGTCGAGCCGACCCAGCGCCCCCAGCGCCGACCCACAAGTCCTTTGCTGGCGCAAGCGCGCCCGCGAAGGTGCAGGTCCAAGCGAGCGCGGCCGGGGAAGCCGAGGAGACGCAGGCGCTGCCGATATCGCGCGGCGCCGCCCCGGTGATGAGGCCGGTGCTGCCGTTTCCGTCGCAAGATGCCGCGGCCGGCTATGGTTTCACATTGACCACGGCCACCCCTGAATCGGCACCGCCCTTCTCGAGCGAAAAGGTGTCGACCATGTTCGTCATCACCCACCCACTCGGCAGCGCGACGGCCTCCGATGCCCCGGTGACCGACGTCGCGATCAAGCCCCAAGCAAGAGCGTCGGACGGGAGCCCAATTCCGCTTCCCAATCAAAAGCCGAAGTTGAAGGCGACGCCGCAAGTCGTGAAGCCGCAAATCGCAAAGCCGCAAGCGACAATGGCGGCCGACGCGTCGGAGCCGCCCGCCGTGGCGGCCAAGCCGAAACCGAAGCCGAAGCCGGTGGTGAAGCAGCCGGAAGATGACCTGCCCTGGTTGCAGCACCCCTGAGCTGCGGTCAAGTCAGGGTCAGGCATTGGTAGGCTGTGCCCGACTACCCGTGGCCGTCGGGCTTGGCCCGCGTGTGCTCGGCGCGCAACTCCTTCTTCGACAGTTTGCCCACCATCGTCTTGGGCAGCGTATCGCGAAACTCGATTTCGGCCGGCAGCTCGATCTTGGAGAGCTTCGTCGCAAGGAAGTCGTGCAGCTCCGCCGCCGTCACCTGCTCTCCCTCTTTCAGCTTAACGAACGCCTTCGGCGCCTCGCCGCGATACGCGTCGGGGATCCCGACCACCGTTACCTCGGCGATCGCCGCGTGGTCGTAGAGCGCATCCTCGATCCGCCGGGGATAGACCTTGAAGCCTGAGGCGTTGATCATGTCCTTGATGCGGTCGACGATGAAAACGAAGCCCTGCTTGTCCATGTAGCCGACGTCCCCGGTGCGGAAGAAGCGCCCGACGAAGCAGGCGTCCGTCTCCTCAGGCTTATTCCAATAGCCCAGCATCACCTGCGGCCCGGCGATGCAGAGCTCGCCGACCTCTCCTCCCGGTAACTCGACCCTGGAGTCTTCCAGCGCGCGGATGCTGAGCTCGGTGCCCGGTAGCGGCAGGCCGATCGAGCCTTCCTTTGGCTCGCGATCGAGCGGATTGCAGGTGGCCACCGGCGAGGTCTCGCTCAAGCCATAGCCCTCTACCAAGTGGCAGCTGCAGAGTGACTCGAAGCCGCGCTTCACCTCGATCGGCAGCGCCGCCCCTCCGGAGATGCAGAATTCAAGCGATGTGAGGTTGAAGTTCTTGATGCGCGGGTGACGCATGATGGCGTTGAAGATGGTGGGCACGCCCGGCATCATGGTGGGGCGCAGTTTGTCGATCAGTTTCAGCGTATCGATCAGCTCGAACTTCGGCACGAGGATCATCTCCATGCCTTGGCTGATGCCGAGATTCATCACCGTAGTCATGGCGAAGACGTGGAACAGCGGGAGAACGCCGAGCACGCGGTCGTCGCGGGCCATCCGCGGGCGCCAAGCGGCCACCTGCCGCAAATTGATGGACAGATTGGCATGGGTGAGCATGGCGCCCTTGGGCGTACCGGTGGTGCCGCCGGTATATTGCAGGACCGCAACCGCGTCGGGCGTGAGCTGGGGTCGTGCATAGTGGCCGTCATTGGCGATGAGGTCTGCGTTCCGTACGATCTTGGACCGCACGGGCGAGGCGTTTACTTGGGCAAGCCGCGGCCCCCGCATGAACTTGAGCGCCACCGATTTCAGCGCGGGCAGCAGGCTGGCAAAGCCGGCCACCACCGCTTTTTCCAGCACGCCATTGGCGAGTAGCATCTCGACCTTCTCGAAGGGCCCCGCCAGGTCGAGCGTCACCATGATCTTGGTGCCGCTGTCGCGAATTTGGAACTCGAGCTCTTCAAGGCTGTAGAGGGGGTTGAAGTTGACGACCGTGCCGCCCGCTTTCAGGATCGCGAAATAGTAGATCACGAAGGTCGGCGAATTGGGCAGGAGCAGCCCCACCTTGACGCCTTCCCGGGCGCCCATCGCCTGCAAACCCTTGGCGGCACGGTCGGAGAGCTTGCCGATCTCGGCATAGGTCAGGCGCTGCCCCATGAAATAGGTGCAAGGGCGGGGCCCGTAGGCGGCCACCGCCTCGTCAAGCAGGCCGCCAAGGAGCCTGGGCTCGAGGCTCATGCCCCAATCGACGCCCTGGGGATAGGAGAAGGCAAGCGAGGGGCGGTCTTGCGCCGAGGGTAAATGGGTCTTGCTGGTGGCGCCCCCGCGTTTAGGTCGTGTCGCCATGGGAAAAGTTTGCCGCTTTTCGTTGCAGTGCCTTATTCGAGGCAATTGGCCGCAGACGCACTTGTTCGCTTTCGACCAAACCCCATTATATCACGTACGCCCGCTCGGGGGCCGAGTCGCGCGTTTTTGGCGCGTTGTGCTGAAACCATGGCGCAGAAGGGCGTAAAAGCGCCAATTTTGTTGGCGAATAGAGCCGCCTTGCCGGGAAGAAACCGGATCCGGGACCGATAGACTCGACAAGATTTTAAGTCTATTCCAATGGCTGACTTGCCCTCGGATTAGCTATGATCTAGCCCAGGACCGTTGGACACGACCCCGCAACGGGGCAGGGAGAGCGATATGGATGATGTGGCGACCAAGATCATCGAGATTTTGCGCAAGAATATGAAGGACCCATCGAAGGCCGTCGCTCTTGAGACCCCTTTAAGTGAGCTTGAGATCGAGTCCCTCGATCTCGCTGTGATTGTGTTCGATATTGAGGATACCTTTGGAATTGAAATCCCCTATAATGCGAATGAGGAGGTTGAGGCGTTCGCAACAGTAGGGTCTGTCGTCGATCGCGTGAAGGGAATCATCGCCGAGACCAAGGCTTCGGGCGCAGCAGCTTGAGCCAGCCATTTCCGCTCGGGAGGTACCTTGGCGTCGACGAGGTCTGGAGTTACGGCTTAGCAATACATGACACAATCTGATGCGCGCCGGCGCGTCGTGGTCACTGGCCAGGGCGTCGTCACTCCTTTGGGGACTGGTGTCGACCGTTTTTGGGCTGCGCTCAAGAACGGCGAATGCGGCATTCGCCAGGTCCAGAGCTTTTCCACCGAGGATCTGTACATCACCATCGCGGGTGAGGTGCCGGACTTCGAGCCCAGGGAGCGCCTCAAGAGCAAGTCGCTGCTCCTGGCCGATAAATTTTCCCAATATGCGGGCTGCGCGGCGCAAGAAGCCGTCGCTCAGTCGAAGCTCGAACTGCCCCTCAAGGACAGCGAGAGCTATCGCTCGGCCTGCATCATCGGCTCGGGCGTCGGCGGTCTCACCACGCTCGAATTCTCCTATAAGATGTTGTTCAAGGAGAACAAGCGCGCGACACACCCGCTAACGCTGCTGAAGGCCATTGGCAGCTCGGCCTCGGCCCATGTCAGCATCGAATACGGCATCAAGGGACCGACCTTCGGCGTCGTGAGCGCCTGCGCGACGGCGACCCATGCGATCGGCCTTACCTACCGCATGATCCGCGAGGGTCTCGTCGATTTCGGCCTTGCCGGTGCCGCCGAAGCCTCCCTGAATTGGGGCGCGACCCGGGCTTGGCAGGCCATGCGCGTGCTGAGCCCCGACGGTTTATTTCCCTTCTCCAAAAAGCGGAACGGCACTGTGCTCGCCGAAGGCGCAGGTATCCTGATGCTGGAGGAGTATGAGCACGCCAAGGCCCGCGGCGCTCCGATCCTGGCCGAGCTGCTGGGCTACGGCATGACGGCGGACGCCGCCGACATGGTGAACCCCTCTATCGACGGGGCGTCCATGGCCATGCAGATGGCCCTCGACGACAGCCGCTTGGCGCCGAGCGACATAGACTACGTCAACGCGCACGGCACCGCCACCACCGTCAACGATATCAATGAGACGCGCGCCATCAAACGCGTGTTCGGCAACGCGGCCAATAAGCTCTCCATCTCCTCGACCAAGTCCATGCACGGTCATTGCCTCGGCGCCGGCGGCGGCATCGAGGCGGTGGCGGCGGTCAAGGCCATCGAGGAGAACTTTGTGCCGGCGACGGTCGGCCTCGAGGAGCCGGATCCCGAATGCGACCTCGACTATACGCCGAATGTGGGTAAGACGCGCGAGATCAACTACACGATGTCGAACTCCTTCGCCTTCGGCGGCCTCAACGCCGTGCTCGTGTTCGGACCCCCACCCGCGTAAATCCCTCGCTCTATTCCTCTCCCCCAATGGGGAGCGAGCAGCTTTGGGGATCTGCAAAAAAGTACTGGTAATACAAATAATTAATCCAAACCACGCCGGTCCAACACTTTTCAGGAAGCAACGCCTTCAGTGAGTTCATCTTGTGAACGCTTGGCGCTAGTCGAAGCGCGGCCTGGTTTCAGCATGTACTTTGGAACCCGCGAAATAAAACTCACAGGACGCATCGAGGCTTGAACTTCGATATGGCGACACTGCGTTGTCCCGTAGTCATAATGTTTTACCGCCAGCGAACTAAAAAAAACTTTCTTTGTGCAGGGGCAGGCCGAATTCTTATTGCCAATCCAACATGCTACCAACAACGATAGCGTATCTCGGGTGAGGAGGTGTATGCGCGCCATTTTCGCTCGCATCTATCAGCAGGGAATGAGCTAACCCTCGTAATCGAGGCATTGAATGAATCAATGTCCGCTTATCGCCTCACTTCAGACCTCGCACCGAGAACGTTAATTGGTCTGCTTTGTGCCAGTAGCGGACTTTGTCCAACCGGCGTCGCGGGCGCCGAGCGCTGGCGGGGATGCTCTCCCCATCACACTTGTCAGGCCGCTACCGTCGCCGGCGTGTAGGGCAAACCTTCCTCGATGGGCAGCGATGGATCGCGCGACCATTCGTTCCATAATCCGAAGTAGATACCGACATTTTTGATGCCGGCTTCTTCCAGTGCGACGAACGTGTTCGAGGCCCGCGCCCCCTTGAAACAGTATACGATGACTGGGGTCTCGGGCATGGTCCACGACGCGACGGGCGAGTAGGGAGAATATGGCGCGGACTCGCGCTGAGGTTGCGACTAAGATAGACTAGCCCTAGCCCTCGACCGAGGGACTGGTGCGGTTCTCGGTTGGGCGGGCTTGAGTTCGCCTCGCTGGGAGGCTCGCGTCATGGACGAGTTGAGCAATCGCGGAAGCAGGTCTGCGCGGGCAAGAGCCCCAAAGGCTGCTGCTGCCGACGCAGCCCCGGCCAGCTCTAGTGAGCGGCAACGGCTGCAATATTTGCTCTCAGTCAATCCAGCCATCATCTACACGACCAAGGCTGCAGGCGATTTCGGCTGCACGTTCGTCAGCGAAAATCTGCGCGCGATCATGGGCTATTCGCCCCAGGAGATGACCACCGATCCAAAATGCTGGCCCGACCATCTCCATCCCGACGACAGCAGACGCGTGTTCGAGGAGATGCGCCCCCTGATCGAACGTGGCGGCGGCATCGTCGAGTATCGCTTCCGCCATCGCGATGGCCATTACATTTGGGTCCAGGACAGCTTCAGGGTCGTCAAGGACGGTAAGGGCAATCCTCAAGAGCTTGTCGGCGCCTGGGCCGACATCACCAAGAGCAAGCAAGCGGAACAGGCGGCGCTCAAGGCCAATACCGAGCTACAAGATACCAAGCGCTATCTGACGCGACTGATTGAAAGCTCAACCGACGCCATCATCGCCACCGACAAGGAAGGCAAAGTCGTCCTGTTCAATGAGGGCGCCGAGAGTTTGTTGGGCTATCGCGCCGAAGAGGTCATCGGCCGGCCGACGTACGATCTTTATGAGACCGAGGAACATACGAAGGAAGTGCTGCGCGAGATGCGCAAGCGCGGCGGCACCGTGGCTGGATTCGACAGCGTCTTCAAGAGCAAGGACGGCTCAAGCATTCCCGTTCTCGTCTCGGCTTCGGTCCTCTACGGCGATCAAGGCGAGGAGGTGGGAACGGTCGGCTTTGCCACCGACCTACGGGCGCGCAAGCTTGAGGAAGAGGAGCTCCGCAGGGCACACGAGGAATTGGAAAAGCGCGTTGACGAGCGCACCACCGAGTTAAAGGCCGCACGCGAGCGCCTACGCTACCTCATGACCGTTACGCCCGCGATCGTCTACACTAACCAGGCCAATGACTTCACCTGCACCTTCGTCAGCGAGAACGTCTCGCGCATCATGGGCTTCTCATCCTGGGAGATGCTGGAGGACAAGGATTTCTGGACGGTGCGGCTGCATCCACAGGATGCCTCCCGTGTCTTCGAGGAAATGAGCCCGCTGATCGAGAAAGGTGGTGGAAGCCTGGAATACCGCTTCCGGCATCGCGAAGGTCATTACATCTGGATCCAGGATACGTTCAGAGTTATCCCCGACGCGCTGGGCCGACCGATGGAGATCGTAGGCTCCTGGGCGGATATCTCATCCCGCAAAAATGCGGAGCGCGCCCTCGGCGAGCGCATGGCGGTGATGAACGACCTCGAAACGCTGGTCGGCGCGAGCCCTGCCATCATCTACACCACGCAAGTCTCGGGCGATTACGCCTGCACCTTCGTCAGCGAGAACTTGAATTCGATCATGTCTTACGCGCCGTGGGAGATGCGCGACGACAAAAAGTTCTGGCTCAAGCGTCTCCACCCCGAAGATGCCACGCGCGTGTTCAACGAGCTTGAGCGCATGATCGGCCAGGGTGGTGGAAGCCTCGAATATCGCTTCCGGCATCGGGACGGGCATCATATCTGGATACAGGATACATTCACGGTCACCCACGATGAGGAAGGCAAGCCGAAGGAGATCGTGGGCTCTTGGGCCGACGTGTCCGATCGCAAGCGGGTCGAGGCCGAGCTCAAGCGCCTCGCCGAGCAGGTCGAGCTGCGCAACCGCTTCATCCGCGAGACCTTCGGACGCTACCTCACCGATGAAGTGGTTTCTACCGTCCTCGAATCTCCTGCCGGGCTCAAGATAGGAGGCGAGAAGCGCAAGATCAGCATGATCATGACCGATCTCAGAGGCTTCACTTCCTTGTCGGAGCGCTTGCCGCCACAACGTGTCGTGGCACTCCTCAATCGCTACCTCACCACCATGGTTTCGGTGATCAAGCAATATCAGGGCACGATCGACGAATTCATCGGCGACGCGATCTTCGTGCTTTTCGGCGCTCCCGTCTGGCAGGAGGACGATGCGCAGCGGGCGGCCGCCTGCGCCGTGGCGATGCAATTGGCGATGGCGTCGATCAACGAGCAAAACCGGCTTGAAGACCTGCCCGAGATCGAAATGGGCATAGGCGTGCACACCGGCCAGGTGGTGGTCGGCAATATCGGATCGCCGGAGCGGATGAAATACGGCGTGGTCGGAAGCCACGTCAACCTCACCTCCCGCATCCAGTCCTGCACCACCGGCGGCCAGATTCTGATCTCGGAGGCCACACGCCAGGAGGTGGGACAGATTCTCAAAATCGGCAAGCAGATGGAGGTCAAGGCCAAGGGGATTGAATATCCTATAACGTTGTTCGAGGTCTTGGGGATTGGCGGCAAGCATAAACTCCTGATAGCGGATACGCCCGAAACGCTAGTCCAGTTGGCTGATGAGATCCCGCTGCGCTACGAAGTGCTGGAGTCAAATCAGGCAAGCGGCGAAATGTCCAAAGGAGAGCTCACCAAGGTCTCCCGCAAAGGGGCCGAAGCCCGACTGGAGACCTCGGTCCCGGATTTGAGCAACCTTAAAATGCGTCTCTTCAGCAGCGGGGGCGAGGAGATCCCAGGAACGCTTTACGGCAAGGTGATGGGCGCCGTCCCCGGAAGCAGGGTCGGAGTCTCAATTCGCTTCACCGCGGTGCCGCCCGAAATCGAGACGCTCCTGCGCGGTTTGACTGCAAGCATCGCTTCCGTCGACGAGGCGGAAGCGGCACGCGGCGCAGCCTTCTAAAGTCCGAAGTCCGCTACGAGTCTCCGAAGCATTCCTGCTCTAATTGCTGGCGGAGACGTGCGTGCGCAGCTTCTTGATGCCAGAGACGCACCACGCCTTGTCACGACCCTCTTTGAGATAGCCGCAGCCAATCTCAATTGCAGCGACTTCCGCGCCCGTCAGCTTTGGAAAGGGAGGCGGCGGCTTGTCGGGAACCATCTGCGGCAAAAGTCTTGCCGTCACGCTTTCGCAGGATTTGCGGGTCGCATCGTCCGGAATATACGTGCACCCATCCGTCATATCGACATATTCAAAGGTCGTTATTCCCTCCGTTTCAAAGGTCGTTATTCCCTCCGTGTCAGCGGCGTCCGCCGTCCCACCGGCGCGCGATGGCGGTGCAAGAAGGCAGATAGCAGTGCTCAATATGATTGAAACGGAGTTGCGCATTGCCATTCCTCAAATCTACAACAAAAAAGGCGCCAGCCGAAGCCGACGCCCTCTCAATTCTGCACGTACCGAATTGAGGTCATTCAATGTTCTAATCCGCAATTCCTAGGCCAACTTCTAGACACCTCGGGCTCGCGCTCCAACATCGCAATGCCATTTTTTGGGATATGAATTGTGCGCCGTCCGCATTCAACCATCTCGGGCGCCTTGTCAGACGTAGGCAACACGGGCCGGCGTGACGATACAAGTGCGGTTCGATACAAACTGACACAAGGCGGTAATCTTCCCGTAAGTGAGGATCACTAACTTTGAGTATGTGATGGGCACCCCCTCCCATCGCTGTTCCCCCCAAAGGAACCGAAGAAGCCCCGTCCCCCCGAACGGGGCTTCTTCATTTATGTGGATGGGTTCTACTGATCCAGCGCGGCAAGCATCTCTCCGTTACCGCCTCAGGCCACGGGGGGTCAGCGAGACTGACCCTGTCGAAACTTTAGGCGCGGGATCAGCTCGCGCACATCGCGGCGCGCGACCACTTTCCACGCGGCGAGAGCCTTCATTTGTCGTAGTCACCAAGAGCATCGTTTGCTGCAAGAAGCGGGCGCATCTTGATTTTCGCTACGTATCGCATATCTCCAGTCGACCTTCACCAAACAGCTCGAAGACCTTTCAACGCACCCAGTCGGGGCCTGCGGAACCGACAGCATTCGAAGAAGGACATCCGATATGCGAAAAACGTTTACTCCAGCGACTGCCTTCGCGGCCAGCGCGTTCGTCGCGTGCCTCCTGTGGGGGTCGGCACAGGCAACCTCTGCGCCGGTCCTGAAAAGCGAGGCCACTCCCGGTATGGTAGTGCTTGTCGGCCACGGCGGCGGCGGCGGCGGTGGCCACGGCGGTGGATGGGGCGGTGGCGGCCATGCTGCGTTTAGCGGTGGTGGCGGTGGCCACGGCGGCGGATGGGGCGGCGGCGGCGGCAGCCGTGGCGCTCTCAGCGCTCGTGGCGGCGGATGGAGTCGCGGTCAGGGTGGCGGTAACTTTTCGGCCCGCAGCTTGTCCCACCACAATTTCTCAAGCCGGAGCTTCGACACAGGCCGTTCGGCCCGCAGCTTCTCCCATCGCGATTTCTCAAGCCGGAGCTTCGACACGGGACGGATGGGGCGCGAGAGATACGCGCTCCGTCGTGGCCCGGACCATTCCGTTGGGCACGCCGACCGCAGACACTTCGCTATGCGTGACCGGGACCATTTCGTTGGTCATGGCGACCGCAGGCACTTAGCCATGCGTGACCACGACCACGACCACCACGGTCACCACGGGCGTCACGGCCATTGGGTCGGCGGCGTATGGGTGTGGGATTGGTGGCCCGGTTATTACGGCGGTGACTACTACAGTTACAATGACTGTTGGTGGCTACGCCGTCAGGCCCTCATTACTGGCAGCCCATATTGGTGGAACCGCTATAATGCTTGCGTCGGCTACTACTAAGCCTGAACAGATAGCGTAAAAGCAAAAGCCCTCGTCGGTGACGGGGGCTTTTTGCTGTCTCGTAAGGTCCTTTCCGGACCGATCAATGCAAAATGGCAAAGCAAATCTCAGCACGCAGATATTTTGGATCGGACTCGATGAGCGCACGCGTTTATGTCCGCTCATGGCACCTAGCGGACCAAATCGACCGAGCGCGGTGACGTCAGCTACTGACCCAAAGCAGGCATCTCGCATCGCGGAACCCAATCCGCCAGCCAATCGAGCCGCGTTTCATGGCGACGCGCTTGATCGCGCAGCTCTTCTTTCTCCGCCCCTCGCCGGAAGGGAGTTACTCCAAATAACTGAGATAGGCCGCGACAGCTGCAATTTGTGACTCGGTCAAGTTGTGCGCAATCGGTTTCATGATGGCTGATATGTCTGGATTTGCTGCATCCTGCCCCCGCTCTTTGTCCCAATTCCCCAAGACTTTTATGATGTAGGGATAGAGCTGACCTGCTAAACGAGGAAATGCCCCGTTACCTTTAGCCTCTGGACCGTGGCAGGTAGAGCATGGAGGAACATTGGCATCGGGAACTCCCTCTTCAAAGATTTTTTTCCCCGTGGCAACGAGTTCCCTTGGAGCACCCCCTAAGGGTTTAGGGTTGAGATCGCTAAAATGCGTGGCCAGAGCCGTTAGCATCGCCGGGCTGAGACTATGCGCCACCTTAAACATAAACTTATTCTCCCGCCGGTGCTCAATAAAGGCCTTTAGCTGATTCTCGAAGTACTCGGTTTGTTGTCCCGCGAGTTGTGGTATGGGAGAGGATCCACGATAACCCTGCCCCGATGGCTGGTGACAGTAGGTGCAATATTGTAACTTGGCCTGAAGGTCTCGCTCCGAAAGGGATGGCGTGCTTGTGTCGGCCGAATGACCTACCCCCGAGAGAACAATTGCCAGGATTGCTGCTGGCAATCCCAATCGCAAACTAACGACCTTCATAATCTGGTCCTCAGGTTCTGAGCGTGCGTTTCCCCGTCCTTATGTTCTTTTTGGATCTTAACTAGAAGCGCTCGATCAGTTGCCGGCCCCTCGGTAGTGGGACCGGGGAGCAGCTCTAAAATGATGCGAAAATGCTTCCAGGGCGCTGAACCGGTTTGAAGTTCACTTGACAAAACTGAGGTACGACGCGAGGGCCTCGATTTCGTTCATGGACAATTGGGTCGCAATTCCAGGCATTGGGGCCGCTGCGGCCGCATGATATCCCTCGCCCCACTGCTCGAGTCTCCTTTTCAAGTAGTGGTACGACAGGCCTCCCAAACGAGGAATTTGTCCAGCACCCTCAGCACCGGCACCCTCAGCATTCGGGCCATGACAAGCAACGCAGGACGGAATATTAGAGGCCGGAATTCCCTCTCGATAAATTGCTTGTCCTCTAGCTGCCAGCCCCGAGTCTCCGTCATTCGCGGATTTAGCGCTTAGCGTGGAAACATACACGGCTAAATCATGTGCCGTCTGCGAACTGAGATGATTCGCCGCTGCACCCCACATGTACTGCTTAGAAAGCGGGTTGTCTCGCGTGTGAGCTCTAAAATCCCGAAGTTGATTCTCGATGTACTGGCGTGTCTGCCCGGCCAATCGTGGCGCGGTTGCGAAACCTTGCAGAGATGGCCCGTGGCACCAGGTGCAGTTCCTGTCCGCGAACCTTTCCCCGTAATTGACGCTCTCCATGTCACCCGCCAATAAGGGAACGGAAGAGGAAACGATTGCGAGGATCGCTATTGTTGACTGGAGGAGCTTCATGAGTTGGACCAAACGAAAGGAGTTACTCCAGATAGCTGAGATAGGCAGCGACGGCTTCAATTTGTGACTTGGTCAAGCTGTGCGCTATCGGTTGCATGACGGCTGATGTGTCCGTCGGATTCTGACCCCGTTCTTTACTCCAGTTCGCCAATTCCTTTGTGGTGTAGGGATAGAGCTGACCTGCTAAGCGAGGAATTGGCCCGCTACCCTCGGCCTCTGGACCGTGACAGGCAGAGCATGCAGGAACATTGGCGTCGGGAACTCCCTCTTCATAGATTGCTTTTCCCGTGGCCACGAGGGTCCTTGGAGCGCTCCCAAAGGGTTTAGGATTGAGATCACTAAAATGAGCGGCCAGAGCCGTTCGCATGTCCGCGCTGAGACCATGCACGCTAGACATTGCTATAGCGATATGCGTCTCCCGCCTGCGCTCAACAAAGGCCCGTAACTGATTGTCGAAGTACTCCGTCGTTTGTCCCGCTAGTCGCGGCATGGGAAAATATCCGCGATAACCTCGCCCCGATGATCCGTGGCAATCGTAGCAATATTGTATCTTGGCCTGAAGGTTTCGAGCTCCGGCCGGAGCCTCTCGATAGCTGCGGCCTTCTTGCCGATGCCCGTCGGCACGAACTACTCCCGAGACAACAATTGCCAGGATTGCCACTGGTAATGCCAATCGTAAGCTAATGACCTTCATGACAAGTCGCGCAAGGCTGCCCCTTTTTGAGTGCAAAGCTCGGCAAGGCCGATGCGCTTGGCGGCTGCTCGATCCGACCACGATCTAGAAAGCCAACCAAGCGTAGACAAACGTTGTGTTGTTATCGCTGGCATTGCGGAAAGCCCCATTGTAATTGGTGCTCGCGCCATCGAACTGGTCGTAAAGCGTGTACGACACACCGATACGCGCGTTGAGCCAAGGATAAAAGGATGGTCCCCCGTTACTCCAGGGGAGCCAAGCCAAATCGAATGTCCAGCCGTTCGAGTTCGGTGAACCCAGATGCGATGGTGATAATGAATCAGCGAACAGTAATTCATCGGTACTGCCACGTATGTCAAAATACCCCGCGGTAAGGCTTACGGTGCCATTGTACACGTATGAGCCAGATACCTTGAGGCTCTGCAAATTGTCACTTGAGTTGGCGGAAAGGCCGAGCGGCTGGCTGCCATCCAAGCTCTTGGTGTTCAAAGATGTAGCTGAAGCGTGCAGTCAGTGCGTGGACCTCATGGATGTACTGGAACTGCGCGTCAGCGCCCACGTCAGTAAAGTGATCGGTCGGGGCGGACTGGTTTCCAAGCGGCGCAACGTTGGCGAACATGCCGAAGGTTCCGACCATGAGCGAGGAGTCATTCCAGTCCTTCTCGACGGCGGCACGCCAGTAAGGCGCCAGACCATCGAAGCGACTTGGCGGATCGGCGGGATCGAGCCCAAGTGCCTGCAAGGTATTCGTGTCGAAAGTGCCGTAGGCACTGCCTTCGAGATAAAACATGTCGTTGGCAAAGATATAAGCGCCTCGTACCCGCGACGCGGCCCGCGAACGTACCTTCGATCATTGTGCCGGCGGCAGGAGTTGGAGCGAGCGCGTCAGAAGCTCCGACAAAGGGAAATGACCAAGCCGGGGTCGTGTTCCATGGATCTTGAACGGTAGGATTGTTGTTCGCGGTAATCGCCATAAACCACGTCCACGTCACCTACTTTGGTCTTGTTGGCGTAGCGAATGTCGGTGTTGTCCAGAAAGTAACTGCTGCCAGGGCGCTCGTAAGTGCCCTGCATGAACGCTCCAAAGTTGCAATAAATTTGCCCGCCGTAAAATACACTTGTCTGTGGCACAAACGTATTGTCGTTTCTTTTGAAGCCCTTCGGAGTATCTGCTGGGTCCAAACCCTTTTGAACGTGGGTGAATGAGGGAATGACCATACCGGATATCGGGACTCTGCACCTCAGCATCTTCCGCAGCTGCATCGCCACAGCGAGTGCCGCCTGCCGTATAACCCTCAAGCTTGAAGCGGCGACCAAATGGCGTTAGCTGCGGGTAAGCACTGTGACACGTTGCGCATGGCTGGCCGGTCTGGCGGGCAAAGCTCGGCAATGCGGATACCGGCTGTATGGGCAATACAATCGTTGCCGCCACCAAGAGCAATGCGAAAGCCGTAGAACCGCCGAAGGCATAGACCGCCGCGTCATAGCCGTTCCTTACTCGTGCCGGAAGGAAACCATCCTCTCCGGCCGGCTTGCGGACCACCTTGCAGCTTGAACGCGGCACGTCAGGATCCCCCCCAATTACCCAACTTAAATCGAAGTGCCCGCCATAAAATATCTCTCCGTCCGAAATTCTTTAATAAAAATCGATGCGTTGCATGCATGTCACACGGGCAGACGCGAGCCCCATGCCTGGTGCGGGAGGTGGCAAAATCTTAAATGCGAGACCTAGCCCAAAAAGCTCTGAGTGTATCTCGGAGTCAGAAGCCCTACTTAGGGCGTGGTGCTTTCTGGGGCGATCATTGACTGAGATCAATGCGGCTATCGTCACCTAAATCTATAATTCCACCAAGGTGAGGTGACCGATGGATAATTCAACTTCTTCGTGGTTGAAGCAAATACGTCGTCGACAAGAGTTGATGGACAGCGTTATGAAGAGGTGTGGAGTTGACGTGCTAGCAGCGGTTCGCGCGGAAAGTGGAGAGGCATTCTTTGTAGCACGGGCTAAGTGTCGCGAATGTCTCCATGAAGACAATTGTCGAAACTGGTGGTTAGAAGCGTCTGGGTCGCTGCGGCGGCTGCCTCCAAATTTTTGCCCCAATGCCGATTTCTTGGGCGCGTGCAAGCGCGAATATCATTCACTCAATAAGCAACCGACACTAAGTTGCGGCACGGTTGTGAAAAGACCGGAGAGGCCGCCTAATGCGTCATTTGAACAGCGGGCCTCGCGCGAACTTCTCAAGCTGATTTGGAAACTCCGTTGGCTCGGAGAGGAGGACGAAGCAAAAAATGTGCAGATGCAGCTCACCAGAATTCTAGCAAGAATGCAGCTCCTCAATCGATCTCCATGTCCTTCCGACGACACCCTTGGCGTCCTGAACGATACGGATTAGCGGGCTCCGGAGCAATGCGCGGCAGTGCAATACCCTCCTGCGAGGCCATCAAAGCACTACTCGCCGGAGTCTACGGCCTGTGGCGGGAGCATCGCACTAGCTGATTGACGGCGGTCCTCTCATAACTGATCGCCCTCAGTCGCCCCGGTTCGAGGAAGATCACCTGTGGAAGCATCCGCTGATGAACTAGCACGCGCACTGCTCCGATCGGCAACCGACTTGGACCCCATCGTCGGAGGAATGTCGTGAATGTTCTGATTGTCTATGGGACCACTGAAGGGCAGACGCGAAAAATTGCCGAATGGACGGCAACGCACGTTCTCGAGCGTGGTCATCAGATTGGGCTGCGTGATAGCGCAGCACCCGCATCCGGTTCGGACCTTGAGACCTTCCACGCGTTCATAATTGCCGCGTCGGTCCATCAGCAGCACCATCAAGAGACCATCACAAACTTCGTCATCACGCATCACGAGCTGCTGAACGCTAGGCCTTCAGCCTTCATATCCGTCAGTCTGTCGGCGGTGCTGGAAGAGGGGAAAACAGAAGCGCAAAAGTACGCGGATCGCTTTGTCTCCGTCACACGGTGGAAGCCACGCATGACCCTCCTTCTCGGGGGTGCTTTGCGTTTCACCGAATACGACTACTTCCAAGAGCAGATCGTCAAATTCATCGTTATGAAGCGCATCGGCCCTGCGAGCACCGAGCGCGATCGCGAGTTCACTGACTGGAACGCCCTCGCCGGCTTCGTTAATGGGTTTCTTGAGACGGCCACCTAGAAGAGGAGTGGCCGAGCGTACGTTGTGTTCTTGTCGCTGCCCGCGCCATCAAACTGGTTGTAGTGTCCACGTCACACCGAGACGCATGTTAAGACAAGGTCAAAGGAGCAAAGCCGCATCGAGAATCGGTAGTGCCTCTTTGAATTTTGGCGCCCTTAACTCGGGCTAGACGCGCCGCCCACGGGCGAGCGGCGACCACCGGAACGAAATCTGTGTCACCTGCTCATGCGGCATCTAGCAGTGTCCGCTTCTGACCCAAAGCGGACATTTTAGTCCACATGGGCTCAGTCGAGGTGCCTCATCGTGACTTTCATATTCGTCTACTTGCGCACGGCGAAACCGTCGAGTTTGACGTGTGTCAATGACGGCCGCGCTCCGCGGCCTTAGACAGGATCAGTCGCCAGTCATGCGTCCGGAGACAGCTCGCTGGAGAAATTGGCAGGTGAGCGATGGCAACTTCGGGTCGATTTTGGCCGACGCGGGCGCAGCTGTGGCGCCGGCATCGGCTGATGCGCCGCATGATGCGCACGAGCGGGTCCAGGCAGATGCGGCCGCCCGTATCGATGGTGGGCTGGCGTTCGGTGAGGCGCGTGCCAAATGCCGATATTGCCTCCATGAGGAGGCTTGTCGGGTCTGGCTGGCGTCGGCCGAAGGGCTGCAAGTGCCCCCGGATTTCTGCCCTAACGCCGGCTTCTTCCGGTCTTTCCGGATAATCGACCGCTGAAAGTCCTGTTCTGAGGTTTCGGTCTGAACGAGGATCGCCATAGACAAGCCCGAGCGCGCGCTCAAACGTCGGCAACTGACCCATAGCGGACAGAACCCCAATTCATCCAAACCGCGAGGCAGCCTATGATGCTTCGGTGGCGACCTTTGTCCCCTTATCGGACCCAATAAACCTTATTGATTGGCTACGTCCTCTCCGAGCTTTTCATTCGGAATTTGGCATAGCGAGCGCCGATCCGACGGACCCACTCGAAAGCATGCGTCCGTGCGTCAATAGCAGTCTCCTTGTTGAGGCAAATCAAGGCGAGCGCGACACGGATCTCTAGTCTTCACGTTTCGAGGACTAGGCGGACGCGCATATGAAACGCTTCAAGATCGTTGTGCCCCGGAAGGACGGTGGGGTTGATGTATTTCCGATGAAGCCGTGGCTTCGTGAACACCCCACCTACATACCCCCGGGATTGAATGCGACGGACAGCACCTCCCATCAGTTGAGGGATGGCCTTCGATGCGCCGGATGGCGCATCCGGGACACCGACGCTGAGGTGAGACTAATTCATCCGGGATGGTCCGGTGCATTGAATCAGATTAATGCAGTCCTTGGAGACGGGGATGGTGAAGATGTTCCACGGTCTGAGTCGGCAGCGATTCATGAGCGAAGGGACATGGGCAGGCAGCCCGATCGCGTTAAGATCCTGAACCTTCTTGATGAAAAAGGGGGTTTGCCAAATCGCCAGGTAAAGCAAGCATTGAACCTTTCCGATGCTCGCTACGGTGCGGTTCGCAACGAACTCAAAAGAGACGGCCTCGTTGAAAAGTACAGGTGTCGAGGTGGAGGCCTTCGGCTTACCCGAAAAGGCAAGAAAGCAGCCTCACAAGCCGGGGCATTAGTCTTAGAAGAAAACAAGGGCGTGCCGCAGGGCGACCCCGAGGCGCTGAAGTCGCTTCGCCGCG
Source organism: uncultured Alphaproteobacteria bacterium (assembly GCA_963741155.1). GTDB lineage: Bacteria > Pseudomonadota > Alphaproteobacteria > Rhizobiales > Methyloligellaceae > Methyloceanibacter. Next base: position 73,520 of record CAVUHA010000003.1, on the reverse strand, counting down.
CTGCGGACGCGGGTAGTCGAGATTGAGGAATACGGGCGGGAGATCCTCGACCGTGTGGCGAGCCTCCCGTTCAAAGAGCGGGACTGCGGAGTTTGATGTCAACGGTTTCCTTGCCGTCGGTGAAGCCCCAGCCCAAGCAGAATTGCTGCGAAGTATCGAGAGCCTGTTCGGAAATGGGGGCGGCGAGAATGCCTAAAGGCTCCAAAGGACAGAAGCGTCCCGCTGACGTAATCGGCAACTCCCCGAGCGGCGCAAACCGTTCTGAGAAAGACGTCGACCAGGCATGTCCACTTCTGGCACGAAGCCGACGTTGAGCGCCACAGCACGATACTCCGCTATACGGCACAAAGCGGACCGCTCGATGACACGCTGTGAGGTCAGCTACTGACCCAAAGCGGACATTAGTTCGAAGCAGCAGCAGCAGACCTAGCTGATCGCCGCCGCATCGCTAAAACTTCTGGTGGGTCACAATTCAGCCCTTATGCCTACCGGCCACCTTCCATCGTGACTGGCTCTTTAGCACTGGTCACTTCCCTTGGACAAAATCGATAAGGGGAGAGAAGATAGGCCGACGAGCAGCCATATTGACCCTTGCGCGGCGATTCGCAGCGCAAAAGACCGGAGCCACAGGGCCATGCCAGAAGTGCAAGCAGTGCAAGTGCACCGGATGTTCTTTCATTTCAGCGAACTCCCGCTCAGCATGCGCACGTTGTTCACCGCGACGCTCATCGTGCTGGGCATCGGCTACGTGTTCGCCATGATCCAGATTTACGAAACCCACTCCGGGCTCGACGGCAAGCCGGGCTTGTCGGCCGCGGACATCGCCATTGCCTATAGCGGCAACAAGACGGCCACCAAGCTGGAGTCGGCCTTGTCAGGACCGATGTCGGTGATGCTGCCGGCGAACGAAAGGGCTATGATCATCGCATGGGTGCATAACGGCCTCGACAGGGCCGAATACGATGCCCACATCAAGCCGATCATCGAACAGCGCTGCCTCTCCTGCCACGGCGTTGGCAATCCGCACATTCCCAATCTCAATGGCTATGAAAATATTGCTAAGGTGGCTCAAATCGACACGGGCATGAGCATCGCGACCCTGGTGCGCGTCTCCCACATCCACCTGTTCGGCATAACCTTCATCTTCTTCATCATGGGTATGATCTTCAGTCATGCCTATTTGCGGCCGGTGTGGCTCAAGTCCGCTGTCGTCGTTCTGCCGTTCCTAGCTATTATCATAGATATCGGCTCCTGGTACCTGACCAAGATCAATACCGCCTTCGCCTGGGCCGTGATCATTGGTGGCGCGGCGATGGGCCTTAGCTTCGCCTTTCAATGGATCGTCTCGATGTATCAGATATGGTTCTACAAATATTCGGTCACTGAGCATACGAAGACGGTCGGCTAACCGAGGTCAGAGTCTCGGCCGTCGCCGCCGGAAAGGCCCATCGCAGCGAAAAGTGCACCTGGCGCAGAAACGGCGTATTACAAAAAAGCCTTCCGCAAAGACATCAACATTGATTTGGGTCAGAACGGCGTAGAGAGGACGCGATAGTCTCCAATTCTTTGGCGGGACTTGAGTAAAGGAGCGGGGAGCCATGAACAAGAAGCTTTTTTTCGCTGTTGGCGCCTCGATGACTGCCGTCATCCTAGCTGGGCACCCGAATTCGGTCTGCGCCGCCAGCGCTGTTGTGAGCTTCCGGGAGGATGTTTTTCCGATCTTTAAGGGGCGGTGCATCGAGTGTCACCAGCCCGCTGGACAGGGTTACGAGAAGAGCGGGCTTGATCTGACTACCTATGAGGGCCTGATGAAGGGCACCAAGTACGGCCCGATGATCGAGCCGGGCAATCCCGACGGGAGTAACTTGATGTGGCTGCTGGATTGGAAGGCTTCGCCCGAGCTTAATATGCCGCACGGAAAGAAGCAGCTTTCAATCTGCGACCGAGATGCGATCAGCGAGTGGATCCGTCAGGGAGCCAAAGACAATTAGTTGCAGGGATCTGACGTAACCCCGAATCTTGTCCTTAGGCAACTCGCAGCTGAACGCAGCAAGAAGCTCGGCTGCGTCTCCTGCTACACAATACAGAACAAGCAACTTTTTTGCGTCAAGGGGTAAGTTTAAAAACGGCAAGTACGCCCGCTCATTGGCCCCTGCGCAGGCGACCATCGAGGTCGAAGTTGCCGGCAAGCCCTTCGGCACTGATGAGCGCTATGCTCGAACTTAGGCCTTTACATAGATCTTGCACCAGCCGTCCGCGCTGACCGGACTTTCAACGCTGATGCAGGAGGAAGGTGCGACGAACAGCTTGCAATTCGCGCAGCTTTGGTTGCCGTTCGGGGAATTCTGGTACCCGACTGACGACTGCGACATCTTCGCTGCAAAGGCAGGATGCGTCGTCCCCAAGATGATGGGTGTGGCAGCGACAGCATAGGTGACCCCCTGCCAAACGGAACGGCGCGAAATGTTTGTCGACCACAGCTTTTGCTTGTCTGCCATCTGCGTAACTCCTCGTACCAAGATTATGATTTATTCATTTAAGGTGGCGATGCGCGATGGTCATTGATTTAAATCAACGCGCGAATGGTTCCCGCGCAAACGAATTCAAGCGACAGTCTGCAGCGCCTCAAGGTCTCTGCCTCATGGGCCCCTTGCCGCTGGTTTCTTCAATCTACGCGGCATCGGCGAGGCGTTCCGGTACCCAACAAGGTTGAGTGCGCGCGGCCGGGTTACAAATCACTTGACAAAACTGAGGTACGACGCGAGGGCCTCAATTTCGTTCGCGGACAATTGGCTCGCGATTCCCAGGCATTGGGGAGCCGACGCTCCCGGAAGGAGCAGTAGCCGCGCCCAGATGGCTTAGCTTGTAGCTGCCGCGCTTATCCCCGTGCTGGCACCACACCTCATACAGACAGCAGCTCCGCGCCGCCGGCGAACGTGCCGACAATGATCCATGCGGCAACCGGCTTGTTCAGAGCTGTACGTTCTCGTGCTCATGGCACTCGAGCTTGAACTCCTTTTGGGGGTGGGCAATCATCTTCGTGATTGCTTCCTCACAAGCCTCCTCGGTGTAGTAAGTAGCAACCGGGATCTCATGGGGAAAGCCGGTCACCAGCAGCAGTAGACTCCAAACGGTCGCGAAGTGCGTCATGGCAAGTCCTCCAAATTCGCTGCTCAAGACCATCTTGAGCATGAGCATCGTAGAGCCCAGCCCGGACTTTCGCTGTGGCATTTGCCACAAAACAAACGGGTTTCTGCCAGAACGCGAAGAGCCGCCGCGAGACCCATTGCACCGCACACCGAGTGGCTTGTTGGTGAGAACTGTAAGCAGGAGGCGATCAACCGACATCTCATCGCGGTCAACGTCCCGCCGCCAGAGGCGCCCGCGTCGCCTAAGCCAGAAAAGAAGAAGCCCCGCACGGGGGCACGCGGGGCTTCCTCCGGTCTGCCGCTTCCGTACGGCATCTTCGCATTGGTCAGAAAGTAGTGCTCGCGTTGATCGGTATCTCGCGTTGATCGGTATAATGGGCACCCTCGACTCAGCTTCCGCAGTACCGGACACCCCGAACAATTCAGGCCTCACTGCGCAGCAAATGCTATCGTAAGGACTCCGGCTGCACGCAACGTCAGCTACTGACCCAAAGCGGCCTTAGACGCGGAAGCTAATCTTCCAGAGAGTAGGTACGCTTCTACTCGTTCATTGTCTGGCTGGAGGTCAGCTCAAATGGAGGTCAGGTTCGCGCGGGTTCACCGGCGATGAACTGCGCTTTTGCCAATGCCGCGAAAATGCCGCCCTTATGCATCAACTCGTCGAAGCTTCCGCTTTCCACGATGCGGCCCTGCTCGAAGACGAGGATGCGGTTGGCCTTGCGCACGGTGGCGAGCCGGTGCGCGATGACGAAGGTGGTGCGACCCTTCATTACCTCGTTCAGCGCGGCGTTCACCTTCGCCTCGGTTGTGGCATCGAGCGCACTCGTGGCTTCGTCGAGGATCAGGATCGGTGGATTCTTCAGAAGCGCGCGCGCGATCGAAAGCCGTTGGCGCTCGCCGCCGGACAGAGCCCGGCCACGCTCTCCGACGATGGCATTAAGGCCGCTTTCGTGACGTTCTATGAAATCGAGCGCCTGCGCGCGCTCGCAGGCTTTGCGAATGTCCTCATCGGTGGCGTCGGGGCTGCCCACGCGCAGATTCTCCGCGATCGACCGGTTGAATAACAGCGGCTCCTGGAAGATCACGCCAATGTTGCGGCAAAGGCTTGCTAGCCTTACGTCACGGACATCCCGGCCATCAATACTTATTGTGCCCGACTGCGGGTCGTAAACGCGATACAGCAGCGCAAGCGCCGTCGACTTGCCTGCGCCGGTCGCACCAACAAGCGCGATGGTCTCACCGGGTTCAGCGGTGAAAGTGAGATCGGCCACAGCTGGCCTGTTACCGGCATAGGAAAAGGTTACGTTCTCGAAATCAACCGATCCGCGGACCTTCCTCAGATTTACTGCATGCTTGCGGTCGTGCACGCCAGAAGTGGTATCGAGCACACCAAAGAATTCCTTTAGCCGCGGGACGTCCATGAAGATGCGATTGGTGAACCTGGCAGCCTGTTCGAGCCGCTGGATGAGCATGCCGGCGAAACTCATGAACATCACGATTCCACCGACAGTCGTTTGTCCCCGCGAGAACAGGATGACTCCAACGATTAGGATCGCCAACATCGTCAAAGTCGTGGAGGCTTTGGTGATCGTAGAGACCAACGCCCACCATGAAAGGACCGGCATCTGGGCGCCGAGCAGCCGATCGACGACATTTCGCAGGTCGCGCACTTCCACCTCCACGCGAGTGAAACTCTGCACCAGCGCGACATTGCCGAGCGTGTCCGAGGCGCGCTCTGCTAGGTCTGAATAGTAGCGCTCCACCGATTTTTGCAGCGCTTCCGTCCTGCGCAAGACCCAGCCGGTTAGGACGACGAAGATCAGGCACAAGCCGATCAGCAACAGGCCTAGCCGCCAATTCAGATACAGCGACATTGGTATCAGCACGAAGATCGAGACCAGCGCGGCGAGATCCTCCCGGAAAAATCCGAGCCAAAGCCACCAAAGCGTATCGGTGCCGCTAAGCATCACCTTCATCAGTCGGCCGGAATGAGTTGCACCGTGGAAGCTGAGCGGAAGTTGCAGGACGTGTTCGAAGAACTCAGAGAGAACCGCTTGGCGACGTTGATGGGCAAGCCTGTCGGCGAACAACGCGACGAGCGCGCCGCAAGCAATCATGAAAAGGCCGAAGCCGACCCAGGCTAGGACCAGCGGCAAGAGGCCAGGCCAGGATACCGAACCCCCCGCGCCTTGCGCTCCGGCGAGCGAATCGATGATACGGCCGAACAATACAGGCTCGGCGAATTGCGCGGCCGCTAGCGCGACATTCGCAAGAGCAAGCACCCATCCCAGACGAATCTGCGGGCCGAGTAGACCGAGGACGCGCGCATAAAGGCGAAGGATCGACATAGGCCATTGTGCGCCGCAAGCCCTCGGCGCGACAAGCCTGACGCCTTACCTCCCGTCACAGCATCACGAAGGCGCCAAGATTGTCGGGAAGTCCGCTAACGGCACAAAGCCGATGGGCATAGCTATGCGCTCGGCGCCTGTTCCGGTGCTCAAAAGCCGAAGTTACGGGTGCCTGTCCACTCGATGGGGGAGGGGTACGCTGAAATTTAGAGGAACAACCTCATGCGCCAATGGCTCTTAGATGCTGCACGTTGTGGTGCGAAAACAAGGAGAGGAACCTCCTGCCAAGGTCCTGCGATGCCCAGGCCGCTGCCGGATGCACGGCGGTAAGTCGCCAGGCGCTCCCAAAGGAAATCGCAACCCCTGGAAGCACGGGCACTATTCGGCAGAGAGCGTGAAGTTGCGACGGTATGTGCAAGTGTTGGCAAGACTGGCCATCCAGACGTCGACGGAATGAGAGCGCGCTACGAGCTCTTTCGGCCCAATTTTGCCGCCCGCGACCGCCCAATTATAGCCTCGTTCCTGCCTTTTTTAGGTTTTTCAATCAGTAAGATACGGGGTTTCTAGTTACATATGAGCGTCCCCTCTGACCGCGGCTCCTGGCTCAGGCCGGCGCCGAGCCGCCATCTTTTGAAGCGCTATGTCGCGAGAGGCTGATTGCTGACACGACCGACAGCGAATCGGATTGCAGGCCTAAGGCCGGAACAAAGAAGTTCTTTTCCGGACTCGGGAGTGACGACGCATATAGCTCAGCGTTTTGCCCCAAATACCCAATCGGTTGCTACGCCTGAGCAGCGATTCGATAAACGGAAGCTGGGACCTCCTCTCTTCACTTTTTCGATAAGGCTTCCGCAGCTAATTGCGTTCGTCATTCTTGTTGCCTGGCTTCCAAGTTTTATTATTGGAGCCGCGGCATGGCTCAATCGGTCAACGCCTATCGACGGTCCATTGCGGACTGTCAAACCAATCCTACTCGCGGAGACGGCCCCGCAGGGACAAGCTGACAAATCTCCTGCCGTGCTCACGGCGCCAGGCACGTTAGAGGCGAAGGCGGGCGAAGGCATAAAGTTCCCTATTGCGCTGGACGGCACTGATAGTGTGCCCGCCCGTAGCATAATCATAATAAGAGGGTTGCCACTTAGAAGCGCGCTGTCGAATGGGTTTCCTCATGGCGAGTCAGAATGGGACTTGAAGTCAGACGAAATAGGCGACTTACGGCTCGTTCTGCCCAACACCTCTAGCGGTGAGACAAGACTTGATATCCAGCTTGTCGCGCCCGACGGCGAGGTTATCGCAGCCACAGAAACGGTTCTCAATGTGATGCCTGATCCCAATTCCGCGTTGGTGCAGCAGCCATTGGATAGCGAGCGCATACCCCAACCAGCAAAGGCGCAGGCTTTGAATGTGCAGGACCAACAGCGTTTTGCAGACGCGAAGCCTGCGAACTTAGAGCAATCACCGTCCGGTGAATCCTCGCAGACCACGAATGACGATGTTCACGCGGAGTGGATCGAGCCGTCTGCCTTCGTCAACCTTCGAGAAGGCCCCTCATCGTCATCGCCAGTTATCAGCGAGGTGCCAAAGGGCGCCAAGCTCCGCGCGTTGGGCCGCAAACACGGTTGGCTAAAGGTGACGAACCCTGCGAACTCGGAGACCGGCTGGATCTACGCTCGCAACATCGCCAACGCCCCGAAATTTCGCCGCAGCGTTAGACGAGCTCATTCAAAAGTCCAACCAACATCAGACGACTCTATTTGGACGAGGGTAGGACAGTGGTTCGCAAGTCCCTGAATTCAGGTTCTGGTGATATTGCACCGATTAGTCGTCACTCTAATGCCATTCCTGATTGGCTCGTTCAGCATGCCCGAGAAGCCACCCCCCGCCCCGTGAGCCGCCGTTATCACCAGCCGATACCCTAAGATTATCGAAATCGAACCAGGAATAACCCAAGAGCCCGTATGCCAATGTCGACGGGGTGACTAAAACGCCAGCTCGGCCACCGACTGTCCATGCGTTCTCTATATTGAAAGCACTGACATGGACTGTCGTTGAGTCCGAGTGAAACGCTCCTTCGGTGCCGATGTTGGACCAGTCGAAATTGGCAAATGCGCCAACGACGTATCTCACGACGCAAGCTCCCAGTTCCGGGCTCACGCATGGACGGCAGCCACCCACAAGGCGCGCGATCGGGCGCAGTCACGCGCCTGATGCAGCTGCTTTTCGGACGCAGGCTTTTGCCGAAGTATCCGCTCCAGGAGTTTTTCCAGCGCACCCACCCTTGCTGAGAGCCTCTTCACCTCACTAACGACGGCGTCTAGCTATGGGGTCCTTCATGATCCTTTTCGTATAAAGTTCGAGCCCGCAGGCATTAAACCTGCCACCTCGCGCGAGGGCCGGTAAGGCCCGCCGAAGGGCCGCAGTGCTACGGGGTACCTGTCCGCTCCCGGATGTCAGCAATATAACTAATTAGTAGTAAATCTTAACTCGTCTGCGGCCAATCGATGAAAATCTAGTAGGAGACTCGAGAGCACCCCCCCATCCTATTAACGGTAAAGCGAAGGGTCAGTTCACAATCTAAAATGCCAATATAAATTGGCAAGAATACTCGAATATTTGGGAGGAACTTGCGGTGACAATGTTGGAAGGATTTGCAAATGCGGCGACCAATCCCAGCGGGACCCCCACTGGAGCAACGTCGGTTAGGCCATCCCCGGAAGGGTCGCTTCAGTCGCTAGCCAAGGCTGGGCAACAAGTGTCTGACGAGGTGGTTGAAAACGTAGCTCTCTCCGGTGCCGCCGCGATCCGACGTATTATTGGCGAACGCAATGAACTCCGACGCGAGCGCGAGCGCCTTGCCGCTGTGAACGAAGAGCTTCGTTCCCAAATCGGCAAGATCGCAAAGGTCCGCGACCACTACGTGCAATTGGCGACCGAACTCGTCACTCAAATCAAGGTCATCAGCAATACGATCCGCGACGCTGTACAGAGAACCCATTGTGTTTCAACGGAGACCGAGGAACCGGACGACACTCTCGTCGCCATGGCCCGTCGTTTCTCACCCACGCCGCCGTGCTCGAACGGCAACGGAGACCAGCCGAAATGAGGCTTGCCACACTTCGGCGTACCCCACTGCAGTTGGGGTCAATCGTCACCGGCCCGACCAAAGGCACGAGCCGCTCGCTAGTTCCTTATGTCGTCGCGGACCGGGTGATTCAAAGTCGCGCTGCTGGCCTGGTCAAGGTGCTCGAAGCCACCCTTATTGCCCTCTCCAACCCTGCCTTCCGTACACATCCGCAAACAAATGACGATAAACACTTGTGACCAAGCGTCTGGCATTCCGCCTCGCCATTGGTTTGAGATAGCAGATGGACATCAGCAACAAAGTGCCCTCGAGGCGCCTATTTTGACGGCACGTCGTGTCGATCCAGCGAGCAGCTCTCGGTCGCTCAAGGAGCAGATCACACAGCACGAACTTCGCGTCGAAAGGGATGTCCTTTTCGAGAATGAGAGACAACCGCAAAAGCGCTTAAAGTAGTGGCGTCGGCGCGAGTTATCGGCGCCGAAGGGCAAAACTGCGCGCCTTAAGACCGAATCCGTGGTTGGGTACAGCTGCTCAACCCCGCAACCTAGACTTAGCCATCGAGCCTACCCCCTCGCTATTCCCGTTCCAAAGCAGTACCGTCTCGGAGAGGAGGCCTCGGAACAACCTTGTTGTTTGGCGTAGGAGGGAACCATGTTTGGTTTAAGGGATCGAGGCACCGTGATCGCCAAAGGATTGAAGATTGTAGGCAGCGTCACGGCTGAGGGGCTGGTCGAAGTCAGCGGTCAGATTGAGGGCGACATGCACTGCACGTCTCTAATCGTCTCGCCCCAAGCATTTGTAAGCGGCGGCATCCAAGCCGAGCATGTCGTCGTCAATGGCAGAGTGGAAGGTCCAATTCACGGCGGCGAGGTTATCCTGAAATCCCGGGCACATGTAGTGGGTGATATTCAGCACCAATCTCTCGCAATTGAGCGGGGTGCCTACTTTGATGGCCGTTCGGTGCAAGCCGGCGCGACCAACGGGCACCGACCAGAGGTCGTCGGTTTGGGCCGCCAACGGGAGGCCAGGAATGGTCGCAGTACTGTTTCGGCGACTTAGCTGAGAAGGTACTTAGGACGATCCACCGAAGCTCGAGTGCCTTGACGTCTGGGCTCCGAGCTGAGTCATTGACGCCTTGAGTTATCGCGGGTGGCGCACCCCGTGCGTACTCCTGCGCGACGAAGCCAAGCAACCGATGACAAAAAAGGCGCCGGCCGACGCCGACGCCCCTATCTCCCCGAAGCGAACTTTTAGTAGCTACGCTATGAGCCTCAGTCACAGGCACAAGCATCAATCGGGGCAATGACTCAAACGGCCGACGTCACTCCCGACGCGATCCGCATCCTAGTCAAGCTCAAGCTCGAGCCGAACGCGACGTGCGGCTTCGTGCGCGAAACCTATCGTAGTGCTCTCTCCATCGCGCCGGGCGTGCTGCACCTCGTCGGCGATCATCTGATTGCGCTTGTCGAGGAACAGGATGCGGAACTGCTCCTTGTTCTCGAATCCCATGGAGGCCCGGCAGTAGTCGAGCACCTGGCTCCAGGAGGCGAGCACGGGCCGCTCGAACACCTCTCCGCGCATCAGCCTGAGGGCCGCGGCACGCACGAGCTTGATCTCGATGATCGCTGATTCGCCGAGCCCCGGCACCTCGCGCAACAACTCGTCCGGCGCGTTCATGGCCTCGGCGGAACTGCCGAGCCGCGCGAGAATTGCCTTGGCGAGTGGCTTCGTGTCCCGGCGCGGCACCGCCCGGAACAGGATCAGCTCAAGTAGCTCGTAGTCCGGGATGGCGTCGGCGCCGCCCTCGCGGAAACGTCGCCGGAGCCTCTCGCGATGCCCGAGATAATGCGGCTTGCCGGCATCCTTGAAGCCCATTTAGCCTTGGCTCTATTGGCGCGGAAAAGGTGGCTTGTCCAAACCCGCGGGCGAAGCGGTGAACACCTGGCAGCCGGTCTCAGTGACTCCGACGCTATGCTCGAATTGCGCCGATAGCGAGCGGTCGCGCGTGACTGCCGTCCAGCCGTCGGACAGAATCTTCACCGGCGACCGGCCAAGATTGATCATCGGCTCGATGGTGAACAGCATGCCCGGTTTGAGTTGCAGCCCTTCGCCAGGCTCCCCGTAGTGCAGGATGTTTGGCCGGTCGTGGAACACCCGGCCGAGCCCATGGCCGCAGAAATCGCGCACCACGCTGCAGCGCTCGCCTTCCGCATAGGCCTGGATGGCGGCACCGATATCGCCGGTGGTGGCGCCGGGTCGCACGGCGGCCACGCCGCGCATCAGCGCGTTATAGGTCACGTCGAGCAGCCGCTCGGCCGCGCGGGGGATCTTGCCCACGCCGTACATGCGGCTCGAGTCGCCATGCCAGCCATCGACGATCAGCGTCACGTCGACATTGAGAATGTCGCCTTCTCGTAAGGGCCGCGGGCCCGGGATGCCGTGGCAGACGACGTGGTTGAGCGAGGTGCAGATCGATTTCGGGAAGCCGCGATAATTGAGGGGCGCTGGTACAGCGCCATGACTTGACGCGAAATCGAACACGAAGGCGTCGAGCGCGTCGGTCGTCACGCCCGGTCGCACCTCATCGACGATCAGGTCCAGGACTTGCGCCACAAGCTGGCCGGCCTTCGCCATGCCGGCGAAGGCGTCCGCACCATGCAGCTTGACCTTGGCGTCGCGCGCCTGCGCGCGGGCGAATTCGAGGTTTGACATCATGCTCTCTGAACCGCGTGGCCTAAGTGACTTAAGGTGAAATGTGCCGGTGTGCAATGGCGGCAGCTACCGCATGCCTTAACGCCGCAGGAGGAGAGGAATGGGGCGCGGGGGCAGGAGCCCGTCGATGGAAAGCGCGCAAGCGACCGCCATCGCCTCTACGCCCTGGTCCGCCGCCGCGTCGAAGGCGCGCACGTAATTGGGATCGAGGTCATAGGCGAGCGCAAAGGCCTCCGCGTCTCCGCGCTGCACGAGAAATAGCATCACGGCTCGGGCACCCGTGCCGACGAGTTTGGAGAGTTCAGCTAAGTGCTTGGCACCCCGCGCGGTCACCGAATCGGGAAATTCGGCGAGTCCCGCCTCGCGCATCAGATGGGCGTTCTTCACCTCCACATAGCAGGGGGGCTTGTCGGGAGACCGGAGCAGGATGTCGCCGCGGCAGCGCTCGCCATAAGCGACCTCCCGGGCGAGCGCGCCGTAGCCCTGTAGCGTGGGGATGAGCCCCCCCGCTCAATGTTTGCGACCGCGCCATTCGGCCGCGCGGTATTGATGCCGACGAGGGTGGGCCGCTCGCTGGCCCCGACCTCGATCAGTTCCCAGGAATACAGAGCTTGCGCGCGGGGTTGTCACTGCGCGACAGATCAGACTTTGGCGCCGAGTGCCGCCAGGCCCAGCATGGCCCCCGGATTGGCGCAATGGGCGGTGACGATCTCACCCGAGCCGAGCATCACATCGGCCAGGAAGCGCTTGTAGTGCCGAATCAAACTGCCCTGGACCCAGGAGAGGGGAAACGCAGCAGCAGCCATGCGGGCGACCTTAAGGACGTGGCGGAGGGGCAGCAAGGCGCTAGACTTGGGCGTCCACCTCCACGCCAGCGCCCATGTCCGACCAGACCCGAAGCTCCGATATCGTCACCGCCGCGCTCGTCGTGATCGGCGAGGAGATCCTGTCAGGACGCACCCGGGACGCCAATATTGGCTATATCGCGGCCTATCTGGACAAGATCGGCATCGGCTTGCGCGAGGTGCGCATCGTGCCCGATGTCGAGGCGGAGATCGTGACGGCAGTGAACGAGCTTAGGCCTCGCTTCACCTACGTCTTCACCACCGGCGGCATCGGTCCCACCCATGATGACGTCACCACGGATGCCATCGGCAAGGCCTTCGGCGTCAACGTGGAGATCGACCCCCGCGCCGTGGAAGCCATGCGCAAGGGCTATAGCGGCTTCGAGCTCACGCCCACGCGGCTTCGCATGGCGCGCGTGCCCAAAGGCGCCGAACTGATCGACAATGCCGTATCCCGGGCCCCCGGCTTCATGCTTGGCAACGTCGTGGTGATGGCCGGCATCCCGCGCATCATGCAGGTCATGCTCGACGCGGTGGCTCCGCGGCTCGCCAAGGGCCGGCCCATGCTGGCCCGCTCGGTGCGCATCGACGTTCCGGAGGGGGATGCGGCGCCGGGCCTAGCCGCCCTGCAATTGGCGCACGCAGGCGTGCAGATCGGCAGCTATCCCTTTTTCGAGAAAACCCGGCTTGGCACCTATGTCGTGTTGCGGAGCGTGGATGGGGAGGCGCTAGACAGAGCGCACGCCGCGCTGTGGGCCCTGATCGAAAAGCAAGGGTTCAGCGCCGTAGCTGCCGAGGACCCAAGGGAGTAATGCCGGAAAACGGGAAACGGGCCCGGAACTGAAAAATCCGCCGGGTGGAGCGAGACAGGCGGCAAACCGCCAAGGGCCACGACGTCGGATCGCGACGAAAAAAAGGGAAGGCGCGGGGCATGGCCCCGCGCCTCATTAGTCGACTATCTCTTCTTGGCGGTCTTACGACGGGCGGTACCCGTCTTTTTCGCCGTCGACTTTTTCGCGGCTGCCGTCTTGCGCTTCGCGGGTTTCTTCTTCTTCGCTACTGCCATGATGTCCCTCCTATCGGGCTGGCGGTTGGTAGGTTCACTCTAGCTACATCCACTCGTCCCACCGCACGTATCGCACTTGAGACACGTGCCGTTGCGGACGAGGGTAAAGTTTCCGCATTCTCCACATGCTTCCCCTTCATAACCCTTAACGCGCGCTTCGGCGATAAGATCTGAGGCGCCACGCTCGGCGAGCGCCTCGACGGCGCGAGCGACATGCTCGGCCGTCGGCGATGTGGGGAGTGCTTGGGATGCTGACGGAATGACGAGACTTGTGGTGCGCGCAATAGCGTCATCATCGGGTCTCGTCTGCAAAGCATGCGCCGAAGCGCCACTGCCTTGCGGGTTGCTTTGGCCCACAAATTTACGCTCACCGAATCGCCCGCGTGTAAAGCCGGGCGATACGAGGGCCTCTGCCGAGCGCTTTCCCTCGCCTGCATCACCAGAGCCGAGGGTCGTGCTGCCGATCTCACTTGGATCAACATGAGCAAGCTCGTAACGCCCAAGATAAGAAACTGCAAGCTCTCTGAAGAGGTAGTCGAGGATAGAGGTGGCGTTCTTGATGGCCTCATTCCCGCGCACCGGACCTGCGGGCTCGAAGCGCGTGAAGGTGAAGGCATCGACGAATTCCTCGAGTGGAACGCCATATTGAAGCGCTACTGACACGGCGATGGCAAAGTTATTCATCAACGAGCGGAAGGCGGCGCCTTCCTTGTGCATGTCGATGAAGATCTCACCGAGTCGTCCGTCGGCATACTCTCCAGTCCTTAAATAGACCTTATGACCGCCGACGACTGCCTTCTGCGTATATCCCTTACGCCGATCAGGCAAGCGCTCTCGATCGGCGCGCGCGCGCATCCGCTCCACGATGCGCTCGACGATGCGCTCGGCGACGACGGTCGCGCGCTGCCCCTGCGGCTGATCGGAGGCGACCGCGGCAAGCACCTCTTCCTGCTCGTCCTCGTCCTCGGCAAGCAGTTGGGCGTTGAGCGGCTGCGACAGCTTCGAGCCGTCGCGATAGAGCGCGTTGGCTTTCAAGCCGAGCCGCCAGGAGAGCATATAGGCTTGCTTGCAGTCCTCGACGCTCGCCTCGTTCGCCATGTTGATGGTCTTGGAGATGGCGCCCGAAATGAGGGGCTGCGCCGCCGCCATCATGCGGATGTGGCTTTCGACCGACAGATACCGCTTGCCGTTGCGGCCGCAAGGGGACGCGCAGTCGAACACCGGCAGATGTTTGGGGTCGAGGCCGGGCGCCCCTTCGAGCGTCATGGCCCCGCAGGCATACTCATTGGCGGCCTCGATGTCGCGCTTGAGGAAGCCGATCTCGGCCAAGAGATCAAAATCGGGTGCGTCGAGCCGCTCGGCCGGAAGCCCGAGCGCCTCGGTCAAGAACGCCTCGCCGAGCGTCCATTTGTTGAAGGCGAATTTGATGTCGAAAGCTGACGCCACCGCCTTCTCCGCCGCAGCAATCTTCTCAGGCGTGAAGCCCCGGGCGGCCAGCAATTCGTGATTGATGCCCGGTGCGCAGGCCAGCGTGCCGCGGCCCACGGCATAATCGACGATGCGCTTGCTCGCCGTCTCGTCATAGCCGAGCCCGCGCAGGGCCTCGGGCACCATGCGGTTGATGATCTTGAAATAGCCGCCGCCCGCGAGCTTCTTGAACTTCACCAGCGCAAAATCGGGCTCGATCCCGGTGGTGTCGCAGTCCATCACGAGCCCGATAGTGCCTGTCGGGGCGATCACCGTGGCTTGCGCGTTGCGATAGCCATATTGGCGGCCAAGCTCGATGGCCCGCTCCCAGGCATGCGTGGCATGGGCGAGCAGCTTGGGATCGGGGCAGGAGGCATGATCGAGCGAGACGGGCAGGACGGCGAGCGCCTCGTAGCCACCCGCTTCGCCTCTCGCCGCGCGGGCATGGTTGCGCATCACGCGCAGCATGGGCTCGCGATTCTCCGCATATCCGGGGAAGGGCCCAAGCTCCCTCGCCATCTCCGCGCTCGTGGCATAGGCCACGCCGGTCAGGATCGCGCTGAACGCGCCGCACAAAGCGCGGCCTTGCGCGGAGTCGTAAGGAATACCCGAGGCCATGAGCAAGCCGCCGATATTGGCAAAGCCCAAGCCGAGCGTCCGGTAGTCGTAGGAGAGCTTGGCGATCTGGCGCGAGGGAAACTGCGCCATGGTCACGGCGATCTCGAGCACGATGGTCCAGAGCTTGATGGCGTGCTCGTAGGCCTCGACGTCGAAGCTCCCATCCGCGCTCCGGAAGACCATCAGATTGAGCGAGGCGAGATTGCAGGCCGTGTCGTCGAGGAACATATATTCGGAGCAGGGGTTTGACGCCCTGATCGCCCCCGACGCCGGGCAGGTGTGCCAATCATTGATGGTAGTGTGGAACTGGATGCCGGGATCGGCACAGGCCCAGGCCGCGTGCCCGATTTGCTCCCACAGGTCGCGCGCCTTCATGGTCTTGGCGACGGAGCCGTCCTTGCGGTTGGTGAGCTGCCAATCCCCGTCGTTCTCCACCGCCTGGAGGAACTCATCGGTGACGCGCACCGAATTGTTTGAGTTCTGGCCCGAGACGGTGCGGTAGGCCTCCGAATCCCAATCGGTGTCGTAGGTCGGGAATTGGATTGAGGTATAGCCCTGGCGGGCGAACTGGATCACCCGGCGGACGAGATTGTCGGGCACCTTGGCCTTGCGCGCGGCCCTGACCTCCCGCTTCAGCGCCGGATTGCGCTTGGGATCGAAGCAGTCGTCCCCATCGCCTTGACAATTGATGCAAGACTTGAGGACGGCGTTGAGCCGCTCGGCTAGGACCTTGGAGCCGGTGACGAGCGCCGCCACCTTCTGCTCTTCAGTGACCTTCCAGTTGATATAGGCCTCGATGTCAGGATGATCGATGTCGACCACGACCATCTTGGCGGCGCGCCGCGTCGTGCCGCCCGACTTGATGGCGCCCGCCGCACGGTCGCCGATCTTCAGGAAGCTCATCAGCCCCGAGGACTTGCCGCCGCCCGAAAGCGGTTCGTTCTCGCCGCGGAGCTTGGAGAAGTTCGAGCCCGTCCCCGAGCCATATTTGAACAGGCGGGCCTCGCGCACCCACAAATCCATGATCCCGTTTTCGTTGACGAGATCGTCCTCGATCGACTGGATAAAGCAGGCGTGAGGCTGCGGGTGCTCATAGGCCGACTGGGAGGCCTTCACCTCGCCGGTGGCGTGATCGACATAATAGTGCCCCTGGCTCGGGCCATCGATGCCATAGGCCCAGTGCAACCCGGTGTTGAACCATTGCGGGCTGTTCGGCGCGCCCATCTGCATGGCGAGCATATAGCGGAGCTCGTCGAAGAAGGCGCGAGCGTCCTCCTCGGCGGTGAAATAGCCGCCCTTCCAGCCCCAATAGCTCCAGGTGCCGGCAAGCCGGTCGAACACCTGGCACGCGTCGGTCTCGCCGCAGAAGCGCGCATCTTCGGGCAGCTGCGCGAGCGCCTCCTGATCGGGGACCGACCGCCACAGCCAAGAGGGCACTGCGTTCTCCTCGATCTTTTTGAGACGTGCGGGCACGCCCGCCTTGCGGAAATACTTCTGGGCCAGGATGTCGGCCGCGACCTGGCTCCAATGGGCGGGCACCGTGAAGCGGTCGAGCGCGAAGACCACCGAGCCATCAGGGTTGCGAATCTCGCTTTCGCTCTCCCGAAACGGCACGGCGTCGTAGGCCGATTTGCGTAACTCGGTAAACCGTCTCTCGATCCGCATTTATTTCTAATTCCCCGCTTTGCGAACTTCTTGATTCGAACCAGGGAACGTGGGGCGATTCGCCTCTACCATCAACTTTGTCATCAATATGTAGGGAACTCACGGGGTAAATTCCACTAAATCCTGTGCGCCACCCTGGGGACGACCTGTGAAAAAGACCGGCGAGGGGCGATACCGGAAAGGCTAGGCCGAAGGGGACCGAAGGGACGCTTACCTTTCATTTACGAACCCAACCGTATTTCTGCTTGCTGCCTGACAGCAGGCCGGTGGGCGGGGGATAGGGGTAAAGTTCCATGGTGATGCATCGCGCGCTTGGTCGCGATCTTGATACACTTGTGGTCGCGGTCATCGACAACAAGCGGCCGATGCTCGCGGCGATGCGCGCCATGCTGGCCGCCATCGGCATTGGCCGCCTCATGTCCTTTGAAAGCCCGACCGAGGCGCTTGACGCCATACGCAACGATGTTCCCGACCTCGTCGTCGCGGCGTCGGCCATGCAGCCTTTGACCGGCTGCGCGCTCGTCAAGGCCATGCGGCATGCGGGTGGCGCGCCGCTTTGCTTCGTTCCCGCCATGATCATGAGCGCGCATGCCCGTCCAAGTCATGTGGAGGATGCGCTCCGCGCCGGCGCCCATCAGGTGCTGGTGCTGCCGACTTCGGCGAGTACCCTCTATCGACGCCTCGACTGGCTGCTCAACGACGATCGTCCCTACGAGCTATCTGGCGAGCACTATGTGATTGCCGGCATGGAGCAACGTCGTTCGCTCAGTTATCAACGGCCGACCTATATGCGCATTCGTCCCGCAGGCCCGTTCGGCACCCCGATGCATCGGGAGGAACCAAAGCGGGCCGAGCCTGCCCATGCCGGCGCGCCAGCCGCTCCCACGCGGGCCGCTCGCAGCTAAGGCAAAACTTCAAGAGGCATCCGGCGCCCGCGGCGCCCTGGACAAGGCCGATGCGATGAGGCCATAGTCCGCCCGATCCTTGAAGCAGCGCGGCCTTCGAAATCCATGGGACTTTTCACCGAGCTGTTTACCTGGTGGACCGGCAACACGATCGGTACCCGCCTCTACACATGGCGCAAAGGCACGCGCGTCGGCTCCGACGGCTTCGGCAATCTCTATTATGAGGAGCGGGGAGGGACGAGGCGCTGGGTCATCTATCGTGAGCTTGCCGAGGCGTCGCTTGTTCCGCCGGCCTGGCATGGCTGGCTGCACCACACCGTCGACGTGCCGCCCA
Source organism: uncultured Alphaproteobacteria bacterium (assembly GCA_963741155.1). Taxonomy (GTDB): domain Bacteria; phylum Pseudomonadota; class Alphaproteobacteria; order Rhizobiales; family Methyloligellaceae; genus Methyloceanibacter. The sequence goes on along the minus strand of CAVUHA010000003.1, from coordinate 55,329 downwards.
ACGAGGAGGACTACGATCCTCGCTCGTGGGAGAAGCCTCCGTTGCCGAACCTGACCGGCACGGCCTTGGCCTATCGGCCTCCGGGGAGCACGCTGAATCCGGGCGGCGGCAAGACGCCGTCTTCCGATTACGAGCCGTGGCGCCCGGGCTCGCGGCCATGACCACCCTCGCGTTTGCTCCGCCCAAACCCGTCCAGCGCTGGTCCGCCGACGACTATGCCCGCAATGGACGTTTCGTCACCGACCTGGCCGGGCCGGTGCTGGCCATGCTCGCTCCACGGAAGGGCGAGCGCATTCTCCATCTCGGCTGCGGTCATGGCGTTCTGACCGCGCAGATCGCTCAGTCCGGCGCGAGCGTGCTCGGCGTCGATCTGAGCGAAGAGCTACTTGCCGCTGCACGAGCGCGCGGTCTCGATGTGCGCAAAGCCGACGGCCACGTCCTCTCCTTCGAGCACGAGTTCGACGCGGTCTTCTCCAATGCGGCGCTGCACTGGATGCGCAAGCCCGAGCTCGTGATCGCGGGGGTGGCGCGGGCGCTTCGCCCCCGCGGCCGCTTCGTCGGCGAGATGGGCGGCCATGGCAATGTGGCCGCGATCGCCACGGCGATGCGGGCGGTGGGCGCACGGCGCGGCGGCGATCCCGCGAAGATGGCGCCTTGGTTTTTCCCGAGCTTCGCCGAGTACCGGCGCCTGCTCGAAGCAGGTGGGTTCAACGTGGCGACGATCGCGCTCGTGCCGCGGCCCACACCGCTTGCCACCGGCATCGAAGGCTGGCTAGAGACGTTCGGCCGGTCCTTCTTCGAGCAGTTCGCGGAACCGGAGCGGAGCGAGGTGATGACCGAGGTCGTGGCGCTGTTGCGGCCATCCCTGTGCGATACCGACGGGGTGTGGACTGCCGACCATATCCGGCTGCGCTTTGCGGCAGTGTTGGCGGGCTGAGGCATGGAGCCGCGTTGCCCTCACCGCAGCAATGCCGCATTGATGGCCGAGACGATCCCGCGCCCAAAGCACGACGCCAAGCGGCGCCGTTTAGAGCTCTCGTTTGTGAGGTGTGCGGCGTGACGCAGCGATCCAAGGCCGGAACAGACCGAAAGGCGCTCGCAAGCTTGGCCCCGATTTTCTCGGTGTTCGCCGTGGCGGGCGCATGCCTCCCCGGTTTGGCCCTGGCCGAAAAGATCCAGAACCCGATCGCCGTGTTCGCCGCGCTCGACAAGGTGACCGGCCGCATCTCGCATCTGGAGATACCGATCAATCAGACGGTGCAGTTCGGCGCCTTGAAGGTAACGCCGCGGGTGTGCGACTCCCGCCCGCCCACCGAGCCGCCGCACACCGCGGCCTTCGTCGAGGTAGATGAGATCAAGCTCAACGGCGAGGTCCAGCGCATTTTCACCGGCTGGATGTTCGGCGAGAGCCCTGGGCTTCACGCGGTCGAGCACCCGGTCTTCGACGTCTGGCTCACGAGCTGCAAGACTTCGGCGCCCGAGACGCCACCCTCGAGCAATGAGAACTCGGCGGCGCCCCCGGCGCCGGCCCCGGCTCCAGCTCGAACTCCAACCCCAGCGCCAGCCCCTCCGGCAAGCGCGCCCTCGAGGAGCCGCTGAAACTCGGCACGGCCCACCTCGATCGCACCGAAGCGGGCGAGATGGCCGGTCACGAACTGGGTGTCGAGCAGGACGAAGCCTCCAAATCTTAGCCGCGCCACGAGATGGACGAGGGCGATCTTGCTGGCGTCGCGGGCGCGCGAGAACATACTCTCGCCGAAGAAGGCCCGGCCGAGATGCACGCCATACAGCCCGCCAATCAGCGTATCCCCTTCATACACCTCGACCGTATGACAATGCCCAAGGGCGAAGAGGTCGCGATACAGCCCGCGGATGCGGCCATTGATCCAGGTGCTGCGCCGTCCTGAGCGGGGTGCGGCACAGCCCTCGATCACCGCTTCGAAATCATGGTCGAACCTGACCTCAAAGCCGCCCTTGCGGATGGTGCGGGCGAGACGATTGGGAACATGCAAGCCGTCGAGTGGCAGAATTCCCCGCCGCTCCGGCTCGATCCAGTACAGCGCGTTGTCCTCCGCGCTCTCCGCCATGGGGAAGATGCCGCAAGCATAGGCCTTGAGCAGGACCTGCGGGGTGATCTCGATCATGACGTCGTCGATGGAGGTCATGGCTCGTCTTCTTCGCGCCCCTTAGCCTCGCGCCAGATGATTCTCCAGCCAATGGATATCATACAGGCCATTGGCGATGTCGGGTTCGGAGATGAGCGAGATGAACAGGGGAATGGTGGTCTCGATGCCGTCGACGACAAACTCGCCCAGTGCTCGCTTCAGCCGCATCAGGCACTCATTGCGGGTGCGCGCATGCACGATGAGCTTGCCGATCATGCTGTCGTAGTAGGGGGGAATGGTGTAGCCGGCATAGGCGCCTGAATCGACGCGCACGCCGAGCCCGCCCGGGGGATGGAAATGCGTGATCGTCCCCGGCGATGGCCTAAAGGTGCGCGGGTTCTCGGCATTGATGCGGCATTCGACGGCATGGCCGTTGAAGCGCACGTCCTCCTGGCGGAGCGACAAAGGGGCGCCGGCCGCGATCCGGATCTGCTCGATGACGAGGTCGAGCCCGGTGATCATCTCGGTCACGGTGTGCTCGACCTGCAGTCGCGTATTCATCTCGATGAAGAAGAACTCGCCCCCCTCATACAAGAACTCCACGGTGCCGACACCGCGGTAGCACAGCTCGCGCATGGCCTTGGCCACGGTTTCGCCGATGCGCTCCCGCTCGCTCGCATTGAGCGCGGGCGAGAGGGCTTCTTCCCAGAGCTTCTGGTGGCGGCGCTGCAACGAGCAGTCGCGCTCACCCAGGTGGATCGCGTTGCCGGCGCCGTCCCCCAGCACCTGCACCTCGATATGGCGGGGATGTTGGAGATATTTCTCCAGATACACGGTGTCGTCGCCGAAGGCGGCCTTGGCTTCGGTGCGGGCCGTGGCGATGGCCAACTCGAGCTCATTCTCGAAATTGGCGACCTTCATGCCCCGGCCACCGCCGCCTGCCGCGGCCTTGACCAGCACAGGGTAGCCCATGTCGGCGGCAAGCCTTTGCGCCTCTGCCAAATCGGTAATCGGACCGTCGGAACCCGGCACCAGGGGAATGCCGAGGCTGCGGGCCTTCTCCTTGGCCTGGATCTTGTCGCCCATCAGCCGCACATGCTCCGCGCTTGGGCCGATGAAGGTGATGTCGTGCTCTTCCAGGATCTCGGCAAAGCGCGCGTTCTCGGAGAGAAAGCCGTAGCCCGGATGCACGGCGTCGGCGCCGGTGATCTCGCAGGCCGCGACGATCTGCGGAATGTTGAGGTAGCTGTCCTTTGCCGGCGGCGCGCCGATGCACACGCTTTCGTCGGCAAGCCGCACATGCATGGCGTCGGCGTCGGCGGTCGAGTGCACTGCGACCGTGGCGACACCGAGCTCCTTGCAGGCTCGTTGAATGCGAAGCGCGATCTCTCCCCGGTTGGCGATCAGGATCTTGTCGAACATGCTGGGGGAGGGCCGTGCCTAGCCTTGCTCGATCACGGCAAGGGGCTCGCCATATTCGACGGGCTGTCCATCTTCGATCAGAATGGCAAGCACGGTGCCGGCATGGGGAGCGGGGATTTGGTTCATGGTCTTCATGGCCTCGATGATCAGCACTGTCTGGCCCGCCGTCACGCGCGTGCCCACCTCGACGAAGGGCGGCGCTCCGGGCTCCGGCCCGCGATAGGCGGTGCCCACCATGGGCGAGGCTACTGTCCCGGGATGGAAGACGATCTCGTCGGGCTTGGCGAGCCTTCCGCCGCCGTCGCGGGAGGCTGGCATATCGGCCGAGAATGATCCTACCGCACCCCTGGTCCCGCGCGCGACCCGCACCTTCTGGCCTTCATACTCGATCTCGATCTCGTTGAGACCGGTCTCGTCCAGAAGCTGGGCGAGCTCGCGGATGAGGTCCTTGTCGAAGCCGGTCTCTTTCTTCGCCATGAGCTAACTTCCTGTCTTGTCGGCGTCCACGGCCGCGGCGAGCGCCTCGAGGGCGAGCTCGTAGCCTAAGGGCCCCAAGCCGCAGATCACGCCCTTTACGGCCCTGGAGATATAAGAGTGATGGCGGAAGGGCTCACGGGTGAAGATGTTGGACAAGTGTACCTCGACGGACGGGATTTTGCAGGCGAGCAGGGCATCGAGCATGGCGATCGAGGTGTGGGTGAAGGCGCCCGCATTGATAATGAGCCCGGAGGCGGTCATGCGGGCCTCCTGGATCCAGGCCACGAGCTCGCCTTCGTGATTGCTCTGGCGGAAATCTAGGGGAAATCCGAGTGCTGCTGCCTTGCGTTCGCATCTCGCCCGCAGGTCCTCCAAAGTCTCATTGCCATAAACCTCAGGCTCGCGCGATCCGAGCAGGTTGAGATTGGGGCCGTTCAGCACGTAGATCGGTTTGGTCATGGCGAGGAATGCAGGCGGAAGCTGCCCCCATTCGTCGTGCTCGGCCGGGGCAGTGGGGCCGCGGCCCATTTATCAGCTTTTTCCGCGCCTAGCAAAATGCACGAAGCGGGGGCGCGGCCCACGCTTCGGTTGTGGTCTTCCTCAGCAGGTGGCTTTGCAGCCCTTCTCGCGCACGTCCGCGACGTTCTTCTTCAGTTCGTCGTAAAGGTCGTCGGGCGCGCCAGCGATCACGCGGTCCCCGATGAGGTACAGCGGCGTGCCTTGCAGGTTGAGCTTCTGGGCGAGATCCTTGCTCTCCTCCAGCGCCTGTTTGATGGACGGATCGCTCATGTCCTTTTCGAGTTGCGCCACGTCGAGCCCAAGCTCCTTGGCAACGGCCAGGGCCTTGGCCTTGTCGGCCTTGCCCGGCTCGGTGAACAGCTTCTGATGCATCTCGAAATATTTGCCCTGCTTTTGGGCGGCGAGCGTGGCCTTGGCGGCATCCTCGGAGTCCTCGCCGAAGATGGGCAGCTCCTTCAGCACGAGGCGGATCTTGTTGTCGCCGTTGACGAGTTTGACCACGTCAGGCAGCGCACGGCGGCAAAAACCACAATTGTAGTCGAAGAACTCGACCACGCTGACATCGCCGTCGGGGTTTCCGGCAACGAAGGCGGTCGGCGAGCGAAAGATCTTGTCGGCGTTCTCGGTGATGACTTTTTCCTGCTGGGCGGCTTGCTCGGCTGCCTGCCGCTTGTCGAGCTCGTTCGTCATCTCCACCAGGATTTCCGGATGGCCGGTGAGATAATCGCGGACGATCGATTCCACGCGTGACTGATCGACGCCTCCGGCCCCGCTGGCGATGTCGCCAACGGAACTTCCGCGCCAATAGATGAAATGCACAAGGGCGACGCTCACGATGGCCGCCGCGATGGCAGCCACCAGGGCGGTGGCAAGGCCTGACTTGAGGTTCATGCTCTTAGTCTCCAGGAGGTTCATTATTCTGTCTTCGGCATTTCGAAGGCTAAGATGTCGTCGGCCTTGAGCCAGTTAGGCGATCCGTCGACGAAACTCGCTTTCGCACGTTGGGCCTGGGCCTTGGCCAGCTTCAACTGCCCTTCATAGAAATAGGCCTCGGCCGATGCAAGCTCGGCCTGCGCCAGATATTGCTGCTTCGCGGCCCCCGGCGCTTTCTCCGCCTTGCGCGCGTAAGCCGAGGCGAGTTGGCGGTAGCCCATGGCCGAGTCATCCTCGCGCGCGAGCGCGGTGCGGAGGTTGGTGATCGCCTCGTCCACATTCTGCGCGGTCGGGGAGCCGAGGAGAGCCTGGGCGAACATGATGCGGATGAGGGGCGCGTCGGGAGCGAGCTCGACGGCCTTGCGCAAGGCCGTCGCCGCCTCCTGCACGCGCCCGCTCTCGAACAAGAACTGCCCCTTAATCTCGTAGAAATAGGGCCAGTCCGGCTTGGCCGCGATGAGCGCGTCGAGCTGGGGCAGGGCGACCTGGACGCCCGACTGCCGGTAGGTGGCGATCGCCCGCGCATAGAGCGCAGGCAGGGTCTGGTCGCTTTGGGGATAGCGATTGAACACGGTCTCCGGCTCATCGAGGAAGCCGAACAGCTTCGCTTTCATAAGGTCGTGGCGGAACTGCAGCTCCGGCGGATCGACCGTGTTGTAATAGGGGCTCGACATGACGAGCTCGCGGAGTTGGGCCAGGCGCTGTTGCGGCAGGGGATGGCTCTGCAAGAAGGGATTGATGCCAGTGATGCCCATTAACTTGCCGGCGAGCGTCTCGAAGGCTTCAAGCATGCCGCGGGCCGATTGGTGCGTGGCATTGAGGAACTTGACGCCGGCCTGGTCGGCGGACGATTCCTCGTCCTGCTGGTAGGCGAGCACCATACGCATCGCGGCGTCCTGGCCGCCATAGGCGACTCCCATGCCAGCCTGTCCGATATCGCCGGCGCCCCCACCTGCCAAGGCTCCCGCCGCCATGGCGGCGATGCCGAGAATCTGCAGCATGAGCGCCGCCGACCTCGCCTTTGCAATCTGGCCGCGCAGCCTCGCCAGATGGCCGCCCACAATATGCCCGCTCTCATGCGCGATAACGCCGATCACCTGATTGGGCGTCTTGGCGGTCATCAGCGTGCCGGCATGCATGAACATGTTGTGACCGTCGACCACGAAGGCGTTGAAGCTGCGGTCGTTGACGATGTGGATCTCAATGCCCTGCGAGCCGAGCCCGGCAGCGTCGAAGATGGGCTTGGCATAAGCGCGGATCAGCGCCTCTGTTTCGGCGTCGCGGATAATGCCCCCGGCCTCCGCCGGGGTCGAGCTGACAAGCGCGATGGCCAAGCCCGCCACGGCTGCGGTACGGAGCCGTCGCCGACGTGTGTTGAGATCACCGAATGAGGCCAGGGCAGACATGGGTCAGCTCAATGTAAGAGCTTTGCGGAGGCGAGGCAAAGGCGCCCGGTGTTGCGCCTGGGCGAGGTCGCTTTCCACGCGCAGGCTCGACCGTCGCAAACGCGTCGGCCGGCCTAACCGCTTTTCTGTCGTCGCCCCGGCCACATCTTTGCCTTAACGTGGAGTGATTGGCTTCGAATGCGGCGACAAATTGGCAACTCATCTTCCCGCAGCATCAAGAAAATGCGAGCCCGGCTTGCGCATGTGAGGTTGCCTTGACCCGGCCCGCGACCGCTCCGTTACCCCGTCCGCTCGCGCTCCGCAGCGAGATCGATCCCTTCATCGTTATGGACGTGATGAGGGAGGCGAATGCACGCGCGGCCGAAGGCGAGAACATCATCCATATGGAGGTAGGCCAACCCGCCACGCCTGCGCCGCTTGCGGCCCGTGAGCGGGCCCGCGTGGCGCTCGCCAATGATCGGCTGGGCTACACAGAAGCTCTGGGACTTCCGGAGCTGAGGGAGCGCATCGCCCGCTATTATGGCGAGCGCTATGGGGTAAGCGTTACCTCAGAGCGCATCGTGGTGACCGCCGGCTCCTCGGCCGGCTTCGTCCTAGCCTTTCTCGCTCTTCTCGATCCGGGCGCGGCGCTTGCGCTCCCCTCGCCGGGATATCCCTGCTACCGCCAGATTCTGAAGGCGCTCGCCGTGACCCCCACCTTGATCGCGACCGGCGCGCTCGGGCGTTGGATGCCGACTGCCGCCGATGTCGAGCGCATGAGCGGGGTGGACGGCCTTCTGGTGGCAAGCCCGAATAATCCCACCGGCACCATGACGGTGGGGACACGGCTCAAGGAACTCGCCGATATCTGCCGGCGCAAGTCCCTGTGGTTGATCTCCGACGAGATCTATCACGGGCTCGAATATGACGCGCCGGCGGAAACGGCCTTGCAAGCGTGGGACGCGGCTGTCGTCGTCAACAGCTTCTCCAAATATTTCAGCATGACGGGATGGCGGGTAGGTTGGCTCGTGGTGCCGGAAGCGCTCGTGCGCCCAATCGAGCGGCTTGCCCAGAACCTCTACATTTCGCCGCCCGCCATCTCGCAAGCCGCGGCGCTCGGCGCCTTCGACGCCATCGAAGAGTTGGAGGCGATCAAGGCCGGTTATGCCGACAACCGCGCGCTTCTGCTGAATGAGCTGCCGGCGGGCCTTGGGGACATTCTCCCCGCCGATGGCGCCTTCTATCTTTACGCCGATGTGAGCGGGCTAACCTCCGACAGCGCTGCCTTCGCTAAGTCCATGCTCAAGAAGATTGGCGTCGCCATCACGCCCGGGATCGACTTCGATTCCGACCGCGGCCGCACCCATGTTCGGCTCTGCTATGCGGGACCGCATGCAGCCATGCGCGAGGCTGCACGCCGCATCAAGAGCTGGCTCAAGCAATGAGCGCCCGACCACGCCCGCTCGCGCGATGCGAGTCCGGCGCTAGCGCTGCCACCAGCCGCGGCGTCGAGGCCCGGCCTCGGCTTCGCTTTCGCCTCCGACGTCCGGACCTGCCGATGGCTGCTTGGTTGCCGGTACGGCGCTGAAGGCCGGCTTTTGCTCCCTGGCCGGGCGTTCCTGACGCCCATCGCCATTGCGCGGCTGGGCCTCAGGCCTGCTTTCGAAAGGCGCAGCCATTGCGCTGGGGCCGGTCGCCGCGTCGTCCCGCGCGCGTTCGCCATGGGTGGCTTCGCCACGCAAGGCTTCGTCGGCTCGACCAGGCGTCTGCGGGGCGCCCGCCTCGGTGGTCGCCCGCTCGGGCTGCGGCCCGGTCCTGCCGCGGCGCCCGCCGCGGCGCCCTCTGCGGCGCGGCTTGCGAGCCTGACCGCCGGCTTCGCCCCCAGCTCCTGTCCTTGCCGCGGGCTCCCTGGCGGCGATTTCTGCCGTGGGCTCATCGCCCTCCATCTCGTCTGCTTCCGGCTTCTCTAGGCGCGCCGGGGCACTCCTGGCACGGTCTTGGTCCTGCTCACCGGGCCCTCGGCGTTTGCGGCGCCGTCGCCGAGAACGACGCTGGGCCGGGTCGCCCTCTGCCTCGGCCGCCGGCGCGGGGTGAGCCGGTGGCGCCGGCTCGGTCGGGTGATGATGGGCCCAGTCCATATGCACCACGGCGCTCCCGCCATTGGCCATCTCTGTCTCCGCCGAACGCTCGATGACGAATTGCGAGACGTGCAGATCCTCGTCGGCGGTCACCGTGATGGGAATTTGATAGCGCAGCTCGATGTCCTTCAGATGCGCGCGCTTCTGATTGAGGATGTAGAGCGCGACATCCACCGCGGTGGTGGCGACGAGCGGCACCACGCCATCGGTGATGAGACGGTCCTCGATGGAGCGCAAGATATCGAGCGCGACCGACTCGATCGAACGCACGACACCGGTGCCCTGGCAGATGGGGCAGGCCGTGGTCGAGCCCTCGAGCATGCCGGTGCGCAGGCGCTGGCGCGACATTTCCATTAGCCCGAAATGGCTGATTCGGCCGACCTGGATGCGGGCGCGGTCATTGCGCAAGGATTCCTTGAGCCGTCGTTCCACGAGCCGGCTGTTGCGGCGCTCGTCCATGTCGATGAAGTCGATGACGATCAGACCCGCGAGGTCGCGCAAGCGGAGCTGCCGCGCAATCTCCTCGGACGCTTCGAGATTGGTCTTGAGCGCGGTGTCCTCGATATTGTGCTCGCGCGTGGCCTTGCCGGAATTGACATCGATTGCGACGAGCGCCTCTGTCTGGTTGATCACGATATAGCCGCCCGACTTCAGCACGACCTGCGGCGAGAACATCGCGGCGAGGTGACGCTCCACCTGGTGGCGAATGAAGATGGGCTCCGGCTCCTTGTATGGCTTCACGTTCTTGGCATGGCTCGGCATGAGCATGCGCATGAAGTCCTTGGCCTCGCGATAGGCGTCGTCGCCAGCGACCAGCACCTCGTCAATGTCCTTGTTGTAGAGGTCGCGGATCGATCGCTTGATCAGACTGCCTTCCTCGTAGACGAGGGCAGGGGCCGTCGATTTGAGCGTGAGGTCGCGGACCGTCTCCCACAGGCGCAACAGATAGTCGTAGTCGCGCTTGATCTCGGTCTTGGTCCGTTGCGCACCGGCGGTGCGGATGATGAGACCCATGCCTTCCGGCACTTCGAGCTCGCCAGCGATTTCGCGTAAGCGCTTGCGGTCGGTGGGTTGGGTGATCTTGCGCGAGATGCCGCCGCCCCGCGCCGTGTTTGGCATGAGCACGGTGTAGCGGCCGGCAAGCGACAGATAGGTCGTGAGCGCGGCACCTTTATTGCCCCGCTCCTCCTTCACCACTTGCACGAGGATGATCTGGCGGCGGCGGATGACTTCCTGGATCTTGTAAGGACGGCCGCGCCGGCGTCGTGCCCGCTCTGGGACCTCTTCCAACGCGTCCTCCGAGCCCACCGATTCGACGGTCTCGGCCACGGCGTCGCCATTGCTCTCTGTGACCGCGACCGGCTGACCGACGGTCTCACCCACTTCGGCTTCGTCGTCGTCCTCCTGCGGGGACCGCGCCTCGGAGGGCTCGTCCGCCTCAGATTCGTCTATCCCGCCGGAGCGTTGCGCGGGCTCGGAGACCTCGTGGATCAGCTCGCTTGCCGAAAGCGCCATGCTCCCGGTTTCGGGATCCACATTTTCGCCTTCTGTTTCAATGGCTTGGCCAGAAGGCTCGGACTGAGCGCGGCTCGCGCCTCCTCCGGGTTTTCTCGCGAACGGCTCTTGCCGCCCGCGGCCACGCCGCCCGCGCCGGCCACGCCGTCGCCCGGCGGCAGCTTCCTCGTCCTCTGCGGCCTCGGCCGCACTGGCGCGGCTTTCTTCCTCGGCCTCAGCTTCGAGCAGGGCCTGACGATCGGCGACAGGAATTTGGTAATAGTCTGGATGAATTTCGGTAAAGGCTAAGAAGCCATGGCGGTTGCCGCCGTAATCCACGAAGGCCGCCTGCAATGACGGCTCGACCCGGGTAACTTTGGCGAGATAAATATTCCCGCGTAACTGCTTCTTATTTGCTGATTCGTAATCGAATTCCTCTACGCGACTACCCTTTACTACGACGACCCGGGTTTCCTCCGGATGCGCCGCATCGATTAGCATTTTGCTTAGCATGTTGATTGTTCTCCGCCGCGCGGGGCTGGAGGGGCGGGGAAGGTCGCCGCACCGAAAGACTCAACCCCCGCGCGCGCCAATGATGAATAGACCACGATTCGCTGCGATGACGCATAGGAGGCTGCCTGTCGCGACCGCTTCGAATTAGCGACGTCGCGCCGCATCCCGTTGGCGGCATTGACAAAGCCGTGCTTTGCCGAAGGCTTAGTCCTATGCTTTGAATTTGCATCGCAAATCCTCAACTGCCGCGCCGGGGTTGCGGCCTGAGAAACTCAAGAGCGGTGGTCGTCTCTCACCTGACCGCCGTCCTTCGCGTCCCGGCCGCCTTGTATGAGGCCGAACGCGCAAATCATCTGCCAATGCCCATTTTGCCTGTTGGCGTCCAGGGCTGAGGCGAGCTCTCTTTTCGAGAGCCATCCCTTATTACGTGCTTGCCGGCAGATTTGGCAAGCCCTGTCGCCGCCAAAGCGTCACAAGCTTCGCTTAACCAGCGCTCGCTAAGATTTGCGTGAAAATGGCGGGTTTGGCGGGGGGCGGGACGGACGTCGTCCGGCAAGCGGCGCGCCAGGAGCGCAAGGGCGCTGGTCAAGGGCCGGGAGTGGAAAAAGACATAAGTCCGATTGGGTGGAAGCCGTCATGGGGGGTGCTGATGGCGCTCGTCTTGGCCGCGCTCGGTGGAACTTTGCCCGCCGCCAGCGCCGCGCCCAAGGCAACCATCGCCAACGATGCCCGGCTGGCCGGCGACGCGAAGCGCACGCGGTTCATCGCCGACCTGTCGAGGAAGGTCGATGTCAACGTCTTCGCCCTTGGAGACCCCTACCGGGTGATCGTCGATCTCCCCGATGTGGATTTCCAGATGCCTGCCGGCCTCGGCAAGGAGAAGCGGGGCCTCGTCACCGGCTATCGCTACGGTCTCTTCGCGCCGGGCAAGTCGCGCGTCGTCATTGACGTCGACGGTCCCTTCCTCATCGACAAGGCGTTCGTGCTCGATGCACAGCCTGATCAGCCCGCACGCCTCGTCGTGGACCTGGTTCCCACCGACCGTGAGACCTTTCTCGCCAAGCTCCGCGAAACCAAAAGCGCCCCGCCGAGCGAGGGGGAGGTCCTCACTCCCGAGGCCGCTCAGCTGGCCGATGGCACGCCGGTGGTGATTTTGGATCCCGGCCACGGGGGCGTGGATCCCGGCACCATGAGTGCGAGCGGCACCACGGAGAAAGAGGTCGTGCTCGCTTTCGCCAAGACGTTGAAAGCGCGGCTCGAAGCCGACGGGCGCTATAAGGTCTATCTCACCCGCGAGGACGACACCTTCTTGGCTTTGCGCGAGCGCGTGGAGTTCGCCAAGCAAAAAGGCGCAAGCCTGTTCCTCTCGATCCACGCCGATGCGTTCCCCAAGCGCGCGGACGAAGCGAGCGGCGCCACGGTCTATACCTTGTCGGAGCAGGCCTCCGATGATGAGGCGAAGGAACTCGCCGCCAAGGAAAACTTCTCCGATGCCATCGCAGGGGTCGATCTGCCGAGCGAGTCCGACGAGGTGGTGGCGAATATCCTAATCGACCTCGCCCAGCGCGAGACGCAGAACCGTTCGGTGGTTTTCGCCCGGTCCATGGTGGGCGAGCTCGCCGGCAACTTGCACACCAAGTCACTCAAATCGGCTGGCTTTCGCGTGCTCAAGGCCCCGGACGTGCCCTCGGTGCTGCTCGAGCTCGGCTTTCTGAGCAATCCGGACGACGAAAAGCGGCTTAAGGATGATATCTGGCGCGACACCATGACGAAATCGGTGGCGACCGCCATCGACGGATACTTCGCGCGGCGTGTCGCGCGCACACCGTTCTGACGCCGCCGCTTTCCAGCCGGAATTGTCCTCGGGTGATCCCCGATTTCGGGCGACCGAAGCGTTTTGTTGCCATAATGTTAGCTAGGGTCGTCTCCGGGCGCTCCGCATCGCTAGAACACCCTGGACGGGACGGAAAACATGGACATTTCGGCTTCCATCAAGCCGCCCGAGGAAGGGCGGCGGCGGCGTCGCGGCGGCTTCTTTCTGCGCTTCCTAGGCTTTGTATTCGCCGCGGGGATGATCGTGTTCGTCGCCATCGCAGGCGCTGCGGGCTTCGTGCTGTGGAAGGTCTCCAAGGATCTGCCGGACTACGAGCTGCTCGCCAAATACGAGCCTCCGGTGATGACCCGCATCCACGCCGACGACGGCAGCCTGATCGCTGAGTTCGCGCGCGAGCGGCGCATCTATGTCCCCTTCACCGCCATTCCCGACCGCGTCATCCAGGCCTTCATCTCCGCCGAGGACAAGAACTTCTATCAGCATGGCGGTCTCGACATTCAGGGCATCCTGCGCGCCGCCGTCACCAATTTGAGCAGCATGCAGTCGGGTGGGCATAAGGTGGGCGCCTCGACCATCACCCAGCAGGTGGCCAAGAACTTTCTGCTCACGAGCGACCAGACCATCGAGCGGAAACTAAAAGAGGCGATCCTCGCCATCCGCATCGAGCGTGCCTTCACCAAGGAGCAGATCCTCGAACTCTACCTGAACGAGATCTATCTCGGCGCGGGCGCCTATGGCGTCGCCGCTGCCGCCCAAACGTACTGGGACAAATCGCTGCCGGAGCTCAGCCTCGCCGATTGCGCCTATCTCGCCACGCTGCCCAAGGCGCCGAGCAACTATAACCCGTTCAAATTTCCCGAGCGCGCGATCGCCCGCCGCAACTGGGTGATCGACCGCATGGTCGAGAACGGCTTCGTCACCCGTGACGCGGGCGAAGCCGCTAAGGCCGAACCGCTCGGCGTCACGGTGCGTCAGACCGGTCCCAAACTCTTGGCCTCTGAGTTCTTTGCCGAGGAGGTGCGTCGCGACATCCTCGATCTCTTCGGCGAGGACAAGCTCTATGGGGGTGGCCTGTCCGTCCGCACGACGCTCGATCCCACGCTGCAGCGCATCGGCCGCAAGACCCTGGTGGATGGACTGGTTGCTTATGATCATCGCCATGGTTGGCGCGGCGTGGTGAAGAAGATTGACCTCAAGGGCGACTGGGGCAAGACGCTGGCCGCCATGAATGTCTGGTCGGATATCGACCCTTGGCGCATTGCCGTGGTGCTCGACTCCTCCAAGGACAAGGCCGTGATCGGTCTGCGCCCCAATCGCACCTCCACGGGCGAGCTCGAAAAGACTCGTGAGCAGGGCGAGATCCCCTTCAGCGAGCTGCAATGGGCGCGGCCGAAGTTGAAAATCGGAATGGGCGCGAGCCCGAGGGTCGTCTCCGACGTCCTCAAACCCGGCGACGTCATCTATGTCGCTCCCCGCGAGCCCAAGGACGCGCAGGACGAAGTGAAGAACCAGTGGTCGCTCGAGCAGGTGCCTGAAGTAGGTGGCGCGCTCGTGGCCATGGATCCCCATACCGGCCGCGTGCTCGCCGTCGTCGGTGGCTTCAGCTTCGCGGCAAGTCAGTTCGACCGCGTTATCCAGGCGCGTCGCCAGCCGGGCTCGTCCTTCAAGCCCATCATCTACTCGACGGCGCTCGACAACGGCTATACCCCGGCGAGCATCATCGTCGACGGCCCGATCTCGATCGATCAGGGGCCAGGCATGCCACCTTGGCAGCCGAAGAACTATGAAGCGGGCGAGGCGGCTGGCCCCTCGACCTTGCGCTTCGGCATCGAGCACTCGCGCAACCTGATGACCGTCCGCCTCGCCAACGACATGGGCATGCCGATCATCTCCGAATATGCGCGGCGATTCGGCGTCTACGACAATCTCGTGCCGATGTTGTCCATGGCGCTGGGCGCCGGCGAGACCACGTTGCTGCGGCTCGCGACCGGCTATGCGATGATCGCCAATGGCGGCAAGCAGGTGAAGGCCACGTTGATTGACCACATACAGGATCGCTACGGCCGCACCATTTGGCAGCATGACGACAGGGACTGCACCAATTGCGCGGCAAGGGAGTGGACCGGCCAAGACGAGCCCGAACTCGTCGACGACCGTAAGCAGATCATCGATCCGCTGACGTCCTATCAAATGGTCCACATCATGGAAGGCGTCGTCGAGCGCGGCACCGCACAGAAGCTTAAGGTCCTGGCCAGACCAATTGCGGGCAAGACGGGCACCACCAATCAGGAGAAGGACGCCTGGTTCATCGGCTTCACCCCGGACCTCGTGGTGGGCGTGTTCATCGGCTTCGACAATCCGTCGCCGCTCGGCCATGGCGAGACGGGCGGCAACGTCTCCGCGCCAGTGGTGCGCGACTTCTTCAAGATCGCGCTCGCTGACCAGCCCCCGGTCCCGTTTCGGGTGCCGACCGGCATCAATCTCGTGCGCGTCAATCTCAAGACCGGATTGCCGGCGGCTCCCGGTGACAAGACAGCCATCATGGAGGCCTTCAAGCCCGGCCAGGAACCGTCTGGCTCGGTCGTGAGCGATCAGGGCGAGGGAGGCGAAGCGATAAGTGCTGATGATTTGGGTCAGCCGCCGGCGCCGGACCAGCCCATGGCAGGACCCGTGGCGGAACCACCGCCACCGCGGCCGCCGGCCAGGGTGTTCCCCGCCCCCGGCAACGACCGAGCTTTGACATCGGGCACCGGTGGCCTCTACTAGACGAGACCGTTAGACGGTAAAGTCCGGTGGCCAGGATCGTTAGCCATGTTCCGGCCTTGCCCCCCATGCTTGCTGTGAAGAGAGAACCCATGCGCGCTGAAACCGAGGCGGTCGTCAACGATATCAGAGAGTCCTTGGCCCTGCTCAGGAGGCACCTTTGACCCCGACCGGGCGAAGGAGCGTCTAGCCGCGCTCGACCACGAGGTCGAAGCTCCCAACTTCTGGAACGACTCTGCTCGCGCGCAGGGACTGATGCGCGAGCGGCAACAGCTTGAGGCATCCCTTTCGGCTTTCACGCGCCTCACCCGCGAGCTCGACGATAATGTCGAGCTTGTCGTCCTTGGCGAGGAGGAGGGAGACGAGGCTGTCGTCGCCGAAGCCGAGAGTGTGCTAAAGCGGCTTCGGCAAGCAGCGCATACGAGCGAAGTCGAGGCGCTGCTCTCCGGCGAGGCCGATGCCAACGACACCTATGTCGAGATTCATGCTGGCGCCGGCGGCACCGAAAGCCAGGACTGGGCGCAGATGCTCGAGCGCATGTATATTCGCTGGGCCGAAGCGCGCCGCTACAAGGTCGAGATCATCGGCGAGCATCCAGGCGAGGAGGCGGGCATCAAGTCGGGGACCATCCTGGTGAAGGGTGCCAACGCCTATGGCTGGCTGAAGACCGAGTCCGGCGTCCACCGCTTGGTGCGCATCTCCCCCTTTGATTCCAATGCGCGGCGGCACACGAGCTTTGCCTCGGTCTCGGTCTATCCCGCCATCGACGACACCATCGCCATTGACATCGACGAGAAGGACGTGCGCATCGACACCTATCGCTCCAGCGGCGCCGGCGGCCAGCATGTCAACACCACGGACAGCGCGGTGCGCCTCACGCATCTTCCGACCGGCATCGTCGTGCAGTGTCAGAACGAGCGATCGCAACACAAAAACCGCGCGACGGCCTGGGCCATGCTGCGCGCGCGCTTGTATGACGCGGAATTGAAGCGGCGGGAGGAGGAGGCGCAAGCCGCTGCCGCCGCCAAGTCGGACATTGGCTGGGGCCACCAGATTCGCTCTTACGTGCTGCAGCCCTATCAGCTCGTGAAGGATGTGCGCACGGGCGTGGAGAGCACCAATCCGAGCGCGGTGCTCGATGGGGACATCGATCGCTTCATCGAGGCGGCGCTCGCCGAGCGCATCCATAGCGACGACGCCAAGTCATAAGCTCGGAGCGCGGTCGTTCGCAATCCAACCCTGAATACGCCTGCGTGTCCGCTATTCGGCCGCGCGCGTCTGCGAGCTCGGCGTGCCCGGCTGGCTTGAGGAGGGCGGGTCCGACGAACGCTCCGCCCACTTCTCGAAGGCCATCGGTTTTTCGGGACGCGCCTCGCTGCGGGAGGCTTTGCCGGCCGCGCCCGCCTCGGGCTTTGCCGTCGGCGATTTGGCTCCAGACATCGGGTCGTCGGAGCGGCGTGACTTACCTTCGAAATAGGCGCCTTGCTCGATCGCCAAGCTTTGGTGATAGATGTCGCCTTCCACATGGGACTGCGCCTGCAGGGTTACCCTGAGACCCCGGATCGAGCCGACGATCCGGCCACGCACCACCACATCCTCGGCGATCACGCTGCCCACGACTTGCGACTTGTCGCCAAGCAGGAGTGAGCCGCACTCGACATCGCCCTGGATTTCGCCATCGATCTGAATCTCGCCCTTCGACACCACATTGCCCGTGATCGTCAGATCCTCGCCGATGATCGACGGGACGAGCTTGCCCTGGCTCGAGCTTCTCGCATAGCTCGGTGGACGGTCGGCAAAAGGCGCCGTGCTCTCACTGTTGCTCACAAGGCGTTCGCCCATCCTGGGCAAAGCGTCGCCCTCACGCTCCGGCTTTTTGGTGAACATACGTGGTACCTCCCCAGCGACAATTACCCCGGAGCGCCCAAAAACGTAAGCCGCTCGCTCCGAGCCTAATCTACACAACCGCACGTAGAGCCTATCGCGACGTTGCCCCGCGGTAACGTTAATACCTCAGCGACACTCAAGGTGCAGAGTACCGCCTCGCCCCCAGCTTGTCATGCTGCTTCTCTCGGCAGTTGCGGCGAGCGGGGACCGACGTGCTGGGGCCCGTCTTGGCCCAGGAGACCGCCTTCCTTTGGCCGATTTTCGCCGCTCATATGCTCAGACTTTAACCCTGTCGTCGCCCGCCCTGGCATCGAGGCTTGGCGATGGGGGTCTGTGTAGGGGGGATGCCGCCAAAACACGCCATGACCGACCGCGGCATCGCCTGCCAGGCAGTCCGCCGCATACGCTCGTGGCTGCCTGTGCTTCGCCGCACGAGCTATCATGAGCGCCAGGATGGCCCTTCGAGCCCATACTTCATGAACGAGCCGATCGCAGGTGTCCTGGACAAGCTGGCCGAAGGCGGCAAAGCGCTGCTGACCTTGCCGGCACGCGGACGGAGCCTGATCCGGCGCGTACCCAAGCCCATCCAACTCGAGTTCAGGAAATTTTCGTCACGGGGCGCGCATGTTTGCCGCGAGATATTCGCCGGCATCCTGGTCGTAGGCCTCATCGCCATCGTCGGCGGCTACGGCCGTCTCAGCCGGGGCCCGATTTCCCTTCCAACGCTCGTGCCCGCGATCGAGGAGGCGATCAACGGACAGCTGTCCGACCTGCATGTGAAGATCGATGACGCGATCCTGCAGCGCTCTCCGGACGGACCCGGCGTGCTCTTCCGGCTCCGCAACATCCGTCTCATGGACTCCAACGATTCGATCGTCGCCCAGGCGCCGCTCGCCGCCATTGGCATGAGCGGGGCCGCCCTTCTCGGCGGTCGCATCGCTCCCGGAAGCGTCGACTTCATCGGCCCCCGGCTGCTTTTGTTCTATACGCCCGAACAGGGTCTCGCCTTGAGCTTCTCGCGGCCTGCAAGCGGTGACGGCGAGGCGTTAATCCGCGGCTCTCTCGCCGAGCAAGAGCTGCAACCGCCAGGCGCGCCCCAGCCGTCCACGCCGGAGACCGTTATCAGCAAACCGGCCGAAGGGATTTCTGGGGGTTTGGCAGGGCGGCAGCTCAACGTTACTCGTACCATCGCCGACGTGTTCGAGCGTGCCCGCCGCGGGAACACGTCCTATCTGACCCGATTTGGGGTCAAGGATGCCCTGGTCTTTCTCGACCAGAACGGCACGCAAACCTCCTGGCAGGTCCCCGACTTCTCCATCGACCTCGAGCACCAGAACCAACGCAGCATTTTGTTGGGCCAAGCTAACGTCGCCTCGAAGAAAGGCGATTGGCAGCTCGAAGTCCGCACCGAGCAGCGCTTGCTCCGTCAGACTTTGAATGTCACGGCCTTGATCAAGGGCCTCGTGCCCTCAGGGTTGGCAGACAATTTTCCCGGCATGGCCCTGCTCAAAGTTCTCGACATCCCGGTCACCGGCGAGACGAGTTTCGAGCTGTCGAAATCGGGCGAGTTCATCGCCGCCGAGGCGAAGCTCAACATGGATCACGGCGCCATCACGCCCCCTTGGGATCCGTTGAACGCTATGCGGATCGACCATGGCGATCTGCAGGTGCGCTATCGCAACGGCGACAAGGTGGTGGAGATCGAGCCCTCGACCCTGAAATGGGGAAAGAGCAGCGCCACGATCAGCGGCGCCTTCCGTGGGATTGGACGGGATGCGAACGGTTTGCCGTCGGCCTGGGACTTCAAGCTCAAGGCCGACAATGCCGTGCTGGCCGCTGAGGAGTTCGGCCTTGCTCCGATGAAGGTCGATGAATGGTCGGTGGAGGGCAATATCGCGCCCGATACGGGGCGCGTGACCCTATCCCGCTTCGTCATTCGTGCCGGTGCCGCCTCGATCGTGCTTGCCGGTAACATCACCGATGCGCCCGGCTCGCCGGAAGTGCATCTCACCGGTCAGGTGAGCGCGATGCCGTTCGACACGCTCAAGCAGTTTTGGCCGAAATTCCTGGCCGGCGATGCGCGCAAATGGGCTGGGGAGAGCGTGCATGGCGGACGCGTCCTTGGCGGTAAGGTCAATGTCTCCTTAGGACCAGGCGAACTCGCGCAAGTGCGTCAGGGGGGCGAGCTTCCACCCGAGACCGTGAGCGTGCAGCTCGATCTTGCGGGCCTGAGCATCGCCTACCTCGACAAGATGCCGCCGGTGGTGACGGGGGGAGCCGCGCTGGCGCTATCAGGGACAACCTTCGCCGTCGATATTCCGGAAGGCAAGATCACGCTGCCATCGGGGCAGAAGCTCGCGCTGTCTAATGGACGGTTCTACATCCCCGATTTGCGTCAAAACCCGGCGCAGGGCGAGATTACCTTCAAGGCGAATGGCGCGACGGCGACGGCGTTGCAGCTGCTCGACCAAGAGCCTCTCGGCTATATGCGGACGGTGGGCCTCAAGCCGGACTTTTTTGGCGGCACCGCCGAGGGTGGGTTCACCGTCACGTTGCCGGTGCACGAGAATCTTCAGTTCAGCGAAATCAAGCTCCGCGGCGCGGCGCGGCTCGACAATGCCATCGCGTCGGGTGTCATCGGCAAGATCGACGTCGAAGGCGGCAGTCTCGATGTGAATGTTACCGAGCAGGCCGTCGACGCCAAAGGCGACATCCTCATCAAGGGAGTGCCGGTGAAGCTCGCCTGGCAACGCATCTTCGATGCGACCGACGATCGCCAGCCGCCGATCAGGATCACCGGTGTGCTTGACGAGGCGGAGCGCGACAAGCTCGGCATCAAGGTCTCCCACCTGTTGCGGGGTCCGTTACCGGTCACCCTCTCCATCGTACGAGATGCGAAAGGCACTCAGGCGATGAGCATGCAGGCAGACCTTACCGATACACAGCTGATCTTCGGCAATATGGGGTGGACCAAGCCGAAAGGTCGCCCCGCCACCATCCAATTTGATATCGATACGGCCGCGGATGGCGCGGCAGATCTCAAGAATATGAAGATCTTCGGCGACGACATCGCCATCGACGGCTCCGTGTCCCTCGATCAGAACCAGCATCTGAGGTCCTTCCACTTCTCCGATTTCTCCTTCAACTCCATCACCCATGTGGAGATCACCGCAGCCGTGAAGGAGGGCGGCGTGCTCGCCGTCGAGGCGCACGGGCCGACCTATGACGGCAAACAGTTCTTCCAGTCCCTGTTCTCCGCTGGACAGCTGGCCGACGATGCGCCGCCTGATCCCAACAACCCATTCGACATCGACCTCACCGCGCACTTCGGCACCGTGGTCGGGTTCTACGACACCTCCGTTCAGGACTTGCAAATGAGCCTGAAGAAGCGCGAGGGGCGGTTGGTTGCGCTTGACGCCAAGGGTCAGTTGAACGCCAACGCGCCTATGGCCGTGCGGCTGGAAACTGGCAATGGCGTGCGGGTGATCAAGGCCGAGGCTCACGACGCTGGGGCAGCGTTCCGCCTCGTCGGCTTCTATCCCCGGGTCGATGGCGGCGAGGCCTCTCTGGAGGTGAATCTCGACGCCGGCGAGGCCGGCACCAAGAGTGGGACGCTGTGGGCGCGTGACTTTGTGTTGCTCGGCGATTCCGTGGTGACCGACGTCCTGTCGGATCCGCATTCGGAAGCCGCCTTCGGTACCCACAAGCAGCACGCGGTGCAAACGCGGCTCGCCTTCAACCAGCTGCGCGCGCCCTTCGCGGTGGGCAAGGGGCAGTTCCTGTTGAAGGACGCCTACATGAATGGGCCCGTCCTCGGCGCCACCATGCGCGGCGAGGTAAACTTCAAGGCGCACACCGTCGATCTCGGCGGCACCTACGTGCCCCTCTATGGCTTGAACTCGGCGCTTGGAGCTATCCCGGTCCTGGGCGGCATCTTCGTTGGCCGCCAGGGCGAGGGCGTGGTCGGCATTACCTTCGCCATCCAGGGCAAGCTCGAGGACCCCGCCGTGCTGGTCAATCCGATGTCGGTGCTGACCCCCGGCATCTTCCGGCAAATCTTCGAGTTCCGAGGACCGGCGCCCGACCCGGTCTCCTCCACATCCGATTTCGACGTGGCTGTGCCCGCCCGCTGACGGAAGCGTTACACGGGTCTAATCAGCGCGTGCCGCTTCTTGCCGAGCGAGAGCTTAATCACCCCTTCCGGGGTGAGGTCGGTGAGCGTCAGCAGCCGCTTCTCGTCGGTGACCGTCTCATCGTTCACCTTGAGGCCGCCCCCCTTTATCTGGCGGCGCGCTTCGCTGGTGGACGGCACGAATCCAACTTGCACATTGATGCTGAGCACGCCCACGCCCTTGACCAGCGCATCGCGCGGCAGCTCGAAGGTTGGCAGCGTTTCGGCGATCGTGCCTTGCTCGAAGGTGGCGCGAGCGGTTTCGGCCGCGCGGTCGGCGGCTTCGCGTCCGTGCAGCAGCGCCGTGGTCTCGGTCGCAAGGATTTTCTTCGCCTCGTTGAGCTCGGCACCTTTCAGCCGTTCGAACCTCGCGATATCATCGAGCGGGAGCTCGGTGAACAGCTTGAGGAAGCGCCCGACATCCGCGTCCTCGGTGTTCCGCCAATATTGCCAGTAGCCGTAGGGGGACAGCATGTCGGGATTGAGCCAGACGGCGCCCGCGGCGGTCTTACCCATCTTGGCGCCCGACGCCGTGGTCAAAAGGGGGGTGGTGAGGCCGAATAGTTCGACCCCGTCGGTGCGGCGCCCGAGCTCGATGCCGCCCACGATGTTGCCCCATTGATCCGAGCCGCCCATCTGCAAGCGGCAGCCTTCTCTGCGGTGGAGCTCGACGAAGTCGTAAGCTTGCAGCACCATGTAATTGAACTCGATGAAGCTAAGCGGCTGCTCGCGCTCTAATCTGAGCTTCACCGAGTCGTAGCTCAGCATGCGATTGACGCTGAAATGGCGACCGTAGCAGCGCAGGAACTCGATATAGTTGAGCCGGTCGAGCCAATCGGCATTGTTGACCAGGATCGCGTCGGTGACGCCGTGGCCGAAGCCCACGAATTTCGCGAACACCGACTGAATACCGACGATGTTGGCGGCGATCTCGGCATCACTTAAGAGTTTGCGCGCCTCGTCTTTGCCCGAAGGGTCTCCCACTTTTGTCGTGCCCCCGCCGATCAAGACGATCGGCCGGTGCCCGGTTTGTTGCAGCTTGCGCAACATCATGATGCCGAGCAGATTGCCGACATGCAGACTTGGCGCCGTGCAGTCGAAGCCAATATAGCCGGTGAGCGGTCCCCCTTTGGCGAGTGCGTCGAGATCGGCTGCGTCGGTCACCTGGTGCAGATAACCGCGGGCCTCGATTTCGTGCAGAAACTCGGATTTGCGTTTGGTCATGGCGAGCCCGGCTAGTCCGCGCGAGAGAGGCGAAGTCCTGAATGGGCGAGCCCGCGAAGGCGGGGCAACAGCCTGTATCAGGTTTGCGGCAAGATTGCACGGAAGGGGAAGCGCGGTCTCGCAACTCTTATCGCTTTCGCCGCCGAAGTGCTGTTGCGATCTAGCCTGATACGAAAGCGCGCTAAGCCGCCGACTCGCGCTTCTTCCGCTTGCCGAGGCGCTTGTCGAGATAAGCGTCCACCACCTCCATCAGCCCGTCCATGCGGCCTTCGAAGAAGTGGTTGGCGTCGGGCACCACGGCGTGATCGACCACGATGCCCTTCTGCGTTTTGAGCCGGTCCACGAGGCCACGCACCGCTTCCGTTGGCACCACGCGGTCCTTGGCTCCGTTCACCATCAAGCCCGATGACGGGCAGGGGGCGAGGAAGGTGAAATCGTAGAGGCTCGCGGGCGGCGCCACGCAAACGAAGCCCTCGACCTCCGGGCGCCGCATCAAGAGCTGCATGGCGATCCAGGAGCCGAAGGAGACGCCCGCGATCCAACAAGACGCGGCGTCGGCATTGTAGGCCTGCATCCAGTCGAGCGCGGTCGCGGCATCCGCGAGCTCGCCCGGGCCGTTGTCGAACAGCCCCTCGCTCCGGCCGACGCCGCGGAAATTGAAGCGCAAGACCGAGAAGCCGCGGCGCTGGAAGGCGTAATACAGGTGGTAAACGACCTGATTGTTCATCGTCCCACCAAATTGCGGGTGCGGATGCAGGATCAGCGCGACGGGCGAGTTAGGCGCTCCGTTGTGATGATAGCGGGCTTCGATGCGCCCCGCCGGGCCGCTGATATTCACCTCGGGCATGAACCACTGACCTCTAAACGACGTTCAACAGCGAGGGGGAGACTTGAGGCAGGGGGAGGGGAACGAAAGCCCGGCCGCCGCCGCAAAACTTGACTCCGCCGCCTGGGAATCCTATAGAAAACTTAAGTTTAGAATTGTTCCAAACAGGTGTGCCGCAGCACGCCGCTGCGTTTGGAGCCATCCCATCTTCGGGTCGCGCTTCATAGCATGCGCGACGGGGGCTCGTGCAAGCGCTAACGGGCGGTCAACCCCCGCCGGCTTGAGTATCGCATGACCGAGCGCGCTTATCTCGACTACAACGCGACGGCACCGCTCCGCCCGGAAGCTGGTGAGGCCATGGTTGCGGCGCTCTCCTTGTGCGGCAATCCGTCCTCGGTCCATGCCGAGGGTAGGACCGCGCGGGCGGCCATTGAGACCGCGCGGGAGAAGGTGGCGGCGCTGCTGCGTGCGCGGCCGGAGGACGTGATCTTCACGAGTGGCGGCACCGAGGCGAACGCCCTTGGTCTTGCGCCGCAGACCCGCCATGAGCGCCTCTGCGTGAGCGCGGTGGAGCATCCCTCGGTGCTTGCCGGCGGCAGGTTTTCGCCTGCGCAAGTAAGCCGCATCCCCGTCACGTCCGACGGGGTCATGGACCTGGATTTCCTTGCAAGTGAGCTTGCAAAACACCACCTAGCAGGTACCGGCGCACGGCCATTCGTCTCGCTGATGGCGGCCAATAACGAGACCGGCGCCTTACAGCCGGTTACAGCTGTGGCCGAGCTCGTGCAGGCTGCGGGCGGTGTTCTCCATAGCGACGCAGTGCAGGCCGCGGGTAAGGTGCCTCTCGATATGGCCGCGCTCGGCGCCGATATGGTGAGCCTGTCGGCCCATAAGCTTGGCGGTCCGAAAGGCGTCGGCGCGCTCGTACTGCGCAAGGGCACGCAGGTCGAGCCGCAGTTCAAGGGCGGCGCCCAAGAGCGGCGGCGGCGCGCTGGCACCGAGAATGTCGCTGGCATCGTAGGTTTCGGCACAGCCGCCGAGATCGCGGCCGCGGAACTGGACCGGGCGAAGGCGATTGCCGGGCTTCGGGATGAGTTGGAAGCCCGCGCGCTTGCGCTCGTGCCCGAGGCGGTGGTGCTGTCGGCCGGCGTGGCGCGTTTGCCCAATACGAGCTGCATCGCGGTTGCGGGCACCAAGGCCGAGACGCTCGTTATCGGGCTCGACTTGGCGGGAGTGGCGGTCAGCTCAGGCAGCGCCTGCTCGTCGGGCAAGGTCGAGGCGTCGCATGTGTTGAGCGCCATGGGCGTTGGGAGCGAGCTTGAGCGAAGCGCGATCCGGGTGAGCCTTGGGTACGGCAGCACGCTCGCCGACGTCGACCGGTTTGTCGAAGCCTGGGTCGTGCTGGTCAAGCGGTTGATGCAGAGCCGCGAGGCGGCCTAGAGGCCAGAGCTGAGAGGATTTGAGGTAAAGCCATGCCGGCAGTGCAAGAGACCGTCGCCCGCGTCCGCGAGATCGACGTCGACAGATACAAATACGGCTTCACCACGGAAATCGAATCGGTCAAGGCGCCGAAGGGCCTGTCGGAGGAGGTCGTGCGCTTCATCTCCACCAAGAAGGGCGAGCCCCAATGGCTGCTCGACTGGCGGCTCGAGGCCTATCGCCGCTGGCTCACCATGACCGAGCCCACCTGGGCGAACGTGCACCACCCCAAGATCGATTTCCAGGATCTCTACTACTACTCGGCACCGAAGAGCACCGAGGGCCCCAAGAGTCTCGCCGAGGTCGATCCCGAGCTGCTCCGGACCTATGCGCGCCTCGGCATTCCACTGAAAGAGCAGATGATGCTAGCGGGCGTTCAGGAGCCCACCGAGGACGACGGCCTTGAAGAGGGGCGCGCAGGCGGCGGGCGCGTGGCCGTCGATGCGGTGTTCGACTCCGTCTCCGTGGTCACCACCTTCAAGGAGGAGCTGGCCAAGTCCGGCGTCATCTTCTCGTCCATGTCCGAGGCGGTGCGCGAGCACCCCGAGCTCGTGCGCAAATCTCTGGGCTCGGTGGTTCCGATCACCGACAATTTCTTTGCCACGCTCAACTCGGCGGTCTTTTCCGACGGCAGCTTCGTCTATGTGCCGCCGGGCGTGCGTTGCCCCATGGAGCTCTCCACCTATTTCCGCATCAACGCGGAGCAGACCGGCCAGTTCGAGCGGACCCTCATCATCGCCGACAAGGGCGCCTATGTGAGCTATCTCGAAGGCTGCACCGCGCCCGTGCGCGACGAGAACCAGTTGCACGCCGCCGTGGTCGAGCTGGTTGCGCTCGACGACGCCGAGATCAAATATTCCACCGTGCAGAACTGGTATCCAGGCGACAAGGAAGGCAAGGGTGGCATCTACAACTTCGTCACCAAGCGGGGCGACTGCCGCGGCAAGAATTCGAAGATTTCCTGGACGCAGGTGGAGACCGGCTCCGCCATCACCTGGAAATATCCAAGCTGCATTCTGCGCGGCGATGGCTCTCGCGGCGAGTTCTACTCGATTGCCATTTCCAACGGCTATCAGCAGGTGGATTCCGGCACCAAGATGATCCATCTCGGTCGCGACACGTCGAGCCGCATCATCTCCAAGGGCATCGCAGCGGGCCATTCCAACAATACCTATCGCGGCCTCGTTTCGGCCCATCGCCGGGCCGCGAACGCGCGCAACTTCACCAATTGCGATTCGCTTCTCATCGGTGACAAATGCGGCGCCCATACCGTGCCCTATATCGAGGCGAAGAACGCGTCCGCCGTGTTCGAGCACGAGGCGACCACGTCGAAGATCTCCGACGACCAGCTGTTCTATTGCTTGAGCCGAGGGTTGTCGGCGGAGGAGGCGGTGGCGCTGATCGTGAACGGCTTCGTGCGTGACGTACTGCAGCATTTGCCCATGGAGTTCATGGCCGAGACGCAGAAGCTGATCGGTATTTCGTTGGAAGGAAGCGTTGGCTAGCCGGAGGAAACAAAGTCAGCGCCAGAGGATTAGAGAAAGATCGCAATGCTCAAGATCTGCAATCTGCACGTCACTGTCGACGGGCGCGAGATCCTGCGGGGCCTCGACCTCGAGCTGCCAGCAGGCGAAGTGCACGCCATCATGGGCCCGAACGGCTCGGGGAAGTCGACGCTTGCTTATATGCTCGCGGGCAAGGGCGGCTACGAGGTCACGGCCGGCTCGGTCACCTGGAAGGGACAGGACTTGCTCGCCATGGACCCGAGCGAGCGGGCCGTCGCCGGCGTGTTCCTGGCCTTCCAATACCCCATGGAAATTCCGGGCGTCGCCACCATGACCTTCCTACGCACGGCGGTGAACGCGGTGCGCAAAGCGCGCGGTCAGCCCGAGCTGTCAACGCCGGACTTCCTCCGGCTGGTGCGGGAGAAGGCAAAGGCGCTCAAGATCGACCCCGAGATGCTGAAGCGGCCGCTCAATATGGGCTTCTCCGGCGGCGAGAAGAAGCGCAATGAAATCCTGCAAATGGCGCTGCTCGAGCCTTCCCTTTGCGTGCTCGACGAAACGGATTCGGGCCTCGACATCGACGCGGTGCGCATCGTGGCGGAGGGCGTGAACGCGCTGCGCTCACCGGAGCGCGCCATGCTCGTCATCACCCATTACCAGAGGTTGCTCGACTACATCGTGCCGGACCGGGTGCATGTGCTCTCCGGCGGTCGGATCGCCCGCTCCGGCGGCCCCGAACTCGCGCTCGAGCTCGAGCAGTCCGGTTACGCCGAGTTTGGGGGCGACGAGACCGCCAGTGGCAAGGCCGCGTAACATGGAATTGCCGGTCAAGCAGTTCCAGACGCGGACGGAGCAGGCGTTTCTCGACGCCTTCACCGCGATCGAGACGACGCTGCCCGGCGCGGGCGACAAATGGGTCGCCGCGCTTCGCCACCAAGCCGTCGAGACCTACGCCATGCTTGGTCTGCCCCACCGTCGGGTGGAGGCGTGGAAATACACCGATCTCCGATCGCAGCTGACGGAAGCCTACCCGCCGGCACATCCCGCAAGCAGGGGTTTCAGCGAGGACGAGCTTGCCCATGCGCTCACCGCCCGCGTCGCCTCGCTTCCTGCCTATCGGTTGGTCCTCGTCGAGGGAGAATTTCGCCCCGATCTTTCCGACCTCGCGGGCTTGCAGTCGGCCGACGCCGAAATCGTCTCGCTCGCCGACGCTTTGCAGAAGCCCGCATCGTGGCTCAAGCAGGTGCTGGGGCAGGCTCGCGCTTCGTCCGATGCCATCGTCGCGCTGAACACGGCGCTGATGACCGGCGGCGTCGTCTTGCGCCTCGCCAATGGCCGCACCCTCGACAAGCCGGTGCATCTCATCCATTTCGACGGTGCGGGTGCGCCGTCAAGCATCGTCACGCGCAACGTCGTCGTGGTGGAGGAGGGCGCTTCCCTCACGCTCTTCGAGAGCTATGCGGGTGCCCGTGTGCTGCAACGCAATGCCGTGACCGAAGTCGTGGTCGGCGACAAGGGCGCGATCGACCACATCAAGTTCCAGCGCGAGGGCGAGGGGAGCGTGCATCTTTGCACCTGGCTCGTGCGGCTCGGCACCGATGCCCGCTATGGCGCTTTCCAATTCTCCACCGGTGCTGCGCTTTCCCGCAGTCAGATTCATGCGGCCTTCGAGGGCGAAGGCTCATCGCTCAATGTCTCCGGCGCGTTGCTGATGCGCGACCGCCAGCATTGCGACACGACCCTTGTCATCGAGCACAAGGTGCCCCGCTGCACGAGCCGGGAGCTGTTCAAGGCGGTTCTCGACAATGAGGCGCGCGGCGTCTTTCAGGGCAAGATCATCGTGTCGCCGGGCGCGCAAAAGACCGACGGTAAGCAGATGGCGCAGGCGCTGCTCCTATCGGAGTCGGCGGAGTTCGAACTCCAAGCCCGAGCTTGAGATCTTCGCCGACGACGTGGTGTGCGGCCATGGCTCCACCTCCGGTCAGATCGACGAGGATTTGCTGTTCTATCTGGAGGCGCGCGGCATTCCGGAGTCAGAAGCCCGTGCACTGCTGATCCAGGCCTTTGTCGGCGAGGCGATCGAGCTCATCGAACATGAAGGCTTGCGCGACGCCCTTGGCGCTGCCTCCGCCGAGTGGCTCGGCGTGGCCTACGACTAGGAGCGTCAGATGACCCTCCTGACACCGTCGGTGCAAGACCTGAGCGCGGTACAGGCGCCGTACGACGTCGACGCTATTCGCGCCGACTTCCCCATCCTCGCGACGAGAGTGCACGGCAAGCCGCTCGTCTATCTCGACAATGGCGCCTCGGCGCAGAAGCCGAAAGTCATGCTCGAGACCGTCCAGCGCGCCTATGCGCACGAATACGCCAACGTCCATCGCGGGCTGCACTATCTGAGCAACCTCGCCACCACCAATTACGAGCAGGCGCGCGAGACCGTGCGCCGCTTCGTCAATGCGAAATCTGACGCCGAGATCATCTTCACCCGCAACGCCACGGAAGGCATCAACCTCGTCGCCCAGTCCTACGGCGGCACTCATATTGGCGAGGGTGACGAGATTTTACTCACCATCATGGAGCATCACTCCAACATCGTGCCCTGGCATTTCCTGCGTGAGCGGAAGGGCGCCGTGCTGAAATGGGCGCCTGTCTCCGATACGGGCGAGTTCCTGCTCGACGCGTTCGAGAAGCTGATCTCGCCTCGGACCAAGATGGTCGCGATCACCCATATGTCGAACGTGCTCGGCACCATCGTGCCTATCAAGGAGGTGGTGCGCATCGCCCATGTGCGCGGCATCCCCGTGCTCGTGGACGGCGCGCAAGGGGCGGTGCATCTGCCTGTCGACGTGCAGGACCTCGACGTCGATTTCTACGTCTTCACCGGCCACAAGCTGTACGGCCCGACCGGCATTGGCGTGCTTTACGGCAAGAGCGAGCATCTCAAGACCATGCCGCCCTATCAGGGGGGCGGCGAGATGATCGGCACCGTGACATGCGACCGCATCACCTACGCCGTCCCGCCCCACCGCTTCGAGGCGGGGACGCCGGCCATCGTGCAGGCGATTGGGCTCGGGTCGGCCATCGACTATGTGGAGGGGATCGGCCGGGAGCGCGTCAAGGCCCATGAGGACGCGCTGCTCGCCTATGCCATGGACCGGCTAGGCGAACTCAATTGGCTGCGCATCATCGGCCGCGCCAAGGACAAGGGCGGCATCATTTCCTTCGTGATGGGGGGCGCCCATCCCCATGACGTGAGCACCATCCTCGACCGCTATGGCGTGGCCGTGCGCGCCGGCACCCATTGCGCCGAGCCGCTGCTCGCTCGCTTCGGCGTGACCTCGACGGCGCGGGCCTCGATCGCCATGTATAATACTAAGGACGAAATCGACACACTGGTGGAAGGTTTGCGAAAGGCGCGCGAGCTGTTCGCCTGAGGACTGCCCATGGACGAGAAACTGCCAGAGACCAAGGACGAGACGGCGCCGGCCGCCGCTGCGGTTCCAGCCGACGCGAATGCGGGCGCGGAGCAAGCGGCGGGCGACCCGCTCAGGGACGCGCTCGTCGCTGCGATCAAGACCGTGTTCGATCCGGAGATTCCTGTCGATATCTACGAGCTAGGCCTGATCTACCGGCTCGATATCGATCCGGAGCGGAATATCGAAGTAGACATGACGCTGACCGCCCCGGGCTGTCCCGTGGCGGGCGACATGCCGGGCTGGGTGGAGAACGCCATCTCGGCCGTGCCGGGTGTGGGCCAAGTCAAGGTCAAGCTCGTATTCGACCCACCGTGGGACCCGAGCCGCATGTCGGAGGAGGCACAGCTGGCCCTCAATATGTTCTAGAGCATGATCCCGAAAAGTTGAGCGACTTTTCGAATAAGATTATGCGTCTAGAGAAAACCCAAGGGAGCCCTTGACCGGACCCCCGCGCCAACCCAAGTTTCAAACTGTGAATACCCGTCCCCGCCCCAAAGTCATCACGCTCACCGATGCCGCCGCCAAGCGTATCGCCGCCCTCACGGCTGCCGCGGGCAAGGAGGTTGCGGGTCTGCGCATCGGCGTGAAGAAGGGCGGCTGCGCCGGCATGGAATACACCATGGAATATACGGACCAGCGCGCGCCCCTAGATGAGCTGGTCGAGGACAAGGGCGTGCGCATCCTGATCGACCCGACGGCCGTGCTGTTCCTGCTCGGCACCGAGATGGATTACCGCACCGATCGGCTGAGTTCGGGTTTCGTGTTCAACAACCCGAACCAGACCAGCGCCTGCGGTTGCGGCGAGTCGGTCAATCTCACCCCCGCGGCCGAGGCGGCGCGCGCCGGCTTCGATTTGACCGAGCGGGCGCCCTAAGCCGCCGGCCGCAAAAATACAAAGATCGGGGCGAGCCCGGCCAAATCATCACAGAATTTCTTGGATTACCGCGTCAACCTTGGGGGACGCGGACAGGTCTGGTCATAAAGGCCGGGACGTGATCGCCCATGCCGCTCTCCTTGCTGCGCGGAGGGTGCCCTGAAGTTTTGGCGTGAGCATGCTTGGCCGGCGCGTGCGCCGTCGTCTGCTTGGCTGGAGCGTGGCGTTCCGCGGGAGAGTGTTTGGCGGGCGTGCTCTGCTGCGCGGGGCGGTGTTCGCGCTCGTCCCGCCTCGGTGCGGCCTGGGGCCGACGGGCCTCGGGCTGACGGCTCGGGTGGCGCTCAGGCGGCTTGTAATGCCCCCCCCTCGACGCCTGTGGCAACTGGCCCTGAGGAGCGCCCTGGCGGTGCTTCGACCGGGGCCCCCGCCGGGACCGGCCATTCGACCGCTCCTCCGACGGTGCGGCAAGCTCGGCTGCTGTCGGCTCCCCGTCGATCCACGGGATCTCCTGATGCAGCATTTTCTCGATCGCTTTGAGCGCTTTGAAATCCTTCGGCGTGACGAGGGTAGCGGCGAAGCCCTCGCGGCCGGCGCGGCCGGTACGCCCGATGCGGTGGATATAGTCCTCGGGGTGGATCGGGACATCGTAGTTGAAGATGTGGCTGACATCGGGGACGTCGAGCCCGCGCGCCGCCACGTCGCTCGCGGCGAGGAAGGCGATCGTGCCGTTGCGGAAGGAGTCCAGCGTCGCGGTCCGCTGATGCTGGTCCATATCGCCATGCAGCGCGCCGACATTGAAGCCGTGGCGAAGGAGCGACCGATGCAGGATGCCCACGTCTTTCTTGCGGTTGCAGAAGATGATGGCGTTCTTGACATTGCTTTCCCGCATCAGCGCGCGCAGCGCCTCGCGTTTGCCGGCGGCGTCGTCCGGCACCTTTTTCAGCCGCTGCACGATGGTGGACGCGGCGGTGGATTGCGGCGCGATCTCGACGCGCTCTGGCTGGTGCAGGAAGGTGTCGACCAGGCGCTTGATCTCAGGTGGCATGGTCGCCGAGAAGAACAGCGTCTGGCGCGTGAAGGGGAGGAGCTTGCAGATGCGCTCGATGTCGGGAATGAACCCCATGTCGAGCATGCGGTCGGCCTCGTCGATGACCAGGATCTCGATGCCGTTGAGCAGGAGCTTGCCGCGCCCGAAATGATCGAGCAGCCGACCCGGCGTCGCGATCACCACGTCGGCGCCGCGATCGAGCTTACGATCCTGCTCGTCGTAGGACACCCCGCCAATGAGCAGCGCCACGATGAGATTGTGGTTCTTGCCGAGGATCTCGAAATGCTCGGCGACCTGCGCCGCCAACTCGCGCGTGGGCGCGAGGATCAGCGAGCGCGGCATCCGTGCGCGGGCGCGCCCTCGCTCGAGCCGCGTCAGCATCGGCAAGACGAAGGAAGCCGTCTTGCCGGTCCCGGTCTGGGCGATGCCAAGCACGTCGCGGCCCGAGACGGCGATAGGCACGGCTTGCGCTTGAATGGGAGTGGGGGTGTCGAAGCCTGCCGCTGTCACGGCGGACAGAACTTTCGGACTTAAGCCAAGATTTGAAAAGCTCATGCGTTAGCGAGATTTCCGCAGGCGCCCGAAGCGCGTCCGCGTCTTTCTTCATTTGGCGCTAAAATTGCTGCTACGATTCGCAAGCCCAGCGCAAGTACCTATCCAGCATCGCGGACGATGCGCGTCCCTCAATGCTTGCGGTTGACACATAAGGGTGATGCGGGGCGTGCGCAAGGGGGAATGCCGCCCGTGCGACGCCTATACCGGTTGCCGTTTGGACCCTAAACCGCCTTTACAGGTGCGATTTATGGAGTATTGCATCGGCCCGCGACAGAAGGCCGGGTGGGCCTGCCGCGCATGCGCGAACAGAAGACCCTGAAAGAGGCTGCAACCGTGACCGGGAACGATCATGCCGATGTGGCGATCAAGCCGCCGCTCCTGTTCGTTGGCGCGCTTCTCCTGGGCTGCCTGTTGACCTGGCTCTATCCCATCGGGCCCGGCCTAGCCGCGGCCAACGGCACCGCACTTGCCGCGGGCCTTGGCCTCGCCGCGGCGGGCATGGCACTCACGGCCCTCTCGGCCCGGGCCTTTGCGCGTGCCGGCACGAGCGTCGCACCGACGCAAGCCTCGACGACCCTTGTCGCGACCGGGCCCTATGGCATCACGCGGAACCCGATCTATATCGGCTTCGTACTCGTCTATCTCGGGTTTGCCATCGTGCTCACCAGCATCTGGCTGCTTTTGCTGCTGATCCCGGTACTCTTCATCTTGCAGCGGGGCGTGGTGGAGCGGGAGGAAGCCTATTTGGCCGGAAAGTTC
The DNA here is from genome assembly GCA_963741155.1 of uncultured Alphaproteobacteria bacterium. Classification (GTDB taxonomy): domain Bacteria; phylum Pseudomonadota; class Alphaproteobacteria; order Rhizobiales; family Methyloligellaceae; genus Methyloceanibacter. The sequence continues at coordinate 21,942 of CAVUHA010000003.1, read as the reverse complement.
GGCGAGGCCTATTGGAAATACCAGGCCCGCGTACCGCGCTGGCTGTGAGGCGGCTAGATATCCAAAGCGTCGGGCTTGGCGAACTCGGCGCGCTCCTGAATGAAGCGGAAGCGAGCCTCGGGCTTGTTGCCCATGAGCTGATCGACAAGCTTGGATAGAGCCCGTTGGTCTTCGGCGAACTCGACCCGAAGCAGGGTGCGTAACGAGGGGTCCATGGTCGTCTCCTTCAGCTGTCGCATCGGCATCTCGCCCAAGCCCTTGAAACGTGAAACGTCAACCTTGCCCTTGCCGTTGAATTCCGAGGCCATCAATTCGTCCTTGTGGGCGTCGTTGCGCGCGTAGAGCGTCTTGCCGCCTTGGCTCAGGCGATAGAGCGGGGGCACCGCGAGATAGAGGTGCCCGCCTTCGATCAGCCCGCGCATCTCCTGGTAGAAGAACGTGATGAGCAGCGAGGCGATGTGGGCGCCGTCCACATCGGCATCGGTCATGATGACGACCTTCTCGTAGCGGAGGTCCTCCTCGCTGTAGCGGGTGCCGGTGCCGCAGCCGAGTGCCTGCACGAGATCGCCGATGAGCTGATTGTCGGCGAGTTTGGTCGAGCTTGCGCTCGCGACGTTGAGGATCTTGCCGCGCAGCGGGAGCACGGCCTGGGTCGCGCGATCGCGGGCTTGCTTGGCCGATCCCCCCGCCGAGTCGCCCTCGACGATGAATATTTCCGTGCCGTTCGCGCCGCTCAAGGAGCAGTCGGCAAGCTTGCCCGGCAGACGCAAGCGCCGCGTCGCCGTCTGCCGCCCGATCTCCTTTTCGCGCCTGCGGCGAAGCCGCTCCTCGGCTCGGTCGATCACCCAGTCGAGCAGGAGATTGGCTTGGGAGGGGTTGCCCGCCAGCCAATGGTCGAAGGCATCGCGCACGGCACTCTCTACGATCCGCGTCGCCTCCTGGCTGGCGAGCTTGTCCTTGGTCTGCCCCTGGAACTCGGGCTCCCGCATGAAGAGGGAGAGCATGGCCGCGCCGGTTCCGAGCACATCCTCGGCCGTGATTTGCGCGGTGCGCTTGTTGCCGGCCAGCTCGCCATAGGCGCGCAGGCCCTTCACCAGCCCGGCGCGGAACCCGGCCTCATGGGTGCCCCCTTCGGGCGTGGGGACGGTGTTGCAATAGGAGCTCAAGAAGCCGTCCTCGCGCGCCACCCACGCGATCGCCCATTCGACGGAGCCATGGCCGTGCTTGTCGCTCTTGCCGGCGAACACGTCGCGCGTGACCATCTCCTGGCCCTCGATGCTGCTCGCGAGAAAATCCTTGAGACCGCCAGGGAAGTGAAGCACGGCGCTTTCGGGCGTCTCGCTGTCGCCCTGAAGCTGCCCCTTGGCGCAAGCCCAGCGGATCTCGACGCCGCGGAAGAGATAGGCCTTGGAGCGCGCCATGCGGAACAGGCGCGCGGGCTTGAAGCTCGTGCCCTTGCCGAAGATCTTGGGGTCGGGCCTGAAGCGGATCTTGGTGCCGCGCCGGTTCTTCACGGCGCCGACCATCTTCAGCGGGCCGTCGGGTTTCCCGCGCGTATAGGCCTGCCGGTAGAGCGTCTGCCCGCGCGCCACCTCCACTTCGAGCGTTTCGGACAGTGCGTTGGCGACCGAGACGCCGACGCCGTGCAGGCCGCCGCTCGTGTCATAGACCTTGGAGTTGAATTTGCCGCCGGAATGCAGCGTGGTCATGATGACTTCGAGCGCAGATATTTTCTTGAATTTTGGGTGCGGATCGACGGGGATGCCGCGTCCGTTGTCGGTCACGGTGAGAAAGCCGTCCTCCTCGAACGTGACCTCGATGCGGTCGGCGTGCCCCTCCACCGCCTCGTCCATGGCGTTGTCGAGCACCTCGGCGAAGAGATGGTGCAGCGCCTTCTCGTCGGTGCCCCCGATATACATGCCGGGTCGCCGGCGCACGGGCTCCAGGCCCTCCAGCACCTCGATGTCGGCGGCGGTGTAGGTGTCTTCCGCCGAACGGCCGGCTGTCGGGGCCTTGGCAGTCTTGGTGGTCTTGCTCGACCGGACAGGCTTCCGCTTCAGCTCGTCCTCGAGCTTGGCGAACAGGTCGGGCGATGCAGCGGGTTTGCGCATGGGCCTTGAGACGCCGGATGCCAGCGAATCTCTTGTACGAAGGGAACGATGGTAGCTCGCACGCAGTTGCGGCTTTTTCAAGAGTTCGGCCAACCCGCCTTGGCCCCGTTGCAGAAACCGCCCCTTTTCGCCATATGCGTGGTACCCGGGCACAGAACGGCAGGATGGAGCCTTCCATGGCGGAACAGACCCCCATTTGCAATTTCGGCTGGAAGGCACCGCGCTTCGAGCTTCCGTCGGTCGACGGCAAGACTTACAGCCTGGACGCGCTGAAAGGCCCGAACGGCACGTTGGTGATGTTCATCTGCAATCACTGCCCTTACGTGAAGGCGGTGATCGATCGGCTGGTGCGAGACGTGACGGCGCTCAAGGCGTATGGCGTGCACGCCGTCGCTATCTGCTCCAATGACGCCGCCACCTACCCGGACGATTCCTTCGCCAACATGAAGAGCTTTGCCAAGGAGCATGGCTTCACCTTTCCCTATCTGCACGACGAGACCCAGGCCGTGGCGCGCGCCTACGGCGCGGTCTGCACGCCCGATTTCTTCGGCTTCAACAGCAAGCTCGAGCTCAACTATCGCGGCCGGCTCGATGCGAGCGGCAGGGAGCCCGCGGGCCCGCAGGTCCGCCGCGACCTGTTCGAGGCGATGCGGGAGATCGCCACCACGGGGCACGGGCCGAGGTCGCAGATCCCGTCGATCGGCTGTTCCATCAAATGGAAAGCCGCCTAGTTTTCACACCCGCATATCGTCACGCGCGCGGCTGTGTATCGAACTCGGTCCACAATTAACCGCGCGGTAAGCCTACCGCTTTGTCTTTTGTTTACAGCCGCTCCCTAGAATTAGTCTCAAAGGCGGGGAGTTCGGCCTGATGTTCCTGCGGTATTCGACCTTGATCGCGCTGGCAGCGGGATCGCTCTATGCCCTCGTCACCATCAGCGAGACGAGCGGCCGGCAGATTCTTGTCGATGCAGGGCAGGGCAGCGGCGATCCGGATGCGATTGGGTTCTGGGTGCTGACTGCGATCGCCGTGCTGACCGGGTTGTCGCTGTGCCGCTTCGTGGTGTTCGGGATCCCCGCGATGCTCGGCGGTTGGTATCAGCAGAACAAGGAATGGCTCTACACCCTCGTGCTCGGGAGCGTGGCCTGCGGGATGTACTATTTGATGTGAGGGCGACAGCCCGAAATGAGGTTGGGGGAGCCTGAGGATCCCTTTCGCGCATGACGCTTCCACGTCCTACGGGGGTACGCGGAGCTGCGGAAAGGTTCAACAGGCGGGCGGAAAATGGGGCGGCCAATCTCTCCGGCCGCCCCTCGCTTTTTGGGCGCGCATGTCGCGCGCGAGCGTCACCTAGACGCTGTAATACATGTCGAACTCGATCGGGTGGGGCATCATCTCGAATCGCTCCACCTCTTCCATCTTGAGGTCGAGATAGGAGTTGATCGCGTCGTCGGTGAAGACGTTGCCCTTCTTCAGGAAGGCCCGGTCCTTGTCGAGCTCTTCGCAGGCCTCGCGCAGCGAGCCGCACACCGTGGGCACCTTCTCCAGCTCCTCCGGCGGCAAGTCGTAGAGATTCTTGTCGATCGGGTCGCCGGGGCTGAGCTTGTTCTCGACGCCGTCGAGGCCGGCCATGAGCATGGCTGCGAAGGCGAGATAGGGGTTCGCCGCCGGGTCTGGGTAGCGCACCTCCACGCGTTTGGCTTTGGGCCCCGCTCCCAGCGGAATGCGGCAGCCGGCCGAGCGGTTGCGCGAGGAGTAGGCGAGCAGCACCGGCGCCTCGTACCCTGGCACCAGCCGCTTATAGGAGTTGGTGGTCGGGTTGGTGAAGGCGTTGAGCGACTTGGCGTGCTTCAGGATGCCAGCGATATAGTAGAGCGCGGTATCCGACAGATCGGCATATTTGTCCCCGGCGAAGATCGGGGTCGAGCCCTTCCAGATCGACTGGTGAGTGTGCATGCCGGAGCCATTGTCGCCGAAGATCGGCTTCGGCATGAAGCAGGCGGTCTTGCCGTAGGCCTGTGCGACGTTGTGGATCACATATTTGTAGATCTGCATCGCGTCGGCGGTCTTCACCAGCGGGCCGAACTTGATGCCGAGCTCGTGCTGGGCGGCGCCCACCTCGTGGTGATGCTTCTCGGTGACGACACCCATGTCGGCCATCACGGAGAGCATCTCCGAGCGGAGATCCTGCGCCGAATCGACCGGTGGCACCGGGAAATAGCCGCCCTTGGTGCGCGGACGATGTCCGAGATTGCCCATCTCATATTCGGTGTCCATGTTCGACGGCAGCTCGGTCGAGTTGATCTTGTAGCCGCAATTGTATGGCTCTGCCGCAAAGCGGACGTCGTCGAACACAAAAAACTCGGCCTCGGGTCCGAAGACTGCCTTATCGCCGATGCCGGTCTGCTTCAGATAGGCCTCAGCCTTGCCAGCGATCGAGCGCGGGTCGCGCTCATAAGGCTCGTTGGTCAAAGGCTCGAGCACGTCGCAGAAGACTGCCAGCGTGCTCTGGGCGAAGAACGGATCGAGCACCGCCGAATCCGGGTCCGGCATCAGTTTCATGTCCGACTCGTTGATCGCCTTCCAGCCCGCAATCGACGAGCCGTCGAACATGATGCCGTCGGTGAAGGCCTCCTCGTCCATGATCTTGGCGTCCATCGTGACGTGCTGCATCTTCCCCCGCGGGTCGGTAAAGCGGAGGTCGACGAACTTAACTTCCTCGTCCTTTAGTTTCTTCGTCACACTCTTAGCGTCTGCCATTGTACTCCCCTGTCATAGGCGTGATTGATGTGGAGATGGCCGGACGACACCGGCCGGTCATGCATTCGCGTCCCGTCAGATGGCATCGTTTCCCGTCTCGCCCGTGCGGATGCGCACTGCCTCTTCCACATTGGACACGAAGATCTTTCCATCCCCGATGCGGCCCGTCTTGGCCGAGCCGATAATAGCGTCGATCGCCTTCTCCACCATGCCGTCACCCAGCACGAGCTCGAGTTTCACCTTGGGCAGGAAGTCGACGACATATTCAGCGCCGCGATAGAGCTCGGTGTGGCCCTTCTGGCGACCGAAACCCTTCGCTTCGGTGACGGTGATGCCCTGCAGCCCGATCTCCTGCAACGCTTCCTTCACCTCATCAAGCTTGAAAGGTTTGATGATGGCCTCGATTTTCTTCATTCCTTCGCACCTCCCATCGGACGCAAAACGACACTGGCCGCGCACTCCCGCACCGCGCGCGTCCGTCCGTCTTTGCCAAGACCGTGCCATAGGCCAAAGCACGCCCTATGCCAACCCCCATGCGGATCATCTTACGTTTAATTTCAATGCACTAGCGCGCTACGCCGAAGGCCGGTCAAGGCGCCCCGAAAGTCGATGCCGAAAATATGAGCATCCTGCACAGGAATGTGGCAGGCGTCGCGGGACTTCTCTCGGAGCCCGACGCCGTGCTTTACAGGGGCTCGTTCACAGGGGCCGACCCGCGCGACATGCTTGAGCTTCTAACCGCAAAGGAGATGGGGGAGGCCGATCGTCTCACCATTGCCGGCGGCGTGTCGGGAGCGCGGCTCATGGAGAATGCCGGCCGCGCCGTGTCGGAGGAGGTCGCCCGCCGCTTTCCCGACGCGGGCGCCGTGGCGGTGTTGTGCGGTCCCGGCAACAACGGCGGCGACGGCTTTGTGGCCGCGCGGCACCTTAAGGAGAAGGGTTATGCAGTGCGGCTCGGTCTTTTGGGCAATGCCGCGACGCTGCCTTCGGATGCCGCCGCTATGGCCAAGCTCTGGGACGGCGCCATCGAGCCCCTGACCGCCCGCCTGCTGGCCAAAGCCGATGTGGTCGTGGATGCGATCTTCGGCGCCGGCCTCGCGCGCTCGATCGAAGGTGCGCCTGCCGAAGTGATCCGAGCCGTCAATGCAAGCGGGCTGCCGGTCGTTGCTGTTGACGTGCCGAGCGGCATCGACGGCACCACCGGCGCCGTCAAGGGGATCGCAATGCGAGCCGCGGCGACCGTGACCTTCTTCCGCCGCAAGCCCGGGCACCTGCTCTTGCCGGGGCGGGTTCATTGCGGCGAGGTAAGCGTCGCCGACATTGGCATTCCCGAAAGCGTGCTCGCAACGATCAAACCGCGCGCCTTCGCCAATGAGCCGGCGCTGTGGCTCGCACACTTCCCTTGGCCGCAACCCGCGAGCCACAAATATGCGAGAGGCCATGCCGTCGTGGTGTCGGGTCCGGTCTATAGCACCGGAGCGGCGCGGCTCGGCGCGCGGGGAGCGCTCCGCGTGGGCGCCGGCCTCGTCACCGTGGCCTCCCCCAAGAACGCGCTCGAGGTCAATGCCGCGCAGTTGACCGCCGTCATGGTGCGGCCGGTGGACGATGCGACCGAGCTTGCGGCCTTGTTGGCGGACGAGCGCAAGAATGCGGTAATGCTCGGCCCGGGGGCCGGCGTGGGCGAGCGGCTCCGCGCCATGGTGTTGGCGGCGCTAAAGAGCGATGCCGCCGTCGTGCTTGACGCCGACGCACTCACCTCCTTTGCCGGCGACGCGGACACGCTCTTCGCCGCCATCAAATCCCGCGCAGCACCCGTGGTGCTGACGCCCCATGACGGCGAGTTCGCGCGCCTGTTCGGACCGCTTGGCGAGGGCTCCAAGCTCGAACAGGCGAGGGGGGCGGCCAAGCACTCGGGCGCCATCCTCGTGCTGAAGGGCGCGGACACCGTGGTCGCGGCTCCGGACGGCCGGGCTTCAATTAATGCCACGACGTCTCCATGGCTGGCGACGGCGGGGACCGGCGACGTGCTCGCCGGCATGGCGGCGGGAATGCTCGCGCAGCGCATGGCCGCCTTCGAGGGGGCCTGCGCCGCCGTTTGGATGCATGGAGCTGCCGCACGCGCCTATGGTCCCGGCCTGATCACGGAGGATGTGCCGGAGATGCTGCCCAAGGTGCTACGCGATCTATCCCGTCTCGCCGAACGCCCGGTGCCGACGGGCGATTTTTGAGGTTTCCCCTATACCCTGGTGACCCTTTGTTGACACACTCCGACAATATGGAGAAATGGAGCGGGCTTCGAGGGAAACGCGCTTTGCCGTTGCCATGACCAGGTCAGGCGTCAAGATTTGCGGGCTCGTTTTTGTCCTGCTCGCGGCCACAGGTCAGGCCGAGGCCGGCGAGGACATCACGCTGCTCCGCGCCCGCGAGGGTGCCGCAGCCCTTCTGCGCGGCCAATATGACAAGGCCATCGCCTCTTACGACGAGGCGCTCAAGACCCCCGAGATCGCCGATTTCGTCAAAGCGAGCATTTACAGCGACCGCGGCGTTGCCCGATGGCGGCAGAAGCAAACCAAGGAAGCCATCGCAGACTTCAACCTGTCCATCCAGCTCTCGCCCGACAACGCCACGGTCTACAACAATCGCGGCAATGCGCTGATGGATCTCGGCCACCCCGAGGAGGCGGTGAAGGACTTCGACCGGGCGATCGCGCTCTCTCCTAACTACGGCGCGGCCTATAACAATCGCGGTAACGCCCACTCCGCACTTGGCCAGTACGAGCCGGCCTTCCAGGATTTCCGCAAGGCCGTCGAGCTGATGCCCGCGAGCGCCGTCCCGTTCAACGGCCGCGGCAAGGCCCATGCGGAGCTGCAGCGCTACCACGCGGCCTTGCGCGATTTCACCCGAGCCCTCAGCCTCAACGCCAAATATGCGGCGGCCTACTCCAACCGCGGCGCGGCCAACCTCGCGCTCTCCCAATACAAGGAAGCCGCCGACGATCTCACTCAAGCCCTCCAGATCGAGCCGGATCAGCCGGAGCTGTTGCTGCTGCGTGCCCGCGCCTACGAGGGCGACAAGAAGTTCAACACCGCGCTCGAGGATCTCAACAAGGCGATCGAGCTGAAATCCGATTATGTCGATGCCTATATCGAGCGGGGTATTCTCTACACTCAAGTCCGCCGCTTCGACGACGCCATCGCTGATTTGAGCCATGCGCTCGAGCTCGCACCGCAGAGCGTCAAGGCCTATGCCATGCGCGCGCAGGCGCGGCTGCAGGCGGTCGCCAATGACGACGCGCTGAGCGATGCCGAGCAGGCCTTGGCGCTTTCGCCCGAGGATCCGGTGTCTTTGCGCATCAGAGGCAGCATTTACGAGGCGCTCGGCCGGGCCGACGAAGCCCTCGCCGACTATCGCCACGCGCTCGCCCAAGACCCCTTCCAGACCGAGAGCCGGGACGCCTTGCAGCGCTTGGGCCAGGAAGTGCCGCCTGAGCAGGGCGAGCCCTTGGGTCCGCCCGTCTCCGACTGGGTGGTGAAGGAACCGGCTCCCGGCCGCTATATCGCGAGCAATCCGAAATATCCAAAGCTCAGGGCCGACCTCGAAATGTTCGGCTCCGGCAAGCCCAAGATCCTAGAATGGAGCCTGATGAAGGACGCGCTGAGCGGCATCGGCTTGTTGCGCTACTACGCGGGCGACCTTAGCGAAGGTCAGGACCAGAGCCTCGTCTATGTGGCGATCATCGACACCTGGGCCAACAAGGTGATTTCCATCGAGCCCTATAGCTGGGGCCCGACGGCCGCCGAATGGACCTGGGCGGAAGCCTCGGTGGTCGTCAAGGATCCGGAAGGCAATGCCAACGAGATCAAGCTCCGGAAGCCGAAGCCCAAGCCGGTGGCCCACGATGATTTCTTTGGCTTGGATTCCGGTGCGACCGAGGGACGTGGCGGTCGGCGTGGCGGCGGCGGCATTTTCAACTGGTTCTTCCGGTAATGCCGGCGTCGCGCTCGGGCCTTTGCCGATGACCCTGTTCCTTGCGAGCGTGCGCGATACCGCCGAAGCCGAGATCACGCTTGAAGCCGGCGCCGACATCGTCGACCTCAAGGAGCCCAGTCGCGGGGCGCTCGGCGCCGTGGACCCCTCGACCATTACAGCGACGGTGCGCACGGTTGCCGGGCGGGCGAGCTCAAGCGCCACGGTCGGCGATGTCCCCATGCGAGGAGAGATGGTGCGCAAGCGGGTCGCGGAGATCACCGCGTGCGGAGTGGACTACGTCAAGGTCGGCCTCCTGCCCGAGGGCGACCCGGCAGGGTGTCTCGAGCTGCTGCGCGCGTCGGGACTTGCTGCGCGGCTTATCGTTGTGCTGTTCGCCGATCGGCTGCCCCTTTTCGACGCGGTCGCCGCCGCTTCGCGCATTGGGGCTGCGGGCGTCATGCTGGATACCGCCGGTAAGGACAGTCGCTCGCTGCTCGATCATATGCGCCTCGACGGGCTTGCCCGCTTTGTGGCAACCGCCAAGGGCCATGGCCTGACCGTCGGTCTTGCCGGATCGCTCCGCAAAGGGCATGTGCGTGCGCTGCTCGGCCTCGTGCCCGATCTCATCGGCTTCCGTGGCGCGCTGTGCCGCGGCAACGAACGGAGCAGCGCGCTCGATCCTGCCGCATGCCGGGACATCAGGGCTCTCATCCCGCCCGCGGACCATGGTCTCCACCTTGGCCCACACATTCCCTTGCCGAGCGCGCCTGTTGAAGCCCTATGCTGACCGGGAGGGCGAAGGTTCAGGCGCCTTCACCCCTGACGGAGTGCATAGTCATGACCGAAGAACGACGACGGCGGGATACGCCCCGAGAAGCCGGCCGCGCCGAGCAAACCTGCGATCGCGTGTTCGTGCACGACCTCGTGCTCGACGTCGAAATCGGCGTCTATACTCACGAGAAGGGTGTCACGCAGCGCGTGCGCTTCTCGGTGGACGTGGACGTGCTGCCGGCGGCGGTCGCGGTCGAGGACAATATCGAACGCGTGCTGGACTACGACATGATCATCGGCGCCATCAAGTCGATCGTCGCCAGCGGCCATATCCATCTGGCCGAGACCTTGGCCGAAGAGGTGGCGGCCCAGTGCCTTGCCCATCCTCGCGCGGGCCGCGTGTTCGTCAAGATCGAGAAGCTCGACAAGGAACCGGGTGCCGTGGGCGTTGAGATCGTGCGCGCGCGGCCGGGGGCGTGAGCGGTGAGCGGGCAAGCGCCGCAGGCGAAAAGGCAGATTGAACCGGCGCCGCAGGAACGTCCGGTCATCGTCAAGCTTGGGGGCAGCGTCGTGCGTTCGCTCGAGCTGCACGTCTGGCTTGACGCTATCGCCGCCGCCCCGCGCCGTGTGGTGATGGTGCCGGGGGGAGGGGCTTTGGCGGACGAGGTGCGCAGCTGTCAGGAGCGGCTAGGCTTCGGCGATGGCGCGGCCCACCGCATGGCGCTCCTCGCCATGGATCAGCTTGCTTGGGCGGTGGCGGGGTTGCGGCCTGGCTTCGAGGTGGGCGACACCGAGGCAGCACTGCGCCGCTCCCTGGCACAAGGCCGCGTGGCGGTCTGGGCGCCCTACGCGCTGATCGCCAAGCGGCGTGACATTCCAGAGTCGTGGGCAGTGTCCTCCGATAGCCTCGCGCTCTGGCTCGGCGCCCAACTAGGCGCGGAATGCTGCTATCTCATCAAGTCGGTCCGGCGCACGCAAATAGCCTTCAGCGCCGAGCAACTCGCGCGCGACGGCGTCGTCGATGTCGCCTTCCCGGCCATGCTCCAACAGGCGGGCTTACACGCTGTTCTGCTTGGCCGCGGCGATCAGGCAGCCTTTGCCGAGAGGGTTGGCAGCAGCGGCGTTGGCGGGGCAACCATCGACTAAGGTCAATGCGTTAAGCTCTGGCCGACCCTCGCGCTCAACGCCGGGGCGGGTTAGAAGTCGGTTGCATCTGGAAGCTCGCAAAAGCGCGTTCTCATGGCCGAAAGCATCCTGTTCCTTACCGGACACTTGGCACGCCCGAGGCTCGAGGCCGTGCTTCACAGCATGCCGGCGAGCTTCGCTTGGAAGGTGCTCGACATCGGCGTCAAGGTGGCGGCGCTGATGACCGAGGAAATCATCGCGCGCCGCCTGCCGAAACCCGTCGAGGCTGACAAGATCATGTTGCCCGGCCGCTGCCGCGCCGACCTTTTTCGCCTGAGCGAGCGCTTCGGTGTTCCCTTCGTGCGCGGGCCCGACGAGCTCAAGGACATCCCCGGCTTTTTCGGCCGCGCCAGACGAGCAGCCGACATGAACAAATATGACATCCAGATCTTCGCCGAGATCGTCGATGCCTCGGCGCTCTCCGTCGAGGAGATCGTGCAGCGCAGCGAGACCTATGCGCGCCGCGGCGCCAATGTGATCGACCTCGGCTGCCTGCCCGATACGCCCTTCCCGCATCTGGAGGCCGCCATCGGCGCGCTGAAGGCGAAAGGGTACAAAGTGAGCGTCGATTCCGCCGATCCGAAGGAATTGCTGCGCGGCGGCAAGGCAGGCGCCGATTTCCTGCTCAGCCTGAATGAGGGCACGCTTAACATCGCCGATCAGGTCGCCTCGACGCCGGTCTTGATCCCGAAGGAACACGGCGACTTGGCTTCGCTCTATCGCGCCATGGACGCACTCGATGCACGCGGCCGCACTTACCTCGCCGACCCCGTGCTCGATCCCATCAATTTCGGCTTCACGGCGTCGCTCGAGCGCTATGCGCAACTCCGCCGCGAACGCCCCAACGCCGAGATCTTGATGGGTACAGGCAACCTCACTGAGCTTACCGACGCCGACACCACCGGCATCACCGCGGTGCTGCTCGGCATTGCCTCGGAGCTCAACGTCAGGCACGTGCTCGTGGTGCAAGTGAGCCCACACACGCGTCGCACCATCGAGGAGCACGACCTTGCCCGTCGCATCATGTTTGCCTCGCGCGCGGAGCATGACTTGCCGAAAGACTATGCGAGCGGGTTGCTTGCCTTGCATGCGCGCCGGCCCTTCCCGCAGACACCGGCGGAGATCGCCGAGAGCGCAGGCGAGGTCCGCGACAAAAACTTCCGCATCGAGATCGCCGAGGACGGCATCCACATCTATAACCGCGACGGCCATCACATCACCCAAGACGTGTTCGAGCTTTACCCGAAGCTCGACCTCGACAAGGATGGCCCGCATGCCTTCTATCTCGGCGTCGAGCTCGCCCGCGCCGAGATAGCGTGGCGGCTCGCCAAGCGCTATGCCCAGGACGAGCCGCTCGATTGGGGCGTGGCCGCGGATGCGCCAGCCGACGACAAGACCAAGCTCAGAGAAGCCGGCCATACGCTGATCGCCAAGCGCAAGAGCGGCGGCGCGTGACCTGCCGGGAGCCAAGTTCGCAATGCCCATGATCCGGGAGACCATCGTGACCACCATGAGCGGTGAGGGCACGGTGCACATCGCGCCGCTCGGCCTCATTGCGGAGGGCCTAGGCCCCGAGCACCTCGGTGCCGAGGGCGAAGGCTGGATCATCGCGCCGTTTCGTCCCTCCACCACGCTGTACAATCTCCGCAGTAACCCCTTTGCCGTGGCCAACTTCACCGACGACGTGCTGATCTTTGCCGCCTGTCTGACGGGCAAGCGAGACTGGCCGACGCGGCCAGCGACCCTGGTCCCCGGCGTGGTGCTAGAGGGAGCGCTCGCCCATGCGGAGCTCGAGGTCGTCGAGGTGGAGGAAGACGAGCAGCGGCCGCGTGTCCATTGCCGCGTCGTGCATCGGGCGAGCCACGCGCCCTTCAAGGGCTTCAACCGCGCGCAAGCCGCGGTCATCGAAGCGGCGATCCTGGCGAGCCGCCTGCACATGCTGCCGCGTGACAAGATCGAGCACGAGCTTGCCTATCTGCAGAGCGCGGTGGAGAAGACGGGAGGTCCGCGCGAGCACGAGGCTTGGCGGCTCCTGGTCGAGAAGATCGAGGACCATTTCAAGGGCCCCTCCGGCGCCCCCAAGTGCTAGGGTACACCCCTTCATTCGGGCCGTTCCCGCGCCGCTTTTTTGAAGAAGAGTGCGACGATGAAGATACCTCTCCGTATTAATGCGCTTGCTTGCCTTGTGTTCGTGGTGATCGGCACAAGTAGCGCGCGCGCGACAGATACTTCCGCCGTCGACGGGAAGGCCATCCTCGAGAAGCACTGTGGCCGCTGTCATTCCATCACCGCAACGGGCGAGAGCCCGCTTCCGAAGGCGCCGCCGCTTTGGCAGATTTATCTCAGCTATCCTATCGAGCAGCTCTATGGCTTTCACCTTGTAACTAATCAAAACACTCACATTAGCATTTAGCCTGGAAGGACAGCCTTGCATCCTCCTAGCCGGAAATGGCCAGAGTCTCTCTGCTCCGTCCGAAGGGCTACTCAACGATAATCCCAGTAATGTGGTTTTGCATATCTTCAGCCAATTGCCACGCTGTGTCGTATGATGTTCCCGGTTTAAGTCCAAAGCCCAGTAGGGGGGCAACGCCCGCTTCCCATCCTCCTGCAAAGCCTCAATATATAAAAGTTCCGTCCCACGGGATTTAAGCAAAGGAGTTACCGATGTACGCAGCAGTCCGGCGATACGAAGGCATCAACGATGATGATGAAGCGGCACGCCTCGTTCGCGACAGCTTCATGCCACAACTCGAAAAGGTGCAGGGCTTCATCGCCTACTACTGGATCGACGCAGGCGAAGGCACCATGGCTTCTCTCAGCGTGTTCGAGGACAAAGCTGGAGCCGACGAAGTCGGGAAGTTCGCGCACAAATGGATCGAGGAGACCGCGCCCAATCTCTTCCCGAACCCGCCGCGGGTTGTCGCGACCAATACGAAGTAGACGCATCAACGCCACAACGCTCGCGGCGGATGCTCGGCTCTTCTTCCTAAGTCCAAATGCGTCGCCCGGACCTGCGCGTTCGCGCGCCGTATCGCTCTGACCTGCTTAAAGGCGCTCGCTTCGGCGGGCGCCCTTTTTGGAAGGCGGCGTATCAAAAGAGCGAAGGCTCTTGGTTGGTTGAAGTGAGGCATGCGCGGTATTCCGTACCATAGCGAGCTGGTTCAGGCGGACGTTCGCGCCTACTGGCTACGATTATTCTCGCCTCGAATGAGCCCGGTGCCCCTTTGCTGCGAGGGGTTCTTAGCGCATCGAATGTCCGCTTTGGGTCATAAACAGACATCCCGCGATGTCCGCGTCACGTCCGCTTTATCCCCGATAGCAGACATTCGGTGGATGCGGTGGCATGACCGCTTTGTGCCAGAAGCGGACAGTACAGCATCAAACTCAACACGGCAGAATCGGCAGAACCGACCTACCAATTCTGACTCGCATCGCGTACCTCAATGGAGCGAAATGCTCGGAGGTAGCGACGTGCAGCATGAAGCATATCGACCCGTCATTGAAGACGGACGCGAAATCTTCCCTGAAGATTTGCGTGTCAAAGCCCCGCGCGGATCACACGAAGCCATAGCGGCAGCCGCTCAACGCAAGCACACAACTAGATCGGAATGGATTCGACAGTCGCTCTTGCGAGCGCTCGAAGCCGATGGGGTAAGGCTGCGGCGTGGGGCGATAGAGATTACGGCGTAACCAGCGAGGACGTTTGAAAGGGGCACGCGCTGCAATGAGTGAGCACCTAAGACAATTTGCCTTCAAACCGGGCCAATCGGGCAACCCTGCCGGCAGACCAAAGGGATCCCGCAATAAGCTTGCTGAGGCCCTGCTTGATGACCTTTACGCTGAGTGGCAGGAGCAAGGGAGGGACGCCATCAAGAAGATGGCCGAGAAAAACCCTGGAGACTTCGTCAAGGTGGTGGCGTCGACCATGCCCAAACTGGTCGGTCTTGATAGCGACCCGCTGACGGCCCTAAGCGACGCGGAGCTCCGCGAGATTCTCGAATTCCTCGACAAAGAGATAGCCAAGAGCAAGGAGGCCACGATTGGGCTGATAGAACAGAAGGGATCAGCGGAAGGCTAAGAGGTGAGGAAGACCGCGCTTTGGTTCAACCACAATAAGAGCAGGGACGGCGATGGACATACCGATGGACCCCGCGGGTGAAGCGTTGGTAGACGTGTTGAGAGCTGACAACGGGAAAGCGCTACGCGAACTTCTGAAAGCCTGCAGCGCGCGTGATGACCCCATGTCGAAGCGCCTGGCGGAGACACTGCCTACCCACCCCGCGCTGCGTGATTTGGTCCCTCATTAATTTGCTACCGGAGCCCTAAAGCACGCTCCATCGAGATTGACCACTTTGGTGATCGCCCCGAAACGAGCGAGGAATGGGAGAAGGGCAACCCGACAATCCCGACAATCCAGTAGCTCGCGGCCAAGACGAGCGCGTAATGAAACGACAGCTATAGCAATAGTCGCTAATCCTTCTTGCTGTAGGGCGCGGACGATGGCGTTCGCGGCAAGCCATACAAGCTAATCGACGCCTTCCGGAAAATGGCTGTCATCGGGCCTCTCTTCCCATCTCTCGAAGAGTTCCCAGACCGTCACTACAACTGCAGTCGTGAAAATCAATGCGATAGCCGACAGAAGTCCGAACGTAAGGTCCATGATTCCCTCCGTTGCGAGAATCACGCCTAACACAAAGATCAAGCGAAGTGGGGGACCGATACAAGCTCTTACAGTGTAACGCTCTGTAACTGACGTCAGCGGATTTCAGAAAGCCGCATTATCCGCCAGCCAATAATCGCCGCCTGGGCGTGGAGGGGAGCCCCAGCTCAGGGAATTGAGCCGGGGCTCGCAGGACCAGAAGCAACGACATGCCCTCAGAGCCCATAGGAAGCCCCAGGACGGCTGAACGATTCTCGATGTGAGAACAAAGGGAGAACATACCTCAGCCGCGTACGGGCTTCTGTGGGCCTCTCAGGAGTCGTTCGCGGGTTTGGGTGCTCTGCTTCGGCTAACTTGAGCCATGCCCGTGCCAGACTCTCCGAGCGAGCCTGATCCGGCGCCAATTTGGCCTGGCTGGCTTCGCGTTGGCACTGCTCGGCTCGTGCGAAATAAGTTGAAGTCTGCATTATGTGTCACCCTGGGCCCCCGGGTCTTGGCCGAACAAGGTATTGCAAGGCCCAGGCCATGGCCTGCATCGCATAAGATAGCGGCTCCGATAGAGAGGCCACTGCCTACCGATGATACGCGAATGATGGGCGACGCTGACCCCGAGTAAACGCAACTACACGGTGGATGGGACCCGACTCATGCTAAGGCGGAAGCGCTAACCGTTATTGAGGGGGGAAACATGACCGCTCTGCTCATCGCCTTGATCATTGGAGCCGCAGCCGGCTGGCTCGCCGGTCAAGTAGTTCAGGGGACAGGGTTCGGGCTAATCGGCGATATCCTCACCGGCATTGCGGGCGCGTTCATAGCTGCGTGGCTTTTTCCGCTTTTGGGTGCAGGTCTCGCGCTTGGAGGTGGGATTATCGGCTCAATCATCGCAGCCGCTATAGGAGCAGTCATTCTGCTCCTGATCGTGCGCCTTATCCGACGAGCAATGGCTTAGGCCCGCGGAGGCATCGATTGGAGCAACTCAAAAGGCCGAGTTTCGCAATCAAGTTGCGCGTGACCGAGTCGTATTCATAGTACGCACGATTATTGATGCAAAACTACTGTCTACTGATTGCTTATCAGTGGATTTAGAAGATGAATCTGTTGTATATCAGCTAGTTAACTGATGAGCGCTCAAGTTTTGGTAACCCCCAGGTAACAAACGCTCGGTTTTCCGGGCTTACGACGCTCAACGGTAGCGTCGATCGGGATGCTTGCGCGAATAGACATAGGCGAGCGACTGCCCTTGGGCGTCGACCACCTTGAGGCCGCCGGAAGCTGCACGACGGTCCACGCCGGCGGGAAGTGGCACTCGGTCACCCCGATTGCTCCAAGACTGACATGATCGGCGTCGAATGGGTCAAATGCCTAATCCGGTAAAGCCCAAGCTTCCGACGCCAAATCGACGCCGCCTAACCGCCTCCTTCTGGAGGAGATAGCGCGCGAGTACGATTTGGCTGAGGAAGACGAGGCCAGTGACGAACAGGACGATATTGAGGTCACGCGCCGTCATTGGCCAGGCCACTGGCGCAGGCCCCCCGTCGATGGGCGGAGGGCCTTCGATATTCCTATTGAAGTCGGAGCTTAGCCGGGATGCTTGCTCATGTAATAGGTCTGCGCCTTCGCGAATTCCCCTTGGGGTCCTTCATGAAGTCCGTCTTGGCCTGATCGCTGCCAAAGCAGTAGGTCTTACCGTCAAGGAGCGCATTGATGGAGCAGTCCGTCTGCACGTCCTTGCCGAGGGAGAGGCCCTCCGTACACATGTTGTTGAACTCGCCGGTCGCAGCCAGAGCCGCAGCGGTCAAACCAAGCAATAGTGCGCCTGCAAAGGCGGACGTGATGTAACCTCTACGCATAGTCGTTACTCCTATAGGGGCTTGAGGGGACTTTGGGGTCTTGCCCCGCTTCTTACATAGTACCCGGGAGCGGCCATTTTATCTGCCTTCTAGTCACTTAGCTGTGATGGCCATTCACACAATCCACCCCAACTGCCCCTTGTCGTTTGCAACCTTCCGGGCGCGGGCGCGGAACTCTGCTTGCGTCATAAGGCGAGCTGTTCATCCATGGCCTATAGCCGAAGCGCTGCGACAACGGCGCTCCTCGAGCTCTGCGGTTCCCCGCTCGGGCTCAGATGCGAGTCCGTTGAGTGCATTCACAAAACGGGCCGTGGCTTCGTCGTCGGCGACTATCCGAAGCCAGGTTTGCACCAGATCGAGTTGGCGTTGGCGGGTCGAGCTTGAGACCGACTGCTCTGCGATCGCCTCGTGATCACTCTGCGTTATTTCCCAAGACACCAAGATCGGTGGCTATTCTTTGCCAGGCGGCAATCTCGGTTGCCGCCGCTTGGGGAGATATTAACGTGAGGGCTTCTGATAGGGGCGTGAGGGATAACGACGTGATGGCTTCCAATGCTAGGGTTGTTACTCTTATGCACGGGTTGCACAGCCATCGCGGGCGTCCCACACAGGACAAGCATTGCCAGGACGATTGTGAGTTTCATCTTTTATGCTGCTATCAGCCTAACCTGCGGCGTCCTCCCCCGGCGGATTTGATCCACAAGACTATACCTATGAAGTTGAAACGATGCCGAGAACAAACCCGAGCAATAGCAATTGTTGTTTCCCTTGGTTCGCCTGCCCCACATTAGAAACCCGCGAGGGTCAGCACGGTTCCATTAAGCTGACGAGGAAACAAGGGTTTACGGCGTAATGCTCTCTCGCACCAACACCCAATTAGTTCAGGTCTCGACCCTGATCTTCGAGCACCTCTAGCAAGGTGCCCAGGAAAACATAATCCAGCCTGTCCTTTTCGACCGCAGGATGGTCAAGCATCCTTCGGATTGCCGTCGCATACTGATCGGGCAGGAGCGCCCCGTTCGTCTCAAGGCATTTGGCTAGACGTACAACGGACTGAGTCACGAAATTTGCATGAGGTGCGGCGGTCAGGTGTGCATTTTTCGGGCCGTATCAGGAGCGACAAGTATGGCCGGCTCTAATGTCTTGGGTTGTCTCGTAGCGAATGCAAAGAGTGCATTCACAAGAAAGGAAGCGACCATGCTGCACAGAGCCATGATCACGTAGTGATGACCCGAGAAGCCTTGTCTCGCGACATTGGTCAGTTTGCGAGCTCCTGGGATGGCATCACCCGAGGCGCTCAGCGCATTTAATGACCCCTGCCAGATCCAGTCGGCAAACCGAAGAAGCGCCGCGTAAGTCTCCGGCACGAGGGCGTTGAAGGTGAAGAGCGCCACAGCCAGGACAAGGGTGGCCGGCACACTTATGACCGCCATTGAAACCCGTTGCACCGCCGTGCGCGTTCCACCGAGAGCCCAGTTCAAGGGAATCCCCACCACGATGGCGGCGATCACGATTGCGGGTATCGAGAGCACGACGTGAGTCATATTCACGCGTTCACGCAGGTGATTTACCGCCACCTGGCCCCAATAGGTCCCCGATACTAGGGAGTCCAACGTATTGGTTATTTGTCGGCCTGTGTCGAAGGCGAAGTTGATAACCGGTTCTAGTTCTCGATCATAGACGACCGATAACACCATGATCCCGAGCATGAGCGCGTAACTGACCCCGCCAATGCCGATCGAGACGATAATGCGTCGGAGCCACGCCAGCATTGCATTACCGTCGTTTGGCTAAGGGTTTGTCATGCGGAGGATCGCTCTTTGGCGGAGGCTCTGGATCACGAAGTGGTGGATCAGGAGTCTCCTTAGGCGGCTCGAGGGGGTCTTGCCAAGGTGGGTTCGGCGGATCTTTGACGGGAGCAGGGTGGGGATTAGTAGGCCGCGGCGGCGGACCGTTGACTGCCGGCTTTTGCATTCTTAGCAGCGTCGCATCTCTACGGCCTGCGAGGAGAGCATACCGATCACTTTCGCCGCACCCCATGAGATATCCAAAGCCATGCCGGGAGTGAACGGCCCTCGATCATTTACGGTGACGCGCACGCTCTTGCCGGTCTTGGGATTTGCGACAACGAGGCATGTGCCAAAGGGGAGGCTTCGGTGGGCCGCAGTGAGGCCATCGGGATTGAAGACGTCTCCTGAAGCGGTGCGATGTCCTTTGAGTTCGTTGCCGTACCAAGTCGCTTGGACTTGTTCGGCTAACGCGGGGCTCGCGCCAAAGATAAGAATTGCCGCGAGCGGCAACATACGAGTGATCATTGGAACTCCCTCAGCTGTTCGCTTGTAGGTCGAACGTCTGAAGGGCCGAACGGTTCGGCGCTTGAGCCATTTAGATAGAGGAGCAACTCTCATTCGAGAATCGCTGCTGCCCATTTTCTTCGCGGCTATCGCGGCCTGTCCGAGAGGCTTGCGCCCGTCAGTGACCTTGAGTCACCTGGAGGCATAAGGCGTGGGGTGGCCGAACTAACGTGAGATGCGGGTGATCTTGGAGCCCTCGAGGGTCAAATTGTACATCAACCCCTGGGGATCGATGACGAACCCAATGACAGGATTCGTGATTTTGTCGGTGTCCAATGACCCCCCAACGCCCAGCGTCACGAACACGATGGACCCGTCTACGCCGACCCTCCATCCCGCTCTGCGATCAAACGCGGCAAGCGCCTCGTTAGTCATGAACATGATGATGACGGACCGGGCTTGCACACCGATTTGAAAACCGAATGAGGCTGAAACCAGGGTGTAGTAGCCGGCGGCCTTTCCATGAATGAGCAGGAATCCCTCGCCGTACTCCCTCCGAAATCCGAATCCCGCTTTAAGGAGGAAGGAAATATCAAAACTCCCGCTGCTTTGTTGCCGAGCTCTTGAGCGCCGGGGTATTGGCGCACGAAGCTATGAAGCGTCGCATCGGCATCGGCGTTAATCACGGCAGCGGATGCGGCTTCGCCGACTGAGGGTGCCGCCACAGTCAGGCATCCCGCTACGAAAACAAGCCCGAGCAACCGCATACATAATCTCGCGAGCGATTGAGCCGTCATGCCGACCTCCTTGCTTTCGCGAAGTAAGCGGCCCGGCGGCGACATTCGATTACACCACCGGGCCTAACCACCAAGGCCGCAATGGATTCGAGGAAGAGTTGTTCCAAAGGCGGCCCGACGGGAGGTGCTGTCCACTCGCCGGGCCTCACCACCAAGAGCCGGGAAAGTTTCTGATCCACTCTCAGTAGCTATACGGCAACGCACCCGCGAGGCCGCCGTTCCACATGGCAGTTTTTACTAAGAAGGAATTTTGACGAATGGCAGTTATGGAAAGCTACAGTGTAACGCTCTGTTTCAGGGCTGACGTTTTGGCGCGACAAATGGATTGGTCTCAACCGCCCGACTGTTCTTATCGAAACATGCATCAAGTCGCGCTAAAGCCAAGCGACTTTTATCAGAGGTATGGGGACTGTTGCCCCGGCACCTTCAACGCTAAGCACATTAGCAACGCGTAGAGCTTCGTTGAACCGTTTATCTGAAATGGGAACTGAAACCGAGTTGGACTCAGCGGCAACTTCAGTGTCCCAACTCGTTGCGCCAGCCTTCATTCGAACTGAATAGTGCTTTCCCCGCTCCAATTTCCAATTTGGAGATTCCAACACGAGCAACTCAATCCGTCACCGGTCCGTACAAAACGCGCCGCCACGTCATCGAAGGTACGGCTAATGGCGCAGTGATCGAATTTGTCTGATTTGAAGGTTGCTTCGATCTCCACGGACCAATCTCGTCCGTCTTACTGTCCTCCGCGCGTTGAGCGACGGCAGGCGTGGACAAGAAGACGAAAGCCGACGTAAGGATTGCAGCCGTAAGGCGCAGCATATGCATAAAAGCGGCGAATTGACGAAAGGGTTCCACTCGCTCGCGAATCGGTTTCGATAAAAAAAGAATCCTGACTAAGACTATTGACCTGCAGCGCCCCGACAACCCAATTTGAAGAAATAGGCCCTACTGCCGTCCCCACCGTCGAGGAGAGGTCGACGATCTGGTCGGACGACCTCCTCTCTCGCCATTTGGGGCTCTCGCTCTTGCATACACAGAGTGGGCCGTGCGGTAGCCGTTGCCCACGCGTTGCAGCGGCGTTAAGCTGAACACATGCTCGCAAGCGTCGCCGCCTCGGCTGCTGCTGCTCGCAGCTCGGGTATCCCGGGCTTGCGCACTTAATCGAGGCCGATGGGCTGGGTTCTCAACAGATTGCCAGCTTACAGCGATTGAGCTGCTGTAAGACGGCGGCGCGTGACTACGCGATAATCATCCTCGCCGGCTCACTTGGCCGGTACAGGGCGATGCCAGACGGCTGGAGCGGAGAAGACGAGCGTGAGCTGGCGCTGAAGGTCCTCGCCGGCGAAGGTGACCCGCAGAAACGCTGTGGAAGCTCGAGCCGAGGAGGCGAGCCGCATCATCTCCGGAGGGCTGGAAGGTCTCAGGCGGAGCGGGACTTAAGACAATAAGCTGTCGATGTACCGCTTGGCCTTCGCCACCGCTTTCTCGCAGGTGGGACCGGAAACGACTATTGGTCGATCCGAGATCCTAGCCGCCAGCGCGGGA
>CAVUHA010000002.1:0-127957 GCA_963741155.1 uncultured Alphaproteobacteria bacterium | reverse complement strand
GGGTTCTCGCCTTCAAAATGTAGATGACCGACCGCCGCTTCCCGCCGCTATGGACCGTCGAGCAGATCCCCGGCGGTCTTAAGCCCTGATCTTTTCGATTTCGGACGACGAAATAGGTGTGGCGCAGGAAGCGCAAGGCTGCGGCTTAGCCCACCGCATCGCCAGCAACATCGCCAAGCTGCTGGTGCTGCTCGGTGCGGCTGAAAATTCAGATTTGGATTTCCCGGAAGGGGGCGGTTAGCCAGCGCGGCTTTGGCTGACGCCTTTCGCCAAAAAAAGGGAAAGCCTGGCCAACTTGTCAAGCCTCCCCCGTTTCGGATTGCAGTTTCCCTCCCGTCTTCGCGCGATTTCGTTGGACATTAGAAACGTCAAGCGTGGCAAATCTCAGGCGACCCATTGGCAGAGCAAATAAATGCGTGGGGGCAAAAAAGCGCCCACCCCCTTGACATGGCTAGGCGCCAGAAAGCGCTTTTCGCGCGTTGCGCCGGGAGGGAAGCCTGGCGCAAATGGGTGACGTTTCGGCTAGACGGGGGGGCCTACCGAGAATGGACGTCGCCCACCAGGCAAAATTAGTGTGGCGCGATCACATTGATTAGGGCGCCTTCTCTAGGTTTTCCACACAATCCACAGCCTCTCCGACAGCACCCTTGCTGGGGGTAAGAACTAAGAGCGTGTCGTGACAGGCGGGCCGGAAAGAAGAAGCCCCAGCCAAGGTGGATTGACCGGGGCTTCCCAAAGGAGAGCGCTCGCAGGGACGATCACTCCAATCCCCATAGCATAGTCACGGCCAGCGAGCAGGGCTTCGTTATAAAACGGTTAACCATGTGCGGGGTGAATTGGTGCTGAAATCGGGTATGCAGGTTGGTGGCTGCAGATACTCCGATTTCAGTATGGAGTGGTCTTACTTCGCATGGCCTCCCCCCGGGGTCATTTGCTAGGGGTGGGCTGGATCAACTGGCCGAGGGCGTTATCATGACGGGACTACCACGGCCTCGCCAATGGTTCGGCGCCTTGGCGGTGACTTTCATTGGGTCTGAGGTGCCGCGACCTCGTGGCAATCACCCGTCTCGATGTCTATACCGGCGGGAAGCAGGAGGACGGTAATCACGGCGGTGCCCTGACCGCGATTTATTGTTATCTGAGCCGCTTCGTTAGCAGGCAGCGAGTTGATTTTGATGTCAGCCCTGACCTCCGTGTCCGAATATGCAGTGGTGCGAGCGGAGACGACCGGTCCGCGCTCTGCTACCAATTGTTTGTTGGCATCATCGAGGAAGAAGGTCAGTGACTGCATGGCTTTATTGTCGCTACGAGTTGCAGCCGTCGCAGGCAGTGAAAAATTGCAGGCAATATGCTGATCCGCTGCCGCGACCGAGCCGCTCGTGATAAGCGCAATCAAAGTCAGCAGGACTGCGTACGCGCACCGCATCCTACGGTTCCTCTGCGTAAGCTCCGTCGCTAATCTCCGCGAACTGAATTGGTCGAGCTGGCATTATAGTGACTTATGACGATTGCCTGTAATCTCTTGCAATGACCGAGCGCCGCTTCCCACCGCTCGGGGCGTGGGCCCTCGGTTCGGTCTATGGCTTCCTGCAGGGAGCGTGGCCATTCGGGCTGATCGAAGCGGTTTGAACTCTCATAGCGGTTCGCCGCTGGTGGGCAGAAAACTCGAGGTGATGTCGACCTCGTTCTTCCTGTCACGGCGCTTAGTGAGACCAGACCCACGCTCTGCATGCCGCTATGGCAAGACCAGCTGTTCATCTTCCTTGCGCCGCGTCGTGGTGTCCATGTCGCCCTCCCGTGGAACGGAACCCCTAACCAAAACAGGACATGCAGAGACTCTATGTGTCAAGCAAAGTTCGGGGAGATTACGCTCCTCGAGAGCGTAGAAGATCAGCATGGCCGCGACAGCAAAGAGGCCAAAGGCTGTGAGGGCATCCTGCGGGAGGGATGTGCGGCTTAGACGAGGTTCGTGAGCAACATACCCACGCTCAGGCCAATCACCAATCCTAGCGTATCCCACCACCAACCGGGCATATTAAGCTCCAAGGCCAAATCAAAACCGGCGACGGGTTGCTACCCAACGCGGACTAAGAGGATGTAAACAATCGTGGCCGACAGCGCCGTGATCATCACGGCTAGAACCAAAAGCCCTCGCGTATGGGCGCTCCCACGGGACTTGCGCTGAGACGGTGCCTCTGGCGCCCCATATTCGTATACGACCGCCGTCATTGCTACTCGCTCACCTTCTGAGCGATCTGGGCCGGCTCGATCCTGACGCGAGCGGTCGACCTCACGGTTCTCAAGAGCCGCGTCCAAGAGAAGGACGATGAGCACGAAGATCGCTACAATGGCTACGTAGGTCATGGTGCATCAATGTTTGGGCGGCGACTGATGCGCTGTGCCCGGTTTGCGACTCATATCGAGCTCGAAAACACCGGCAACCATGATCACGGCTTGCGGCTGATTGCCGTTCTCAAACATCGCAAACCTGAGCGCCTCGGCACGATCGACGAAGATCCCGCCGCGGAGGCCGCGCGGATCCTGAACAACCCAATTCCCCCCGCTGTTCTGGCCGATCAGAAGGAGTGAAGATCTCGACACTCGAGTAAGGCTCTGCTCGTCGCATGGCGGTTGTCCTTGATGCCACGGATTGATGCTGCTCAGCTGAATTTGTCGCAACAGATTGCATAACCTGATGTCCTCCGGACTGGGGCACTGCCTGCAAACTCGTCGCGTATAACGCTAGCCCTGCGCCGCGCTTCAACGAACGCACCGAGGATCGCAAGAGGCAACACCTCGTGGTTCGCGTCTGCGGTATCATCGAACTCCACGGGCAGATTCGGCCCCCGCGAAAGAGAGCAGAACCATGCGCCTTCCTCGTAGATGAGCCGACGAAGCTTCCATGCTGGGAGTTCGAGCTCGATTAGAGCAAGGGCCGCGTCGGTCCAAGCGCCTACCTCGATCAATTGATCAACTCGAGTGGCATTTACAGCCGGAAGGCGCATGCAGGCGTCGACTATGACATTGGAGATGAGATCGGGGGTCACCGCCGGGGCACGCCGAAGCTGCTCCAGTCAGCCAGTCAAAGCGGCCCTCGTGTTTCGGATCGAGCAACATGACACCATCCACATAGCCCCGGTTGATATGCGACCTCATTGGAAGATGGATATAGAGCGGATCCCCATAAAAAATCGAGATTGGAGCGAGGTGTCGCCAAATAGGATTTTCATAAATGCGTCGGCGACTGCATCTATATGAGATTCCTATAACGATGCTCTCCAATCCACCTCGAAAACATACGCGACAACGCGCTAATCAACGTCGGCGGAAAGTTCGTCGCCACTTGATCCGCGTCAAGACGGTCACACGAGTGCTAGTGCATTGGAACCCGGCCTGGTCGCTTGCAAGGAGCTCACATGTTGGACGTTATCCTGATCGCTCTCGGTCTTGGCTTCTTCATAGCCGCGGTCGCTTACGTTTACGCCTGCGACCAGCTCTAGAGGACACATCTCATGATCTTCGATTATTGGCTCGCCGGCATCGTCACCGCGGGGCTGCTCGTCTACCTCACCTACGCCCTGCTCAAGCCCGAGAAATTCTAAAGGCGCGCAAAACTCTAAAGGGGCGCAACGACCATGACCCTCAATGGCTGGATTCAGATCGCGATCTACTGCGTCATCATCGTGGCGCTGGTAAAGCCGCTCGGTTGGTATATGACGCGCGTCTTTGCAGGCGAGCGAACGTTTCTGTCGCCGGTGTTCCGCCCGGTCGAGAAGGCGCTCTATTGGATCGGCGGTGTTGACGAGACCCGGGAGCAGCATTGGACCACCTACACGGTTGCCATGCTGCTGTTCCATGTCGGCGGCTTTCTGATCCTGTATGTCTTGATGCGCGTGCAGGGACTCTTGCCCTTCAATCCGGCGGGCATGACCGCAGTGGCGCCGGACCTCACCTTCAATACGGCCGTCAGCTTCATCACCAACACCAATTGGCAGAACTATGGGGGCGAAAGCACGCTGTCCTACCTCGTGCAGATGCTCGGCCTGACGCATCAGAACTTCCTGTCGGCAGCCACCGGCATCGTGCTCGCGATGGCGCTGATCCGTGGTTTTGCGAGTGCCTCGGCCAAGACCGTGGGCAATTTCTGGGTCGATATCACCCGCTGCACAGTCTACATCCTCATCCCGATCTGCGTGCCCTTTGCCCTTTTCTTGGTCTGGCAGGGCATCCCACAGACGCTTGGGGCTTACGTCGATGCTACGACGCTGGAGGGCGCCAACCAGACCATCGCCGTGGGCCCCGTCGCCTCGCAGATTGCCATCAAGATGCTCGGCACCAATGGTGGCGGCTTCTTCAATGCCAATGCCGCGCATCCCTTCGAGAATCCGACAGCGCTATCCAATCTGGTCCAGATGCTCTCGATCTTCGCCCTTGGCGCCGCGCTGACCAACGTGTTCGGCCGCATGGTCGGCAATCAACGCCAGGGTTGGGCCATTCTCGCTGCGATGGGGAGCTTGTTTCTGGCGGGTGTCGTCGTCTGCTACTGGGCCGAGGCCGCGGGCAACCCGAACTTCGCCAGCCTCGGGCTTGATCCTGCCAATATGGAAGGCAAGGAGGTACGCTTCGGCATACCGCTCTCGGCGCTCTTCGCCGTGATCACCACCGCCGCCTCCTGCGGCGCCGTGAACGCCATGCACGATTCCTTCACCGCGCTTGGCGGCATGATCCCGCTCATCAACATCCAACTCGGCGAGATCATCGTCGGCGGCGTTGGCGCCGGCATGTACGGCATGCTGGTCTTTGTGATCATCGCGATCTTCGTTGCCGGCCTCATGGTAGGCCGCACGCCTGAATATGTCGGCAAGAAGATCGAGGCGAAGGAGGTGAAGATGGCGATGCTCGCGATCCTCATCCTGCCGTTGATGTATCTCGGCTGGACCGCAGTTGCCACGGTGTTGCCGTCGGCGGTTGCCTCGGTCGCCAATCCCGGGCCGCATGGGTTTTCCGAGATTCTTTATCTCTTCACCTCGAGCACCGGCAATAATGGGTCGGCCTTTGGCGGCATCACCGGCAACACGCTGTTCTACAACGTCACCGGCGCCGTCGCGATGTTCGTCGGCCGCTTCTTCATGATCATCCCGGCCATGGCTATCGCGGGCGCGCTCGCAGCCAAGAAGACGGTGCCGGCCTCCACCGGCACCTTTCCGACCGATGGCGGCCTCTTCGTTGGTCTGCTCGTCGGCGTGATTCTGATCATCGGCGGTCTCACTTTCTTCCCCGCGCTCGCGCTCGGACCCCTCGTCGAGCATCTCGCGATGCAGGCGGGGACCTTGTTCTAATCGACCTCACGTGGGAGTCATTTCGATGCAGACTGCCAAACTCCACAAGCGGATGCCGGTAACGGCGCTGACCGACCCGAAGATCGTTGTCCCCGCGATCGGCTCGGCCTTCGCCAAGCTCGACCCGCGGGCGATGGCCAAGAACCCTGTGATGTTTGTAGTCGAAGTTGTCGCGGCGCTCACGACCGTCATCTTTTTCCGGGATTGGATGAACGGCGGCGAGCATCTCGGCTTCACGTTCCAGATCATCGTCTGGCTGTGGTTCACCGTGCTGTTTGCAAATTTTGCCGAAGCCGTGGCCGAGGGCCGTGGCAAAGCGCAAGCCGCCAGCTTGCGCCAGACGCGGACCGAGACCAAAGCGAAGCTCATTGTCGACGAGAAGAAGGGTGTCATGGCGCCGGTCCCCGCAGGCGAGCTTGGGCCAGGACAGATCGTGCTCGTTGAGGCCGGCGATCTGATTCCGTCCGACGGCGAGGTGATTGAAGGCGTGGCCTCCGTCAATGAGGCGGCCATCACCGGAGAATCCGCTCCCGTCATTCGCGAGGCAGGCGGCGACCGGTCGGCCGTAACCGGCGGCACGCTGGTGGTCTCTGATTGGCTCAAGGTGCGCATCACCGCCGCTCAAGGCTCAACCTTCCTCGACCGCATGATCAAGCTGGTCGAGGGTGCCGAACGCCAGAAGACGCCGAACGAGATCGCCCTCAATATCCTGCTCGCCGGCATGACGATCATCTTCGTCTTTGCGACAGTCACCATCCCGAGCTATGCCACCTATGCCGGCGGCACGGTCCCGGTCGTCATTCTGGTCGCGCTGTTCGTGACGCTCATCCCCACCACCATTGGCGCGCTGCTCTCGGCCATCGGCATCGCGGGCATGGACCGTCTCGTCCGCTTCAACGTGCTGGCGATGTCCGGCCGCGCGGTCGAGGCCGCGGGCGACGTCGATACGCTGCTTCTCGATAAGACCGGCACGGTCACGCTTGGCAATCGGCAGGCTGCCGAGTTTAAGCCATTGCGCGGGGTGAGCGAGCGGGAGTTGGCCGATGCGGCACAACTTGCCTCGCTCGCCGACGAGACTCCGGAGGGGCGTTCCATCGTGGTGCTGGCAAAGGAGAAATACGGCATTCGCGGCCGCGACCTCGCCGAGCTCAGGGCCAAGTTCATCCCGTTCACTGCCCAGAGCCGGATGAGCGGCGTCGAAATCGGCCAATCGTGGGTGCGCAAAGGCGCCGTCGACGCCGTCCTCGATTTTCTCAATGCGCCGGCGGCGGGCAAAAGCGCAAGCGCCGCGCGTGCGCTCTCGGTCAGCGTCGAGACGGTGCGCGAGGTCAATGCGATCGCCCAGGACATCGCCAAATCGGGCGGCACGCCGCTTGCGGTGGCCAAGAATGGGAAGTTGCTCGGCGTCGTCCATCTCAAGGACATCGTCAAAGGCGGCATCCGCGAGCGCTTCGCCGAGCTTCGGCGCATGGGCATCCGCACCATCATGATCACGGGGGACAATCCCATGACGGCGGCCGCTATTGCTGCAGAAGCGGGCGTCGATGACTTTCTTGCTCAGGCGACGCCGGAGGAAAAGCTCAAGCTCATCCGCGCGGAGCAGGCAAAGGGCAAGCTCGTTGCCATGTGCGGTGACGGCACCAATGATGCGCCGGCGCTAGCTCAGGCCGATGTCGGTGTCGCCATGAACACCGGCACGCAGGCGGCGCGCGAAGCCGGCAACATGGTCGACCTCGACTCCAATCCGACCAAGCTGATCGAGGTCGTTGAGATCGGCAAGCAGCTGCTGATGACGCGCGGAGCTCTGACCACCTTCTCTATCGCCAACGACGTGGCGAAGTATTTCGCCATCATCCCGGCCATGTTCCTCGCCTTCTATCCGCAGCTGCAGGCGCTGAACGTCATGCATCTCTCAACACCGCAAAGCGCGATCCTATCGGCAATCATATTCAATGCGCTGATCATCATCGCGCTCATTCCGCTCGCGCTGAAGGGCGTGGCTTATCGTGCGATCGGCGCTGGAGCGCTGTTGCGCCGGAACCTGCTGATCTATGGGCTTGGCGGCATCATCATTCCGTTCATCGGCATCAAGGCCCTTGACCTTATGGTCACGGCCCTACACCTCGTCTAAGGAAGCGCAACCATGTCGAGAGAAATACGCCCTGCGATCGTGTTCATCATCGCACTCACGCTCATCACCGGCCTCCTCTATCCGCTGGTCATGACTGGCATCGCCGGCGTGATCTTCCCCTATCAGGCGCAAGGCAGCCTGATCGAGAAGGACGGCAAGGTGATCGGCTCGGCGCTGATCGGCCAGGACTTCGAGAGCGACCGCTATTTCCACGGCCGTCCCTCTGCCACCACCGGCCCCGACCCAAGCGATCCAAGCAAGACCGTGGGCCAGCCTTACAACGCGGTCAACTCCATGGGGTCGAATCTTGGGCCAACCAACAAGGCGTTGATCGACCGGGTCACGGCGGATGTCCAAAAGCTGAAGGCTGAGAATCCTTCAGCCCCCGTCCCAGTCGACCTGGTGACGACCTCGGGCAGCGGCCTCGACCCGCATATCTCGCCGGAAGCAGCCGTTTTTCAAATCCCACGCGTTGCGAAGGCGCGCAACATGTCCGAAGATAGCGTTCGCCAGCTCGTCAGCGAGCAAATCGAGGGCCGCACGCTCGGCGTGTTCGGAGAGCCGCGCGTCAATGTGCTGGTGCTGAATCTTGCGTTGGATGGCGCCGGCACCCAGTGATCGTTGGGCGGCGGTCCGGCCCGCACCAGGAACCGATGCTTTATGGCCGATCAGCGTCGCGATCTCGGACAGCGCCCGTCGCCGGATGCCTTGCTTGAAGCGGCGAGAAAAGAAGAAAGGCACACCGGCAAGCTCAAGATCTTCCTCGGTGCAGCTCCCGGTGTAGGCAAGACCTATGAGATGCTGCAGCAGGCGCGGGCCAGACGGAAGGAGGACGCCGATGTAGTCGTCGGCGTCGTGGAGACGCACGGCCGCAAGGAAACCGAAGCGCTGATCGAGGGGCTGGAGGTCATCCCGCGACACCGCCTTAAGTATAAAGACCGCTGGCTTGAAGAGATGGACCTCGACGCTCTGCTCGCGCGTCGCCCGCGATTGGCGCTCGTCGATGAGCTCGCCCATACCAATGTGGCGGGCAGTCGCCATCCTAAGCGCTGCATGGACGTCGAAGAGCTCTTGAGCAATGGCATCGACGTCTACACGACGCTCAATATTCAGCACATCGAAAGCCTGAACGATGTGGTGGCGCAGATCACTGGCGTCCGCGTCCGCGAGACAGTGCCTGACTCGATCCTCGACCGCGCGGACGCGATTGAGCTCGTCGACATTACTCCCGACGACCTGATCCAGCGCCTTAAGGAAGGCAAGGTCTACGTCCCCAAGCAAGCCGTGCGAGCGCTTGAACATTTCTTCTCTCCCGCCAACCTCACAGCGCTGCGCGAGCTGGCCCTGCGTCGCACCGCCGAGCGCGTGGACGAGCAACTGCTTAACGAGATGCAGGCACGGGCCATCTCTGGGCCTTGGGCAGCGGGGGAGCGCCTTCTCGTCTGTGTGAGTGAGGACCCACGCGCGGCGGGGCTAGTTCGTTACACCAAACGCCTCGCGGATCGTCTGCACGCGCCTTGGACTGCGCTCCACATCGAGACCCAGCGTAGCTTGCAATTGACTGACGAGGAAAGAGACCGGATTGCCGATACCCTCAGACTCGCTCAAGCCCTTGAGGGTGAACCCGTTACGATTCCGGGCGGCGATCGCCGCATCGCCGACGACGTGCTCGCCTTTGCGCAAGCGAACAACATCACGCAAGTCATCCTTGGCAAATCCACGCGATCAGGCTGGTTCGAGCTTCTACATGGCTCTGTTGTCCGCGACCTTATGCGTCGGTGCGGTAACATCAGCGTGCATGTCATTGCGGGTAAGGCGATCGCGGGCGAGCCTATCCCAAAGAAGACGGTTCGAACGGCTGAGCCGAGCAAGCCATTTGAACCTCGTCCCTATGTCCTCGCGCTGTTGGCCGTCGGCGCGGCTATTGCCGTTAGCGAGCTGCTTTGGGCGTGGATCGGGCGTGAGAATACCGACTTGGTGTTCCTCACGGCGATTGTCGGCATTGCGGTGCGCTTCGGCTTGTGGCCCTCGCTTCTTGGCAGCGCGGTGGCGGCGCTCTGCTACAACTTCTTTTTCATCGAACCCTACTACACGTTTTCGATCGCCGATCCGAAGGATGTCATCGCGGTCGTCTTCTTTGCCATCGTGGCCATCGTCGTTTCCAATCTCGCGGCGCGGGCACGTAGATTGGCGGTGGCAGCCATGGGACGGGCACGCACGACGGAGTCGCTCTACGCATTCAGTCGCAAGTTGTCGGGCGCCGGCACGCTTGATGATGTGCTGTGGGCAACGGCGTATCAGGCGGCCTCGCTCTTGAAGGTCAGAGTCGTCCTGCTGCTGCCGGAAGAGGGCTCGATCACACTGAAGGCGGGTTATCCGCCCGAGGACGTTCTCGACCAGGCCGATCTCGCCGCCGCCAAATGGACGTGGGAGCACAATCGTGCGGCCGGGCGCGGCTCGGACACGTTACCAGGGGCCAAGCGGCTCTTCCTGCCCATGCGTACCGGTCGCGGTGCCATTGGTGTGGTCGGTATCGATAACGACAAGCCGGGTCCGCTTCTCACGCCGGACCAGCGCCGTTTGCTCGATGCACTGATCGACCAAGCGGCGCTGGCCATCGAGAGAGTCTATCTTGTTGGCGATCTCGATCAGGCTCAGCGCAGGGTTGAGGCCGATCGCCTGCGCCAAGCGCTCCTCACCTCCATCTCCCATGACCTGAAGACCCCGCTGGCGGCGATCCTCGGAGCCGCTGGCACGCTCAAGGGATTTGCACGCGAACTGGATGACGAAGGCAAGGTGGAGCTGATTGGGACCATCATCGAGGAGTCGGAGCGGCTCAACCGTTTCATCGCCAATCTGCTCGACATGACTGGGCTCGAAGCCGGCTCAGTCAAGCCCAACACGGCGCGCTACGACATCAGCGAGATCGTCGGCACCGCGCTGGAGCGCGCCAGCAAAATCCTGGTCCGGCACCATGTGGAGGTTGAGAGCGCGGCCGACCTGCCAATGTTGGAACTCGATCCAGTCCTGTTCGAGCAGGCGCTATTCAATATCCTCGACAACGCCGCGAAATACGCGCCGCCAGAAACAACCATTCATATCCAAAGCTGGCGAGAGGAGAATACCGTTAAGTGTCAGATTCTCGACGAGGGTAACGGCATTACCCCAGATGATCTTGATCGCATCTTCGATAAGTTCTACCGCACGCAAAAGCAGGATCAGGTTCGTGCCGGCACCGGACTTGGGCTCGCCATTTCGCGAGGCTTCATAGAGGCCATGCACGGGTCCATCACGGCAGCGAACAGATCCGATCGACCGGGCGCGGCATTCACCATCACGCTACCCATACCGAAGCCAACCGAGCGCTTGGACACCGCTGCATGAGCGCGGCCCCGCTCAAGATCCTCGTGATTGATGACGAGCCGCCGATCCGTAAATTGCTGCGCATGGGGTTGGGGACGCAGGGTTATCAGACCATCGACGCTCCAAATGCAAAGGCCGCTCTCGATCTGATGGCAGAAAAGCCCGACCTGGTTATTCTCGATCTCGGTCTTCCAGACATGCAAGGGCTCGAATTGCTAAGGATGATTCGTGTACGGAATGAGCATGTTCCGATTGTAGTACTGTCCAGCCGCGGCGACGAGGCCGGGAAGGTTCAGGCGCTTGATCTGGGGGCCGATGACTATGTGACAAAGCCGTTTGGCATGGATGAACTCCTCGCCCGGATGCGAGCGGCCCTTCGCCACCAGCTCCAAATTCACGGCGAGCGTCCGATCTTTCGTACTGGGGAGTTGTCCGTTGACCTTGTGCGACGCATCGTGAAGCTGGCTGACAAGACGGTGAGACTTTCGCCCAAAGAGTACGAGCTATTGCGTCTTCTGGTACAACACGTAGGAAAGGTGCTAACCCACAGGTTCCTGCTCAACGAGCTTTGGTCCACGCCCATCGACGCACAATATCTCCGTGTCTATGTGCGGCAACTCAGAAACAAAATCGAACCGAACCCCGCACGGCCTCAGTACATCCTGACGGAGACCGGCGTCGGCTACCGACTGCGGGCGCCGGACTAGTCAGTTCGCGCGCGAACGCGCAAGCTCTCCGCCTTGAACTGGAGCTCTTATGAAGATCAGGGACGTTCTCTCGCCGACTGAAATCATCCTTGACGTCCGCGCGAGCGACAAGCAGCGCGTACTTCGGCACCTCTCAGCTCAAGCAGCAAGTGTACTCGGCCTCGATCCTGACGAGGTCTCTAAGCTGATAGCTAAGCGCGAGGAGCTTGGATCAACCGGCGTTGGCAACGGCGTGGCGCTTCCTCACGCGCGACTGCGGGGCCTCAAGGCGCCTTTTGGCCTCCTCGCACGGCTGCGCGAAGGTATCGATTTTGCGGCCATCGACGACCAGTCGGTTGATATCGTCTTCCTACTACTGCTCCCAGAAACAGGCGATGGCGCGCCGCTTAAAGCGTTGGCATGCGTGGCCCGCGCCATGCGGAACCCAGAAACACTTCAGCGGGTCCGCGCTGCCGCTGATAGTGAAGCCTTATTTCGGGCCATTGCCGATTCCGGCACAGGTTAGGCGCCCGAACCGTATGTCTGCTTTTGGCACTAAGCGGACCAAGTTGTGCTCGTGGTCTATGTCTGAAACCAGGTGACAAGAGACGGAGTCCCTCGAGGGCGGCGCTCGCTCGGCTGTGTTCGG
Organism: uncultured Alphaproteobacteria bacterium; assembly: GCA_963741155.1. Taxonomy (GTDB): domain Bacteria; phylum Pseudomonadota; class Alphaproteobacteria; order Rhizobiales; family Methyloligellaceae; genus Methyloceanibacter. The sequence goes on along the minus strand of CAVUHA010000002.1, from coordinate 115,789 downwards.
CAAACGTAGTCGTTAGGCTGAGGCCAAGTTGTTGAAATTCCTCACTCTGGAAGAGTGGATCGAAAAGTTAGGCGAGACGGATGCGCAATGCCTCGGATGCCAGCCGCAACAAACTGCCATCGGCGTCGAACGCATAACTTTTTCCGGTTTCTAGAAACTCGAAGCCAGCCGATTTTCGTCCAAAGCAATCCCAATTGCCTGTGAGATTTGCTCTCCCGCCTCCCTGACCAGGTCCTCGGCCAAGTGCGCATAGCGCTGAGTCGTCGAAGCCTGAGGATGGCCAAGCAGCTTACCAACGAATGGCAACGAGAGACCCCCCGTTGCGCCGACACTCGCGTAAGTGTGGCGAAGATCATGAAGTGCTAGCAGGAAATGACGCGGGATTGTGGCGGCAGCTGCCTGCTAAGTGATTGATAAAACGTAATTGTGAGGGTTATTAAGAGCCCTTGGCGGCTTATAGACTTAGACTACGAATTTGGGGGTCGGAGGCACTCGCAGAGTGGGTCAGCGTTTATCCATTTCGATATCAGCCGCAACAATCTCGTCATCGGCGTCGAACGCATCACTTCTTCCGGTTTCTAGAAGCCACTTTCCTCGCCGCGATAGACCAAGGCGTTCGCCGACACGGCCATATACCCGGAAGCTAAGATCAAATGGCAACTCGGAACCTGAGCCGTGCGGTGTGGATCCACTGCCGCGATCCGGCGGCGGGCATGATCCTCTGCTCAATTTGAGCACCCGCTTTGACAGTTTTCAACCCAGCAAGAGCAGTTCCGTACGTGCTCTTGGCTTCAGCATTCGGCCGTATCCTCAGATTAGCGATTGGGAACTTCTTGAGCTTGTGCTGCCGATTTTCATCCATAGCAATCCCAATTGCCTGTGAGATTTGCTCGCCGGCCTCCCTTGACCGGGTCCTCGGCCGTCAGTCCTCGTATTCGCGCTGAGTCTGGTCCGAAGCCTGAGTTTCCGCCATCAGCTTCCATCGACTGGCACCGAGTACCCGTTGCGCCGACACTCGCCTAAGCGTGCCGAGATCGAAAGCTAGCAGGAAATGACGCTGATTGCGGCAGCTGCCTTAAGTGTTGATAAAACGTAACTGTGGGGTTCTGAGCCCTTGGCGTCATAGACTACGACTACGAATTTGGGGGTCGGAGCTTCGAATCCTTCCGGGCGCGCCACTAAAGCAATGCCCGCTCCTCTCATTTAGGTTAGCGATCGCGTAGCAGGTGGAGCGCGTGGAGGTCCGCTTCAGACAGCCGCTTCTTGGCGTTGTCGCCCGTCCACCAAATATTGCATGTCATGCAGCCGGTCAGCCGCTCGCCGTAGTTGTCGATATCTATCAGCGGCCGCTTGCACTCGTGGCAGGTCCGAATTTCGTCCGTCATTGTGATGGCACTACTTACGAGGGCGTTAGGCCTCGGCCGGCGCCTTTTTTGCGGCGCGCACCTTGTCCGATGGCCAAGCCCAAGCCTAAAATACTTAAATCAGGTATGGGAAGGATCATCCACCATGTCTCAGCGGAAGCAAGCTTCAAAGCAACAGCGTCTGAGCAGAGCCCTGCCGGCATTAGGGGCCGCGGGGTTGTCGTTATCACTGGCGAGCGGCGCGTCCGCCGCACCCGGTGGACCGGCAGTGAATATGCTGACGCCGCACACCGGAGATAATCACGAAATCACTCTCGGTGAAGAAGAAATCTCGGACATTACCTTGGCCACGTTCTATGTGTTCGACAAGGAAAGCGTCGGAGCACCCGGGAGCGTAGAACTTGCCAGAGGCTGCCATGGGTGCCACGGCTGCCACAGAGGCTGCAGAGGCTGCAGGGGCTGCCACAGAGGCTGCGGAGGCTGCAGAGGCTGCGGCGGCTGCGGCGGCTGCGGAGGATGCTTTGGCTGCGGTGGCTGCGTCTGGTTCTGGTGGTTTTGACTAGCCTAGTCTCAGGCTAATCCCACACGGGATCGGAGCGGACTAGTCCTCCCCATCCTCGCTAATCCCCTCAAGCCGAACAGGCTGAGCCGGCATTATGGTGGAGATTGAGTGCTTGTAGACAAGCTGGGCGACGGTGTCTCGCTTTAGCAGGACACTGAAGCTATCGAACCAAGTTACGATGCCTTGAAGCTTGATGCCGTTCACGAGGAAGATCGTGAGCGGTATCTTGTTCTTGCGGACGTGATTGAGAAACGTCTCCTGTAAATTTTGGGCAGGAGCCACTTTTAGGGGAACACTCATGAACCTTACACCGCCTTCGCAGGTGACGTTTCTTCTCGCTGTCATGCTCGCAGTTATGGCGCTCCTCGTCCATTATGCTCGTGTCGGAATTCCAATTGTGAGCACCCACAGCTTTGAAACACTTCTCGCCGCCTTCCTATTGCTCCTTGCTGGGAATTTGCTTCGAGGCTTCTAGCGGCAAGGGCACCGGCATTCGTAGGCGCGGCATCGCAAGCAACAGGTGGTCGTCTAGGTCAGGGCAGAGCCGCTCCTGCTGTTCCCCAGAATAGAATTGTGTTGATGGCTGAGCGTGCACTGACTGGCCCAGCTCCGTCCTCGCTCACCTGAAATAGATTCGTATCGTATAAGACTGAACGCCTGCGCGGTTTTGTGGAGCGGGCGGAAATGGCGCGGCATTGCGTACAGTTGCAAGCGCCAGCTGGTCGAGACGTGGGTTGCCACTGCTACCGCTGACTCGTAGGGAGCGTAACCCGCCATTGGGACCTACGACAAAGCTCACCATGGTGCTGCCGCTCTGGCCAACTCTCGGTTTGTGACGCGCGAGGGAGGCCCAAACCCGAGCATCGTAGGTAGTGCCGCTGCTTGGCGTATTACTGGGGGCAAGAGCCATTGGTTTTGAGTGCGAGGGCCGGTCAATATTTTGGCGTTGATCAGGACGCCTCGGCTGTGGCTGCCCTGTACTGACTACTGGTTCGTGGGCTAAAAGACCCTCCTCCACACTGGCGCTCTTGGTTGCGTCGCCAGTTGATTGAATTGGCGGAGGGGCATCTACGGTGTCCGACGAAACCGCAGCAGTGCCGAGTGTCCAGGGTCGATCCGTTTCGCCGAGTGATGCGGGTGCGGTGTCAATTTCTGGCGGGGATACCAGCGGGTCCACTCGTCCCGGGCGGTCTCCTCCGAGTTGCGGTTCAGTGGTCGCTGCCGTGTAATCCGGTTCGGCAGGCCGTGACGGAAGCGGTGCCGCCGGGGCCGACGCATCCGCTCCCCATTGAGGCGTCATATCGACGGAAGCCTGGTTGGTAATGGCGGGAATAGGTTCGTAATTCCCATTTCGAACGTCCCTCACTGTCTTGAGCAGAAGAAGCGCGCCACAAATCAGTATGGAGCCACCGATCAGTGCGACGAAGGTTAAGACGAATCTTCCCGTGAACATAAGGCGTCCGCTGGTTTGGAACGGCACGCCGATAGCATTCCGAAATGGTTAACCAATGGTGAATTTCCGTCGCCCTTCGGTAGCGGGGATCTGAAAAAGTCCTACGCCGCTGTGGTTTTTCCGCAACCACACGGGCTAAGAAATATGGTTGGATATTGCTGCTAACGTTAGTTGCGTACGAGGGGGTTAAGTGATGCGTATGATCGCCACTCTGGCGGTTCTCACCGCGCTGTTGGCGGTGGGTGGCTGCTTCCACCACACTCAAGTCTATAACTCGGAGGCTTTGCCATCGAAGGCCCTTCCTCCACTGAAATAGGCGGCTGTAGTGGACCGAAGCGAGCTGGCTCCAGTACGCGTGTTTAAGCTCAATGCTCCTCCTGCTCCTGGTCGAACTCCTCGAGCACCTGATCCAAGGTTTTCGGCTTCAGCAACTCTTTGATGGGGTCGACCGGCACTGCTTCCACATTATCCGTGCACTGACGGAAGGCATCCGCCCCGTGAGATGCAGCGTCATGGCGGGGCCGGTCGCACCAAACGCCCCTCTCTTCATCCCACTCCTTGCGATAAGAGCGGAGCGCCTCAGGCCCACGTCGCATACCTCCGCGTCGAACCAATAACGGAGGAGGGTCTCGCGCACGGCGTTTATCCCGCATCGATGCGAACGTCGTTGTGTGGGTCCAGATCGCTCTCTACAAACTGCTCGATACGAGATGTCATTCTCGAACTCGGCAATGAGCGCCAGTATGCCCATTACCTGGGCAAAAGTTGCGCGTTTACACATCTGTAAATCTCGCCGGTTAGCCTTGCCGATAGGGGTTGGAGGTCGGTGCGGCGGGAACTTCACCGATCTCACAGGGCGGCTCCGGCATCCGTGTCGCAAGCGTCGCCGGGGCCGCTCCGCTTTCTGCGCTGAGGGTATGACCATGCGGCTTGTTCTTGCCGTTGTTGTCTTGTCGTGCTGCCTCTCGGCTTGCGTGTCCAATCAACGCGCGGCGCCCACGAGTGCGACCGGAACCATTGCTAAAACGCGCTCCGTCATGGCCCTTGGGCCCGAGTAATTCCGGGGCATAACTTCCCGCTCGCGGAGGCATGCCATGCGGCAAATCCTTCTCGGCTTAGCCATAGCGACCATCTTCACCTTTGGGGGCCTTCTTGACCTTAACAGCTTCCATAATTGGTTGGGACCGCTGGATCGGTTTGTGAACCTTCACATAGGGTGACGGGACCGACCGCGAAGAGATCGAACACCGGGTGTGAACAACTCGTGTTTCAGAAGGGTCGGAACTTAAAGCGCCAATGAATGTTATGGTCACAGAACCGGCGCTTCTCTCCCCCGTTCAGCCGGTTTCGGTAGGTGTAAGTGTCCGAGTCCCCGGTGTCCCTAAAGCGCCGGGGTTTTCTTGTTTGCGCCACAGTCACCACGCAGCAATTGGGAAGGGGTCCATGCGCGACATTCGTAGCGATTTGCAAGAGCGTGCCAAACTCGTTGAGCGGGAAACCGCTAATGTCCTCGCCTATTTCGACGAAAAGCTCGAGGAGCTAAAGCGTGAGCATGCTGCCCGGATGGGCAAACTCAAGGCCGAACTTGCCGCACTGAGCGTGCTCATGGAATGCGAGCATCAGCGTATGCAGAACGAACCTCAACCGGTAGAGCCCGTGCAGCAAACACCGGTCGCGGAGACATTTGAGTTTCAGCACATTGGCGACCGCATTCGTAGGCTTCGGGATGGAGAACTGGCCCCAGCCGCGCGGCCGGTTAGAGCTAACGAAAAGCGAGGACTTCCAACTCATTAGACACGCCAATGCATAACTGCAGCTGCATCTGAGGGTTAGGCGGCTCTGCTTCGCCTCCGAATCAAAAAGAGGAAGCTGCCTCTCGACGTGGCTGTGGCTGCCTCGAAGCCCGCCGACTATCAGGCCGACAACTAGTGCACGGCGACTATGGCGGCGCGCGCAGAGGCTAAAGCGGAAATCTCGCCGCGCGCGTGCGGCGAGGAGCTCAGCATATCACCCGACATGGTCGAGGTGGCCAGGCATCAAGACACCCTGGATCATCTGGGTAGGGCGCGGGTCGCATCTCAAGATAGGCGATGACGGCAATTGCGATCAGCACCATCACGATCAGGATCGCTTGTCGGTTCATCGCTTACTCTCGTTCCCTAAGAGACCTCGAGACCCTACACAAGCCACCCCAGCTCACGCGCCTTGTCGACCGCAGCCTGGAATGCCTTAGCGCGAAACTCCGCCACCGCGTGGTGATATGTGCGGCAAGCCAGCTGTGCGTCATCACAAGCTGAAGCTGGTTCGGGAGCCGCTCGTAGGTGACGGAGTAAGCCGTCCCGACCTCCGCTGTGGTTACAGTGATGCCTGACACTTCGACGTGCAGGTCCATGGGCCGAACCTCGCGCGCTCGCGTATTGGTCGGAAAAACCTTGAGCCATCCTCCGGCTTCTGCTTAATCCGGCTCTGGCTAGTCAAATGCGACAAACGCGCAACGCAAGCGGCGCAGAGTTTCACTATGAGCCACATCGTAACAGAGTGGAGAGCGCTCCGCGCACGAGTCCGAGACTCTCTGAGAGCAAAAGCGTTCGGCGGCCTCCTGTTCCTTTTTCTTGTCATGGCGGCGCTGCTATTTATTCCAGCGTGGACGTTCGATTACTGGCAGGCTTGGACGTTTCTCGCCGTATATTTCGCATCGGCTCTTGGGATCACCCTCTACCTTATTAAGGAGGACCCGGCGCTCTTAGAGCGACGGATGCGCGGGGGCCCGACTGCCGAGAAGGAACCTCCTCAAAAGATCATAATGCTTTTCGCGTCTTTGGCATTTCTTTGTCTCATTATTATACCGGCACTCGATCATCGCTTCGCGTGGTCACGCATGCAGTCATTTGTGTCCCTAGCGGGGGACGTGCTTGTAGTGCTCGGCTGGTTCGCCATTTTCTTGGTGTTCAAAGAAAATACATTTGCATCCGCAACCATTGAGTTGGCCCCGGACCAAAAAGTTATTTCCACCGGTCCATACGCGCTGGTGCGGCACCCGATGTACGCCGGAGCACTTATGATGCTTCTTGGCATACCGATTGCGCTTGGTTCGTGGTGGGGGTCGCTCGCTATCGTCGCGATAATGCCCGCGCTCATCTGGAGACTGTTTGACGAGGAAAAATTCCTGGCAAGGAACCTGCCCGGCTACGTCGAGTACCAGAAAAAAGTCCGGTATCGCTTGATCCCGCTAGTCTGGTAACCCATTGGTTGGGACCGGCTCTGCCGTAAATAGCCGTAAGAAGCTGGCAAAAGCTTCAACCAAGTAGAGGACTTGGCGTGGGGACAATGCGGGCCGATGCGAAGTCCGGTCGACGCTAGCAGGTCCCGAGAGTCCTCAGCTGAGCGCGTTTCCCAACTTCATGTGAAGTTCTCATTCCGCCCGTGAAACCGCGCCTCTAGGCCGTGCTTTTGTGACCGTGGCGACATGGCCGGTGTAGATCCACCCCTTCTCTGAAGAAGCGGGGTTGGTCACCTGCACCCAACGGTCTTTGCGCCCTATCACCCGGAGTTTGGTACCCTTTGCAACCACGGTGACAACTGGTGCTGACGGTGAAGGTCCTTCCCGAAGGTTGACGAAGGCGACAGGCTCGATCCAGTTCGCATGAACGTCATCAAGCGCGGGACTGCTACGCCGCGATTGGACAGGATTTCCAGGCGTCCCCTTTGCAGCTTCTACGTTCGCGAGCTCTGCGCTTGTTGCCCGAGGCGCTTGGGCCCGCGCCTCTGTTAGCATCGGCTTCGCTCCTTCGATGCCTATGCTGTTAAGGTTTGGCTCCTGCTTAGCTCCGGCCGCCAGGGCGGCGTCACCACTACCGGTTTCTGCAGCTGGCTCCGAATAGGCCTCGGGATTGGCTGCAACATTAAGGACCGTCTCGGTATCCGCGATGACCGTAGAATCGGGCGTGATGAGCTTAATTGTAAGTTTGGACTCGCCACTCGCGGTATGGGGCAGGACGAGACGCAAATCGCCGATCTCGTCGGTTTTCAAGTTCCATTCGGTCTCGCCATAGGGGCGTCCAGACGACAACATGCTGCCTTTTGGCAAGCCGATTATGGCGATGATGCTTCGGGCGGGCACTCCATCAGTGCCGTCGAGCGCAATTGGGAAGGGTACGTCCTCGCCGGCTGTCGCATCGAGCGTACCAGGCGCTGATAGGACTGCGGGCGGAATTGCGGATCGGGCCGCCGGCACCGAGCTTTTGTCGGGCGGAAGCATCACCGGCCTTGACGAAGGCGTGTTGATCACGCCGAGCCAGAAAATGGACCCGAGGGTCAGGTTTGGGAGCAACAGCGCAAGGATGAGACCCGCGATTAGCATCCGGGTCCCCGCCGTTAAGGTGATTAAGGACCGGGTCGGCGGCGTCTCGTCAGCAAGCTGCTCGTTGGCAGACGCAGCATCCGATTGTGCGCGAGAAGGAAAGCTCCGCGGTATCCGCGCCACTGTTAGCTGTTCGGTGCCGCGTGAGTGGTTCTTCGTTTCCGCCTTTCCTCCAAGTCGCTTCGTTGTCGTCGGCGGTGCGAGTTCTACCGCACCTGACAAGTGGTTAGGTGATTTTGCCCTCACGTAGCAATCTGCCTCCGCCTTCAAGAATCGAGCCTCTCTTAGGGACAGAATCTTGGTTGGTGGGATGAACTTAAGTTGGCCCATGGAACCCTCGCTGCCCTTCTTAACAGCGCCTTTTGGAGTACGGTGCCCATCCAGCTGCACAGGCGATCACAAAGAGCGGAACGGAAGGGGATTCGCATCCCTCCCTACTATGTTGTCTGACGTTATTACGAGAAACTACTCAATCATATAATAGGTTGCCCATCATCAGCGTAGCCCATCGCTTTCCCTAGTGGTTGGGCTCGCGAATCGAAATTTCTTGGCTAACTTGAGGTCGCCGAAGCGAGACATAGATGCACGCGACCAGGGACGGATTGGGGGCCTGGCAATCGACTAGGTCTCTTTTGAGGGTGTCTGGATTGGAGGAAAGGTCGACCTTTCCTGAGGCGTCGAGCTTGACGAAGTGTGGGCTCGCGCACCCGACTAGAAGTGCACAAAGAAAAGCTGTCTTTGCGCATGGTTCCTTTCCCCCTCAGAGCTCCTCTAAGCCGTCAAGCCGCGGGTTGCGCATTGTTGGCCGGCGACGTCGCCCTCAGCGAGAGGCAAAAATCCGAGCGGGGCGTCGGCCTTCTTTCCGAGTAGCCCTATGAATGGCTCAAGGCCCGTGAAATCCCCACCGCTGTTCCTAGAGTTGAGCGGTCCGCAGACATAGGTGAATTCAGGGCTCTTTAGCTCGCGACCATGTTGAGGGCTCTTTAGCTCGCGACCATGTTGCCAAATTTCGCCGACACCGGATCGTTTTTCAGGGTGGCCCGCACATCGTGTTGGATGAGGTCTATCTGTTCAGGTGTCAGTTGAACAGGCGGCAGCTGCTGAGCTACCGCCAGCGACGTCAAAATGACAGCAGAGACAGCGAGGCCAATTATGCGTCGCATGATTGCGCCTTCCTGGTGGGGTCGCCAAGCATCGTGGCCAAAAGGAGCGCCGCCATTGAGGCTTTTTCTCGGCCCTTTGTTTGAAAGCCCTATACAACGCGCCAAACGAAAAGCCCGCCGAGCTTTCTCGACGGGCTTGGGGTGCTCCTATGGTTAGATCAGCTGCTCTTGCGGAGGCAGCGTCGGGTCCCACGGTTCCCCGCCTAGGATGATCTGTACGTCGAGGAACTGCGCCACAGTCCACTCTCAAATGGGAAGCGCCCCCAGAGGAGAGTCATCCTGAGGCCGCCATAACGCGAGACTTCATGCATTATCGGACTAACGCGTTGCCATTCCGTTAAGCGGCGCCCGCCCTCCTGGCCAGTGCGCGCAGGTCGCGCTTGACGCTGTCCAACATGCGCTCCACGCGGTTATCGAACCATGTGTTGCCGCCGACCCTGAGGTAGTCCTCAGTTGCGTCGATCTTCTTCGCGATCTCGGCTGGGCTGCCAGTGCGGGTCTCGATCAGGGCGTCGGTGGCAGCGTTCTCGGCGTCCTGCGCCTTCGACAGCGCTTTGCCGGACAGCGTCTCGCATTGCGCATGGACAACGGCGTACCGCTTCCAGGTTGTTGCGAATGTGGTAGGTGTGGTGCTGGTCATCGTGACCTCCTTGTCAAGGTTGCGGCGGCACGCTGAGTCTAAACTGTTCCACCTGCTAGTCGACTTACAGGCTGTAGGATTGACCGCAAGTTCTTACCTCGGCATGCGAAATAAATTTGTGGAGGGGCCATTAGCGGGCAAAAAGAAAGCCCCGATCCGCAGCCGGGGCGAGGCAGACGCAAGGCCAAGGCCCCGGGGAGGAGCCATGACATGTCAACGGTAGCATAAAATGCGGTAGAGAAAAGCGGGCCTGGACCTATGAAGCAAATGCCTGAGTTGATTGCCGCCCAGCTCGTGGTCGAGATCATGGAGCGGTTTAAGCGGGTCCCGAGCTGTAGCGATATTCAGGCTCAGCACATCCAGATCGTGCCCATCCAAGCCAAGGGTACAGGCCCGAACTGGATTGCCAATATCGATCTGCCTATGAGCGATCTCGCCAAGATGGCGGCGAAGGCTGCCATTGACGAGGTGCGCGGCACTTTCGCGCTGAAGCGAGGTTGATGCCCGGCGCGCCAAAAAGTGAAGGGGCCGGCTTTTTGACCGACCCCCTCGGGTTGGTGTCGATGATCTTCCCCGGGAGATGGACCCTTTGGGGAAAGGTTTGTACCTAGAAAAAGATCACGCCACCGAGCATAAACATATCCAGACCCCGGTAGCTGTTGCTCACCTTCTTGCCGAACTTTGTGGGTACGTCCCCTTCGCATATCGGTCCGTCTGTACAGCCAAGGCCGACCGCGCCGAAGTTGAAGTCAAGATGCTGCCAATTGAGTGCCTTAAATCCCCGCAGACCTGCGCGGCGGCTCGAGCGCATCCACCTCGGCGTCGGTGAACACGCGGCTGCGGGTGAGAAAGCGTAACCCCTCCGGGGCCTCGAGCGAGAAGCCCGAGCCGCGCCCCGGCACCACGTCGATGATGAGCTGGGTGTGCTTCCAATAGGCGAACTGGTCGGCGTCCATATAGAATTCCGCGCCGCCGATCTCGCCGAGCCGCACGTCGTTGCTCCCGACGCAGAACTCGCCTTGCGGATAGCACATGGGGGCCGAGCCGTCACAGCAGCCGCCCGACTGGTGGAACATCAACGGCCCGTGCCGGCACGCAAGCCGCTCGATCAGATCGAGCGCGGCGTCCGTGGCGAGGACTCGTTCAACCATCTCCCCGCCTAGAAGAACCCGAGCGCCTTTTCTCCGACAGCGAACCTTCCTGCGCCCGGAGGCACGCGGCGACATAGCGAAAATGGTCGGCAGCGAGCGGAATGTCGGCGGCGCGCGTCTCGCGGATCGGCTTGCCGTTGTCGATGGTCTCGACCGCGGCCAGCAGTTCCCGATTCTCGTCGATCCGGTCGGCGATCTTATAGAGGACTGCGGCGCGTTGGGCGGGCGCCGTGGCGGCCCATTTGTCCTTGGCCGCGTGCGCGGCATGGAGCGCAAGCTCGACATCGGCGGCCTGCGAGCGGGCGATCTGGCAGATTGGGCGTCCGGTGATTGGGCTGATATTGTCGAAATACCGGCCCGCCGCGGGGGCCACCCACTTGCCACCGATATAGTTGTCGTATCGGGGCCTGAGCACGATGCGAGCCTTAAGGGATTCAATGACTTGGTGCAGCAGAGACGCCTCCCTAGAATGCCGGCCTTTATGGTTGGGCCTTAGGCCCAATCCTGGTCCTCAGCCTTGATCCGGGTCAAGCGCGGCGTGGGTGGAACTCAACGCAACCGAAGCTCGTTTTTGAGGCGCTAGCAACTGATTGGAGGGGTCGATGGCAAACGGAATGGAACGCAAGGCAAGCGGCAATATGGTGATGGCCTTTCTGCTGGGCGTGGCGGTGGTGGGCTTGGGGCTCCTCGGCTATTTGTACTATCACCACACCCACCGGGACGTGGTGCGGATCGACGTACCGGGCTTCTCGGGCACGATCAGCAAGGACAAGGGCATCGATATCAACGTCGACCCCAACAAGTAGGCCTCACGGAATAAGCACGGCGGCACCCGTAAGTTCGCCTTGGCGCAAGGCGGCAAGCGCCTCGTTGGCACGCGCAAGCGGCATCGGCACGACCGTGCTCTTGACCGGTACCGTGGGCGCGATCGCGAGGAACTCGGTGGCATCGGCACGCGTCAGATTGGCGACGGAGCGCACCACGCGCTCTTCCCAGAGAAGCTCGTAAGGGAAGCTGGGCACGTCGCTCATATGGATGCCGCCGCACACGACCACGCCGCCCTTGCGCACTGCTCTTAGCACTGCCGGCACGAGTGCCCCCACCGGGGCGAAGATAATGGCGGCGTCAAGCGCTTCCGGCGCGCGCTCGTCGGAACCTCCAGCCCAACTGGCTCCGAGGGACCGCGCGAAGTTTTGTGCGGGCAGGTCGCCCGGCCGGGTGAAGGCATAGATCTCGGCACCTTGGGCGCGCGCCACTTGCGCCACGATGTGGCCAGCGGCGCCAAAGCCATAAATGCCGAGACGCTTCAGGTCGCCTGCACTGTCTTTAGCGAGCTTGAGGGCGCGGTAGCCGATCAGTCCGGCGCAGAGGAGGGGTGCCGCTTCCGCATCGCTGTAGGCTTCAGGGAGCGGGAAGGCGTACCGCGCGTCTGCAAGCGTGTGGCCCGCATAGCCGCCATCGAGATCGTAGCCTGTGAAGCGGGGATGGTCGCAGAGATTTTCGTGGCCGCTCCGGCAATAGCGGCAGGTGCCGTCGGTGAAGCCCAGCCACGGGACACCGACCCGCATCCCAATGCCGATGCCCTGAACCTCCGCGCCCATGGCTTCGACGCGGCCGACGATCTCGTGGCCAAGCACGAGCGGCAGCTTGGGATGGCTCAGCTCCCCATCGACGATGTGCAGATCGGTGCGGCAGACCCCGCAGGCCACGACCTTGAGCAGCACCTGACGTGGCCCCGGCTTGGGCACGGGCAGCTCGGCGGACTTGAGCGCCGCGCCCGGCGCCTCGAGCACCATGGCCTGCATGGTTGCGGGTGGCATCGTTCTACCGATCTTCCGTCCTGCCCGACGTGATCCGGGCATCCATGCCGTTACGCTTCAACGAGCCGAGGCGCTAGGGAAATGGATTGCCGGGTCAACCCCGGCAACGACGCGTAATGCAGCTAGTGCCGGACGAGCGGCCAGCCTCGCAGGCTCGGGCGGAGTGGCGAGACCGCCACCCCTGGGTCGGCCGTGGACTGATAGGCCCCCGAGGGCCGCGCCGTGGAGGGCCCAAGCAGGCGCCGCTCGGGCACCATGGCCGAGGCGGCCCACAACGCCTCGAAAGCGAGCCGCCCTAGCCGCGCCGCTTGCGGTGCAGCTTCGTCGAATTGGGTGAGCCCGTTGCGCCTGTCGGCATCGCGGCGCATGGCATCCCCCGACCAGCACATCGCGGTGCCATAGGTCACCTGCTCATGGGCCTCGAGCAGGCGGGGATTGCGCGCCCAGCGGACGAGCTCCTGGGCGGGCTCGCATGGGCGAAGCCGCCATAGGCTTGCGAACAGCTGCCGCAGATCCTCTTCGGGCTCGAGCTTGGCGAGCACCACTTTGGCGCTCGCGCGCACGCGGGCGAGTTCTTCGGTCATGGAGATCAAAGCTTGCGCTGGCGCCGATTGAGCCGAGCGCAGGATCATGGTCACGGGCGATGCTTCACTGGCGTCGCCGGCGGCCTCGCCGCCTTCGAGGCGCTCGATGAACCGCGCCATGGTTTCCAGATGCCGATCGATCTCGGCGCCCCCCAGATCCCACAAGCTTCCCGAACCGGCCACGACGCGCATCAATTCCCCCGCTTTTGTGGAAGAGCAGCCGGCAAACGCTAAGGCGCCTCCGCGTGCCCTGCCATGAATAGCCGGAACAGGGTTAAGGAAGGCTTGAGGCCCGGTTCGTTTGCACACGCCGTTGGTTTCAAGCCTCCGCCGGAGCCGCCCGGGCGACGGGTTGAAGACGAAGCGGGCGAATACGAAGCGCAAGGCCCGCATGGGGCAGCTGACGATGGGCTCGGCCACTCGGGCGAGCCAGCGGACCAGGCGGAGCATACGCGTGCGACCCAAACCAGACCCTCGGGCCCATGACCCAAGGCTACTAACGAGCGCCCCCGCCCGAGGGGCTATGGGAGATCGAAATTGTGTCGCGCGTACGGCGTGGGATCGGTTCCGCGGTCATGTCCGCGAAAGCCTGCATTTTCCCCACTCGGTGCGCTGGGGAGGGGGTCGGAATCGCAGCGGATGGCCCCTTACCCGGCACCTTCCTGCAGCAGCGAGGTCCCGAGGCTCATTGATGTTGAAGAAGGGGTCGACGCTCAGAACACCGAGCGACCCTGACCCTTGCCGCCATCGGCTCGCGACGTAAGTCGCAAGAGCAGCGAGATGATCCAGCCGGGCCACGCCAATTAAGGCGTTGGTGTTCTGCGGGGGTGAGCATACATGTCGCGTATCATGGCTGAATCCCTCACCAAAGAGCGCGTGCTCGCCGAGCTGAAGCGCGTCAAGGGCCCCGATTTGGACGGCGACATCGTTTCCCTCGGCCTCGTCTCCGAGGTCGTGATCAACAAGGGCAAGGTGTATTTCGCCATCTCCGTGGATCCACGCCGTGCGGGCGAGCTCGAAGGCTTGCGCGAGGCCGCCACGAAAATCGTGAAGGCATTGCCGGGCGTGGAAGCCGTTGCCGTCACGCTCACCGCGGACCGTCAGACCGGCACTGCGAGTGGGGCAGGCGGCGGTGGCAATGGCGCGGGCGGATCACCCCAACCCGCACCCGCATCACCCGTGGCGCCCGGAGCCGCGCGGGACGCAAGACACCGCACCGGCGCCATTCCCGGCGTCGCCAACATCATTGCCGTGGCGTCGGGCAAAGGCGGCGTGGGTAAGTCGACGACTGCAGTGAACCTCGCGCTGGCGCTGCAGGGCCAGGGGCTCAAGGTCGGTGTGCTCGACGCCGACATATATGGCCCGTCCATGCCGAGGCTGCTCGGGCTCAAAGGTCAGCCGCAGCAACTCGCCGGCAACAAGCTCAAGCCCATGGAGGCTTACGGGCTGAAGGTGATGTCCATGGGGTTCCTCGTCGATGAGGAGACGCCCATGATCTGGCGCGGGCCCATGGTGATGTCGGCGCTGTCCCAGATGCTGAAGGACGTGGCCTGGGCCGAGCTCGACGTGCTCGTGGTCGACATGCCGCCCGGCACCGGCGACGCCCAGCTCACCATGGCGCAGCAAGTGCCGCTTGCCGGCGCCGTCATCGTCTCGACGCCGCAGGATCTCGCGCTGATCGACGCGCGCAAAGGGCTGAACATGTTCCGCAAGGTGGACGTGCCGGTCTTGGGTCTCGTCGAGAATATGAGCACCTTCATCTGCCCCCATTGCGGCGAGCGGTCGGACATTTTCGCCCATGGCGGCGCCAAGCGCGAAGCGGAGCGGCTCGGCGTACCGTTCCTGGGCGAGGTGCCGCTCATCATGGCCATTCGCGAGACCTCGGACGCAGGGCGCCCGGTCGTGGTGAGCGACCCGGCCTCGCCGGCGGCGCAAGCCTATCGCCAGATGGCGGCCAAGGTTTGGGCAGAGCTCGCCCACCACCAACATGCCGCGCGCCCAGCACCCCGAATTGTGATGGAAAACTAGGGGCTTGCACGGCAAGGGGCGACTCAGATAATCCGGACACGGTGTATTGAGCGTATCGGCGCGTTCCTACAACCTTGGCTCCGCACCGTGACCGATCAACGCCGATTGAATCTTCCTCTCTTCGCGCTTGGCGCCGTGGCCGCTCACGCGGTCGTGCTTGCCGCGCTGCTCCCGATGCTCATCACGCTCCCCGGCCCGGGAACCAATCGCCGCGGCCCGTTGGTCATCGACGTCGAGGTGGTACCCGCGGGGTCCTCGGCAACTCCTGCCATAGGGAGCGGCCAGACGAATGCTGGGTCCTCGGCGAGCGATCCCGTGACCTTTGCTCCGGACACTGCCGCCGCGGGCAAGCCCGAGCCGGAACTGCCCAATCCCACGGAGACAACCTCGGCGTTGCCGGCCTCACCCGCACCGCCCGAGACGGCCGCTGATCCCATGACGACGCAGTCCACCGCGCCGCTGGCCGATGCAGGGCCCGTGAATGAGGGCGCCGGCGGCGAAGCACAGAGCGCGCCGACGGTTCGGGAGGAGACGCCGCGTCGTGCGGGTCGGTCCGGCAGCGGCGCGCCACCCGCGATTGCGCGCGCCGAGCCGCCGGACGCCGTGACAGCCGCCGTTGAATCTGCGGCCCGCGCGGCGGCGGAGCAGGCGCCGGCAAAGCAACCTAGTGCGGCGGTAAAGCCCAAGCAGATCGAGAAGTCGGGGGCCAAGAAGCACGCGGCAGTTAGCGCCAAGCCGCGGGTGAGCCGAATTGCCAAGGCTAAGCCCAAGGCCCCTACGTCGAACGGTGATTTCAACACGGCAACCGGCTGGGGTCCGATTGCTGCCCCTCCCGCCAACAAATCCAGCGGCCTATTCCAATAGGCCAATGCCGGCTGACGCTCCGGATCTCGCTTAG
Source organism: uncultured Alphaproteobacteria bacterium (assembly GCA_963741155.1). GTDB lineage: Bacteria > Pseudomonadota > Alphaproteobacteria > Rhizobiales > Methyloligellaceae > Methyloceanibacter. The sequence continues at coordinate 99,766 of CAVUHA010000002.1, read as the reverse complement.
CGGGCAGTCGTCGTGCAAACCTCTGCCCCGTTGGAAACCACGAGGCGGAGACCACCCCAATCCTGACGCGTTCCCACTTGAGGCAAACTCTCCGCTTGCGGCACGGAGACCTCTAAGCAGGCGATGACCTCTTCGATGGCCTCGCGGAGTTTCGCGTATTGATACCAAGCCCACGGCGATCCCGCCCCCGCGGCCACTTTTTTGTCTGCCCAGTCGAGAACCCTCTGCAATTCGGCTTCAGTCATACGACGTCCTCCCCTGACGCTACTGACGCAACTAGGCTGGTTGTCACACCCAATTCGCGCTGGGCCCTAAACGACCGATATCGCTAAAAAGTTCCACGCGGGCGGATCTCGGCGCGGGCTGACAGGACCGCAGAGTTTTGCTTCGTCGCGGGTTCTAGAATTGGAGAGAGCCTCTCTCCATTGCTCACCATGGGCTCATAGATGGTCGAGCAAACCTGCGGAGGGGCCCCCGGACTTGATCCCTCGGGGGCCTCTCTCGGCTCACCAATTCGCATGAGTGCTTTCAACCCCTAGGACCCCGCCTCCGGTTGAACTGGTGCTTCATGTCAGAGCAGTGGCGTCGGTTTCGGTTGGCGCCCCTCTCGTTGTTGCCCTGTCGCGTCCTGAGTTTGCGAGCTTGTGATGATTCAGGCGTCGGCGCAGATCATTGCCCGTGGCCCCCTGGCGCGCGGGACCCGCGAGCAGCGCGCTTGGGCCGCGAATTCTAGATCACTGCGGAGGAGTCAGGCGGCGCTGCTTCGCGTCGCGATCTGCGTCACCTTGGCCGGACCTTTGCCCGCCACTTGGGCGGTAGGGTAGCCATAGAGGAAGCCCTGCACTTGCGGGCAGCCGAATTCGCGCAACATCGCGGCCTGCTCTTGCGTCTCGACACCCTCAGCGGTGATCGTCACGTCGAGCGATTTGCCGAGCGCGATGATGGTCTTGACGATGGCACGCATGGCCGGATCGCGCGTCATGTTGCGCACGAATTGGCGGTCGATCTTGATCTTGTTGAAGGGGAAGCGGGCAAGATAGCTCAAGCTCGAATAGCCGGTGCCGAAATCGTCCATGGCGATGGCCACCCCGAGATCGCGCAGACGGTTGAGCTTGCCGAGTACCTCCTCCGTGTCGTTGATGAGCAGGTTCTCCGTGATCTCGAGCTCGAGCCGGTGCGGCGGCAGCCCCGTCTCGTGCAGCACATCGGCCACGGTCTCGGCGACATCGCCGTCGCGGAACTGCGCGGGCGAAAGATTGACCGCCACGGTGAACGGCTCGGGCCAGGTCATGGCGTCGCTACAGGCGCGGCGCAGCACCCATTCACCCAGAGGCACGATCAATCCGGTCTCCTCGGCGACGGAAATAAAATGGGCCGGCGCGATCTTGCCATGTACCGGATGGTGCCAGCGAACCAGCGCCTCGACGCCGCATTGCGTCTCGGTGTCGAGGTAGAACTGCGGCTGGTAGACGACCTCGAACTCCTCGCGGCTGAGCGCGAGCCGGAGTTCGTGCTCGACCATGCGGCGCCTCTGCAGTGCCCGGTCCATGCTTTGCTCGAAGAAGCACATGCGTTGCCCGCCATCGCCCTTGGCGCGGGCCAGCGCGATGTCGGCATGGCGCAACACCTCCGCCGCGCTGCTGCCGTCACCGGGGGCCAGCGCGATGCCGACGCTGGTCGTGCACACCACGTCCTTTCCGCCGACCCGGAAGGGATCACGCAGGGCTTCCACCAACCTGTTCATAAAGGCCATGACGTCACCGAGATTGGTGATGTCGACCAGCGCGATGGCGAACTCGTCGGCGCCACGGCGGGCAATAAGGTCGCGGTCGCCCAGCGTGCCCTGTATGCGGCTGCCGATTTCCCGCAACACCGTGTCGCCGCCGGCATGGTCAGCCGAGTCGTTGATCTCCTTGAACTTATCAACGTCGAGACACAGCACGGCGACATTGGTGCGGTCCCGGTGCATGGCGGCGAGCGCCTCGGCGAGGCTCTCACTGAACGCCCTGCGGTTGGGGAGACCCGTGAGGGAATCGTGAGTCTCGAGGTAGTGCACCTGCGCCTCTGCTTGGCGGTGCTGTTGGCTGCGCAACCAGGCAAAAGCGATCGGTGAAGCGATACCCACGCACAGCAAAAGCAGCGTGACGCCGACAATCCGGCTGGAATAGTTGGATAGCGCGTTCGCCTCGTCGCTCTGGTCGAGATAGACGACGAGGGCGCCGCGCGGCTGGCCGCCGAGCCGGAACGGGAGTGAGAGCACGGCAAAATGCGGGGGCGCGCTCGCGTCGGTGCCCTGATGCACGGTGGCCTGGGCATCGGCGAGTGCCGGCAAATTGGTGGGCTCGTGGTCGAGCTCCAATCCGGACTTGCCGCTCGTGAAGACGAGCTGCCCGGCTTCATCGTAGAGCTCGTAGCGAAGCACGCGCGCGCCATATCCCAAATGCTCGAACACGCTGCCCAATTGCGTCGCACCCCCGGGCAGGTTCAAGGCTTCGAATAGAGCGCCGGGCTCCTGCATCAATTGGGCGCTCACGCGTTGGGCCGCGACGAGCGCCTCGCGCTCGAGCTCCATCACGCTGACTTGGCCTGGCGCAAAAAAGGCGACGGCGCCGATCAGGGCGCTGAAGAGCAGCAGACCGGCCCAGTACGCGTGGCGTCTGAGTTCGCCCAATGCAAACATAACTCGATCGCCGAATGAGTTCGTCAGTGTACGTGGGGCAAAACTTAGGCGGCAAACGGTTAAGAACGCCGTAAGCCGGGTGCCTAACAAACGATGTCAATGGGATAGGCCGCCGCAGAAGGACCCCGAACGGAGCTACGGGCGGCGTTGCCAGCCCGCGATTTCGACGCGCCCCGCGCTCCCGTTAACCATGCGCTGAACTCAGCCCCCGGTCACCGACATGGTCCGCGCGACGCTGGGTCGTGCTGCCCGATCGATGACGAAATCGTGGCCCTTTGGCTTTCGCGCAATAGCTGCGTCGATGGCGGCGTTAAGCAGGTCGTCGGCCTCGCTTGCCCGCAACGGCGCGCGCAGATCAGCAGCCTCGTCCTGGCCAAGGCAGAGATAGAGCGTGCCTGTGCAGGTGACACGCACGCGATTGCAAGCCTCGCAGAAATTGTGGGTCAAGGGCGTGATGAAGCCGAGCCGGCCGCCCGTCTCAGCCACGCGGACGTAGCGGGCAGGGCCGCCGGTGCGGTCTGCGGTCTCGGCGAGGCTGAAGCGCTCGGCGAGCCGCGCCCGCACGAGGCTGAGCGGCAGATAGTGCTCCGTCCGGTCGCTGTCGGTCTCGCCCATGGGCATGGTCTCGATCAAGGTCAGGTCGAAGCCGCGCCCATGGCTGAAGCGGATGAGGTCCTCAAACTCGTCCTCGTTCACGCCGCGAAGCGCCACCGTATTGATCTTGATCTTGAGCCCGGCGCGGTCGGCCGCGTTGATGCCGGCCATCACGGACGCAAAATCGCTGCCGCGGGTGATGCTCGCGAATTTGCCGGCATCGAGCGTGTCGAGCGAGACGTTGATGCGGGCGACCCCGCAATCGGCAAGCGCCGCGGCGTAACGCTGAAGTTGGCTGCCATTGGTGGTGAGGGTGAGCTCGTCGAGCCCGTCGCCTAAATGCCGCGACAACGACTTGAGCAGCCAGAGGACGTTCTTGCGCACCAGGGGCTCGCCCCCGGTCAGCCGGAGCTTGCGCACGCCCCGGGCGATGAAGGCCGATGCCAGCCGGTCGATCTCCTCCAGGCTGAGCAGGTCCTTGCGGGGCAGGAAGGTCGTATCCTCGGCCATGCAGTAGACGCAGCGGAAGTCGCAGCGGTCAGTGACCGAGACGCGCAAATAAGTGATGCGCCGGCCGAAGGGGTCGATCATGGACAGCGGCATCCTCTCACTCATTCTCGTCCTCTTGCGGCGCGGGCGGGCCCTTCCGCCGATAGACCTTGGCGCTTGCAACCACGCGTTTGCGGTAGCGCGCGTCGGCCAGCGCGGCCGCGGCGGCGTCGCGGCGCGACACCGTCTTTTTCGTGGCGCGGCCCTTCTTAAGCTGTTTGCGGACCTTAGCAGCCAAGGGTTTCGCCTCTAATATGGTATCGCATTGTCTCCATATCACGGACGAGGCCCGCGAAGGAGACCCAGGATGGACGAGCAGCGGTTCAATATGTCGATGCGGAAGTTCCTGAAGGAGGTTGGCGTGACGTCGCAGCAGGCGATCGAGCGCGTGGTGCGCGAGGAGAATTTGGGCGGCAAGGGGAAGCTGAAGGTCAAGGCCGTGTTGACGGCCAAGGGCACCGGCCTCGACCATGTGGTCGAAGGCGAAATCGATTTAGGCTGAGGGATGCCGGCCATGGCCGATGACGCGGGCACCCCTTGGCCTACGGAGATCAAGGTCGACAAGGACCGGCGCCTGCTCCAGGTGAGCTTCGACGATGGCGCCCATTTCGAGCTCTCGGCCGAGTTCCTGCGCGTGTTGAGCCCAAGCGCCGAGGTGCAGGGCCACGCGCCTTCTCAGCGCGTCACCGTTCCCGGCAAGAAGGCGGTGTCCATCGCGCGGCTTGAGCCGGTCGGCAACTACGCCGTCCGCATCGTGTTCGACGATGGCCACGACACCGGCCTTTATACCTGGGACTATCTGCGCGAGCTCGGCGAGCACCGCGATGCGCGTTGGCAGGAGTATCTCGACGACTTGGCCGGTAAGCGCCTCACGCGGTAGCGAAGAATTCAGGGCTTGAGCCCACGATTTTTGGATCGGGCCGCGTCGCCACCCAGCGCTGCAGCTTGAGAAGCTCGACCTGCAAGGGCTGCAGCTCGGCGCGGTAGGCCTTCCGCTTCATCGCTCGGTATAGGGAACCCGCCCGCTCGTCAGCGCCCGGTCGGCGATCTGCTTGGGCAGCACGGGGTCATCGATATCGAAGCCTGGCAGCTCTGCGCCGGGACCCACATCTTCAAGCAGAATATCGTCGGACATGTATGCGTCCACTGCGCGTGACGGCTTTAACTATAGCAACGAGCGAAAAATGTCAGTGGGAGCCGTCATTGCATTGTCACGGGAGGTCCCCCACCATGTCGCAAAAGCGTGATAATCCAGGCGCAATCATGTAGGACGATCGCTGGTTGATTCGCTTAGCGGGGAGAACGTATTGAGCGATCAGGCCGAACGGCCCCCGTTGCCCTCTGGCGTCTTGGTTCGCGCCGGGTCAGTCCTCATGCGTGTCCTGCAGGAGTTCTTCGCGCGCCTGTGGGCCGGCCTTTGGCTGATCGTCGCGGTGGCCGTCATCATGGCCTCGCTCGTCCTGTTCGCCCATCTCGCGGTGCCCTTGGCCATCGTGGCCTTTCTCGGTTTTGTCGCCTCGGTTGCCCTGCTTCCCCGCCATGAGCACGAGGAGGCAACCGTCTCCGCGATGGGCAGTTCGGCGCATCTCGGACGGACGGTCTCGCAGATGCAGATCATGGCCGAGGCGTTGCCCGACCCTGCCATCCTGCTCAATGCCGCGGGCCAGGTACTCTACTGCAACGCGCCGGCGCGCGGCCTGTTTGCCGCCCTGCGCGAAGGCAGCCACATCGCCTCGGTGATCCGCACGCCCGAGTTCCTAGATGCCGTGAGTGCAGCACCCGAACGCGGCCGCGCGGTCACCGTCACCTATGCCGAACGGGTCCCGGTCGGTCGCCGCATGGCCGCTACGGTGGCGCCGCTCACGCGCGGGACGGAGCGTGGTGACAACATCCTCGTCCTCTTACGCGACCTGACCGAGGTCGAGCGCGTCAACCAGATGCGGGCCGATTTCATCGCCAATGCGAGCCACGAACTACGCACGCCGCTCGCCTCGTTGCGCGGCTTCATCGAGACTTTGCAGGGCACCGCCAAGGAGGACCCTGGCGCGCGCGAGCGCTTCCTTCCCATCATGGCCGAGCAGGCATCGCGCATGACGCGCCTCATCGATGCGCTCCTATCCTTGAGCCGCGTGGAGATGAACGCTCACGTGCCGCCATCGGGCCTCGTCGACCTGAACGAGGTGCTGGATCACGTGCGCGACACGTCGGAGCCGCTCGCCCGCGAGACGGGCGCCCTGGTCGAGGTGGGAAGCTTCGGGCGCAAAGCGATCGTCCGCGGCGACCGGGACGAGCTCGTCCAGGTGGTGCAGAACCTGGTGCAAAATGCGCTTAAATACGGCATGAAGGGCGGGCGTGTTCGAACTCGAGGCCAAGCACATGCCGCCCCACGGGCGTCAGGCCGGCCGCTATGCCATCGCCGTGGTCGACAGTGGGCCCGGCATTGCGCCGGAGCATCTGCCGCGCCTGACCGAGCGCTTCTACCGCATCGACGTGGCCTCCAGCCGGGAGAAGGGCGGCACTGGCTTGGGGCTCGCCATCGTCAAGCACATCCTCAACCGCCACCGGGGCGAGCTCGCCATCTCCTCCACGCCCGGGCGTGGGTCCACCTTTACGGTCCTGCTTGACCCGGCCCGCGATATCGCGCCAAGCCGAACTGCCGCCGAGTAACGGCGCCCGTCGAGCTATCCACAAGCCGTTTCCGCCCTTTCCCGGGACTGTTATCGAACTGTCACATAAGTGACATAGTAGCGTTATTACGCGGCGTTAACGCTCGCCCGACGATGGGAGAGGGGTCCCTCGTCGCAGGTCCCGTTGCAACGGACCGCTATCTGTACCCTCAAGGGAGAGCGAAGATGAGGTTTATGTCATATGCGGCCGCTGCGGCGCTTGCCGCGGCGTTCACAATCACCACCGCGCAGGCGGCCGATATTTCGGGTGCCGGCGCGACATTTCCCTATCCGATCTATGCGAAATGGGCCGACGCCTACAAGAAAGACACCGGCAATGGCCTGAACTACCAGTCGATCGGCTCGGGCGGCGGCATCAAGCAGATCGAGGCCAACACGGTCACCTTCGGCGCGTCCGACAAGCCCCTCGAGCAGAAAGAGCTCGACGCCAATGGCTTGATCCAGTTCCCGATGATCATCGGTGGCATTGTGCCCGTGGTGAACATCGAGGGTGTGGCGCCGGGCGAGCTCGTGCTCGACGGTCTGACCCTTGCCAATATCTTTCAGGGCAAGATCACCAAGTGGAACGATCCCGCGATCGTCAAGCTGAATGCGAAAGCGAAGCTTCCGGACGCGGCAATCGCCGTGGTGCACCGCTCTGACGGATCTGGCACCACCTTCAACTTCACCAACTATCTTTCCAAGGTGAGCCCCGACTGGAAGGAAAAGGTTGGTTCCGACGCAGCCGTCGAGTGGCCGACCGGCATTGGCGCCAAGGGCAATGAAGGCGTGGCCAACAACGTAGCCCAGACCAAGGGCTCGATCGGCTATGTCGAATATGCCTATGCCAAGCAGAACAAGCTCACCCACGCCAGCATGATGAACCATGACGGCAAGACCGTCGCGCCGGAGACGAAGTCGTTCCAGGCGGCAGCTGCGAGCGCCGATTGGAAGTCCGTGCCCGGTTATGGCGTGATCCTGACCGATCAGCCTGGAGCTGCCACCTGGCCGATCACGGCAGCGAGCTTCATCCTGATGCACACCGTTCCGCAGGACGCAGCGGCCTCCGCCGATGCGCTCAAGTTTTTCGACTGGGCCTATAAGAACGGCGTCAAGATGGCCGACGAGCTCGACTACATCCCGATGCCCGACAACGTCATTGCGCTGTCGCGCGGCGAGTGGGCCAAGATCAAGGATCCGGCTGGAAAGCCTGTCTTTGCCATGAACTAGAGCAGGTCTGGATCGAGACAGGAGCGGCTACCGTCCGCTCCTGTCTCGACATCCGGTTTTGAGTTTGTTAGCTGGCAGCAGGGGAGCCGGGTGATGGACATGGCGGTTCACTCCACAACTGGCGATATGCTCGTCCATGACGAGAACCCGCGTGCCAAGTCTTTGCGGCGCTTTGAGATCGGCGACCGCGCTTTCCGCATCTTGACCCAGGCTTCAGCGCTTGCCGTGCTGGTGATTCTCGCGGGCGTCATGCTTTCGCTCGTGGAGGGTTCGCTTCCGGCCTGGCGCGCCTACGGCTTTGACTTCCTCACGTCGCAAAGCTGGAACCCGGTCACCGAGAAGTTCGGTGCCCTGCCCGCGATCTACGGCACGCTGCTGACCTCGATCATTGCCATGTTGATCGGCGTCCCCGTGAGCCTCGGCATCGCCATCTTCCTGACCGAGATCAGCCCCGAGCGCTTGCGCCGGCCCATCGGCATCGCGGTGGAGCTGCTGGCGGGCATCCCCAGCATCATTTACGGCATTTGGGGGCTGTTCATATTCGCCCCGTTCTTTCAGGCCCATCTCCAGCCGTTGCTGATCGACGCGTTTTCCAACGTGCCCATGCTCAATCAGCTCTTCGCCGGGCCTCCCTATGGCATCGGCCTGCTCACCGCCGGCTTGATCCTCGCCATCATGGTGCTCCCCTTCATCACCTCGATCACACGCGAGGTGTTCGACACCGTTCCGCCAGTGCTGAAAGAGGCGGCCTATGGTATCGGCTGCACGCGTTGGGAGGTAATGCGCCGGGTGGTCATCCCCTACACGCGGGTGGGCATCATCGGCGGCATCATGCTGGGCTTGGGCCGCGCGCTCGGCGAGACCATGGCCGTGACCTTTGTCATCGGCAACGCCCACAGGATCATGCCCTCGATCATGGCGCCGGGCACCACCATCTCGGCTACGATCGCCAATGAATTCACAGAAGCCACAGGCGACCTTTATACCTCTTCGCTCGTCGCGCTTGGCCTCATCCTGTTCTTCATCACCTTCATCGTGCTTGCGGCGGCAAGGCTCATGCTGATGCGCATCGAAATGAAGACGGGAGCGCGGTGATGACCGCAGCCATAGACATGGGGCGCCATCGCAGGCGCCAACGTGGCAATCATATCGCCACCGCGCTAGCGGTTGGCGCCGCCGTCTTCGGCCTGAGCTGGCTCGTGCTGATCCTCACGGTGTTGGTGGTGAAGGGCGTGGGCGGACTGTCGCTCGCGGTCTTCACCGAGATGACGCCGCCTCCGGGCGGCACGGGCGGTCTGTTAAATCCGATCATCGGCAGCCTAATCCTGACCATCCTGGCGGTAGTGTTCGGAACGCCGCTCGGGATCCTGGCCGGGACCTACATGGCGGAATATGGCCGCTATTCGAAGCTCACCATGGTCGTGCGCCTTATCAACGACATTCTGTTGAGCGCGCCTTCCATCGTCGTCGGTCTCTTCGTCTATGAGCTCATGGTCGCGACCATGGGGCACTTCTCCGCCTGGGCGGGCGCCGTGTCGCTTGCCATCCTCGTTATCCCGGTCGTGGTGCGCACCACCGAGGACATGCTGTTGCTCGTGCCGAACACGCTGCGCGAGGCCTCGACCGCGCTCGGCCTGCCGCAGTGGCTCGTGATCCGTCACGTGGCCTACCGCGCCGCCCGCGCCGGCATGATCACCGGCGTCCTGCTCGCTGTTGCCCGCATTACCGGAGAGACGGCACCGCTGCTGTTCACCGCGCTGAACAACCAGTTCTTCAGCTGGAACCTGAACGCTCCTATGGCCAGTCTGCCGGTGGTGATCTTCCAGTTCGCCTTGAGCCCCTACGAGGACTGGCAGCAGCTTGCCTGGACCGGGGCTCTTCTCGTCACTGCCGCAGTGCTGGGCTTGAGCATCCTGGCGCGCGCTCTTTCCTCCAAGAAGGTGCCCTTATGAGTCTCGCCATTCATACCGACGTTAAGGTCGAACCCGCCGCTTCAGGGGCCATGGAGGAGAAGGTCTCGGTGCGCAACCTGAACTTCTATTATGGCGAGTACCTCGCCCTGAAGGACATCAGCGTCAACCTTTACCAGAATAAGGTGACTGCCTTTATTGGTCCCTCGGGCTGCGGCAAGTCCACGCTGCTGCGCATCATCAACCGCATCTACGATCTCTATCCGCATCAGCGCGCGGAAGGCGAGGTGCTCCTCGACGGTGTGAATGTGTTGAGCCCGCGCCAGGACCTAAACCTGCTCAGGGCCAAAGTCGGCATGGTGTTCCAGAAGCCGACGCCCTTCCCCATGACCATTTATGAGAACATCGCCTTCGGTGTGCGTCTTTACGAGAAGCTGTCCAAGGCAGATCTCGACGTCCGCGTGGAGGAGGCGCTGCGGCGAGCGGCCCTTTGGGACGAGGCCAAGGACAAGCTCGACGTAAGCGGTTTGAGCCTGTCGGGGGGCCAGCAGCAGCGGCTCTGTATCGCCCGCACGGTCGCCATCAAGCCCGAGGTCATCCTACTGGATGAGCCCTGCTCGGCGCTCGACCCGATTTCGACCGCCAAGATCGAGGAGTTGATCGACGTCTTGAAGCGCGACTACACCATCGCTATCGTCACCCACAACATGCAGCAGGCGGCGCGCACCTCCGACTTCACCGCCTTCATGTATCTTGGCCAGCTTGTCGAATACGACAACACCACCCAAATCTTCACCAATCCGAGACTAGAGCGCACGCAGGACTACATCACTGGCCGCTTCGGCTAGGTGCCCTCGAGGAGACCCAAAGACATGGAAACGCACGAGCACATCGTCAGATCCTACGAGGAGGAGCTCTCCTCGCTCAACAACAGGATCGCCAAGATGGGCGGCCTCGCGGAGCAAGTGCTCGGCCAGTCGATCGACGCACTCGAAGGCCGCGATCCGGAACTCGCCGGAGAAACTATCCAGCTCGATGAGGCCATCGACGAGCTTGAGAAGGACATCGAGGAGCAGGCGATCGTGATGATTGCGCGCCGCCAGCCGCTCGCTTACGACCTCCGCCAGATCATGGCGGCGCTCCGCATCTCCACCGACCTGGAGCGAATCGGCGACCTCGGCAAGAACATCGCCAAGCGGGCCCTCGCCGTCGTCGGCGAGCAGCAGCCGAAGCAGCTCATGCTCGGCCTGAAGCACATGGGCGAGCTCGCGCTCGGCCAGCTCAAAGAGGTGCTGGACGCCTTCATCGAGCGCGACGCCGACCGCGCGCTCAAGGTCTGGTACAAGGACGAGGAGATCGACGCGATGTACAACTCGCTGTTCCGCGAGCTCCTCACCTACATGATGGAGGACCCGCGCAATATCGGGCTTTGCACCCATCTCTTGTTCGGCGCCAAGAATATCGAGCGCATCGGTGACCACGCCACCAACATCGCCGAGACCGTGTATTTCCTGGTCCACGGCAAGGCGATCACCGATCAGCGCCCGAAGGGCGATAATACCAGCTCGACCCCAGTGGCGCTGAGGTCGGCGGGATGAGCATGCTTGAGTCGAACGCCATGAGCGCAAGCGCCAAGGTTTTGGTAGTGGAGGACGAGGAGCCGCTCGCCCTGATGCTCCGCTACAATCTCGAAGCGGAGGGCTATGCGGTCGAGGTCGTGCATCGCGGCGACGAGGCCGAGGTGGCCATCGCCGAAAGCTCCCCCGACCTGATCGTGCTCGACTGGATGCTGCCCGGCCTCTCGGGGCTTGAGCTTTGCCGGCGCCTGCGCACGGGCAAGGACTCCCGCAACATTCCGATCATTCTCTTGACCGCGCGGAGCGAGGAAAGCGACCGCATCCGCGGACTCACCACCGGCGCCGACGACTATGTGGTGAAACCGTTCTCGCTGCCCGAGCTGATGGCGCGCGTGCGTGCCATCCTACGGCGCACCAATCCAGAGCGGATCGCCTCGGTGTTGAGCGCGGTCGATATCGAGCTGGACCGCGAGTCCCACCGGGTGACGCGGAACGGCAGGCAAGTGCATCTCGGGCCGACCGAGTTCCGGCTGCTGGAGTTCCTCATGCAAAGCCCCGGGCGCGTGTTCAGTCGCGCGCAGCTGCTGGATGGCGTGTGGGGCCGCAACGTCTATGTGGATGAGCGCACCGTCGACGTGCATATCGGTCGCCTGCGCAAGGCGTTGATGCGTGGACAGGAGCCGGATCCCGTCCGCACAGTGCGCGGTGCGGGCTACGCTTTCTCCGACAAGCTGGAAGAGATCGTCTAAAGCTCTCGGCTCCGGAAATGAAAAGAGGCGCCCGACGGGGCGCCTCCCCTCATGCGTTGGCTACACGCCGCCTAACCCGTAGCGAAGCGCTTCTCGCGCCGCCGCGCCTGCACCGGCTGATAGGCCATGCGGGCATGGTGCTCGCAATAGGGCAGACCCCCGATCGACTTCCGCCCGCAGAAATGGAATTCGGGCTCGCCCGGATCACCGATCGGCCAGTGGCACATCGCTTCTTTCAAGGTGAGGATGCTTGCGCGCTCATTGAGCGGAATCACCAACTCCTCGACAGGTAGCGGCAGCGGATCAAACTCCGCCTCGTATTCGGTCTTAAGCGCCGTATTGCCGCGCGTCCCGAACAAAAGCGAAGGCGCCCGGTTTGCCCTAGGCACATGCGCCCGCCGCGGGCGCGGACTCGACGAGCGTGAGCTCGTCGCCCGGCCCGACAGTCCGAGTCGATGCACCTTGCCGATCACGGCATTGCGCGTCACTCCGCCCAAGCGACTCGCAATTTGGCTTGCGCTCAACCCTTCTGCCCAAAGTTTTTTCAGTAGTTCGACCCTCTCTTCATTCCAGCCCATGGTTTTGGCCTCCTCGTTTGGACTCAGAATCCCCCCGTCTGCCTAGAGACGGCGCTTCGAACACTCTGGATTACTGCTGAGAATGACCGTCGGCGCGCGACGCGACACCTACGATATCTAGTGGCCGAACGGTAATTACCCTACTTTATCCGGTAAAACCCGGCAAGCGTCCGCCACGCTTGGTTCCCGCGTTTTCCACCGGATGGTTTGATTCTGCCACTTTCTTTCGGAGAAGACAAATTGAAGGTGCATGGAAACGTGGATGACTAGGGGAAAGAGCGTGTATGGCTGCTGATTGACAGGGGAAAGCGCGAGACCTAAAGCTTTGAGTTTCCTAGCTGCCGCCCCATCGGCGGCAATTTTGTTTTTGAGGCTTCACAACTGGCCATGTCGGCACTGCTTCCGACCTATGCCCGCAGCGACCTGGTCTTCGAACGGGGCGAGGGCGCCTATCTCTTCACGCCTGAAGGCGAGCGCTATCTCGACTTCGGCTCGGGTGTGGCGGTGACCGCGCTCGGCCATACCCATCCTCGTCTCGTGGAAGCGCTGACCGAGCAGGCGAAGAAGGTCTGGCACGTCTCCAATCTGCACCGCATCCCGGGCCAGGAGCGGCTGGCGCAGCGGCTCTGCGCCGCAACTTTCGCCGACCGCGTGTTCTTTGCCAATTCCGGCGCCGAGGCGGTGGAATGCGCGATCAAGGTCGCCCGGCGCTGCCACGCCAAGAACGGCGCGCCGGAGCGCTATCGTCTGGTCACCTTCGAGGGCGCCTTTCACGGCCGCACGTTGGCCACCATCGCCGCCGGTGGCCAAGCCAAGCATTTGGAGGGCTTCGGGCCCCCCGTGGACGGCTTCGATCAGGTGGCGCCAGGCGACATCAGCCTAGTGGAGGCCGCCATTGGCGAGGCGACCGCCGGTGTCCTGATCGAGCCGATCATGGGTGAGGGGGGCATGTGCGAAGTGTCCTGGCCTTTACTCAGGGACTTGCGCGCGCTTTGCGACGAAAAGGGCATCCTGCTTCTGCTCGACGAGGTGCAGACCGGCATGGGCCGTACCGGACGCCTGTTCGCCCATGAATGGGCCGGCATCACCCCCGACATCATGGCTGTGGCCAAGGGCCTCGGCGGCGGCTTCCCCGTGGGCGCTTGCCTCACCACCGAAGCGGCGGGCGCCGCCATGACCGCCGGCAGCCACGGCTCGACCTTCGGCGGCAATCCTCTTGCCATGGCCGTCGGCAACGGCGTGTTGGATGTGATGCTGGCGCCGGGCTTTCTCGACCATGTCGCAGCCATGGGCCTCAGGCTGAAGCAGCGGCTGGCGGCGCTCAAGGACGAGCATCACACGATCATTGAGGAAGTACGGGGCAAGGGACTGATGCTCGGTCTGAAATGCAAGGTGCCGAACCTGGATCTCGTGCAGGCGCTGCGGGAGCAGCACATGCTGACCGTGCAGGCGGGCGACAACGTGGTGCGGCTCCTGCCTCCACTCATCGTGGACGAGACCGAGATCAACGCTGCGTCAGCCAAGCTCGATGCGGCTTGCGTGGCGCTTGAGCGCGTGGCGCGGGCGGGCGCCACGCCGGCCGCCGGCGCGCGCGTGAAAGCCTGATCGCGCAGCCGCCGCCATGGCTCCCAAGCACTTCCTCGATATCGCTGCCCTTGACCGGAAGACGTTGCGCGCGATCGTCGACGCCGGCCTGGCCATGAAGGCCGGTGGCCGCGTGCGACTGCCGGAGACGTCGGGCGGCCGCCCCGGCCCTGTGCTTGCGATGATCTTCGAGCAACCCTCCACCCGCACCCGCGTCTCCTTCGAGGTGGCCATGCTCGAGCTCGGCGGCCGGTCGATCATGCTCAATCCCGCCGACATGCAATTGGGGAGGGGCGAGACTCTGGCCGACACCGCGCGCGCGCTGTCGCGCTATGTGGACGTGATCATGCTGCGCACCGGGCCCCATGCGACGCTGCTCGAGCTGGCCGAGCACGCCACCGTGCCGGTCATCAACGGGCTCACCTGCCAGTCGCATCCCTGTCAGGTGATGGCCGATGTAATGACCTTCGAGGAGCTGAAAGGTCCGATCAAGGGGCGCACCATCGCCTGGGTGGGCGACGCCAACAACGTCGCCAGCTCTTGGGTGCAGGCCGCCGCGCGCTTTGGCTGCAAATTGCGGCTAGCCTGCCCCGCGGCCTTCCCGCCTTCCCCCGACCTGCTGGCCTGGGCCAACGCCGAAGGCGCCGATATCGAGCTGGGTACCGACCCGGCGGGAGCCGTCATGGGTGCCGATTGCGTGCTCACCGATGTCTGGGTGTCCATGGGACACAACGAAGCGAAGGAGCGCGAAGCACGCTTGCGGCCCTACCAGGTCGACGCGGCGCTGATGGCACGGGCCAAGCCCGATGCGATTTTCATGCACTGCCTTCCCGCTCATCGCGGCGACGAGGTGACGGCGGAGGTGATCGACGGCCCGCAATCGGCGGTTTGGGACGAGGCCGAGAACCGGCTGCATGTGCAGAAGGCGATTCTCGCCTGGTGCCTTGGCGTTGCGCTTCCCGGTGGCAAGCGCGCCGGCGCGAAACGTCGGGACGTGAAGCATCGCGATGCGAAGCGTTCTGATCCCAAGCGTCGTGACGCCAAACGCCGTGGTGACAAGCGCCGCGGAGCCAAATGATCGACATTCCTTCCGAGCAGCACATCGAACTCGTCATCCCCGCGGACGACCTGATTCTGCCCTTCCAGGCCGAGCACGCCCGCGTCACCGGCCGGCTGGTCAAGCTCGGCCCCACCGTGGACACCATCCTGTCGCGCCACGACTACCCGGAGCCCGTGTCGAATCTGCTCGGCGAGGCAGTGGCGCTCACCGCGTTGCTCGGCGCTGCGCTGAAATTCGAGGGCAAGTTCATTCTGCAGGCATCGACCGATGGGCCGGTCGATTTGCTCGTCGCCGATTACCAGGTGCCGGGGCGGTTGCGCGGCTATGCGCGCTTCTCCGAGGAGCGCGTCGCGGCTCTCGGCTCCGAGGCCGAGGGGCGGCTGCTGTGGCATGGCCATTTTGCCATGACCATCGATCGCGGCGAGAATACCGAGCGCTATCAGGGCGTGGTGCCGCTGGAGGGCGAGACTCTGACCGAAGCGGCGGACACCTATTTCCGCCAGTCGGAGCAATTGCCTACCTTCATCCGCCTCGCCGTTGCGAGGCACTACCGGGCCGGCGCCGCGGGGGCGAGACCCTGGACGTGGCGCGCAGGCGGCCTGCTCGTGCAGAAGCTCACCGGCGAGGGCGGCCATGCAGGCAGCCCGACGGCCTCCGAGGAGGAAGACTGGACGCGCGCGCGAATGCTGGCCGAGACCGTCGAGGACCACGAGCTGCTCGACCCCCTGCTGCCGCCCGACCGCTTGCTCTACCGGCTGTTCCACGAGGAGCGGGTGCGCGCCTACCCGGCAGTGGCACTCGAGACCTATTGCAGTTGCTCCCGCGCCCGCGTCGAGGACCTGCTCAGGCGCTTCACCAGCGAGGACCTTAAGGACATGGTGGTGGACGGCGAAATGTGGGTGACTTGCGAATTCTGCAACCGCCGCTACCGCTTCGACCCCACGGCCTTCGCCACCGAGGATGAAGAAGCAAGCTAAGCGGATCTAGCGTCAGGCGCTCATCTGCTGGGCCAGGCGGTCGAGCAACGCCAGGCAGGCCTGCAACTGCTCCGCACTCACGAACTCGTCCGCCGCATGCGCCTGGGCCACCGAGCCTGGCCCACAGATCACCGCGGGCGCCCCCGCTGCTTCAAACAGGCCCGCCTCCGTCGCATAGGACACGGCGCGCGTGCGATTGCTGCCCGTGAGCTGTAGAGCCAGGGCAACCGCATCGGAGCCTGCTGGCGCTTGGAAGGCGGGCACGGCGCTCCGATCCGCCGTTTCGATCGAAGCCTTGGGCGCTACCCGTCGCATATGGGGAAGGAGTGTCCTTGCCGCGAAGTCCGCGAGCCGCTTCGCCACGAGGCCCTGTTGCGCGGAAGGGAGGCTGCGTACCTGCCATTGGAAGCTGCAAGTCTTGGGCACGATATTCGGGGCCGTGCCGCCCCGGATGGTGCCTGCCTGCACCGTCGAGCAGGGAGGATCGAAGCGGGGATCGCTTTCCTCATCGGCAAGTCTATCGCCGATATGGAGAAGCTCCACGATCAGCTCCGCCGCGTAAGTGATGGCATTGATCCCCAGCTCCGGCACGCTCGAATGCGCCTCTTTTCCGGTGACCGTGGTGGTATAGGCGTCGATGCGCTTATGTGCGTCGATCACTTCCATACCCGAGGGCTCCCCCACGATAATGGCGCGGGGGCGCGGCAGGTCTTGGCCGAAACGCGCGATCAACGGCCGCACGCCGAGGCAGCCCATCTCCTCGTCGTAAGAGAGGAGAATGTGGACGGGCTCCTTCAGCGGGACCGCCTTGAATCGGTGCACCGAGGCGAGCACGCAGGCGAGGAAGCCCTTCATGTCGCAGGTGCCGCGGCCGTACAGCTTGCCGTCGCGCGGGGTGAGCGTGAACGGGTCGCTCGTCCAGCTCTGGCCCTCTACTGGGACACAGTCGCTATGGGCGGAGAGGCCGATGCCGCCGGCACCCTTGGGTCCGATGCCGGCGAACAGGGAAGCCTTCGCGCCGTCAGCTGAAGGGGTGAGCGTCGAGGTCACCCCCTGGCCGGCGAGAAAGTCGCGCACGAAATCGATCAGCGCGAGGTTCGACTTGGCACTCGTCGTATCGAAGCCGACGAGCGTGGCGAGCAGCTCCGAAGCCGAATTGTCCAAAGCGTCGGTCACTTCGCCACCTTGAGCGCCTGGTCGAGATCGGCCACCAAATCATCCACGTGCTCGAGCCCGATGGAGAGTCGCAACGAGCGGTCGAAGATGCCGAGCTCGGCGCGCACGTCCTCCGGCAGCCGCTGATGCGTCGTCGTCGCGGGATGGGTCACGAGGCTCTTGGCGTCGCCGAGATTATTGCTGATCTTGAAGATCTGGAGCGCGTTCATGCAGCGGAACGCGGCGGCCTTGTCGCCCTTGACCTCGAAGGCGACCATGGGGCCGCCACCCGCCATCTGCCGCTGGGCAAGAGCATGCTGTGGGTGGTCGGCGCGGCCCGGATAGAAGACGCGGGCGACCTCGGGACGCTCAGCCAGGAAATCAGCGATCGCCGCGGCTGATGCACCGTGCCGCTCAACCCGTACGGTCAGCGTCTCGAGCCCCTTGAGCAGCACCCAGGCATTGAACGGGCTGAGCGAGGGGCCGGTGTGCTTCAGGTAGCTGTGCAGCTTCTCCTCGATGAACTCCTTGCCGCCGAGCACGACGCCGCCGAGGCAGCGCCCCTGGCCGTCGATATGCTTGGTCGCCGAATAGACGACGATGTCGGCGCCAAGCGGCATCGGCCGCTGCAAGAGCGGCGTGGCGAATACATTGTCCACCACCACCAGCGCACCTGACTTGTGGGCGATCTTAGCCACGGCCTCGATGTCCACGAGCTCGAGCACGGGGTTGGTCGGCGTCTCAAAGAAGACGACGCGGGTGTTGGGCCGCATCGCCGCCTCCCAGGCGCCGAGGTCGCGACCGTCCACCAACGTCGAGGCAATGCCATAGCGGGGGAGCAGGTCCTCCATGATATAGCGGCAGCTGCCGAACAGCGCTCGCGCCGAGACCACATGGTCGCCGGCCTTGAGGTGACAAAGCAGCGCCGCCGCCACCGCCGCCATGCCGCTCGCCGTACCCCGCGCGGCGTCCGCCCCTTCGAGCGCGCACATGCGCGCTTCGAACATGGCTACGGTTGGGTTGGCGTAGCGGCTATAGACGAAGCCTTCCTCGTCGCCCTTGAACCGGGCCTCGGCCTGCTCGGCGCTCGCATAGACGTAGCCGGAATTGAGGAAGATGGCCTCCGAGGTCTCGCCGAACTGGCTCCTAAGCGTGCCCGCATGCACGAGCTCGGTAGCTGGGTGCCAGGCGGTGCTGCGCTTCTTCTGGTCCTTGGCCCCCATGGGCGTTACTCCATCTGCGCCCGGGCACAAAAAAACCCGGGACTTTGGCTAAACGCCAAAAAGCCGGGATCGGCGCTACGCGCCTCGCACGGCCTTTTAGCGACTTGTTTAACGTGGCTGCAAGCCGGCCGGCCAAATCACCACGTGGCCGGATTAAAGGCGCGCGGAACCCGTCCCGTCAAGCCCTGTCCTCTTGTGAATCTGGGGGAGAAGACCGAGGTTAGGGTCACCCGATGCCCCAGGAAATGCCAAGAAGAGATCCCATGGAGCCCGCAAGCGAGGCCGACAAGCTGTTCGAGCGTCTGCCGGAGGCGGCCCGCGCCGAGCCCACGGACCCTGCTCGGGCTGCGCTCACCCGCACCGGCATCCTGCCCAGCCAGGGCATCCGCGCGCTCATGGCCGCAGGCGAGATCAGAGGGGCGCCGGAGGTCGGTGTCGACCAGATCCAGCCGGCGAGCCTCGATCTTAGGCTCGGCAGGGTCGCCTACCGCATCCGCGCGAGCTTCCTGCCGGGCCCCAACGCGACAGTGCGCGACAAGCTCGATGCGCTCAAATTCCACGAGATCGATCTCACCCGCGGCGCGGTGCTCGAAGCCGGCTGCGTCTATCTCGTCCCTCTGATCGAGCACCTCAAGCTGCGCTCGACCATCGCCGCCTTCGCCAACCCGAAAAGCTCGACCGGGCGCCTCGACGTGTTCACCCGCCTCATTGCCGATCGCCAGGACGGCTTTGATACCGTGGAGGAAGGTTACGACGGTCCGCTCTTCGCCGAGATCTGCCCGCGCACTTTCTCCATCAAGGTCCGCTACGGCTCGCGCCTGAATCAGATCAGGTTCCTGCGCCGCGTGGGCCAGCAGCTCGACACCGATGAGCGGCCGGGCCGCGTCCGCGACCGCGCCTTACGCGCCATCCACTCCGATGTCGGTCTGGTCGAGGGCGAGGCCGCCATCCGCGAAGGACTGAACTTGCGCATCAGCCTGGCGCCGACGGGCAGCTCCGGGCTCGTGGGCTATCGCGCGCGCCGCTATGCGGGCGTGATCGACGTGGACGAGATCGGCGCCTACGAGACCGCACAGTATTGGGAGGAGGTGCGGCTCGGCAAGGATCGCCGTCTCGTGCTCGACCCGCACGAGTTCTACATTCTCGCCTCGAAGGAGAGCGTGTCGGTGCCGCCGGCCTATGTCGCCGAGATGGCGCCCTTTGATCCCCTGATCGGCGAGTACCGGGTGCATTACGCGGGCTTCTTCGATCCGGGCTTCGGCTATACGGAAGGCAAGGCGCCGGGTGCCAAGGCCGTGCTCGAGGTGCGCAGTCTCGACATTCCGTTCATCGTGGAGGACGGACAGATCGTGGGGCGCCTCGTCTATGACAAGCTGACCGAGATTCCCGATCAGCTCTACGGCCAGGGCATCGGCTCCCACTACCAGGCGCAAGGCCTGAAACTATCCAAGCACTTTAAGCAGGACTAGTCTCTTACACTGAGCAGCGGCCCGCGCCGAGCACGCAGAACTTGGCACAGTGGGGATGGCAGAGCTTCACCGCGCCTTCTTCGAACATGCCGCCGTCCGCGCGCGCGGCTTCCGCCAGCGTCTCCCCCATCTCGAAGGCAGCGTCGTAGGGAAGCAGCGTGCAAGGCAGCACCACGAGCCGCGCCGAACCTTTGCGTTTGACCACCATGCGGCTCGACGCGCACATGACATCGGCCGGCCGTTTACCGAGGATGCCCCAGCACTGCTCGGTGATTTCCGGCACATCGGCGCGTTCGTCCAACTCGGGGAACAGCATGAGCGCACCAGGATCGGCGGCATCGATGGGCCAGTCACGCTCGAGTGCAAGCGCGGCATAACCCGCCCGCGCATCCGCCTCGCTCTCGCCCCAGCAGGTGCGCCCGGCAAGGGCAAGCTTGAAGCCGACCCAGGCGAGCCAGTCGATGCCGTCGAGTGTCGTCTCGAATGCGTCCGCGCCCCGCTCCGTCTCGTGTAGCGTCTTGGTGTAATGATCGAGGCTGACCCGGATGGTGAGCCGGTCGCCATAACTGTCGCACAACGCCAAGAGGCCGGAGCGGATGCGCGAACGCATCATCGGCTGCATAGCATTGGTGAGGATGAGCACGGCATGCCCGCGGGAGAGGGCATCTCCCGTCATGGCGATGATGTCGGGGTTCATGAACGGCTCGCCGCCGGTGAAGCCGATCTCGCGCACCGGCAGCCTCGCGCTTGTGATCTCCTCGAAGAAGCGAGCAGCCTCCTTGGCCGTGATGTAAGCGAGGCGGTCGTTGTCCGGGCTCGATTCGATATAGCAGTTGCGGCATTCGATATTACAGAGGCTGCCGGTGTTGATCCACAGAGTGCGCAGCTCGTCGAGCGCCACCCGTGCGCGGGGCTCGCCTCCCGCGGTAAGGTCTGGATGGCTGAATTTACTGCGTGTGAGGGCGGTGTCGATCATGGGCGTCGAAGCGGGGCGACTATAGCGAAGAATAAGAGAGTCCGTCACAGGCGCCTTGCACGTCCCATCAACTTGCTGGGAGGTCGGCTTTTTGCCAAGCTTCTTGCGGGCCTCGCTCCATGCTATGGAGGTTGCGGCACGCGGGTGTAGCTCAGTGGTAGAGCAGTAGCTTCCCAAGCTACGGGTCGTGGGTTCGATCCCCATCGCCCGCTCCAACTCCTTCAAGGCGTTAGGGCAGACGCGCCGATTCTAATCGGCAATAGTGGCGCGGAATGGGCGCGTAATTCGTTCGGCGTCACTTTGCGTCGATCCAACAGCAACGGGAGACGCAAATTCTCCGGGGCACACCGGAGGAGGCGGGGACGCTTCGCTTCCTTGGAAATCAATGGCCGTATTCAAGTAAGCCAAGAGATTTCGATTCCATCAGAAGATCCTGATGTTTGATGGCGAACGTCAAGCCATAAGCCGCATCGCCAGTCCGGAGCCAACTTCACTGTTCTGAGCGAAGAGATTTTGGGCTCGCGCCCTTCGCGGTTGGCTTTGGGCTGCTCATCGCTTCGGTCGAGACCAGTTGTTATCATTGTCGCTGCAGCTCGGGTCACGCCAGCAAGTGTAATGGATTATTTACCAAAACACATCGGACTTTATTGAATTCGAGTAAGCTTTGGCTAATTCGACGATGCTAACTGTTGTGCCTGGTTAGCGAGACAGAGAGGCGAAAATGAAGAACCTGCTTACATCTTTTGCGAAAAATGAGTCGGGCGCCACGGCTATTGAGTACGGCCTGATTGCCGCCCTCATTGCGGTCGCCATCGTTGCCACTGTGACTCTGGTCGGTCAATCGCTCAACGGGCTGTTCACGACCGTCGCGACTGACCTCGGCGCCGGTTAGTTTGCCGAACTAGGCTACGTTCGGTAGCCGGGCTCCTTGTTGATCGAGGAGCCCGGTATTTTTTCAGGCCCGATGACCATTCAGATGCGAGTGGGTGCTCAAGGCACGAGAGCCACGGATGGGAGTTGGCGAATGTCGCAACGAAGCCTCGCGGTTCTCGACCTCGCAGAGCGCATTTTAGTTGCGTTGCTCTATGGCTATTTCGCCTTTCGCATGCTTGCGGCCCCCTCGGCAAAATTCAATATCGTCACGCTCGTATTGCTGGTGTCGGAAAGCCTGCCTGTTATCTTCATCGTCAGCCGATTAAAAGCTCGAGCCTTATCTGGCAATCCGATGGATTGGCTCTTAGGGACCCTCGGGGCGTCTTTGCCGCTTCTTGCTTCCAGGCACGCTGCTCACAGCGCGCTAGTTCCACTGCAGGTTTGCGTTGTGATCATGTTGGCGGGTCTATGGATCGAAATATCCGCCAAACTCGCGCTTGGGCGGCGTTTTGGAATTGTAGCTGCCAACCGCGGAATTGAGATTTCGGGTCCCTACCGTTTCGTGCGACACCCCATGTATGTGGGCTACACCATAGTCCATATCGGATTTCTGATGGCATTTCCGTCATTGTGGAACGCAACTCTTTATTCCACCGAACTGTTGATCCAACTCGCTCGGCTGTTGAGGGAAGAGCGTCTGCTTAAACAAGATGCCGGCTATCGTGAGTATGCGTCACGTGTGCCTTATCGCGTTTTGCCGATGATCTTTTAGGTGGCCAAATGGCGCCGGTCGAAGCTGACGCTTTACAAAAAACCGCGCTTACAATTTTGATTTTTGGACGGCCTACGTCGACTTTTGCCGTGCGCAAGCAGACCAACCTCGACCGAGCCCTGTGGACTGAGATGTCCGCTTTGGGTCACTAGGGGAACTAGAGGCGCGTCTGCGATGCGTCCGCTCTTCCTCCAACAGCAGACATCACTCGGCTCGGTCGGTACCAGCAGTTGGATATACGCCTAGAATAGCCCAAATAGTCCGAGAGGTCCCCTTTGGTGTCCCGTGCCACCGTAAGAGGCTTCCCATTGAACACCTGATCTCGCCGCCGGCTTTAACCGCACGGCTCTCCGGCTTTTTTCCTTCGCCGCAGGCGCTTCGTGCTCTGCCATCGCGACTTCGACAGACGCCTCAACCGTCGTCTTGCGTGGACTTCTGTTCTGTTTGGCCGCGGCCACTAACCCAAGCGAGATTCTGTTCACGCATCCATCCACGCTGTGAGGTTTCAGGGTTCACGACCTGGACCCAGCCGTCCCTCTTGCGCCATAAGACCTCTAAGTCAGTACCAACACCGAAACTTTGAACGCGCGTCGCGGAAGAAGACGGCCCACTGCGTAGCTCGGCCGCGTCAGATACTTTCGCCCATATTGCATGGCCTTCCTGAGATTGCCCGCGTTGCGGAGCCGGGTCTCTCGGCTGAGCAAAAACCTCAGCACGGTCGCTTTGCGCGTCGTTCGATCCGCCAGAGTCAATTTGCCAAGAGGAGACCATGGAAACGGCTGTCGGTTGGGCTTGGGCAGTTCTCGCGTCAGGGCCCAGATGACAGTGTGTGATAACCAGTGCGCCTGCAGCGTAAGTGGCCATCCCACCGATCAATAGCGCAAGCGGGGCGTGCATACATCCTCCAATCCCCCCGCCCGTACCTATATCTGGGGAGAACAAGGACGAATGGCAAGGGATGTCCGCAGACTTCGCTTTTCTGTGCCTCCGTACCTATATGTCCAAGAGAGCAACGACAAGGTGCATTCGTAATGAATAAGACGGCGCAGCGCATTCAAGCGAGGGCGCGCGATTTGGCGCGATCCGGCACGTTTTTTGGATGGCGTCAGCTTGAGTTTGAGCTGAGCTTCGAGAAAGGCTTTGCCGAAGCGCGCGACTGGCTCGACAGAGCGACCACACAGGAAGAGCTTGATCGCCTTTGCCGAAAAGCGAGGGCACGACGACTTAGTGCTCAGGCTACCGCAGGTGAGGCTGCATAGCCGCAAGCAGCTCGACCCGCCGCCGGTTCCAGAACTGTTGCCTGGTGACCGCCGGCGAGGACATTACTTTCACACACCACGAGACCGGGCCGTACCACGACGGAGTGCGCTTCGCCGGAATGTTCCTTTTGGGTCAAAGCAAAAATTATTGAAACCGCCGGTCGTTCATAGGTGCTGCAGACGGCTCGCTCGGTTTTTTGCCTATCGTCCAGGGCGACGTGATCGAGCAGCGATGCGCAATGCGCGGCTTGACGCCTTAATCCGCCAAAGGAGAGGAAACTCGGCGGGCTTTTTATTGTGCTTCCTTGCCGAATGCACGCAAAAGAGGCATTCTGAGGGACGGCACTTAAGTTGCCGAATAGGGGGGTCGAAACATGTCAAGCACCGTTATCAATCTAATCCTTCAAATCATAGCTGGCGCTATCGCGGGCAACGCCACGGCCGCGAGCATGGACAATGTCGATATGGGCAAAGTCGGTAATTCCATTGCTGGAGCTCTTGGTGGTGTGGGTGGCGGACAACTTCTTGGAGTGCTGCTTCCGTCACTTGCAGCGGCTGCGAGCGGAGTGGATTTCAAGACAGTCATTGCCCAGGTCGTCGGCGGTAGCGTGGGCGGTGCCATACTGACTGTGGTCGTCGGCATGCTCAAAGGCATGATGGCGAAACAGTAGGAGGCTCGCGGCCCGAGTTGGAAATCCCACGCGGTTCCCCCCGCGACCATCGACCTCGTGCTGCTGAGCCCAAGCCCGTCGAGGAAACTCGGCGGGCTATTTCAATCTAAGAGGCTGGTAACCACCCCATAAAAATTGGATCGAGAAAGTCCGGCGGCCCCACTAACCTCGTCGTGCGCCGGTACGAAAGGGTGTATCGATGAGGCTTCTCGTCCTTGTCCTCGTCCTCCTCGTTGGAGCCGCCTATATTCAGACCGCCTGCAAGGGCTGCCCGTGGGCTGACGTCGGGTGGTACGAGTGGGCGGACTGTGTCACTCAGTAGGTCGTGATGCCTTTGCCAACAAGCGTCAGACCAAATGGTCTTCAAGTCGACACTCAGGGGGTGGTCATTGTCATCACCATGCCTGGAACGAAATTCATGGTGGCCTATGAAAAGCCAAAAGGCTCGCAGCGGCTAGTGGCGAAGTCCGATTGGATCGACGATCCCAATGCTCGCGTCACCCTTGTAGACTTCCCCGCGCGTACCCGGCCTGCAGCCAATGCTAAAGCGCGCAAACTGGGGTGGATCGTGTGAACTTCGCCAGCAGCATCGCCAAGCTGCCGGAGCTGCTCGGCTAGCGTCGCGCCGTTGCGCGCGCAGGCTCGCTTAGCAGGCTCTTTGCGGTGGCCTGTACCGCTTCGTCTAACGCACTGTCATGGCACGGCTTGCACATGCGATCCGGTTCCGTTGCGAGCTGGTCACACTTGCCTGCCTTGTGGCCGTGCGTCTCCGACGGGCACTGACACTTCATGGTCGCCTCCCTATGGCCGTGGCCAGCTTACCAGAAGTCCAACCCGTTGGGAGGGCCACGCCGCGGCCCGTTTGCGCTAGTATTGGAGCATGGAGACCGAGCACGAGCTCCGCGTCAAAGTGCAGGGTGACGACATCATCGTCACGATGCAGGAGACCGGCTTTCGGGTGGTGTACCGCAAGCCGCATCGAGAGCCCGGGCTCGTGGCCAAGGGGGACTACTTTCCAGGCGAACAGAAGGGCCCGATTCCCCGTGCCGAGTTCCTCGCTCGCGCGTGGAAGCTCGCTAACGACAAGGCGCGTGAGCTGGGGTGGATCAAATATCCCTGAAACAACTCGGGGCGATCAGCCCGCGTGGATGGCAACCCTCAATCAGGAACGCTCCTAATAGCCGCCGCGCCGCTCATTAGGCTCCCGAGCCGGACGCTCAGCAACATCCAACGAATCGTTTGGTGCAGTCCGTCCATTTTGCAGCTGCCGGATACGATCCCCGATGTGCCGAAGCTCTGATTGAACTGGAGCCAAGTCATCCGGCGTCCGTTGGTACTTGCGCTGGGTCGGCGGTTCGCTCGCCATGCGTTGCTGCTCGGACTCCATGAGAATGCCCAGCACCGCAAGCTCGGATTTGAGTTGGCCTATGCGGGCGTCATGCTCGCGCCGCTTGATTTCAAAGTGGGCCGTCGTCCGGGATATCTCATCTTCGATGAGCTTGGCACGTTCCTGTAGATCATTACGAATATCGCGCATGGTCTCCTCCTGCATTGCCGCTCGGGCACTCTGTCACCGAAGAAGCCCGGGGCACACCCGAGCTGATCGATTTCGGTGCAAAACGGCTGGTGAGTGAGGTGGCGTCAAGGGCAAGAGCCTCGCGGTCCGGCCACATCCATGAATGGAAGAGGGCGGCTCCTGCCTGACACAAGACCCGCCCCTGGCCCCACCCTTCGACCCTCGTGTCACCAATCAGCGCAGATTCGTTCGTTGTGTCCAGAGGCCCGGTGACGTCATCAACACTGTAAGCGAGGAGCCTGTGGAGAGCGAAAGGCTCGGCCAAAAAAAATGAAGAAGCCCCAACGAGGGGGACGGGGCTTCTTCTGGTCCTTCTTACCAGTCGAAGAGCTTGAATATGCCGAGCAGTTGGCCAGGATTGAGCCAACCAACCGGGAGCCGGCGACTTTAATCGAGACACTAAGACTTCAATTGAAGGGCCACCAGCAGTAGGTTTCATAGAGCCACGTCCGCCTAGGTCAGAAGCTGACTTACGGGCAATCCCCCGCTCACATAATATGGAAGCTACCCGCGCGGAGGCGAGACATGTCACCCAGACATCCGGTCATTGCCATAACAGGTTCGTCAGGTGCGGGCACGACAACCGTGACAACGACCTTTCAACAGATCTTTCGCCGCGAGGGTGTCAAGGCGGTGATCGTCTACGGCGATGCCTTTCATCGCTACGATCGCGATGACATGCGGACGAAAATGGCCGAGGCGCAGAGCAAGGGCGAGATGCATTTCAGCCATTTCGGTCCCGAGGCCAACCTCTTCGAGGAGCTTGAGACATTATTTCGCGTCTATGGAGAAGGCGGGACGGGAAAGGCGCGCAAGTACCTTCACGAGGAGGAAGAGGCCGCACCCTATCAACAGAAGGCAGGCACATTTACGCCGTGGGAAGACATCCCGTCAGACACGGACATGCTCTTCTACGAGGGGCTGCATGGAGCAATCGTCACCGAGACGGTCAATGTCGGCCAGTACGCCGATCTCCTGATCGGTGTCGTACCGGTCATCAACCTCGAATGGGTTCAGAAGCTCCATCGCGACAAGATGGTACGCGGCTACACACAAGAGGCGGTTGTCGACACGATCCTGCGCCGCATGCCCGACTACATAAACTACATCTGTCCCCAGTTCTCGCAGACCCACGTCAATTTCCAGCGGGTGCCTACCGTCGACACGTCGAATCCGTTCATCGCGCGCGACGTTCCGAGCCCGGACGAAAGCATGCTCATCATCCGCTTCAAGGATCCGAGGGGCATCGACTTCCCCTATCTACTATCGATGTTGCCGGCTTCCTTCATGTCACGACCAAACACCATCGTTTGCCCGGGCAGCAAGATGCCGCTCGCGATGCAACTGATATTCACCCCCATGATATGGCAGCTTATGGATCGCAAAAAGCGCGCCTCGTGAAGTCCTCTGACTTCGCAACGCCAATCGCGGCGACCTTTTGACCGTGCTCGGTCTACGCACCTGAGTTCAATGCAGCGCGCTCTCGTGTCCGCGCTGGGTCAGAAGCTGACCTGATGCGGCGCATAACCAGTGGCTGCTTTGCTCCCCGGAGCGGACTCCGCTTTCGGTTCTGCCTTGGTCCGCTAAGTGCCAGAAGCGGACGTCGAACGGTGGTGCGTTCCCCAAGCTGCCTGACGGGGGGTCATTGGGCGATCTGCGTTTTGACGAACCTTAGGCACGCCTCCTGCGCGGCTACCGGAAGGGCCGAGAACTGCCATGGCGTGGTGAAGACCTACAATTGTCGGGGACCGTCTCTGCCCGACAGCCTCGCCAATAACCCGCGGGTGAAGCGACAGCGTTCGCTACCGTCATGGCGCTTACCAATTTCGCGGGATCGGGGACGGAAGCATTCGGTGGATGGCTGTTCGAGGCCGCGAAAGCATCCTACGGGCGCGAGATGGCGTTCAGTCTCGTGGTCGCGGTGAGCGTCGCCGCGGCCGTGAGTTGCTGGTTATGAGTCCCTTTGCTTCGTCGCGCCGCTCCTCAATGGTGGGACTAGCGGGCGCTGAAGTCTTGTCCCGTTCGGAAAGGCCAGCTTCCGTTCATCTCGATACGCCTTTGCAATAGCGACTATGGCCACGGCCACATGGGCGGCAAGCACCGCACACAGTGCCCAAAAAAGGATGTGGAAGGTCATGACGTTCCCTCTTTTACTCAGAACTTGACGAGGGCTCCTGCATGGCTTGAGGAGCTAGCTTGATAAATCGCAAATAGCCCTTCTTGGTTCCCGAAGCGGCCGATGATAGCTTGAGCGCTTTCTCGCGCAGATGGAGCCAATCATGAAGGTAGCTGACATCTTGCGAATCAAAGGTTCAGTCGTGAAGACAGTGGCGCCGCACGAAACGGCGCTTCTACTCTCAGGGCAGCTGCGTGCCGAGCAGATTGGTGCCTTGGTCGTGAGCACTGACGGTAATTCCATCGATGGCATCGTATCGGAGCGCGACCTCGCCTATGGCCTCGCGACGCACGGCGCCAAGTTACCAACGATTCCCATCTCAGAACTGATGACGAAAGCGGTCATTGTCTGCTCACCTGAGGACAGCGTTACCGATTTGATGAAGCTGATGACCCAGCGGCGCATTCGCCATGTGCCTGTCAAGGACGGCGACCAACTCGTCGGGATCATCAGCATCGGCGATGTTCTCAAGCACCGACTTGGAGAGTTGCAAGTGGAAGCAAACGTACTTCGGGATTATGCAGCGGCTGCTCGCCACTAGAGCTGCCCAGGCTTACCGAGCGAGCTGTGCTTCGAGCGACCTGACCAACATTTTTGCTGATCAGTGCCCCATGGGAATGTCGGTTATGGGTCATTCTGCGACATAAGCGGATAACGCGCTGATGTCCGAAAAGGGCCCGGAAGCGGACATTGAACCGCACCGCTTCAATGTCTCAGAAGTGCCAGAAGCGGACATCTCAACGGCCATCAACCGAACGGATTAGTCCACTGGAAAGAGTGAGTGTCAGCGCGGGGCCTTCTCGCCCTGAGCAGGAGGCTGAAAAAGAAGAAGCCCCGACGGGGGGGACGGGGCTTCCTCGGTTCCTTGGGGGAACAGTGATGGGGAGGGATTCCCATCACAACAGGGAGGGATATATATGCAGTGCACAATGAGGTCAAGAATTATTGTGCAATGCACAATTCTGCGATGCGACCGCACAGGAGTGGCGTTAGTTGTACTAGTTGCCTACTTCTTTGCCGGTCGCGCGGACCACCACCAGACGATCCGCGCCCAACTCGGCACCCCAGACCTCGCCCGCACGCCCGTTGAGCTGACGCACCGCAGCGTCAGGCTTGTTGCTCGGGAAACTCTCGAACACATCGCAAAAGGCCCGGCCTGCATTGCTGCAAACCTAGAGTCACACTGTGAACAGAAGAAGGCTACGCCACCCTTCACAGCACTTGGATCCAGAATGTCCGCTAAGGGTCAGTAGCTGACGTCTCGACGCCCCATCAAGTTGGTCCGCTAAGTACCAGAAGCGGGCATTGATGGCCCCCAACGTCCTTGCGACGGCCAGTGGTCGGGAATACGGCATTGTTCATCTGGGCCGGGAGCCCGCCCCA
The DNA here is from genome assembly GCA_963741155.1 of uncultured Alphaproteobacteria bacterium. Taxonomy (GTDB): domain Bacteria; phylum Pseudomonadota; class Alphaproteobacteria; order Rhizobiales; family Methyloligellaceae; genus Methyloceanibacter. Next base: position 70,079 of record CAVUHA010000002.1, on the reverse strand, counting down.
GAGGCGAAGTGGGACGCATTCGATGGAAGTGCGATAAATAATTGGGCATACTTGCCATGCCCGCAGCGCGGTCGATCACCTATTGAATTGCAACGCCCATGCGCCTGGAAGCCATCGCAATCGGCGTTAACCCGCCTGACGACGTCAATGTCGTGATCGAGGTGCCGATTGGCGGCGAGCCAATCAAGTATGAGATGGACAAAGCGGCTGGCACGTTAGTGGTCGATCGTTTCCTCCATACTCCGATGCGGTACCCAGGGAACTACGGTTTCGTGCCTCACACGCTGTCGCAGGATGGCGATCCGATCGACGTTCTTGTCGCCAATACCCGGCCGATCTTCCCCGGCGCTGTCATCAATGTGCGCCCGATTGGCGTGCTGAAAATGGTGGATGACGGTGGGGCCGACGAAAAGATTATCGCCGTTCCGACGCTGAAGCTAACGCAGCACTACGAGCATGTGAGGACCTATGCTGACTTGCCCAGAATCGCGCTGGAGCAGATCCAGCACTTTTTTGAGCACTACAAGGATCTTGAACCTGGCAAGTGGGTAAAGCTCATCGGCTGGGGTGATGTGGACGAGGCGAAGCAGCTTATTCGCCACGCGATCCGTCGAGAGCGGGACAATCACGCTGATCTACCCTTGTAGAAGCTGAAGCGGTCACGCGGGCTGCCGGTTTTGGATGAGCTCATCGACCACGCCCGGATCGGCCAGCGTCGAAATATCGCCGAGATTGGAAATATCGTCTTCGGCGATCTTGCGCAGGATGCGGCGCATGATCTTGCCGGAGCGGGTCTTGGGCAAGCCTGGCGCGAACTGGATGCGATCGGGCGAAGCGATCGGGCCGATCTCCTTGCGCACCCAGTCGCGCAGCTCCAACGCCAACGCGTCCGACCCGTTCTCGCCCGCGATCAGCGTGACGTAGCAATAGATGCCCTGGCCCTTGATGTCATGGGGATAGCCGACCACCGCGGCTTCCGAGACCTTGGGATGGGAGACGAGCGCGGACTCAACCTCCGCCGTCCCCATGCGATGGCCAGCGACATTGATTACATCGTCGACCCGGCCGGTGATCCAGTAATAGCCGTCGGCATCGCGCCGGCAGCCGTCGCCGGTAAAGTATTTGCCCTTATAGGCGGAGAAATAGGTATCGACGAAGCGCTTATGGTCGCCATAGACGGTGCGCGCCATCCCTGGCCATGCATCGAGGATGACGAGATTGCCCGAGGCTTCGCCCTCGAGCAAATTGCCGTCGCCATCGACGATAGCTGGTTGCACGCCGAAAAAGGGCAAAGTCGCCGAGCCGGGCTTGAGCTTGGTGGCGCCGGGTAGCGGCGTGATGAGGATGCCGCCCGTCTCGGTTTGCCACCAGGTGTCGACGATCGGGCAGCGCTCCTCGCCCACCACGCGGTGGTACCACTCCCACGCCTCGGGGTTGATCGGCTCGCCCACGGTGCCGAGCAGCTTCAGCGATTTTCGGCTCGTGCGCGCGACGTAGTCGTCGCCCATGCCCATCAGCGCCCGGATCGCCGTGGGCGCGGTATAGAGGATGTTGACCGAGTGCTTGTCAACCACCTGCCAGAAGCGCGAGGCGTCGGGATAGTTTGGCACGCCCTCGAACATGAGCGTGGTCGCGCCATTGGCGAGCGGGCCGTAGAGGATATATGAGTGGCCGGTGACCCAGCCGACATCCGCCGTGCACCAATAGATGTCGCCGTCGTGGTAGTCGAACACGGTTCGATGGGTCAGCGCCGCATAGACGAGATAGCCGCCGGAAGTGTGCAGCACGCCCTTGGGCGTCCCCGTCGAGCCCGAGGTATAGAGGATGAAGAGCGGGTCCTCCGCGCCCATCTCCTCGGGCGGGCACTCGGCCGGAGCGTTGGCGGCAAGCTCGTGGTACCAGAAATCGCGGCCCGCATGCATGGCGCATGCGCCACCCGTCCGCCGGATGACGACGACCTTCTCCTCGCCGAGCGATTTGGTCAGCGCCTCGTCGGTGTTGTGCTTGAGCCGGATGGTCTTACCGCCGCGCACGCCCTCGTCGGCGGTGATGACGAGTTTCGACTTGCAATCGGTGATGCGACCGGCGAGCGAGTTGGGCGAGAACCCGCCAAACACCACCGAATGGATGGCGCCGATGCGCGCGCAGGCAAGCATGGCGAACGCTGCTTCGGGGATCATCGGCAGATAGATGGTCACGCGGTCGCCGCGTTCGATGCCCATCGACTTGAGCACATTGGCGAAGACGCTCACCTCGCGGTAGAGCTCGCGATAGGTGATGTGCCGTGCCTCGGCGCTCGGATCGTCGGGCTCCCAGATTATGGCCACCTGGTCGCCACGCTTCTTCAAGTGCCGGTCGATACAGTTGGCGCAGACGTTGAGCGTGCCGTCTTCGAACCATTTGATCGACACGTCCGGATAGACGAAGGACGTGTTCTTCACTTTCGTGAAGGGCGTGATCCAGTCGATGCGCTCCGCCCGCTTGGCCCAGAACTTGTCGGGGTCGCTCATCGACGCTTCGTACATGGCGGAGTACAGTGCCTCGTCAATGAAGGCGGCACCGGCGCCCTCAGGAGAGGATTCGGTTGATGCGCTCGTACCGACATGGTTCATCGATGCATCTCCGGGCATTCCTAGTCGCAGTTCGCTTATTGCTAAGGAAGCGACAGCCCGCTCAGAAGAATCCGAGAGCCTTGGGGCTGTAGCTCACCAGAACGTTCTTGGTCTGCTGATAGTGGTCGAGCATCATCTTGTGGGTCTCTCGCCCGAAGCCCGATTTCTTGTAACCGCCGAAGGCCGCATGCGCCGGGTAGAGGTGGTAGCAATTGGTCCAAACCCGCCCCGCCTGGATGCCGCGGCCCATGCGATAAGCGCAGTTGATGTCGCGGGTCCATACGCCAGAGCCGAGGCCGTATAGCGTGTCATTGGCGATGGCGAGAGCCTCGTCCTCGTCCTCGAAGGTGGTCACCGAAAGCACCGGACCGAAGATCTCCTCCTGGAAAATGCGCATGCGGTTATTGCCCTCGAACACGGTGGGCTGCATGTAATAGCCTTCCTTCAGCTCCCCATCGAGCGAGGCCCGCTCACCTCCCGCGAGCAGCTTGGCGCCCTCCTTCTTGCCGATGTCGACATAGGACAGGATCTTCTCCAGCTGGTCGTTGGAGGCCTGCGCCCCAATCATGGTATTGGGCTCGAGCGGGTTGCCTTGCTTGATCTTCTTCACCCGCGCGATCGCCTTCTCCATGAAGCGGTCGTAGATCGACCGCTGCACCAACGCGCGCGATGGGCAGGTGCAAACCTCGCCCTGGTTCAGCGCGAACATGGTGAAGCCCTCGAGCGCCTTGTCGAAGTAAGCGTCGTCCTCCGCCATCACGTCGGCGAAGAAGATGTTGGGGGACTTGCCGCCGAGCTCCAGCGTCACCGGGATGAGGTTCTCGGACGCATATTGCATGATCAGCCGCCCCGTCGTGGTCTCGCCGGTGAAGGCCACCTTGGCGATGCGCTTATTCTGGGCCAGCGGCTTACCCGCCTCCACGCCGAAGCCATTGACCACGTTGAGCACGCCCGCGGGCAACAGGTCGCCCACGACATCCATCAGCACCATGATGCTCATGGGCGTCTGCTCGGCCGGCTTCAGCACAACGCAATTGCCGGCGGCCAAGGCCGGCGCGAGCTTCCAGACCGCCATGAGGATCGGGAAGTTCCATGGGATGATCTGTCCGACCACCCCGAGCGGTTCGTGAAAATGATAGGCAATGGTGTCGTGATCGATCTCCGAGAGCGAACCTTCCTGCGCCCGCAAACAGGCCGCGAAATAGCGGAAATGGTCGATGGCGAGCGGGATGTCGGCGAAAGTCGTCTCCCGGATCGGCTTGCCGTTGTCGATGGTCTCGACTGTGGCAAGCAGCTTGAGGTTCTCCTCCATACGGTCTGCAATCTTGTTCAATATCTCGGCCCGTTTAGCCGGCGCCGCCTTGCCCCAAGCATCCTTGGCCTTATGCGCGGCGTCCAGGGCAAGCTCGATGTCAGCGGCCTGCGACCGCGCAATCTGGCAAATCGTCTTGCCGGTGATCGGACTGATATTGTCGAAATATTTGCCATCCACCGGCGCCACCCATTCGCCGCCGATAAAGTTCTCGTAGCGGGGCCGCAAGGCCACACGCGCTTTCAGGGTCTCGATGACCTGGTGCAGCATGAAATCCTCCCTTTGACGATTTTTTCCTTGGCTATTTCTAGCCGATCTTGATCCTCGACCTTTACCTTCGTCAAGTTACGACTTCAGCGGATAGAACTTGCTCACGACCTGCAGACAACTCCCTCAAAGGCCGCCTTTAGAGCCGTCCTGGCTGTCACGTCCGCTTTGGGTCAGTAGCGGCTAAGCGGCACAGCGGCTTATTACCTAGGAGCCGAAGTCGGAAGGCGCGAAGTTGCTCTGGCGACAGAAGCGGTCAGCCATGCGATCGAAGGCGAGGCCGCCTGTGGCTATCCGACCGCGTTGTTCCTCCCCTGCCGGCGTGCATGTTGCGGCTGATCAGGGAAGGGCGCGCCCGGGGGATTTTCAGCGTGTGGCAAACGCGCTCACGACATGACTTAATTGGCCCTAACCACAAGCGACTTCCATCTCGCGGATCGACTCGGCGATTGCGACCGTACGCTTGGCCATGCCGAGATGCAGCCGCTCGACCATGTGCCCTTCCACGACGATCACGCCCTTCTGGGCATTCTCGGGCCGGGCGAAGGCGGCAAGGATTTTGCGAGACCAATCAACCTCCTCCTCGGTGGGCGAGAAAATCTCGTTGCAGTGCGCAACTTGGCTCGGATGGATTAGCGTCTTGCCGTCCATGCCAAGGGTGCGGCCGTGCTCGCATTCCTCGCACAGGCCTTTCTCGTCTTTGAAGTCGTTATAGACCCCGTCGAGAATGTCGAGGCGATAGGCGCGCGCCGCGGCGATGGTCATGGCGAGCCAAGGCACCACGGCGAAGCGGTTGTGCAGCGCGCGAGCCCGCGACTCTTTCAGCAAGTCGTTCGTTCCCATTACCAGGCAGCAGAGCCGGTTCTCCGGGTAAACGGCCGTCGCCGCGATAGTGCGTGCGTTCAGGATGGCCATGGGCGTTTCCATCATGGCCCAGAGCCGAATCTTTTCGGGGGCATGTAAGCCTTGCAAGATCTTGGCGACGCTGATGACCTCGCCGGGATGCACAACCTTCGGCACCAGGATCGCGTCTGGCGCGGCATCACAGGCTGCGAGCAGGTCGTCCGTCCCCCATGGTGTCTCGAGCGCATTGATCCGGATGACGATCTCACGCCCGCCATAGCCACCGCCCTTGACAGCGGCACACACCCGATCGCGGGCGAGCGGCTTTGTGTCAGGCGCGACGGCGTCTTCAAGATCAAAGATCAAGGCATCTGCGGGGAGGGTCTTGGCCTTTTCGAGGGCTCGTTCGTTCGAGCCCGGCATATAGAGCACGCTGCGGCGTGGCCGGCCTTGCATGGTAAAGCTCCTTGTCCGTCTTGTTGCGGCGGACCATAAACGAGGCTTGGCGCTACGCCAAACCGGCCCATTGGGCTCATGCACTTATACCCTTGACGAGATCGCCAAGCTTCATCGCGCCAAAGCGCTGTGCGCTTCCGTTCGCATACGATGCAAGCGCGCGCTCGGCTCAAAATTAAACCCAATCAGCTTCTGGACTTCATGCTCTCCACAGCCTCGGCCATTAGACGGCCAAGCTCTTGCGCCTGATGTGCGTAAGACTGGAGCTGGGTCTGGGCATAGCGGCTCTGAAGGGTAATCACGCCCTGGATGTCCTTGGCATTGGCGAACTCTTTAGCCAATGCGAAGCCGGCCTCTGCGTTCTCCTTGGCAAACCGGATCGCCAACTCCTGGACGTCCCTGAACCCAGACGTCATCAGGTTCGATGGAGCCGTCGACCACGCACTCATTGCTTGCGTCATGGCGTCCATGAATTGCGCGTAGGCCGCACGGGCTTGCTCGACATTCTTTTCCGCAAGCTCGCGCAGCTGCTTAGGCAACTCGAAAGGCTGGTTTTGGGCCATAAGTTGTCTCCCCAAGTCCTAAGGCCGAGGTCCTCTGTGAGATTGAAATCCTAAGGAATGGCCTTCGCTAAGACATTGATCTGGATCAGGTAGAGTAAGGCGATGCGGGGATGACACGGTGATGCGACTTGGCGCGGGTTCATGAAAAACGGAGGCACAAATGTTGGAAGAGTTCAAGAAATTCGTGATGCGCGGGAATGTTGTCGATCTCGCGGTCGGCGTCATCATCGGCGTGGCGTTCGGAGCCATCGTAGCGTCGCTGGTGAACGACATCATCATGCCCATTATCGGTGCGATCACCGGCGGGCTGGACTTCTCAAACTACTATATCCCGCTGTCCTCGAAGGTGCAGCCGGGCCTTGCCTACGCCGACGCGAAAAATCAAGGTGCGGTGCTGGGCTGGGGTCAATTTCTGACGGTTGCGCTAAATTTTCTTATCGTCGCGGGAGTGTTGTTCCTGGCGATCAAGGGAATCAACAAACTGAAGAAAGAAGAGACTCCTGCACCTGCTCCCGGGCCGACGCCGGAAGTAAGGCTCCTCACTGAAATCCGAGATTTGCTAAAGGGTAAGAAAGTCACGCCTTAAGAAGCGCGAATGGACGAAGGAGCCTATCTCAAGGGGCCGACCGGGCTTTCGGCAAGCTGGCAAACCAGCAATGGGGTCGCCCGCGCCACCTCGTGGCCGACACCGCGCGTGACACAGAAAAAACGATGGAAGACCACCTCGCGGCGTCGCCAACCATCGCCATTGGCGTTGGGGTCCTTGTTGGCTACATGATTGGCCGCAGTACCAAGCAACTGTCTGTTGCAGCAACTATCAGCGAGGCCGCGCCTCGCTTTGGTCTGCCTTCGTGCCACCAGCAGTCCTGCCTAATCCGCCAACCTCTCTACTATAAATAGTATAATTATTACATACAACCATGAGATGCAACATCCCCGTCTAGCGTGAGGCGCGGCGCCAAAGTAGAAAGGGCGTGTGAGGAGATGCGGCGTCATTGATTCCCAAGCTCGGGCGTGGCTCGTGCCGGCGTTGGCGGTGTTGGCTGCGCTCGCGGCCGGCCTTCTCGGGCCCATACCTGCTTTTGCCCAGACCAAGACCGAGATCGTCCCTGACATTTGGCAGGGCGACGTGTTGCGACCCAAGCCTGACGTGCTTCGCCTGGAGAAGCTTCGCTTCGTCACCGACAACGACTATCCGCCCTTCCACTATTTCGACGAGGAGGGTGTGCTGACGGGCTTCAATGTCGATCTCGCCAAGGCGATCTGCGAGACGCTTGCGGTGGAGTGCGACGTCCGCCCGGTCAACTGGGACGATCTCTTTACCAGCCTCGACAAGGGCGATGCCGATGCGGCCATTGCCTCGATCCGCATCACCGAGGAGGCGCTGACCAAGGCCGACTTCACATCGCGTTACTACGCGACACCCGCGCGCTTCATCGCCAAGAAGGAGAGCAAGCTCAAGGATATCCGTCCCGAAACCCTGACGGGGAAGAAGATCGGCGTGGCGAAGGGCACCGGCCATGAGGCATATCTCAAGATGTTTTTCAAAGGTGCCGTGGTGACGCCGTTTGACAGCGCCGACGATGCGCAAAACGCGCTGAAGGCTGGCGAGGTGGACCTCGTCTTTGGCGACGGCATTGGCCTCACCTTCTGGCTGAACGGAGTCACCAGCGACGGCTGCTGCGACTTCCGCGGCGGTCCGTATCTCGATGCGAAATATTTCGGCGAGGGCGTCGGCATCGCCGTGAAGCGGGGCAACCGCAAGCTCGTCGAGATCCTCAACTACGCGCTCGAGCAGGTGCACGACTCGGGCCGCTATGAGGAGCTGTTCCTGCGCTACTTCCCCATGAGCTTTTTTTGATTTCTAGCTCCTGGTGTCTGCTGCCGGAATGGCAGGGCGAGGCTCCAGCCGAACCGCGTGGGCGCCGCGCTCTGGTAGGGGTCAAGCCCGAGGGTCATGCCTGCGTGTCCAGCCTCGGGCTGGGCGACGTAGGTTCGGAACAGCCAGTCCCAGAGCGAGAGATTGAAACCGTAGTTTGAATCGTGCTCGCGCCAGAGCACCGAATGATGCACCCGATGCATGTCGGGCGTAACGATGACACTGCGCAAGATGCGGTCAAGCCAAGCGGGGAGCGCGATATTGGCGTGGTTGAACATGGCGCAGGCATTGAGGATCACCTCGAACAGGAAGACCGCGAGCGGCGAGGCGCCGAGCGGCACCACCACCACGATCTTCCACAGCATGGACAGCGCGATCTCCACCGGGTGAAAGCGCACCGCCGTGGTCACGTCGATGTCCCGGTCGGCGTGATGCACTTGATGCAGACGCCAGAACAGCGGCACCTTGTGGGAGACGAGGTGCTGCGCCCAGATGGCAAGATCGAGCACGAGCAGCGCGAGCGTGACCTTGAGCCATTCCGGCCAAGCCAGCTGGTTCAGCAGCCCGATCCCGTGGGTTTGCGCGTAGAAGGCCGCCGCGACGGCTGCCACCGGTACGGCGAGCATCGCCATCAGCCGCAGCATCAGGCCGTCGACGCCTGCGATGCCGAGATTGGTGAGCCAGCGCCGTCCCTTCGAAGCGACCGGCGCCCGCTTGGGCCAAGCGAGCTCGATGAGCGCCATCACGACGAACACGGCAAGGAAGCTGGCAAGGCGTAGCGCGTTATCGCTCTGGCCGAGGAGATGGTCCATGGGGCGAGAGTGTCCGACTTGGGTAACCGCCCGTCAATTCGTCTGCCGTCCGGCGATGCTCAAGCCCAACACCCCCAAAATGACTAGCGCGAGCGAGCCCAGCTTGAACAGAGTGAGCGGCTCGCGGAAATAGGCGAAGCCGATCATCGCCGCGAGCGCCGTGCCGACGCCGGACCAGATGGCGTACGCGGTGGAAAGCTCAAGCCGCTTCAGCGCTAAGATCACTGCCGTCGCGGAGCAGAGATAAAAGACAATCACGGCGAGGGAGGGCAGCGGCTCCGAGAGACCTCGCGACAGCTTCATCGAGGTGATGCCGGCAACCTCGAATAGGATGGCGGTCAGTAGATAGATCCAAGGCAAGGGACACCTTTCGTCGCGGGGGGCGACTCAGACGCCGCCCGCGTCCGTTCTCAACAGCGAAATTGCGTGACGGGATGATGACAGTGCGCTGGCGGCCGGCAAACGCGGTGAGCCCGGCGCATACGCCTTAGGTTCGTCGCCCGCAAACAGGCGAAGCGGAATGCCCGCTCAAAGCGGGTACTCCGATCGCAGGCGTTGCGTCAGGCCCGCTTCGCGCCGGCCGGGGCTTTGCGCGTTTGCGCCTCGTATTTCGAATGCAGCCTGAAGGCGAGCACGAGCAAGATCACCCCGAAGACGATGGCATAAGCGCCGATCCACATGGTGAGCACGACGGCGCCCACCAGGGGTTCGATGATAAGCAGGATGCCGAAAATCAGCGAGGCGATGCCTCCAAGCGCGAGCCACCAGCGGCCGTGCTCGTGGTTCAATGTGAAGGCGGCGGCAAGCATCAGCGCGCCGGAGACGACCGCCCAGATGGCGACAATCCACACGAGGACCACGAGGGTGATGGCGGGCCATAGAATGGCGACGATACCGGCCGCGATGTCGACGATACCCTCCAGGAGCAGCAGGCCCCAGCGTTCCGAATTGCGGGCCGCGCGAACGCCGGAGACGATGGCGAACACGCCGTCGACCAGCATATAGGCCGCGAATAGGAGCACGAACGCCCCCACGGCGATGCCCGGAGTGAGCAGACAAATCAGACCGAAGACGATGCCCAAGATGCCTCGAAGACCAACGGCCCACCAGCTCTCCGCCAAGACATCGCTCAAAGCATCACAACGTGCTTCTTCTGACGCCGACATGCGAACCTTCCCGGATGCTGTGCTCGCAGCCATGGGATGCCTCCTTTGACCAGTCAGGTCGATCAGTTCAAGTGTTGCAATTCAGACGGTTACGCGCGAATCGATTCGGCGCCAATAATGCAGCCAATTGAGAGCGGAAAGTGCCGCTATTGTGCAGTTGTCCACACCGGAGCGCCGCCCCATTTCAGGCATGAATCCCGCGACTGTGTGGCGCAGCGACGTGCCGAACCATGTCACGGACCGGACGTTATTAAGATACGGAAAGTTCGTCGTGACCGTCACCAAAAGCTTGAGGACATGCCATGGATACCGTCGTTACCGAGTCCAAAAAGCCTACCGGCCAGAACCTGAAAACCCCCGCCTATGGTGTCGCGTCGGCCACCTCTCCTGTGGCGCCAATGGCCATCGCCCGCCGCGAGCCCGGCCCCCATGATGTGCTGATCGACATTCTCTATTGCGGCATCTGCCATTCTGACATCCACCAGGTGCGCAATGAGTGGGGTGGCTCGATCTACCCCATGGTGCCGGGCCACGAGATCATCGGCAAAGTCGCCAAGATCGGCAGCCATGTGAAGAAGTGGAAACTGGGCGACGTCGTTGGCGTCGGCTGCTTCGTCGATTCCGACCGCACCTGCGAGGCCTGCAAGGCGGGCGAGGAGCAATATTGCGAGAGCGGCATGACGCCGACCTATAATGGCTATGAGCGCGACGGCAGGACGCCGACCTATGGCGGCTACTCGACCCGCATTACCGTCGATGAGAATTACGTGCTCCGCATCCCGCCGGGAATTCCCCTCGAGCGCGCCGGGCCCCTGCTGTGCGCCGGCATCACCACCTACTCGCCGCTCAAGCATTTCGGGCTGAAGCCCGGCCACAAGCTCGGCGTGGTCGGCCTCGGCGGCCTCGGCCACATGGCGGTGAAGCTGAGTCACGCCCTCGGCGCCCATGTGACGGTGCTCAGCCATTCGCCCGGCAAGCGCGATGACGCGCTCAAGCTCGGCGCCGACGACTTCCTCGTCACCCGCGATGCGAAGATGTTCGACGAGCATGCCCTCCGCTTCGACTTCATCATTGACACGATATCGGCCGAGCACGATTACAATGCCTATCTCAAGCTGCTCCGCCGCGATGGCATCATGGTGCTAGTGGGCATCCCAGACCCGCAGCCGCTCAGCGCATTCCCCCTCGTCACGAAACGGCGGCGCTTGGCGGGCTCGATGATTGGGGGCATCCGCGAGACCCAGGAAATGCTCGACTTCTGCGCCAAGCATGGCGTGGCCGCGGACGTGGAGATGATCCCGATCCAGAAGGTCAACGAGGCCTATGAGCGGATGCTGAAGAACGACGTCCGCTATCGCTTCGTCATCGACCTTGCGAGCTTGCAATAGGCCTAGTTCGGTCGCGGCGCGCGGCGTTTCCTCGCCCATCGGTAACCTTAACGGGGATCAGGGTTAACAGCGGGCCCTTAAAAAGCCATGAACGCACTGAAAATCATGGTGTTTCGCGTCGGCGAAGAGCTGCCGCGCGTTAACCATGATTTGAGTAAAGAGTCATCAAGCTGGGGCCGGGGGGCGGAAGCTGATGACCAATGCGTACCTTGGCCCTTTTTGCGCTCGCCAGCCTGAGCGCGTTTGGCGTGTCGTTACCCGCTGCGGCCCAGACCGAGCCGGCGGGGACTGAGCCGCCGCGAAGCATTTCGGTGCCCAAGCAGGCGATGGCGACGGCACCCGAGCGGCTCGCGCCGCCGCAGCCGTTGCCCGCGGAGCAAGCGCCGGTACAACCACAGGCCGCCCCGACGCTTCCGCGGCCGATGCCCGCCTTCTTGGGGCCTGAGCAGATGCCGTCTCCCGCGCCTCAGCCGCTGGCCGCCTTCTCGACGCCTGAGCGCCTGATGGAGTGGATGCTCACTTATCGCCAGCACAGAAACCCCTCGCGCGTGCCTGAGGCGGTCCATGCCATGACGAATTTCCGCCTGTTCGACGACGAGGAGAAGGCCGGCTATTGCACCGGCTTCATCGCCGGCGTGCTCGGCGACAACTCAAAAGCTGGCCCCGCCCTTGTCGCCAGGATGTTCCCTATTCCGGACAAGCAGCAAGCGGTGATCATTCGGGCGATAGCCTATTCGGGTCGGCCCGATTGGCGCGAGTTGCTGCAGAAATTCCGCGATCGCATGCCGCTCCGGCAGCCGCTCATCGAGTCCTACCTCTCGGGTCAGGCGCCCACGTTGATGGAGCGCGACCTGAGCGATGGCTCGCCCGTGGTCTATATGCTGTGGGGCTATTACGTCGCGACCGGCCATTATGAGCCAGTGGTGCGTATCATGCAGGCGCTCCGCTGGTCGAGGAACAAGGAGGATCACAGCTTCTCCTGGGGCAAGATGTTCGACGGCTGGAGCTCCGACCCGAGCGCGGTCGACAAGATCACCACCGGCGGCACGGCCAAATGGACGCTTGCCTCTTATGCCGAGCGCAACCGCGACCTGCTCGATCTCTATCGCGCCGAATACGACCGTCAGCCCGAGGATGTAGCGCGGCCGCTGAAGGAAGTCATCGAGGCGGCCGAAGTCTTCGAGTCCGAGCGCGTCCGCAAGGACCAGTTCGGCGCCATCGAGGATGCGCAGAAGATGCGGGCCACCAACGAGGCGGGCATGTCGAAAGCCGCGACCGCGGGCTCTATCGCCATCGCCACCGGTTGCGTGGCGGCAAGCGCGCTCGGCCAGCTCTATATCGCGGTGCCTTGCGTGATCGGCGGCGCGCTCTACACCGGCGCCGTCAAATTGATGCACTGAGTTGCTGCGCCCTCTTACCGTGACCCTAGGCTGAGGGGCCTGGATTTGGCGCCAGCATCAGGGCGCGCAGCTCGCGAAATGAAATTCCCCGCCGCAGCCCTTCGTCCCAGAGCGCTATCCGTACGCATCTGAGGCTTTCCAACAGCGTCAGCCGGCCGACCGCAGCGAGCTGCGGGTGATCGTGTAGCACCCGGGGCAACCGGTAGTACGGGATTCGGCTGCAGAGATGGTGGACGTGGTGCACGCCGATATTGGCGGTAAACCATCGCAGAACCCGCGGCAAGTCGTAGTGCGAACTTCCGTGTAGCGCGGCCTCTTGAAATTTCCAGTCCTCATCATGGTCCCAGAAGGTTTCTTCGAACTGGTGCTGGACGTAGAACAGCCAGACGCCGATCGCGGCACCGATAAACGTAATTGGAAGGTGCACCAGCAGGAAGGGGCCGGCGCCGACCAACCAAATCATCAACGCGACCAGACCGCCGATCGCGATATTTGTCGCCATCGTGCTTACCCAGGGTCGCCAACCATCGCGCATCAGTCCAAACGGCAGCCGCTGCCGCAAGACGAAGTTGTAGACGGGACCGATGCCGAACATCACCAGCGGGTGCCGGTACAGTCGATACAGGAGCTGGCGCCCCCGGGGCAACGCCAGATACTCGCGCACCGTCAGCATGTCGATGTCGCCAATTCCACGATGATCGAGATTGCCCGAATGCGCATGATGAATAGCGTGCGTCCGTCGCCAAAAGTCGTACGGCGTCAAGGTCAGCACGCTGATCACGCGTCCGACCCAGTCGTTCACGACGCGCTGGCGGAAAAACGCGCCATGACCGCAATCGTGCTGGATCATAAAGAGACGTACGAGAAAGCCGGCCGCCGGGACAGAAAGCAGCAAGCAAAGCCAGTAGCCGACATTGAGGGAGGCCCACATCAGGACCCAGAGGAGCACAAGCGGCAGCACCGTAATTACAATCTCGACGATGCTGCGTGCGCTGCTCGGCTCGCGGTAGCCGGCGAGGATATGTGTCAAGCTGCGCAAATCGGGGGTGACCTGGAGATTTGGCTCTCGTTCATTCATCCGACCAACAATCCCCCGAGAAATTGCCCACCGTCAGCGCGGACCACCCCAGCAAAGCGCCCGCCCATTTGATCGGGGACTTCTCCCGCCAGCCTAACCGGTTCCGCTGGGGGACGCCCGCCTCGTTTCCCGCTGGGCACCCTATGCGGGGCGGATGAGCCGCGCAATTTGAAACAATGGGGCCGCCCCGGGGGGCGGCCCCAACCGTGCCGTGTTGATCGTTAGACGGCCTTGATGTTGCCGACGGCGATCTTGCCGCTGCGGCGATCTTCCTCGGTGTCAAACGACACCTTCTGACCCTCGCTGAGCCCAGTCATGCCGGCGCGCTCAAGTGCGGTCGCATGGACGAACACGTCCTTGCCGCCATCGTCCGGTTGGATGAAGCCAAACCCTTTCTGACTATTGTAGAACTTTACGGTGCCCGTGTTCATTGGAGCGTCCTTTTGCTGTCGTCGGTGCCTGCCCAAGGCCAAGCGTCTTGTGGCGTTGAGCTCGATGAGTCGATGTTTGGAGGGGGTCTGAACGTGCGCCCGGCATACAGCGAAGGCGAAACGAGATCGTCCGGCCAAATGTCGATGCCGCAAACTAAGCTCAGAGCGAGGCTTTTGCAAGGCAGAGCATGATTAGAGGGCGAACTTGCGAGCAACCGGGATGTCAGCGGCAGACCTGACGGCGTGCTATTGACTTATCAGGTCCGTGCCAGAGCTGGACATTGCACCCTTCACCACGCCACCTTGAGGACATCTCGAATGGACGAGACGACGATCGACCGCGCAGCCATGGGACGCTTGGCGAAAGCCTTGGCTTTCATCTGCGGCCCAGATCATCCGACCACGGTTGCCCTGCGAGCGGCCGCCGAGAGCGGTTCCGAGCGAGATATCAAGAATGCCCGCACGCTGTTTCTAAGACTGAAACCCGGAGACCGCCGCGCGGCTTTGGCAATGCTGGACGATTGATCGCCCTGCTATACCAGCGCGGCAGGCTCCTCGCGTTTGGTTCGAGCTTCCGCCTGCTGGATCAAAGCCTGCCCATGAGAAGCAGGATGATAAGGATGATCAGGATGATGCCGATGACGCCGATGCCGCCGTGCCCGTAGCCGTAGCCGTAGCCACCAAAGCGGCCACTGAATCCGCCGAGCAAGAAAATGATGAGGATGATGATGAGTATAAGTCCAAGCGACATGATTTGCCTCCCATTGCGCCACCCGGCCGAATATTGAGCCTCGACCCGCTCCGGCTGTGAAGCCCTTGATCCGGGTTTTCCCCTACTTCTTCACGTCTTCGCAATAGCCGGGGTCTGGCGCAGCAATACCCCATTTGGGGGTGATCGTCCTCAGCTTCCGGGCTTCAGGCTCTGCATTGCATCTGCCATGAGCCGGCCAAGCTCCTGGGCCTGACGTGCATAAGACTGCACCTGCGTCTGGGCGTAGCGGCTCTGAAGTGACAGCACGCCCTGAATATCTTTGGCGTTGGCCAGGTCACTGGCCAACGTGAAGCCGGCCTCTGCATTCTCCTTGGCAAAACGGATCGCCAATTCCTGGATGTCCCTGAACCCAGCCGTCATCGCGTTCGACGGAGCCGTCGACCACATGCTCAGCGCTTGCGTCATGGCGTCCATGAATTGAGCGTAAGCCGCACGAGCTTGCTCGACATTCTTCTCCGCCAGCTCACGCAACTGCTTGGGCATCTCGAAGGGCTGATTTTGGACCATAGATTTTCTCCATCGGATCAGGCGGCGCAACCCGCAGTTTCGTTCGCTGCAAACTTTCCAGTCGAGGCTACGACATGATGCTCGACAAGGGCTTTACTGTCATTGTCTAAACGCCGCAGCCCTCAATCGCGCCTGCGCATTTTGGCCGGTCCGAGCGATTGAAGTATGCTGCGCCGGAGGGTCGTTCCGCTTCTCTTCGCCTTGATTCCGACCGAAGGGCTGGGCATGCAGAATAAGGTCCCCGAGGTCACACTCGGCTTTTGGATCATCAAGATTCTCGCGACGACGCTTGGCGAGACTGGCGGCGATACCGTGAGTATGACGATGGACCTGGGCTACCTAGCCGGAACGGCCATTTTTCTTTCGGTGCTGGTGGTTCTGGTGGGCATTCAGATCGCAGCGAGGAAATTTCACCCCTTCCTTTATTGGTCAGTCATCGTTGCCTCCACCACAGCCGGTACGACGATGGCCGATTTTGCAACCCGTTCTTTGGGTATTGGCTATACGGGGGGGTCGCTGATCTTGTTTGTCTGCCTCATGGTTGTGCTTGGCCTCTGGTATTGGTGGCTCGGCTCCATTTCCGTGGAAACGGTCAACAAGCCAAAGGTGGAAGCATTCTACTGGGCGGCAATTACATTTTCCCAAACCTTGGGGACTGCTCTCGGTGACTGGATAGCCGATGCGGGCCTCGGATACGAAGGCGGAGCGGTCGTGTTCGCTGCCGGATTAGCGGTAGTGGCTGCAGCCTATTACTGCACGAACGTTTCCCGGATCCTGCTGTTCTGGGTCGCGTTCATTCTAACTCGGCCGTTGGGAGCTACCGTTGGCGACCTCCTTGACAAGCCACTGGAACAAGGCGGCCTCGCCTTGAGCCGTCCAATTGCCTCGGCGGTCATTGCGGTTCTTATGATCGGGCTCATTCTGGTTCTGCCTCAACGGGCGGGCAGGCATCCGAGAGAGAGTGAGCGGACGGCAGGCGGCGTTGGTGCGAAGGACTAGCGACAAGCCTCGCTCGTGCTTCCCGCGTCACTCGGTCCCGCGCCTGATCAAGTAGCCCACGAGCACGCCAAGGCCGAGTGCCACGAGCATCGACGCGGCGAGGTGATCGTGCATGGTGTCCTCAGCATCGTGGGCCGTTTCCGATGCAAATGCCCGCGCGCCCGAGCTGGTGGTGTGTGGTCCTGCTGAAGTCGTGGGACAGTTCCTTCAGATGGCCGCGAATGATGTCGAGTGCCTGCGAGAGTCTGCCGGTCTTGCGCTCAGCCTTACCCCAGCTCACCATTGGGTCCTCCTCAAAAAAGCTGCGGGCGCCCGCGTGAGTCGCGAGCGCCCGCTAATTCATCTCAGGAGATCGGAGGCGACTAGCCGGGGTTGCACTCTTTCATGCTGCCCATGGCTTTCTTGGCTTCGTCCTCGGTCTTATAGGTGCCCATCACCTTCATGCCCGCGCCGGGCTGGCTATGCATCATCGAGCACTTCTTGCTTGCGGGATCGAAAGCCACATAGAACTGTTCGGCGAGAGCGGGTGTGACGAAGGCGATGACGAGAGCGGCGGCAACGATATATTTGCTCATAGAGAGTCTCCTTGGGTGAAGGCCTTGATCAAGACGATAACGGCCATTTCTACGCTTAGCGCACATTCGGGCTAGATTTGGGCAGAAATCTCAGGCTTTGTGCAAATTTTTTGCATACAAGCCAAACTTCGAGCAATACCTAAATGTGGCGTGAACGCGAAGCCTAGGACCACCTGGCGGCTTCACGAGTTGCCGCCTGTTGAGGCCAATATGCCTTTTGCTTCCGAGGCTTCGCGGCGATTTACAAGTCGTTAGCGGTCTCACCAGAACTCTCTTCAGCGCAGGCGAGGGGTCTTAGAGCACGGTGTTGCGCGCCCTGATGCCGCGCTCGATGGCCGCCGTCGTCAAATTGTCGAGCTCCAGCGTCTCGCTCAGCATTTCCAGGAAGCGGACCTCCTCGGGGCGCACCTCCATGTCCGCGGCGGCGACTTCGAGTGCCATGGCATAAGCGCTCTCACGCAGCTTCTTGGGCAGGGCCGAGCGGACAAGGGCAAGCACGCGGTCGAGCCCCCCGTCCGCGCTCAGGATCTCGCCGCAAGCCTCGGCGGTCTTCACGAGGTGCTCCTGGTCGAAATCGGCGAATACCGGCAGATTGGAGACGATCTCACCAATGCGGGCGAGCTCGGCGTCGGTCATGGTCCGGTCCACGGCGGACGTTGTGACCATGACGAAAATGAGCGCCCCATGGTGGTTCAACGGCTCGGTCATGGAACGCTGTCCTTGTTTCACTGCAGCTTTGAAGGTGCCGACCGTAGAAAATTGCGCGGCAAGCGGCAAGCATGCTGTTCCGTCTCCTCCGCTGGGAGGCGGAGGTAGGCGCCGGAAACGCTGGCGTCGTTGTGAAATCTGTGAAACTTCTCGGTCTATAGTCACCGCAAATTTCACTGCTAACCGGCCGTTGCAACCATGCCAAGTCCCACCCGCAGCAAGCAGCGGAAGAAAGAGCCGCAAGCCGAAGCGAGCATCACCGCCCCCAAGGCGCTTGCGCCCCAAACCAAGGCGAACTGCCGCGCGCCCTCCAAGATCGCGGTGCCACGCGAGCTCTTGGCCTATGCCTATGTGAGCAGGGCCTGGCCTTTCGAGGAAGCGCAGAAGGTCTTGAGCCGGCTCAAGCGCCTGGCCGAGCCGCGCGGGGCCATCATCTTCGAGACCGGCTACGGACCTTCTGGCCTACCGCATATCGGCACCTTCGGCGAGGTGGTCCGCACCACCATGGTGCGCCATGCGTTCCGCGTGCTCACCGAGGACAAGGTGCTGACGCGGCTCATCTGCTTCTCCGACGACATGGACGGGCTGCGCAAAGTCCCCGACAACATCCCCAACAAGGAGATGGTGGCCGAGCATCTCGGCAAGCCGCTCACGCAAGTGCCGGACCCCTTCGGCGACCATCCGAGCTTCGGCCATCACAACAATGCGCGGCTTAAGGCCTTCCTCGACGCCTTCGGCTTCGACTACGAGTTCCTCTCGGCTACCGAGTGCTACACCTCCGGCCGATTCGACGCGACGCTGCTGAAGGTGCTGCAACATTACGACGCCGTGCGCGACGTGATTCTGCCGACGCTGGGCGCCGAGCGCCGCGCCACCTACAGCCCCGTCCTGCCTATCTCGCCGCAATCCGGACGGGTGTTGCAGGTGCCTATCATCGACCGCGACACGAGCGCCGGCACCGTCCTCTACAAGGACCCCGACACGGGCAAGCTCACCCAGGTTCCCGTCACGTCCGGCCATTGCAAGCTGCAATGGAAGGCGGACTGGGCCATGCGCTGGGCGGCGCTCGGCGTCGATTACGAGATGGCGGGCAAGGACCTGATCAACTCGGTGAGGCTCTCAGGCCAAATCTGCCGCGTCATCGGCGGCCGCCAGCCGGAAGGCTTCATCTACGAGCTGTTTCTCGACGAGAACGGCGAGAAGATCTCCAAATCTCGCGGCAACGGTCTCACCATCGAGGAATGGCTCACCTACGCAAACCCTGAAAGCCTCGCGCTCTACATGTATCAAAGCCCGAAAAAGGCTAAGCGCCTGTTCTTCGACGTCATCCCACGCGCCGTCGATGAATATGTCGGCCATCTCGCGGCCTACCTCAAAGAGGAGCCGGCCCCCCAGCTGATGAACCCAGTGTGGCACATCCATGACGGCGCGCCGCCGCAAGCCGAGCTGCCCATCAGCTTCGCGCTGCTCTTGAACCTGGCCTCGGCGTCGAACTCCGAGGACAAGGACGTGCTTTGGGGTTTCATCCGCCGCTATTCTCCGGACGCCACCCCCGAAGCACATCCGCTGCTCGATCAGCTCGTGGGCTATGCCATTGCCTATTTCCATGACTTCGTGAAGCCCGCCAAGAATTACCGCGCGGCCGACGCGAGGGAGCGGGCGGCGCTCGCCGATCTCGAGGCGCGACTTGGCGCGCTGCCAGCGAAAGTGCTGGCCGAGGAGATCCAGGCGGTGGTTTATGAGGTCGGCAAGACGCACGGTTTCGAACCCTTACGCGACTGGTTTGGCGCGCTCTACGAGGTGCTGCTCGGCCAGAACCAGGGTCCACGCTTCGGCTCCTTCATCGAGCTTTACGGCGTTCCCGAGACGCGGGGCCTCATCACCAAGGCCCTGGCCGGCGAACTTACTGCGACCGCCTGACCGCACCCTCCGTCGTCATTGCCGGGCCTCATCCGCGAGGGGTCCGTCCGGCAGCCTCCGCTAATGTCTCGAAACTTCGTTGCATTTTGCGTGGGTCGGATTCAGCGCGTTTTAGACTCTTTGTGACTATTTGCTGGCCATTACCCAACCCCGAGGAGGACCTCCCAATGCTGAAATACGCTCTTACCGCCGGGCTCGTGCTTGGCTTTGCCGGCACGGCGCTTGCCGCCGACGGCTTCGTCATTATTAAGGACAAGGACAAGCATTGCCGCGTTATCGAGCAGAAGACGGTCAGCGAGGATCAGCTGAACATGAAGATCGGCAAGCAGGGCTATCCGACCCGCGAGGAAGCCGATATCGACGTGAAAGTACTCTGCGATACTCCATAAACGACTCTCCCGAAGCGAACGCCGGCCCACCGACCGGCGTTTTTGAATCTGTCGCCTGATCCCCGGCGAGCGATTCCCAAAGGCGCGAGCTGCGAAAGCGCCCGCGCCTTTTGGTCTTTGGGCTGGCGCATGGGTGCGTCCCCACCCCGCCTTGAGGGAACATGGGTCGAGCCACTATGGTTTGTCTGCTGACGGTCGCACGCATCGTCGTCAGCTAGGAGGAGACGCTAAATGGCCCAAATAAAAGAGGTTATGCTTGGCGCGACGTTAGTGGCCGCAGCTTTTGGGGTTACGGGTCACGCGGCCCCAATCGAAAGGGGAATGACCCTCTCGAACAGCGTTATCGTGATCGCCGCCGCCGACGCTGCGCCGGACGCGGCCGACGTTGCGCCTGACGCCGACCAGGGCGCTGCGCCGGTAGAGGACAATATTGAAGGCTCGGCCAAGATGGGCGAGGACCCGGGCACCCATACCGGTAACGATCTCGGCGCCACGCCGGAAAACGACACGAGTAAGGTCGAACAGCCGGTCCGCAGAGACCCGACGACCGGCGGCGCCGGCGACAAAGACCAGTAACGGCGGCATAAGCGTCGCCTTTTGACCTCAGCTGACGGCAAAGGGGGGCGAGGAGATCACTCCTCGCCCCCGCACCCTGATCTATTGGCTCTCCCAGACGATGCGCGCGATCCAGTCGATTCGGTCGACCGGAAAAACGAGGTTTGGGTGGGCCGGGTTGACGGAGGCGAGCTCGATGGTTTTTGCCGTGCGCCGCACCAGCACCTTGGCCACCACCTCGCCATCGGTCGTGCGCAGCACGACCCGGTCGCCTTTGCGCACCCCGGCATTGGGCGAAACCACGAGGATGCCCCCGTCCCGGTAAAGCGGCTGCATACTGTCCCCGGTGACCTCGAGCGCGTAGGCATTCTCGTCGTCCGCCTTGGGGGAGCGGATCTGGTCCCAACCTCCGCCGACGGGGAAGCCACCGTCGTCGAAGAAGCCGCCGACGCCCGCCTGGGTGAGGCCGATGAGCGGAATGGGCTGGGCGAGCCTCCGGCGTCCCGGGGTCTCGGCGCGGACCAGCGCCACGAAGTCCTCAAGGATGGCGCCGGTGGCGTCGAGCACCTTGGCTAGGCTTTCGGTGGTGGGCCAACGGGGACGTCCTTCGCCCGCGACCCGCTTGGAGCGGTTGAAGGCGGTGGCATCCAGCCCGGCGCGCTTGGCGAGACCGGAGGCCGAGAGCCCATAGCGCCGGGCCAGCGCATCGATGGCGTTCCAGACCTTGGAATGGGTCAGCATAGGCCGAGAGGAATTTATCCCCAGATGTAGGAATTATGGCTTATTCCACTCCCAATCGCTCCGGCCCTCGGGTCGACTTGTTCCCCCCTCCCTCTGCGGGCTAGTGTGCAAACAACAGGGATGGAATGATTTGGATGGATGGGACGATCTATAAGATCTGCAGCAAGGCCGCGCTGGCCGAGACGAAGGCCAGGGGACGCTTCGAGGGCTCCGGAACAGACGTTCGCGACGGCTTCATCCATTTCTCATCCGCCGAGCAGCTAGAAGAAACCCTTGCCAAGCACTTCGCCGGGCAACAAAACCTCGTCCTGCTCGCCGTCGATACCGAGCGCCTGGGCGAGCTCCTGCAATGGGAGCCTTCGCGCGGCGGCGCCGTCTTTCCCCACCTGTATGGGCCGCTCGATCTCGACGTCGTGGTGTGGACCGAGCCGATCGCCCTTGGGCCTGAAGGTCGCCCGCGCCTGCCCCCTCGTATTCTGCCGTGAATGCGCTGTTGGACCTGGGCCAGGCGCTGCTTCAGGCGCTCGACCCCGAGCGGGCGCATGACCTCACGGTCAACAGCCTCGAGCTCGGACTTTATCCGCGGACCACGCTGCCCGACGATCCGCGGTTGGCGCAAGACATCTGGGGATTGCACTTCGAGAACCCGGTTGGCATGGCGGCGGGCTTCGACAAGGACGCCCGCGTGGCGGAAGCGCTGTTGGGAACGGGGTTCGGTTTCGTCGAGGTGGGCACGCTGACGCCCGGGCCGCAAGCCGGCAATCCGCGCCCGCGTATCTTCCGCTCCATGCGCGACCGCGCCGTCATCAACCGGCTCGGCTTCAACAATCAGGGCCACGCGTCGGCGCTTGAGCGGCTCAGGTCGCGCCCCCGCGGGCTGGTCGGCGTCAATGTCGGGGCGGGGAGGGACGCGGATGATCGCATCGCCGACTATGTCTCGGGCGTCGAGCGCTTTGCCGCGGTCGCCGACTATCTCACCGTCAACATCTCCTCGCCCAACACGCCGGGCTTGCGCGATCTCCAGGCTCCGCACGCGCTCGACGCGCTGCTCATGCGGGTCGAAGCCGCGCGCAAAGCCTTACCCGGCCGGTCGCCGCCGCTGCTGCTCAAGCTCGCACCCGACCTCGACGATCAAGACCTGCCCGAGATCGTACGCATCGCACTCGCCCATGGCGTGGACGGCCTCATCGTGTCGAACACCACGCTCGCCCGCGATGGTCTCAACGAAGCAAGCTTCGCGGCCGAGACAGGCGGGCTGTCGGGCCGGCCGCTCTTTCTCCGGTCGACGCGCATGCTTGCCCGCGTCTACACGCTCACCGGAGGGAAGCTGCCGCTGATCGGCGTCGGCGGCATCGATTCCGGCGCGACGGCGTTGACCAAGATCGAGGCAGGCGCCTCGCTCTTGCAACTCTATACCGGACTCGTCTTCGAGGGACCGTCGCTCATCGGCCGCATCAAGCAGGCGCTGGTGCAGGCGATCGAGCAGGCCTCCGCCACGAGTCTCGCCCCACTCATCGGTCGCCGTGCCGATGCGTGGTCCGCGCGGACGTTGGCGTGAGGCGCGCCTAAGCTTCGCGGTTGCGCGAATTGGCGTCGATGAGGTCGCTGCTTCTCCCGCGCCCCATCAGCCGGATCAGGCGCGCGAGTAGCCAGATCGGGAAAACAATGACGGCGCCGAGCAGGAAATAGCGGGCCGCCCTCTCGATCGCGTCGAAGCCCATGTCGTAGATGCGCTGGATCAACCGGCGCACGCTGTCGATAATATCAAACGGGCTGAAGCCGAGCGCCGCGAGCAGCACGCCCACGACCAGGGACAAAACCACGAGCCTGATTAGAACCAGGCCCGGATTGCCGCCGAAGAAGCGTTCCATGGCTGAAGCTCCCTTCTGCTACCGCGCGCTTCCCGAATCCCCGGGCGCGAGCCTCATGCTACAGGAGAATTGGTGGACGGGATCGCCAAGGTCAAGCAGGACGAAGGCCCCATGAGCGGAAACGAGAGGCGTAAGGCCGGGGCGGCAGCGGGCCTGCTGCCGGAGGCCTTTGTCTGCTGGTTCGCCACCCGCGGCTGGCGGCCGCACGCCCATCAGCTCGCGCTGCTTGCGGCGGCGGCGGCGCGCCGCGACACGCTGCTGATCGCGCCCACCGGCGGCGGCAAGACGCTCGCGGGCTTCTTGCCGAGCCTCGTCGATCTCGCCGGGCGCAAGACCAAAGCGGGGGAGAGCAGGGGCATCCACACGCTCTACGTTTCGCCGCTCAAGGCGCTCGCCGTCGATATCGCCCGCAATCTCGCCGCACCGGTCGCCGAGATGGGCTTGCCCCTCACGCTTGAGACCCGCACCGGCGACACGCCGGCCTCGCGGCGCGCGCGCCAGCGCTTGGCTCCACCCGACATCCTCCTCACCACACCCGAGCAGATCGCGCTCATGCTGTCGCATCGCGACGCGGGGCGGCTGTTCGGCTCGCTGCGCATGGTCATTCTCGATGAGCTGCACGCGCTTGGCCAGAGCAAGCGCGGCGATCTGTTGGCGCTCGATCTCGCGCGGCTGCGCACCCACGCCCCGGACCTCACCGCCATCGGCCTGTCGGCGACGGTGGCGCGCCCCTCCGAGCTTGCCGCCTTCCTCGTGCCGCATCAGAGCCAAGAGACCACACGCCTTGCGGAGATCATGGAGGTCGCAGGCGGCGCCAAACCCGCCATCAGCATCCTGGCCTCGCAGGCCGAGCTTCCTTGGGCCGGCCACTCGGCGCACTACGCGCTGTCCGAGATGTATCAGGCGATCCAGGCCCACCGCATGTCGCTGCTCTTCGTCAACACGCGCTCCCAGGCGGAAATGCTGTTCCACGAGCTGTGGCGCTACAACGACGACAATCTTCCCATCGCGTTGCATCACGGCTCCCTCGACGTGGGGCGGCGGCGTAAAGTGGAAGCCGCCATGGTGGCAGGCAAGTTGCGGGCCGTGGTGTGCACCTCGACCCTCGACCTCGGCATCGACTGGGGCGACGTCGATCTCGTCATCAATGTCGGCGCGCCGAAAGGGGCAAGCCGTCTTGCCCAGCGTATCGGTCGCGCCAACCATCGTCTCGACGAGCCGAGCAAGGCCCTGCTCGTGCCGGCCAACCGCTTCGAGGTGGTGGAATGCCAGGCGGCGCTGGAGGCGGCAGCGGAAGGTGTCCAGGACACGCCGCCGTCGCGGCCGGGCGCTCTCGACGTGCTCGCCCAGCACGTGCTGGGAACAGCCTGTGCCGGCCCATTCGACGCGGACGCGCTCTACCGCGAAGTCACGAGCGCAAGCCCCTATCAGGGCCTGACCCGCGATGGCTTCGACAAAGTCGTGCAGTTCGTGGCGACCGGCGCCTATGCGCTCGCCAGCTACGACCGCTACGCCAAGCTGAAGCAGAACCCGGACGGACATTGGCGCATCGCCCATCCACGCCTGGCCCGGCAATACCGGTTGAACGTAGGCACCATCGTCGAGGCGCCGATGCTGCGGGTGCGGCTCGCCCGCCGCCAGGGGGGAGCGCTGAGCCCGAAGAGCCTGCTTGCCGCCGGGCGCGTGCTGGGTGAGGTGGAGGAATATTTCATCGAGCAGCTGGTTCCTGGCGACACCTTCGTCTTTGCCGGGGAAGTGCTCAGATTCGAGGGCTTGCGCGAGATCGACGCCATCGTCACGCGGGCCCATGCAGCGGAGCCCAAGGTGCCATCTTATGACGGCGGCAAGTTCCCGCTCTCCACCTACCTTGCCGGACGCGTGCGTGCGCTGCTCGCCGATCCGGGCAGCTGGTCGCGGCTGCCGGACCAAGTCTCGGACTGGCTGCGCCTGCAGGCCGCCATCTCAGTCGTGCCCGGCGCAGGCGAGATCCTGGTCGAGACCTTTCCGCGCGGAACGAAGCACTATCTCGTCTGCTACCCCTTCGAGGGGCGGCTCGCCCATCAGAGCCTGGGCGTGCTGCTGACGCGGCGGCTCGAGCGCGCCCGCGCCGCGCCTCTCGGCTTCGTCGCCAATGAATATGCGCTTGCCGTCTGGGCGCTCAACGACATGGGCGCCATGGCAGAGAGCGGGCGCCTCGATCTCGCCAAGCTGTTCGACGAGGACATGCTCGGCGATGATCTCGATGCGTGGCTCGCCGATTCAAGCCTGATGAAGCGCTCCTTCAGGATCTGCGCCATCATTTCCGGGCTGATCGAGCGCCGCCATCCTGGGCAGGAGAAGACCGGGCGGCAAATGACGGTGTCGTCGGACCTCATCTACGACGTTCTGCGCCAGCACGAGCCCGACCACATCCTGCTAAAGGCGGCCTTCGCCGATGCGGCAACTGGTCTCGTCGATGTCGGGCGGCTCGGCGTCTTCTTGCAGCGAATCCGTGGACGAATCAGGCATATTGCCTTGACACGCGTTTCTCCCCTCGCAGTACCGGCGATGCTTGAGATCGGCCGCGAGACTGTTCCCGGGGAAGCCAGGGAAACTTTGTTGCGCGAAGCGGTGGACGAGCTCATAGCGGAGGCCTTGGGGGATAATGCTGCGCGCAAGAACTGACCCGGCTGCAAAAAGCGCATCGGAGCCACGCACGCGGATCCTGGTCTCCGGGCATGCGCTCACGCCCGTCGCCGCGGGCGCCCTCTTTTGGGAAGCCGAGAGCACGCTCATCGTCGCCGACCTGCATCTCGAGAAGGGTGCGGCCTTTGCCAGCATCGGTATGCTGCTGCCGCCTTACGACACGCGCGTCACGCTCAAGCGGCTCGCGGTCATCATCAAGAACTTCGCTCCCCGCCGGGTCGTAGCGCTTGGCGACAGCTTCCACCGCGCCGAGTCTGCCGCACGTCTTGACCCTGCCGACAGCGCGGCGCTCGGCGACTTGCAGCGGGGACGGGAGTGGTACTGGGTGCTGGGCAACCACGATCCGAAGTTGCCGGAGAGCGTAGGCGGCATTATCTGCACCGCGCTCACCGTCAGCGGTATCACGCTGCGCCACGAGCCTTCCGACAAGGTGTCCGCGCGCGAGATCGCGGGCCATCTGCATCCGGTGGCGCGCATTGCACGACGGGGCGAGGTGATCAGGCGCAAATGCTTCGCCACCGACGGCTGCCGGCTGGTGATGCCGGCGTTTGGCGCCTACACGGGCGGCCTCAATGTGCTCGACGCCGCCTTCGGCTCCCTGTTCTTGCAGCGATCGCTTGAGGCCTGGATGCTCGGGAAGTCCGAGGTCTTCCCCATCGGGGCGCGCGGCCTTCTCTCCGATTAGCGCTATTCGCGCCGAAAGGCGGCCCACGCCACCGCACCCATCAGGACGGCCATGGCCACCGCTGCCAAGCCGTAAATGAACGGATATCTGAAGGCGAGCAGATAGACCGCGCGCTCGAAGCCGGCCTTGCGCACCTCCAAGCTGCTGTCGTTCTTGCTCAAGAGCTGTCCGTCGCGGAACAGATAGACTTGCGCCTTGTATCGGCCGAGCGGCACGTTGGCCGGCAGATCGACGCTGCCCCTGAACAAGCTCCGGCCGATGAAGCTCACCGAGCCCTCTTCCTGCTGGAACAGGCCACGTTTTTCCTTCAGGCGGACGAGGGCCGCCCGGAATACGTCGTCGCCGGGGAGCCCTTCCGCCTCGACGCCGCCCAACCTGAGATCTTCGATGCCGATCCCGAGCGTCTTCAGCGTCGTAGGCGCCGCCATCGTGTCGATCTGGCGCGTTGACAGCACGGCATAGAACGAGGGCACGCTCACGAAGCTCTCCGAGGCCCCGTTCATCCAAATGCCCGCCACGCGCTCCTTGCGCCACGCGGCAAGCGCCTGTTTCGGCCCGCTGATGACGATGATGACGTCGTAAGGGGTTTGACCGGCTGCGCGCGGCTGCGCGCTATCGATACTGCCGAACACCACGATCTCGATGCCGGTGAAATTTGACTGGATGGAGATCTCGCGGGTGGAGACGTCGAACTGCACCACTTCCTTATCAGTCCGCTCAGCGGCCAGGGCCGGAAGCTGAGCGCACAGCAAGCAGGCGATGAACGTAAAGCGCATGGCGCGGCGCATCAGTCCGCTCCCAGCAATGGGGTGAGGCTGAACAGGTCCTTGGGCGTGAGCATGAGGCCAAGCAAGAGCCGGATCGCCACCGCAAGCACCATGACGGCAAGCAGCGCCCGCAGTTGCTCGCCCTTCAGCCTTTGGCCGGCACTGGCGCCGAATTGTCCGCCGATCACGCCGCCTATGATCAGGAGGAAGGCGAGCACGGCATCGAGCGTATGGTTGAAGGTCGCGTGCAGCAGGGTCACGATGGCGGAAATGAAAATGACCTGAAACAGCGACGTGCCGATCACGACATTGGTGGGCATGCGCAGGAGGTAGATCATCGCCGGCACAAGGATGAAGCCGCCACCCACGCCGAGAAATGCCGAAAGCAGGCCGACGAGAGCACCGATGACGAGCGGGGGGATGGCGCTGATATAGAGGCGCGAATGCGGAAAGCGCATTTTGAGCGGCAGGCCGTGCACCCAATTGTGCTGACCGGGTTTCCGCGGACTTGCCGACCTGCCGGCGCGCGCCCGCCTTATGGCGCGGATGCTCTCGCCCAGCATCAACGTGCCGATGACGCCCAGGAACGTCACGTAGCCCAATACGATGAGGAGGTCGGCCTGTCCCGCTTCGCTCAACGCTCCGACGAGGATCACGCCGGCAAGCGCGCCCACCACGCCGCCCAAGATCAGGACGAGTCCCATGCGCACATCGACATTACCGCGACGCCATTGCACGAGCGCGCCGGAGACCGAGGAGGCAACGATCTGATTGGCGCCGGTGGCCACGGCGATGGCTGGCGGGATGCCGGAGAACATGAGCAGCGGCGTGAGCAGGAAGCCGCCGCCCACCCCGAACATGCCCGACAGGAAACCGACCGCTGCTCCTAATCCCAGCATGACCATGAGGTTCACTGAGATCTCGGCAATGGGCAGGTAGACTTGCAGCATTGGCGGGGGGCTGTTTTTTGGGGCGGCAAACCAAGGTGTTCGCCGCGCCCGAGCCTGTCAATGCGATATGACGAGGCTTACCAAATTTGTCAGCGGCCGGCGCGGCAACGCGGCCTGACGCCAGAAAGCCAAAGCCGGAAGGGACTTTTCCCCTCCGGCTCCTTCCATCCGGGCTCTAATGCCTGACTTGCGGCGGAGTCAGCCCGTCAGGCGCTCGAGCTTAGTGACGAGAGGGACGGTCACCTCGCCCGTCTCGGCCATGCCATTGCGGCGCTCGAAACTCTTGATCGCGTCGCGGGTGCGGTCGCCCATCTCGCCGTCGGGCGTGCCGATATCGTAGCCGAGTTTTTTGAGCAGGGCCTGAGCGCGGGTGATGAGCGCCTTATTCGACGAATCAGCGTCTGCCCCCGCCGGCACGGCAGACTCATTGGCCTCGGGGTTGCTGGCCTTCGCCTTCCAAACCTTCAGTCCCTGCTCGGCGTCGTTGAGCGCGGGCGCCGGCAGTTCGAGCTTGACGAGGTCACGTCGCTTCGCCGCCTCGGCGTCGCCATTGGCGGCCGCGAGCGAGAAATACTTATAGGCCTCGGGCAGGTTCTTTTGCACGCCGAGACCGTGCTCTTCCAACACGGCGAGATTGAACTGGCTGTCAGCCAGTCCGTAGGAAGCGGCTTCGGCATACCATTTCGCGGCGGCTGCATAGTCCGGCTTGCCGTCCGAGGCGTCGCCCTCGGCCACTCCGAGATTATGCATGGCCTTGATGTTGCCTTGCTCCGCGGCGCGCAGGTACCACGACCGCGCCTTGCCCATGTCCTTGGAAATGCCCTGGCCGCGCTCGTACAGCACCGCGAGTCGGTATTGGGCAGGCGCCAGTCCCGAGGCAGCCGCGAAACCGAGCCAGCGGGCAGCCTCGGTCCAGTTCTGTGGCACGCCCTGTCCTTCGGCAAAGCGCAGCGCGATGACATATTGGGCCTTGGCGTCGCCGTTTGCCGCGGCCTGACGCAAGGCCTGCGGACCGGTCTCCGCCGGCGGCATGGGCAGGTGTGACGGCATGGTTTCGGTGCTGCCCGTCGTTTGCGGGGCAGGCATCTTGGCGTCCGCCGACGGCTCCTGGACGACGAGGCTCACGCCGGGCAGCAACACCGCTGCGTTATCCGGCTTGAGCGAGACCGGCTGTGGGGAGGGTGAAATCTCGCTCGCGGGCGCGGGAGCAGGGTGAGGCGGGGACTTGGCCACCTCGGTTACGCCCCCCCCGCTCGTAGCCGGCGTGTCTGTGAACGCGGTGTCATCCGGCGCCTCGCTCACCCGCACGGGCGGCGGAATATCGGATTCCCCGGAGCGCGTCGGCGGGGTTACGGAACCGGGCGAAGCGGGCATCGTGCCGTGGATTGCCGGGGGCGCTGCGGGCGAGGGCGACACCGGCTGCGGCGCCATGGAAGGTGCGCTCGCCGCGGGTGCGGGGGCGCTTTCCTCGATCGGCGGGGGTGAAGCCTCCGGCTCTGGTTTCGACCTGAGACGGCCATAGAGCAGGGCCGCGCTGGTCAGGAGCAGAAGCGCGGCAACGACCATGAGCATCGAGCGCTTGCGACGCCCCTGCGGCTCGGCCTCGCTTGCGAGACTGGCGAAAGGCGAGGTGCGGGCCCTGCGCGACCCGGACCCGCTTCTCTCTTCGGCACGGGCGGCCGCGGCCTGTGCCGCCCGGCGCGCCGCCGCCACGAAATCGTCCGTGGTTTCGATCTCGTACTCCGCGTCGCGTATCTGGGCCGGCGGTTCGGCGAGGTCGAGGTCAACCGCCTCATCGCCGAGCTGGTCCCGTTTTGCCCGCCCGAAGGAAGGCGGAGCTTCGCCCTCCTGAAAATCGGGGATGGTGGCGCCAAGCCGGCTGCGCAGTGACCGGCGCGTGGATGGGTCTTGCCGGCCGCTTTCCTTGCGGGCGGGCGCCTTTTCGAGGCTCGCCTCGGCGGGCGGTGCCGGGCGAGGCTGGGGAACGCTCAAGCGCTCTATGCCGCTCTGAAGACGCTCAGGCACGGGGGCCCGCGGCGGCACGATCGCCTGGGGCTCCCTGCCGCGCTCGACCTGCTGCACCAGTTGCTTCAGCGATTGGTGTACGGCCGCGAGCGTGTCGGCGAGGCGGTCGTCGGTGGCGCGGCTGCGATCGTTCATGGCAACGAGGTCGCGATGGATGGCATCGAGGCGCTCGGCTGCGCTCGCCTTGCCCTTGTCCTCGCCGGAGACGAGGCGGGCGGCTTCGTTGGCAGCGTGGCTCGCGACCTGCTCCAATTGCGCCGGTGCCTCGTCGAAGCGCTCGATCAGGCGTGTGAGCTGACCTTCGATGCCGGCGATGCGGGCGATTTGTACCTCTGCGCGGCCAAGCTGTTGTCCCATCTCGGAAAGTTGCCTCTCAATGTCGTGCAGATGCTCAAGCTTCGGGCTTTGGCTGAGCGCGGCGTCGAACTTGGCCGCGATCTCGTCCATGCGCACGTTGAGGCTCGCCAACTCGGTGGACGGCACGGCCGCGCCGATGGAGTGTTCGAGCCGGTGGGCGATCTCGACAAGCTGCTGGTCGAGATCGACCTCGTCGCGTTGGAGCCAAGGCTGAGCGGCCGCGGGAGCGTGATCGCGCGCGCCCATCTCAAACTGTGGGAAGCTCGCCGCGCCCTGAGGCGTTCGGGCTTGACTTGCGAAAGGCTCCGGCGCGGCCGGCCAATTCGCCTCCGTCGCTGGGGAAAAATCCTTCCCCGCCAATGCCTTGCCGAGCTCCAGAAATTCGTCGAGGGCCGGATCGATCTCCTGGGTCTGCTCCAGCCTGCGGGCGAGGCCGCTCACCTGGCTGCGCAGGCGGCCCAACGTGGCGGCTTCGTCGGGAGGGTCTTCGTCGCGCGCGGCGTCCGTGGTTTGCGAAAGTTGGTCGAGCCGCGCATGCAGCTCCTCGAGCGCCTCGCCATAGCGGCGTTCACTCTCTTCGACCCGCGTCAGGAGCCTCCGCAGCAGGGCTTCTACCCTCGGCTGATCCATGGGGCCACCCGCAGGCGACGCGTTGCCTTGGCCTGCGGGTTCGGCGCTGCCGGTCTGCCAACTTGCTTCCGAGGCCATCCCGTTTCCCGTGCCTAAGAGACGCCCCTTCAGGGCGACGCGCCCATTGGTCGTGGGGTGGGTCCGAGGGAGACTCGCGACCGAGCGGGTGTAACCACCGTGGCAAGCCAGGGTAAATTTTGGGTTAAGCCGCGCCCTGTTGTGGGACCGGGGAACCCATTCGGCGTCGTTTTGCCCCTCGCGACCGAGCTTTCAGGACCGAGGGTCGGGGACTTGCAAGGCATGAGGGAGAGGGGCGACGATGGATCGCGGGGGCAGAAGGGCGGATGTGATGGCTGACTTCTTTCAGGCGACCCATACGCTGACCGTGCCCACGCGCGGCAAGGGCTTCGTCGAGATCACGGCGAGCTTGTGCCGCTGGCTCAAAGCTGCGCGTCGAGGGTGGTTTCCTCACGGTGTTCGTCTGCCACACCTCGGCGTCGCTCACGATTCGGGAGAATGCCGATCCGAACGTCAGGGTTGATCTCATGGCGGCGCTCGAGGAGTTCGCACCGGTGCGCCGTGCCTATACCCACGCTGAGGAGGGGCCCGACGACATGCCAAGCCACATCAAGGCGATGCTCCCCAGCGTCAGCCTCTCCATTCCTATCAAGGATGGCCGGATGGTCCTGGGAACTTGGCAAGGCGCCTATCTGATCGAGCATCGGACGGAGCCGCATGAGCGGTCCATCGTGCTCAGCTTCATCGGGCAGTCCGTCGCAGCCTAAGTCTCGTGCTCCGCTCCAGCGAAGCGGTTGGTGGCCGCCACGAGCTCGTGCACGATGCCGGGCTCGGTCATGGCGTGGCCAGAGTCGGGCGCCACGCGCAAGCTCGCCTCGGGCCAGGCGCGGGCGAGATCGAAGGCGGTCTTGACCGGCGTCACCACGTCGTAGCGGCCATGTACGATCACGCCGGGAATGGCGCTGAGCCGATGCGCATTGGCGATCAGCTGGTCGTCGGAGGAGAAGAAGCCGCGATTGATGAAGTAGTGACACTCGATGCGCGCGAAGGCGAGCGCATAGGCATCCTCTGAGAAACGCGTGACCCGCTCGGCGTCGGGCAACAGCGACAGCGTTCGGCCTTCCCATGCGCTCCAGGCGCGCGCGGCTTCGAGCTGGATGGCGGGGTCGGAGGCTGTGAGGCGCTTGTGATAGGCGGCGATCATGTCGCCTCGCTCGGCCGGCGGGATGACGCGGACATAATCCTGAAACGCATCGGGGAAGATCCAGCTGCATCCCTTCTGATAGAACCATTCGAGCTCGCCTCGCCGCAGCGTGAAGATGCCTCGGAGCACGAGCGCGGTCACGCGGTCGGGATGCGTCTCGGCATAGGCGAGCGCGAGCGTCGATCCCCACGAGCCGCCGAACACCTGCCAGCGCTCGACGCCGAGATGCTTGCGCAGACGCTCGATGTCGTCGACCAGATCCCAGGTGGTGTTCGCATCGAGTGAGGCGTGCGGCGTCGAGCGCCCGCATCCGCGCTGGTCGAACAGCACGATGCGATAGCGCGCGGGGTCATGATAGCGGCGCATGAGCGCGTTCGATCCCCCGCCCGGACCGCCATGCAGCAGCACGGCAGGCCTGCCGTAGGGGTTGCCGCATTCCTCGAAATAGAGCTCGTGCAGTTTGCCGACCTGAAGCCGCCCTGTGCGGTAAGGCGCGATCTCTGGATAGAGCGTGAGGCGGGCTGGGACAGGTGTTTGGGGGAGGTCCATGGGCGAAGCCGATCTTGTAGCAAATGTTGCGGCGTGACGCAGTTCAAGGGCTGGCTGCCGCCCGTCGCTGGGCGCGATCGTATAGGGCCTCGCCCACGGGATCGCGCAGCTCCTCGAAATATTTGGCTTCCGCCGGCGAGGGAGCACCCCCCAACAGGCTCGCCGCGACGCCTACGATCAAGGCAAGGATGGCGCCGATCAAGGCGGCGATGACGGTCGTGAAGCCCGCCTGTCCCGAGCCAAAAGCGTCGCCAAAGGCGATCTCCCCGCCCATGACGGCAAAGCCCGTCGCCATGGCGAGCACGGCGCCGAGGCGCGTGCATCTTTGCCACCAGATCGCGAGCAGCAGCACCGAGAAGAAGGTGGCGGCGGCGAAGGCAAACGCGGTCACCGCCGCCTGCAGCAGGTCGACGTCGGCGATCGCCAGGAACACGGCAGTGCCGAGCGCGGCGGCGGCGATGGCGACCCAGGCGACCACGAGCCGGGGCAAGTCGGTCATCTCCCGGCCCACCACGCGGATGAGGTCTTCCGCCACGCTGCCCGCAAGGGTGAAGAGGTGGGCGGCGGCGGCGGCGAGCGCGATCGCGATTCCCCCCGCCGCGGTGAGCAGAATGCAGATGAAGGGCAGCCCCGCCGCCGCCGGCAAGGACAGCGTAACGCCGTCGCGCGAGATGAGGAGCTCGGCGGCCTCGATGGTGCCGTCGCCATTGACGTCTCGGGCAAAGACGAGCTTGAGGGCGCTGAGGTCGCTGAGCCACGTAGGTGGGACGGTGGCCGGAAATTGCGCGATGTCCTGGAACATGAGCAGCTTGACGAAGGCGGCCAAGGCCGGCGCGGTGGCCGCGAACAGCGCCACGAACAGCGCGGCCCAGGCGCCCGACCGGCGCTGATCGGTAACCGAGCTCGTGACCCCGCTACGGACGAGCAGGCTCGGCAGTGCCGCGGTTCCGAGCGCCAGGCACAGGAACAGGGTGAGGAAGTCAGGCATGGCGATGGCGCCGAAGGGCTGCAGGAAGGGTTTGGTATTGGCTCGCGCCGCCGCGGCAGGAAGAGCGGTGGCAAGCTCCTCCGGCTGCGCAGGCGTCAGCCCGGCTGTGATCTCGGACTTCTGCAACGGCGCGAAGGTCTCGCCATAGGTGAGCTGCGGCGCGGGCAGATTGGTCAGCATGATCGAGACGACGATGAGCGGCACCGCGAGACCAAGAGCGCTGACGACGAACTCCGCGCTGCCGCACCAGGTCAGCGCGCGCATGCCTCCGGCAATGGCGATCCCGGCGATGATCGTCCCCACCGCCGCCACGGCTAAGGGGTAGGTGATCGGCAAGAAGTGTGTCGCCACCAGCGCCGCCACTTTCATCTCGGCGGCGAGCAGGAGCACCATGGGCGGCAGCTGCAACAGGCTTGCCATGATGCGCAAGGGACGCGAGCGGAACCGGTGGCCGAGAAAGGCCGGCACGGTGTAGGCGCCGGCCTTGCGCAAGTAAGGCGCAAACAGCACCGTCGCCGCGAGCATGCCGGCCGCCCAGCCGAGACCGATCGCAAGCGCATCGAAGCCGAGAAAGAACACCGTGCCGGCATAGGCAAAGAAGCCCGTGCCGCCGACCACGATGGCGGCCATGACCAAGCCGTTGAACACGGGCGGCACCCGGCGCCCCGAAACGAAGAAGTCCTCGACGTTGAGCGTCCGTGCCGCCACGGCGATGGCGAGATAGAGCAAAAGCGGCGCGATGAGCATGGCGGGAGCGAGCCACATCTGCTGCCAGCCAAGCTGCTCGAACAGGGCGAGCACGATGACGAGCGACAGGAAGGCGCTCGTGACGATGCCGTAATAGGCCCCAAGATGGGGGTTTGGCGTGCGCGGCCGCGAATGCGTGCTCATGGCCCGGTCAGAGCTCCTCGCTCTCGTCGCGCTCCTCGTCGATCTGTTCTTGCCGGCGCGAAAACCAGAAGGACACCGCGACGATGACGATCAGGAGCCCCTGGGCCAGGAGATAGAAGCCGAGCGGAAAGCGTAAGGCGCGATACTGGTCGAGGTCTGCCGCGGTGGTCACGACGATGAGGACAGCGGCAAGCACGCTTGCCAGCACGGCGGCGGCGAGGATGAGCGTCTGCCGCTGGTGACGATCGCGCGCCTCGGCCACGACTTCTCCCTGTTTTGATCCCGTTCACTCGTCCGCGACCGTTGAGCAGCAAGCAATTGAAGCGTGCCTACAAAATTAGCACACCCCCTTTGGCGCCGGTGGCTACAAGCCGTGGTGAGCCGGTGATGCGCCGGACGCGGTGGCAACGGGACCAGTTGACGGCGAAACGTGGCAAGGAAGTGACCGTTGCGTTCGGACTCCGCCCGAGCCGAGGGTCGACAATGAGGAGGCGGCGATGCCGAAGAGTTCAAGGAATTCGCGCTGCGGGGCAATGTAGTGGACATGGCGGTGGGCATCATCATCGGTGCCGCCTTCTCAACCATCGTCAAGTCGCTGGTCGATGACATCATCATGCCGCCGTTCGGCGTGGTCACCGGAGGCGTTGATTTTTCCAACATGCGCGAGGTGCATGCTCGAGGAAATCAAGGACGCCCTGGTAAACCTTGACGGCCGCGCTTTCAGGACACCGGCGCCTTCGCTGGCCGGGCTCGCGTAGGAAAGAATTTTTCGCGGGACCCGCCGGTGAAGGATTAGGTATGCCCAATACGAGTGAATTAGTAAATATTTCTACTGTCTCGCATATGTCAGAACAACGTTGCTTTTTTTTCGTCTTGACAGGTTCCAAATAGAACATATTTCCAGTAGGCTGCGCCACCTCACCAGGCCGGTGGGGGCACCGCGGCCGATCTGCCCGAGCTGCTGAAAGTGGCCTGACATGATTCTAAAGGTGCGCATGCCGGATGGTACCGTGCATCGCCTCGATGCCCTTGAGGGCTGGCGGGTGATGGAGGTGATCCGCGACTGGGGCTTGCCCATCAAGGCCGAGTGCGGTGGGGCTTGCGCCTGCGCCACCTGCCATGTGTGGGTCGGAGCGGAATGGATCGCCAAGCTCGCCCCGCCCACCAAGGAAGAGCTGGAAATGCTCGACGGTGCCTTTCACGTGGACGAACGCTCGCGGCTTTGCTGCCAGATCATCATGGCGGACAAGCTCGACGGGCTGGAGGTCGAGCTTGCGCCCGAAAGCCTTGCCGATGCGCCGCCTGCGCGGCTTGTGGTTGGGGGCTAACGGCAATGCGCAGCTTCCCCGTCTTTCTGAATTTCGACCGCAAGCCGCCTCTCGTGGTGGGGTGCGGCGAGCTTGTGGCCGTCAAGGTGCGACTCCTGCTGAAGCGCGCACCCACCGTCGACATTGCCGCCGATGTCGAAGCCTTGGTACCGGAGCTTGCCAAACTTGCGCGAACCGGCTGCGTCGCCGTGTGGCCCCCGAGCCCCGGCATCGATCAGCTGCGCGGCCGGCCCCTGGTGATCTCGGCCACCGGGGACGAGATTGAGGACGCACGCGTCGCAGCCATCGCGCGCGCGCTCGGCGTGCCGGTCAATGTTCCCGACCGGCCGGAGCTGTGCAGCTTTGCGCTGCCGGCCATCGTCGATCGTGGCGAAGTGACGGTGGCCATCGGCACGTCCGGCGCCGCACCGGTGCTCGCACAACGCCTGCGTGCCTGGCTCGAGCGCGAGCTGCACCCGCGTCTTGATGCGGTCGCCCGGCTTGCGGAGGAATTTCGTGGCCGCGTGGCCGAGCGGTTGCCTGCGGGTCGCTCCCGCCGCCAATTCTGGGAAGGCGTGTTCGATGGCCCGGCCGCGCGAGCCGCCCTCGATGGCGATGAGAACGAGGCCCGCCGCCTGCTCGCCGACGCGATCGAGCTTGCCGTCCACGGCGGTCCTGCCGAGGGCCGCGTGCTGCTGGTGGGTGCTGGCCCCGGCGATCCTGAGCTGCTCACGCTGAAGGCCGTACGCGCGCTGAAGTCGGCAGACGTCATTGTTTACGATCGCCTCGTCGGTGAGGGGGTGCTCGACCATGCTCGCCGTGAGGCGGAGCTGATCCCGGTCGGCAAGTCGAAGGGTGGGGCGAGCGCCTTGCAAGACAAGATCAATGCGCTCCTGGTTGAGCGGGCATTGGCCGGCCAGACCGTGGTGCGGCTGAAAGGCGGCGATCCCTTCATCTTCGGCCGTGGCGGCGAGGAGCTTGCTGCCCTTCGCGCTCACGGCATCAGCGTCGAGGTCATTCCCGGTATCACCGCCAGTCTCGCGGCGGCCGCGAGCCTGCAAATCCCGCTGACCCACCGCGACATCTCCCACACCGTGACCTTCGTCTCCGGGCATGCCGCGGGCGGCGAGGAGGCGAGCTTCGAGCATCTCGATCTTGCGGCCCTTGCGGGCGGCACCAACACCCTTGCCGTCTACATGGGCGTAAGCACCGCTGGGCTGGTGGCGGCTAGGCTTCTCGCCGCCGGCTGGCGCCCCGACTGCCCGGTCATGGCCGTGGAGAATGTGAGCCGGACGAACGAGCGCCGCGTGGCCGCGAGTTTGGCCGAGTTTGCCGCCGACCCGCAGCGGCTCGGGCTCAAGAGCCCCGCCGTGCTCCTGTTCGGCGAGGTGGCCGGGCTACCTGCCGCGGGCGCCGTGGATCAAGTTCTGTCCTTGCCGGAGTTGAGGCGCGCTTATGCCTAACGTCGTCACCGCCAACCGCCTCCTTGACGGCATCGTCGTCTATCTCGCGTCCGACGGAAGCTGGACCGAGCAACTCTCGCGCGCGCGTCTAGCCAAGACCGGGGAAGAGACAAAGGCGCTCGAAGCCGAGGCGGCCAAGGCCGTCAAAGACCGCAAGGTGGTCGCTGTCTACCCCATGGAGGTCGCCGGCCGGAACGGCGAACTCGTAGCTCTTTCCGTCCGCGAGCGCATCCGCGCCGCCCACCGCACGACCCTGACCAAGGATTGGTACGATGTACCGCTATGACGAATTCGACCACGCCTTCGTGCGGGAGCGCGTGGCCCAGTTTCGCGAGCAGGTCGAGCGGCGGCTCGCCGGTAAGCTCACCGAGGACGAGTTCCGTCCCTTGCGCTTGCGCAACGGGCTCTATCTGCAGCTGCACGCCTACATGCTGCGCATCGCCATTCCCTATGGCGTGCTGAGCCCACGCCAGCTCCGCCAGCTCGCCATGATCGGAAGGCGGTGGGACCGCGGCTACGGCCACTTCACCACGCGCCAGAATCTACAGTTCAACTGGGTCAAGCTCGTCGACGTGCCGGATATCTTGAGTGCGCTGGCCGAGGTCGAGATGCATTGCATCCAGACGAGCGGCAATTGCGTGCGCAACGTCACTGCCGACCCTTTTGCCGGCACGGCCCATGACGAGCTCGAAGATCCCAGGGCCTGGTGCGAGATCTTGCGTCAGTGGTCGACGCTGCATCCGGAGTTCAGCTGGCTACCGCGCAAGTTCAAGATCGCCGTATCCGGTGCCGCCGAGGATCGCGCCGCCGTGGCCTTCCACGACATTGGCTTGCGCATCGTGCGCGGGCCGAACGGTGAGAACGGCTTCCGCGTCTTCGTCGGTGGCGGCATGGGCCGCACGCCCTATGTTGGCCAGGAGATCCGTCCTTTCCTGAAGAAGGAGCACTTGCTCTCCTACATCGAGTCGATTCTGCGCGTGTACAATCTGCATGGGCGCCGCGACAACATCAACAAGGCGCGCATCAAGATTCTGGTCAACCAGCTCGGCATCGACAAATTCCGTGCAGACGTCGAGGCTGATTGGGATGAGAGCCGCAAGCAGGTAGTCGATCTGCCGGCGTCCGAATATGCTCGCATCCACTCTTATTTCACTCCGCCCAATCTTGTTCCCGGTCCCATCTGTGACGAAGGTGTCGAGCGGCGGCGCATCACCGACCCGGTCTTTGCCAACTGGCTGAAGCATAACGTTCGCCCTCACCGGGTGCCAGGCTATGTGAGCGTCGTCATCTCGCTCAAGGAGCCGGGCCGCACACCGGGCGACGCCAGCTCAGACCAGATGGATTTCGTCGCCGATCTCGCCGAGCGCTATAGTCGGAATGAGGCACGGGTGAACTACACTCAGAACCTCATCCTGCCGCACGTCGCCCGCTTCGACCTGCTCACCGTCTATGGTGAGCTTCAGACCCAAGGGCTTGCGACCGGCAACTATGATCTCTTGGGCGACATGATTTGCTGCCCCGGCCTTGACTATTGCAACCTCGCCAATGCCCGCTCGATCCCCATCGCCAAGGAGATTGCCAAGCGCTTTGCCGATCCTAAGCGCCAGGAGCTGATCGGGCCGCTCCGGCTCAACATGTCGGGCTGCATCAATGCCTGCGGCCATCACCATTCCGGCAACATCGGCATCCTCGGCGTCGACAAGAAAGGCACCGAGCTCTACCAGATTTCGCTCGGCGGCAGCCCCAAGGACGAGGCCTCGGTCGGCACCATCATCGGACCAGGCTTCCGGGCCGAGGCGGTGCCGGCGGCGATCGATACCATCATCTCCACTTATCTCGCCAACCGGACCGACGGCGAGGATTTCCTCGCTACTTGGCGCAGGGTTGGCGAGGCGCCGTTCAAGGAGGCGTTGTATGGCGCTGCTTAATCTTTGCGCCGGGACTCTCGTCGGCGGAACGAGCGATGACGATGTGCTGCTCGAACCGACAGCCGACGCCGCGGCGC
Organism: uncultured Alphaproteobacteria bacterium; assembly: GCA_963741155.1. GTDB lineage: Bacteria > Pseudomonadota > Alphaproteobacteria > Rhizobiales > Methyloligellaceae > Methyloceanibacter. The sequence goes on along the minus strand of CAVUHA010000002.1, from coordinate 30,311 downwards.
TGGCCGCTGCCGCTGCAACGGCTGGGCCTATCGCCATTCGCTTTCCCGCCTTCGGCGACGGGCGCGGACATTCTCTCGCCGTGCTGCTCCGCGAGCGGCACGGGTTCAAGGGCGAGATCAGGGCGGTGGGCTATCTAATCCCAGATCTCGCACCGTTCCTGCTGCGCTCGGGCTTCGATACGGTGGAGCTCCCCGACACGGGCGAGATCGAGACGTGGAAGGCGGCACTGACGCGGATTCGCCACGCCTACCAGCCTGGCTTCCGCAATCCCCAACCGCTGCGTCGCGAAGCCTCCAAGCGCGCCGCCGAAGAGCTTAACGCACGGCTCGAGGGGAATCGCGGCCTCGCCGATCGGATTGCCGAGGTGCGGCGGTCGATCGAAGGCCGCATCGTCTTCTCAACGAGCCTGGGTTTAGAGGACCAAGCCATCCTGCATGCCATTGCCGAGGCGGGAGCCGACATCGACATCTTCACCCTCGATACGGGGCGGCTGTTCCCCGAGGTGCTGGAGACGGTCGAGCTCTCAGAGCTTCGCTATGGCCTGCGCATCCGGCTCGTTGCGCCTGATGCGGCCGAGGTCGAGGAGTTGGTCGCCAGAGACGGCGTGTTCGGATTTCGCCACGCGGTCGAGAACCGCCTGGCGTGCTGCGAGGTGCGCAAAGTCCGGCCGCTCAATCGCGAGCTGCAAGGCGCGCAGGGCTGGATCAGCGGCGTCCGCCGCGAACATTCCGACGGGCGGGCAGAGGTGCCGCTTGCCGCCTGGGATGAAGCGCGCGCGCTTCTCAAGGTCAACCCGCTGGCCGACTGGGCGATGACGGAGCTGACCGCCTACGTCACCGCCAACAACATGCCGGTCAATCCACTGCACGCGCGCGGCTTCCTCTCCATCGGCTGCGCGCCTTGCACCCGCGCGGTGCAGCCCGGCGAGCACCCCAGAGCCGGTCGCTGGTGGTGGGAGCACGAGGAGAAGAAGGAGTGCGGCATTCACTTGAATCCCGTGCAGGAGGGCCAGGCCGCGTGACCGCGCTCACCTCCCATCTCAAGCTGCTCGAGGACGAGAGCATCTACATCTTCCGCGAGGCAGCGGCCCAGTTCCGCGCGCCCGTGCTGCTCTACTCGATCGGCAAGGATTCCACCGTCCTGCTGCATCTGGCGCGCAAGGCGTTCTGGCCGGCGAAGCCGCCCTTTCCGCTGCTGCACGTGGACACCACCTGGAAGTTCCACGACATGATCGCCTTCCGCGACCGCACGGTGCGCGAGCTTGGGCTCGACCTGATCGTGCATACCAATCATGACGGGCTCGCTCGCGGCATCAACCCGTTCGATCACCCACCTTCGGTTTATACCGACGTCATGAAGACGCAAGCGCTGCGCCAGGCGCTCGACGCCGGCGGCTTCGATGCGGCCTTCGGAGGCGCCCGCCGCGACGAGGAGGCCTCCCGTGCCAAGGAGCGCATCTTCTCGTTCCGCGCCGCTGGCCACCGCTGGGAACCGCGCCGCCAGCGCCCGGAGATGTGGACGCTGCTCAACGGCCGCCTCGGCAAGGGCGAGAGCGTGCGTATTTTCCCGCTGTCCAATTGGACCGAAGGTGATGTGTGGCGCTATATCGCCCAGGAGGAGCTCGACGTGGTTCCCCTCTACTTTGCCGCCCTGCGGCCGGTGGTGAAGCGCGACGGCCAGCTCATCATGGTAGATGACGACCGCATGCCGCTTGAGCCGGGCGAGCAGCCGGTTCAGCGCAAGGTCCGGTTCCGCACGCTTGGCTGCTGGCCGCTCACCGCTGCAATCGAATCCGACGCGAGCGACCTCGACGCCATCGTTGAGGAGACCCTCAAGTCGAAAGTCTCCGAGCGCGCGGGGCGCCTCATCGATCACGATCAGGCGGGCGCCATGGAGATGAAGAAGCGTGAGGGGTACTTCTGATGCCGTTGGCTGCGCTGAACGAGGACGCCTTCGCTCGAGTCTCGACCGCTCCTGCTGCCAAGGCGGGCAGCATGGTCCGGCTGCTGACCTGCGGCTCGGTCGACGATGGCAAGTCGACCCTGATCGGCAGGATGCTTTGGGATTCCTCCGCCGTCACGCAAGACCAGCAGGCGGCCGTGCTGCACGCCTCCCACAACCGCGCTGTCAATGGCGAGCGGATCGATTTCAGCCTTCTGCTCGACGGGCTCCAGGCCGAGCGCGAGCAGGGCATCACAATCGACATCGCCTGGCGCTATTTCGAGACGCCGCATCGCCGCTTCGTCATCATCAGATTCGCCCGGCCATGAGCAATACACGCGCAACATGGCAACCGGCGCGTCGCACGCCGACGTTGCCATCCTGCTCGTCGACGCGCGCCACGGCGCCAAACGCCAGACGCGCCGCCACGCCGCGATTTGCGACCTGATGGGCATTAAGAAGGTGGTGCTCGCGGTCAACAAGATGGACCTGATCGGCTGGTCCGAGCCTGCCTTCCGTGCCATCGAGGCGGAGTTCGCAAAGCTCGCCGAGAGCTTTGCCTTCACCGAGATCGCCGCCATTCCGCTGGCGGCGCTTACCGGCGACAACGTAGTGCGTCGGTCCACGTCCATGGCCTGGTATGGTGGTCCCCCCTTGCTCGAATATCTGGAGGCCGTTGTTCCTCAGGCTGAGCTCGCCGACGCGCCCTTCCGCATGCCGGTCCAGCTTGTGCTCCGCGCCGACGGCGACTTCCGCGGCTATGCCGGCACCGTGGCGTCGGGCAGCATCCGGCCCGGCGAACGCATCGTCGATGCCCGCAGTGGGCTCGGCGCCGTGGTGCGGCGCATCGCCACCATGGACGGCGATCTCGGTCTTGCCACCAAAGGCGATGCGGTGGCGCTGCAGCTCGACACCGACCTCGACATTTCGCGGGGGGCGGTTTTGTCGGAGGTGCCCAGGCGCCCGATCAACGCCGATGTGCTGGAGGCCCGCCTCGTCTGGCTCGCCGAGACACCGTTCGATCCCGAGCTGGGCTATCTCCTCCGCACCGCGACCGACCTGACCCCGGTGACGAGCATGAGCGTCCAGGCGCTGATCGATTTCGAGACCTTGGCCGTCACGCCGGCCCATGCCTGCGCCGTCAACGACATTGCCGATTGCCGCATCCTGCTCGGTCGCCCGACCTCGCTCGATCTTTTCCGCGACCTGCCTGCCACCGGCAATTTTGTCCTGGTGAGCGCAATCGACGGCGCGACCGTCGCGGGCGGCGTCATCACCTGGGCGCAATCGGGCGCGCCCTCGGTCAGCGACAATGTGCTGGTGCTCGACCGCGCGCTGCTCGCCCACGGGCTGTGCTCGGATCTTGGCGACTCTCCCGCCGATCAGGCGGAGTTTCATCGTCGCGCCCAAGAGGCGGCAATTCTGCTACGCTCGGCCGGCGTGCCCGTCCTGGTGGAAATCTGAGCACGAAACAAATCTAAGCAAAGCGGCCAATGCGGGGAATAATCCCGCGTCAAGCCAAGGGGGAGGCTTTGATTGATCTCAGCGGAGCGGTGAAATTTCTACCGCTGACCGGGGCCGGCTTCGGCGTGGGCTTCTTGGTTGGGCTCACCGGTGTTGGCGGCGGTGCGCTGATGACGCCGTTGCTCATCTCGACGTTCGGCGTGAGCCCGCAAATCGCCGTCGGCACCGACTTGCTCTATGCCTCCATCACCAAGACGGCTGGCAGCTGGCGCCATCATGTGGCGAGACATGTAGAGTGGACCATCGTGCTCCGGCTCGCCGCCGGCAGCCTGCCGGCCGCCATCGGCCTGCTGGCCGTCATGGCCTTCCTGCCCGTCGATACGGTGGCGCTCGCCCGCTGGATCCGCTCGGGCCTCGTCTTTGCCTTGCCAATCAGCGGGCTCGCCATCGTGCTCTACCCCTGGTTCATGCGCACGCATCCGTCCGACGAGGACGGCAACATTCCGCCGCGAACGCTGCGCACAGTGCTGTTCGGCGCGGTCTTGGGGCTGCTCGTCACGCTCACCTCGGTCGGAGCCGGTGCAATCGGGGTCACGGTGCTCGCAGCGCTTTATCCCATGCTGCCGGCCAAACGACTCGTCGGCTCCGACATCGCGCACGCGGTGCCGCTGACCCTGATCGGAGGGCTCGGCCATCTCGGCCTCGGCAATGTCGATGGCCGCCTGCTGCTCGCGCTGCTTTGCGGGTCGATTCCCGGCATTCTGCTTGGCGCGCGGCTCGCGGGCGTCGTCCCCGAACGGCTGCTGCGGCCGATCCTCGCTATCAGCCTCTGCTACGCGGCCTACGTGTTGTACAACAAGACGTAGCCGGGAGTGGCGGCCGGCAAGAGCGGTACGACGCGCCCGTTGAAGTCCCATGGTGCCGCCGCTCAGGATCGAACTGAGGACCTCGTCATTACCAATGACGCGCGTTCCGCCATTCCGAGGCGGCAGACCTGCAAGATGCGTGGAAGCGATACGTACTCTCTGCCTCTCACGAGACGGAACAAGCGGAACGAGTGGAACGCGACCTCCCGAAATACCCGCAAGGCCGCGAAAAATCGGACCTTGTTCCGTCTATTCGGTTCCGGGCTCCGGGGGGATAAGGGAGGATGACTTTGAGGAACGGGCAGCCATTCTCGAATTCGTTCCCCGACCATCATTGAGTACTTTACTCGATGCAACGTCCCGCTTTGATTTCATTCCCTGGGAACCACGCTTGGCAGAGTTGGCTTATCGCCCAGCTTCAGACCTTGCACCGACAGCGCAACTTGGTCTGCTTTGTGCCATGAGCCGACATCCTGATACGGCATAAGGAACGCCCGACCGTCGGATTATCGCCATTGTGGCTCTACGGCAGCCACACGCGGCAAATGCGCCCAGAGTGTCGAAGACAGGCCTGCGCCCTGTATGCTCGGCCGAAAGCGAAGGGAGGCTTAGCCATGCGGATGATGCTGAAGATCATGATACCGACGGAAGCCGGCAACCGCACAATCAGGGACGGATCATTGCCGAAAATTCTTGAAGGCGCGGTGGCCAGGCTGAAAGCCGAGGCAGCGTATTTCGTGGCGCAAGATGGCGTGCGGACGGCGATGATTTTTTTCGACATGCGCGATTCCTCGGACATTCCCTCCATTGTCGAACCTTTGTTCATGGGAATCGATGCGGAAGTCGAGCTTCTGCCCGTCATGAACGCGGACGATCTGCGCAAGGGGCTGAAGAACGCGATGGAGGCGATGTGAGCGCGGAAGGAAGGGATTGCTCCGATGAATCCAAACAAAGCACTTTGGGAAAAAGGCGACTTCACGCGCATCGCAGAAAGCTCAATTAACGACCAAAACCGCGCGACGCTCATCTCCTGAAAACTTGCAACCGTAAGGCTCGAAGATACTGGTAAGCATCCGCCCCATGGGTGCTCAATCTGTGCAGGACGCAATAATCCGGGGCCCTGCCACAGATGTCCGAGTTGGGTCAAACTCGGCAGTAGCGTCACATTGGCGTCGGGTCTGCTTCACCCCAGTAAGCGGACGTTCGTCCGCGAAGTTCCTGGGTCCGAGTCGTGCCAAAGGCGGAAGACCCCTGAACCGTTTGCGTCCTTCAACTGCCAGACAGGCCGCCGAGTGCGCGGGCGCGCTGCGAGGCCTCACTCTGTCGCCGAGTCTAGCCAAGCGTGATCAGTCATGATCAGCGGGCAATTCTTTCGAGCGTTGCCCGCGTCTCGTCGGTGAGTGCCTTCGCGCCTTTACAATTCTCATTGAGAAGCGCTTTTGCGAAAGGCTTCGCGTAGGGGCGTTTGCCATCTTCAACTCGTCGGGCCATGCGATCTGCGATAAAGCCCTCGGTATCCTCGGTATCGTCACAAGCCATAGCAGCTAGGAACTGGACGATCTCGTCGGGAGATGGTTCCTTCGCCTGGCTGACGTACCGACTCCAGCTATCTTCATCTTCCCACTTTGCTGGATCGTCCTGCAAGATCGGCTTGAGGCGGTCGAGCAGTCTCTCTAACAATTTGTCATCGGTAATGTTGGCCTGGAGCTTCTGTCTTAATTCGGCTTTAGCCTCCGCCGTTGGAGGTGACAGTTCCAGATCAGCCAACCCCAGGGGAATGGGCGATTGATTGGTAAGACCGGGAGGGAAATTGACAAGCCAAACCTCTGCCGATGCCAAATCCGCGCCCTGAAGCTGGGCGTCCTTCAAATCAACGCCCTGAAGCTGGGCGTAACTCAAATCAGCGCCCTGAAGCTGGGCGTAACTCAAATCAGCGCCCTGAAGCTGGGCGTAACTCAAATCAGCGCCCTGAAGCTGGGCGTAACTCAAATCAGCGCCCTGAAGCTGGGCGTTACTCAAATCAGCGCCCTGAAGCTGGGCCGAGCTCAAATTAGCGCCCTGAAGCTGGGCCTCTCTCAAAAAAGCACCATGAAGCTTGGTGTCGTTGAGCTTGCCCTTGTCCACTCGGGTTCTCCACATTTGCGCGCCACGGAGATCAGCCCACGTAAGATCGCCGCGGTGAAGGTCTGAACGGCTGAGCAGTGCGAATTGAAGATTGCGTTCGCGAAGCACAACGCTGACGCCTTCACCAGGGGCCAGATCGCTGTCCTCCACAACGAGAACGCGATACGACAAGAGCCCCCGCAACCATCCCTTATGATCCCCAGGTATGCGCTCGTATACGAAACGCACGAGGGGGTTCAGTAGCTTCGCCTCTTCCCCGTCCCGAACGCTTGTCGGGGGGACAAACCCCAGACGCCGATCCATCCATTCGTTCGGAACAGTGGCTATCAACCAGCTAAAGCCGATGATTAGTAGGATAACCAGAGCGCCCAAAAACGCCTCCCACCCACGCGCCCAGAGGGAATGCTGAGGCGTGACGAGAAACAGCATCAGGATGCCGAGGATCACGGCGATCCGATGCCAGTAGGTGATCCAGACCTCATGGTAGGGTAAGAACTTGATCTGGAAATAAAGCAGCGTGATGACCGGGAGAATGGTGAATGTCACGTATACAATCAGCCGCATCAGAAAGTTCGTGACTCGATTGGGTTTGGGACCGGCCAAGATCTGCGAGCCCACGTAGGAATGCACCCGTTCACGGGCCGGGTGCTCGGTTCGTGTGTCCCTCTCATAAGAGGCGATGGCCTCTGTGAACTTGCCGTATTTCCGCGCCAGAATGACGTGCTGAATGAGCAGGGATAGGTAGACGAGCAACAACAGTGCAGGCGCGTATTGAAAGAAGCCGACGAGAGGTATGTGTACATTGACAACAATGGGCAGCTGGACAGCGCTGTTGAGGAGGAGGTCCTTGTGGCTCACGCTGGCGAGCGTTACCAGCAGATAGGTCAGAAGAGCGAGAAAGGCGAGCCAGGCGCTGCTGGCCGCATCGCTGTCCCCGTTGGCTTCATCCAAAAATCCCTGAGCTTCCTCTGATAACTTTGGGACGTTGCCATTCGGGTGGGCTCCAGCAGGCTTGGTGACGATAGAAGTGGGAGGGGCGCTTGCCCTCTGTTCAGAGCTTTCGTTGGCAACTGCCACTGCATTTTCTTTCGCGCACTCGCGATACTTAATTCGCCACCGGCGATAGCTTGATTTGGAGATGTCAAGGGACTCGCAAACCTGAGCCAGGGTGTCGCCTTGTGACAACCGAGACTGAACTTCACGCAGAAGCGTCTTTATCTGCTCTGGGTTATGTGACTGACGACCCATCGCATGCTCTAGCTTTCTCGGGAAACTGGGGTAGGCCGCGGATTGGTACAGACCCCCTCATGAAACTCAAGTCGGACTGCGATACTAGCAGCCGGAACAGCAGGTCGGTGTCACGAAGTTACCAATCACTTACACGTCCCTAATGGCTTCATGCGTTCTCGGCATCTAAACTCCGAGGCGAACTTTTTAGCAGACCATCCAGGCACTACTACCGGTCTACGACGGAACGTCTGAAGTGGGTCACTAGCGGACGTCACAGCGACGTGGCGGGTTGTCCGCTTAGGGCCATTAGCGGACCTAGCTGACAGGCATCGCCTCAGGACCAACTGCCGTAGAGGATCTCGGGCCGCGAGGGAACGCTCCAAGACTCGTGCTGGCTGCAGGATTGCCCCAGATGGGGTCGCCCGCGCCCACTATTTCATCGTGATCGCTAACCCGCTCAGGTCGGCGTTCGCCATCAGCCCGACCTGCTGGCCCGAGAGCTCCAGAATGGCGCCATTCTGGTTGGTGAGCACGATCGCGCGGACACCGCGGCCGACCGCGAGCCCAGCGCCGGCCGCGGCGTAGACGCCGGCGACGTCCGACGCGCGTTGGATGTTGCGCGCCCGACCGTATAGCACCGTCTTAGAACCGCCGAACACCAGGCCGTAGTCTATGCCCCCGACCCCAAGCCGATAGCTACGGCCGCGGAAGGTGAGCGTCCCGCCGCCGGCTGAGCCACCGATGATCCAGCCGCCCTTGTAGATCGTAAGCGTAATGCTGCCGCTATCGGCGTTCGCGCTCTGGAGACCGACGCCAAACAAGGCGATCAACGCGACCAAAGCGCCTCGGAGCAGGATCGGAATTCGCATGCCTTGACTCTCCCTCGTTTCAGTCGTTGCGGCATGGACGCGGGCGATTCTCGTCCGTTCTTCCCCATGACACGCCGCGAGGTGACTTTCCCCATCTCGGCCGAGGCCGAACTCACCATCACACTATCTTGCGAACAAAGGTGCCTCAGGTCAATTCACAAGCGTCCGCTTTGGGTCAGAAGCTGACGTCACGGAGCCCCATCGAGTTGGTCCGCTAAGTGCCATGAGCGGACGTCGTGGTGCCTAACTTACGGATACGGGCCTATTCTCTACTCGCGACGGCCACCTTCGCACGCTCAAAATCGCTCCACACCTGCGCGGCGATGAACCCGACTAACAATCCGAAAATGATGCCGAGCGGTGGCAGCATAAATCGTTGTCGGATGAATTCGGTTCCCCAGGCACTCATGCATCAGGGTCGCACGCTCTCCCCCTCCGGACCTGTATGGGATAGGGTAACGATGTGACAGCCCTCCAAGAAAAACCGGTGCTCGTCCTGCAGGGTGGCGGGGCGCTCGGAGCCTATCAGGCGGGTGCCTACGAGGCTCTGGCCGGAGCTGGCCACCTGCCAACCTGGGTCGCCGGCATCTCGATCGGTGCCGTCAATTCGGCCATTATTGCCGGCAATCTGCCGGATCGGCGCGTCCCGCGATTGCGCGAATTTTGGGAGCGTGTCTCAAGTCGCCTGCTCGTCTGGCCTCTCGCCAAAGATGACAATTCGCGCCGGGTGTTCAACGAGACCAGTGCAACGCTGGCCGCCGTCAGCGGGGTGCCGGGGTTTTTCGGGCCGCGCGTCCCCCCTGCCGTGTTTATGCCGCAGGGCACGCGGGAAGCCATCAGCATCTACGACACCACGCCGCTAAAGGAAACGCTGCTCGAGCTTATTGATTTCGATCTCCTGAATTCCGGCGTGGTCCGCTTGAGCATCGGCGCGGTGCAGGTCAAGACCGGAAACATGAAATATTTCGACACAGCGAGGCAGTTCGTCGGTCCGGAGCACATCATGGCGAGCGGTGCTTTGCCCCCCGGGTTTCCTCCAATCGAGATTGAAGGTGAGCCCTATTGGGACGGTGGGCTCGTCTCCAACACGCCCCTCGAATATGTACTCGAGCGAGGTGGCCCGCGCCAAGACATGTGCATTTTCCAGATCGACCTCTTTAGCGCCAAAGGCTGCATGCCGCAAACCCTGTTCGACATCGGGCAGCGGGAAAAGGAAATTCGCTATTCGAGCCGGACCCGGCTCAACACCGATATTTTCCGGGAGATGCAGACCATCCGCAGGGCCATTCGTCATTTGCGGACAAAGATGCCGCAAGAGTTCAGCGATAATCCAGACTGGCAACTGCTCGACAGCGTGAGCTGCGACGCCGCGGTCACCATCGTGCTGCTCATTCACCGGCGCGCGGCCTATTGGACCCAATCCAACGATTATGAATTCTCGCGCTACTCGATAGACGAGCATTGGCTTGCGGGCAGCGACGATGTTGAGCACACCTTAAACCATCCCGACTGGAAGAATCGCACGCGACCAGATGAGGGGGTCAAGGTGCTCGATCTCACGCGGGACGTCGACACCGATCCCAAGGAACGAGCCCTGTGAAAATCGACGAGGTCCGTGCCCGCGCCTTTGCCATGCCGCTGACGAGTCCGGCTTTCCCGCCCGGGCCCTATCGTTTCATCGATCGCGAATACCTTATCATCACCTACAGGACCGACCCGGCTGCACTCGAAAGGGTGGTGCCCGAGCCGCTCACCTTCGATGAGCCGATCGTCAAATACGAGCTCATCCGCATGCCGGACTCCACGGGCTTCGGCGACTACACGGAGTCTGGCCAAGTCATCCCAGTGAAATTCAAGGGACAAGAAGGCAGTTACAGCCACGCCATGTTCTTGAATGACGGCCCCCCCATCTATGGTGGCCGGGAGCTTTGGGGCTTTCCGAAGAAATACGCCCAACCCTCGTTAAGCGTTGACAAGGACACGCTGATCGGCACGCTCAACTATGGCCCGGTGCGCGTTGCCACCGCCACCATGGGCTTCAAGCACAAGACGCTCGACCAGGAGGCCGTTCGTGCCACCTTGGTGAAGCCGAATTTCCTCTTGAAGATCATTCCTCATGTCGATGGTAGCCCGCGCATCCTAGAACTCATCGACTATCGACTCGAAGACATCGTCATGAAAGGGGCTTGGTCAGGCCCGGCAACGCTTGAGCTTGAGCCGCATGCTCTCGCCCCCGTTGCCGAGCTACCGGTGCGCGAAATCATCTCAGCGACGCACATCATGGCCGACCTCACCCTGGGACTTGGTAAGGTCGTCTACGATTATCTCAAAGAGTAAGGAGTGCTGCCATTGAAGCTCGACGGCAAGGTTGCTCTGATCACCGGGGCCGCTAGCGGCATCGGTCATGCCATCGCCAAACGCTACATTGAGGCGGACGGTCGGGTGGTGATCGCCGATTTGAACAGAGACGGCGCGGCCAAAGCGGCAAACGAGCTCGCTGGAGAAAAAACGGCGATCGGCGTCGGCATGGACGTGTCGAACGAAGATCAAGTCGATGCCGGCGTGGAGCAAGCGGTTAGAGCGTTTGGCCGCGTCGACATTCTTGTCTCGAATGCCGGCATCCAGATCGTGCATCCGATCGAGGACTTCCCCTTCGCCGATTGGAAGAAGCTGTTAGCGATCCACCTCGATGGTGCGTTTTTGACGACCAAGGCATGCGTCAAGCGCATGTACGAGCAGAACTCTGGCGCACTGATCTATATGGGATCGGTGCACAGCCACGAGGCCTCGCCGCTTAAGTCTGCCTATGTGGCGGCCAAGCACGGCATTCTCGGGCTTGCGCGCGTGATGGCAAAGGAAGGGGCCAAGCATAATGTGCGAGCCAATGTCATCTGCCCTGGCTTCGTGAAAACCCCGCTCGTTGAGAAGCAGATCCCCGAGCAGGCCAAGGAGCTCGGCATTAGTGAGGAGCGCGTCATTAAGGAAATCATGCTCGCCGAGACCGTGGACCACGAATTCACAACGCTCAAGGACGTTGCCGATGTTGCTCTGTTTCTTGCTGCGTTCGAGACCAATGCGTTGACGGGTCAGTCCATCGTCGTCAGCCATGGCTGGCACATGAGTTAGCGTTGGGCGGGAACGGAGCTAAGCAAGGGCCTGTGTGAGGTGGCTTCAGGACTTTCCAAAGACGGGCACGATGGCCCCCCGCGTGATCTTGTTCTCCGGTGAAGCCAGGAACAAGATTGTCGCCGCGACCTCTTCGATCTTGGGCCAAACTTTGTAGTCCGCCTTGGGCATAGCGGCGCGGTTCGCGGGCGTGTCCACTATGGAGGGAGCCACCACATTGACTAGGATACCTTCCTTGGCGACCTCCTCGGAGAGCGCCACGGTCAGCGCGGCCACGGCGGCCTTGCTTGCCGTATAGGCGACCATGCCGGCGCCACTGTGCCACTCGAGCGCATGATGCACCGCTACGTTGACGATGCGGCCCCCTTGCCGAGGAGCCGATTGCGTTGACCGCGGCGGCGCAGCAAAGAAAACAGCTCACCAAATTTGTATTGAGCAGCTGCATAAACCCGGCCTTGTCGGTTTTAACCACAAGAGCCATGGCGAAGCCGCCAGCAATGTGGATGGATGCCCAGAGGGGCTGAATGCCCCCAAATAGTCGACCAACCGCCGCCTCATCCGTAAGCTCGATGCTGCCCATGAGCCTGACCTGCTTGTGGTCCCGATAGCCGAAGCGCTCCGCCTCGCCTTCGTGGAGCCAAGGCACGTGGCAGGTCGCGCCAGCCTCGATCAGTGCTGCAACGACAGCGGTCCAGTGCGCCAGTGCCGCCGGTCTAGTAACATCGTCAAGCTGCCGGAGCTGCTCGGCTAGCGTTGTGCCGTCGCGCGCGCGGGCTCGCTTAGCGGCTCCGCAGTAGCAATCACGGCCTCGTCTGCCCAGCTGTCATGGCATGGCTTGCACATGCGATCCGGTTCCGTTGCGAGGTTGGTGCACTTACCCGCCTCATGACCGTGCGTCTCCAATGGGCACTGACACTTCATGGTCTCCTCCTATAGCCATGGCCAGCTTACCAGAAGCCCCGCCTCGCTAGGAGCCCGCTGGTCGTTTTGCGCTAGTATCGGCGGATGACGGACAACCACCACCTCCACGTCGAAGTGCAGGGCGACGACATTATCGTCACGATGCCCGACACCGGTTTCAGGGTGGTGTACCGAAAGCCACATCTGGACCCTGGGCTCGTGGCCAAGCTCGACTATTTTCCAGAAGAGCAAAAGGGTCCCATCCCCCACACCGAGTTTTTCGCGTTAGCCCAGAGGCTCGCCAACGCCAAGGCGCGCGAGCTGGGGTGGATCGTGTAGGAGGTCGCGATGACCACGAAAGGGGAGATTGCCTATCTGAGGGAGCACGTCCGATACGAAGTGGTGATGGTGCGCTGGGCCTTCAGGCAAATCCAATCGTTGCCACCTTCGCTTGAGCGAAATGCGTTCATCGAGTGCTTCGCGGTGCACGCGCGTGCCCTCTTCGAGTTTCTGACGAGCAAGGGAGACACTAGAAGCGTCGATGCTCTCGTGTATGTCGATGGATTCAAGCCGGATGGTGCAGCCGACGCTTCGCGCAAGGTTACCACTCTCAACGAGCAGGTCTTTCATTTGAGGCGTACCGACGACACGAACCTGAAGTTCGACGCCAGCGATGACGGCGCATGGGTGCTTCAATGGCTCGAAGCCGCGCTCGACAAGTTCAACAGCGAGTTAAGCTCCCCGTACCCGAACGATTGGCTCCCGGCTAAAACGCCGTCGGTCCCAGTTTCTAAGGACCGGACTCCCTCACCCTAAATGATAGAGAAGCATCCGAAACGTCCGAATAACAACGCCAAGGCCCTCGAAAGCTGGGAAATCGAGGGTGGCGCTCCTGTGTCAGGCGACCGATCAAAAAATAAGAAACGTCCCCCGCGACCTAAACCAGTGGGCAAAGCGCGTGGTCGATATCGCGACGGGAGACGTTAAGGATCGAGGATGGGGACCAACCGGACAATGTCTTCAGGGCTCACCGGAGTGCGCATTTAGCGCTTAGCAGGTAGTTTGGATGGTGTGGGCGAGGTCGGGCCTGTTGGGCTTCATAGCCGCTCAACAATCGTCACGTTGGCACTGCCCCCACCCTCACACATGGTCTGGAGACCGTAGCGTAGTCCGCGTGCCTTGAGCGCGTGGATGAGCGTTGCCATCAACTTGGCGCCGGACGCGCCGAGTGGGTGGCCGAGCGCGATCGCTCCGCCGTTGACGTTGAGGTTGGTCGGGTCGGCGTCGATCTCCTGCAACCAAGCGAGTGGCACCGGCGCAAACGCTTCGTTCACTTCGTAGAGATCGATGTCCTCGATCCGCATGCCGGCCCGATCCAATGCGCGCCGTGTGGCGGGGATCGGCTCCTCCAGCATGACGACCGGATCGCCAGCGGTGACCGTCATATTGTGGATACGGGCGACCGGAATAAGCCCATGCTGCTTCAGCGCCCTCTCGGATACCACCAACACGCCCGACGCCCCATCGCAGATCTGGCTCGCATTGGCCGCCGAGATCTTGCCGCCCGCCCGGAGCGGTTTGACCGACCCGATCGCATCTAACGTCGCGCCATAACGTACGCACTCGTCGCGAACATGCAAGGTGGATCCGCGCCCCGTCTCGGTCGCGATGGGGACGATCTCCGCCTCGAACGCTCCGGCTTTGGTCGCGACCACCGCACGTCGATGGCTTTCCAGCGCATAAGCATCAAGGTCCTCCCGACGGAAGCCATATTTGTCCGCGATCATCTCGGCTCCAATGAACTGGCTGAACTCAGCGACGCCAAAGCGAGCTTTGATTCGCTGCGTCATCGGCCCCAAGCCTGTGCCCGCCGGGCCATGCGGCGCGAAATTCGAGAACATCGGCACACGAGTCATGCTTTCGACGCCCGCGGCGATCACCACGTCCTGGGTTCCCGATAGCACCGCCTGCGCCGCGAATTGAATGGCCTGCTGTGACGAGCCGCACTGTCGGTCGATCGTAACCGCCGGCACGCTCTGAGGCAGCTTGGAGGCGAGTACGGCCATGCGACCAATGTCGTTCGCCTGCTCACCGGCTTGAGTGACGCAGCCCATGATGACGTCCTCGATGACGGTCGGATCGATGCCACTGCGATCAGTGATCGCGTTCAGCACCTCGCTCGCCAAATCCACCGGATGCCAGTCCCGGAGCGCGCCGTTGCGCCTTCCTCCAGCCGTGCGCACTGCTTCGACAATGTAAGCTTCGACCATGTGCGGTTCTCCTCAGGAGAAGCAGCAGGGTGCCATGCGGATCCGCGATCCCGGTGGCACGCGGGCAACATTCGAAGCCGGGATTGATCCAGCCGGACCAGATTAAACGGATGATGATGGCCAGTACTAGGCCCTGAACTCATAAACACGCCGCGCATGGCCTGCCAGAGTCCACTTTGGAGCCGTTAGCGGTTTTCCTTCACGGCAGGCGGCACTTCCGGAATGTGCCAAGGCTGAAGTAGTGCGAGTAAAACGTCGATTCTGTAGCAGGCACTCCCGCCTGGCAAGGCAGCCGGCGGAGGACCTCAGTGTGACCCAAACGCCACGCATTGTCGCAACTTTGATGCGAAGCGGAACGGGGGGTCGCTCCAACGGTTTGTCATCATAAGCGGGAGGGTGGTCCAATGCCGCACGATGAGGTTCAGAGGGTTCTTGATTGGGCAGATGGGAAGTTGGTCACGGAGGAAGCGACCCCCTGGGATTGGCCCAATTACTTTAAGCTTCGGGAGACACTAGAGTTGATCGTTTCCGGAATGGAAGTAACTACCCGCGAAGCGCAAATGGAGAGTTCACCTGCACCTGAGCCAGCTAGGTGGCGGTCTGGCCCTAGTCTCCGCAACTAGGGTAGGAGCCCACTATGACGATCGCGGACTTGTTGATGGTGGCAGCGACGACGACCGCTCTCGCCGAGGTCGCGGCAGAGGTCATTGGCGATAAAGGTGGCTACAGTGCGATAGATGCCGCCAACAAGGCGCTGAAGGGTGCCGCAAGGGCAAATTGGTTCGGTGACCCACGGGCCCCAGTTCTTCTGACAAGGGAATGACTGAGCAAGGGCTTCCCAGAGCTCGTGTCAGGCCAGTAGGACCACGGACAATGGCAAGGCTGGATGCCCGCAAGTCCGGCTCATCGGCGGCGATATCGAGATCCACCACCTCGGCTTCGGAGCGATGGGCGTTACCGGCCCCGCCCATGGGGTCCGCCGCTGGACAGGGCGGAAGCGATCCGAAGAGTTCGCTGGGCTGGATCGCGAAGGACGGAGGCAATCTTGAGGACCGCGATGAGTCATTTGCAGACCTAACGGCGGGCGGTTGAGTTCGTCGGTTATGTGCCAGCAAGCGACAATTCGAAGGGGGCGATCCATCGCTCCCATCCAGTTTGTGATGGGACTTGGCGAGGCTTAGGATTAGAGGCATCAAAGCGGCGGTGAGTAGCGTTGTCTGAACCTGATCATGCCGAGATTCTGCGTAGCGGCCCCCGAGCGTGGAACGCCTGGCGCGAGAAAAATCCTTCCACGATTCCGGATTTGTCGGGCATCGCTCTGTCGTTGAGCGAGCGCCAAATGGGACCGATCAACGGAGGGCCCATAAACCTAAAGTCAGCACACCTACAGGACGCCTTTTTACGTTTCGCGACTCTGTCAGCCGCTGATCTTGAAGCTGCCGACATGTCCGGCGCTGATGTTGTGCATGCGCGGTTAGATCAGGCTAACCTCAGCGCTGCAAACTTGAGCAGCGCCCTGCTTGATTACGCGGATTTTACCGGGGCCAACCTTACAAAAGTCAACTTGTGCGACGCGAGGTTGCGGTTCGCGAACCTGTCAGCCGCTGATCTTGAAGCTGCCGACATGTCTGGTGCTGATCTTGTACATGCGCGGTTTGATCAGGCTAACCTCAGCGCTGCAAACTTGAGCAGCGCCCTGCTGGATCACGCGGATTTCGCCGGTGCCAATCTCAAAAAAGTCAAGCTGTGTGGCGCGAGCTTGCACCATGCCAAAAATCTCACCCACGCACAGCTTGAGGAAAGCATAGGTAGCGATTCAGCGATCCTGCCCCATTATCTTCATGAGTTCGTGTCGCCGTCGGTGGCGAGAAGTCATACCGAGACCACTGCATTGAAACGTCGGGACCTTAGAGCGCGAGCCCGACATACTGCCGATGCAGATTTTTCCCGTATCAAGTCGTCCAACCGGCTGGCTTGGATAGTAGGAGTCCTTTTGATCAGTGGAGCTTTAGTCGGCACTAGGTTTGTTCGGCAGCATATGAATGATGCCCTACCTCTCGACACGTCGGGCGCGCAAAGAGAGTCAGAGCGGTCACTGCCCGCGCAACTCGGCCTCGCCCCTGGGGACGAGGGACTGCAGTCAAGCGCCCCTGGAGCGCTGATGGAAGAGAAAGCGGCCACCGCGCGCCGACCATCAGCCGACGTGGCAATTCCACCTATGCCTTCCGCTGCGAGTGCGGTAGATCGGACCGAAGCTATACCTCTCGACACGTCAGGCGCGCGACTAAACGCCCCTGAAGCGCTGATGGAAGAAAAAGCGGCCGCCGAGCGCCGACTATCAGCCGACCCGGAAGCGCCACCTAAGCCTTCCGTCGCGAATACAGCAGATCGAGTTGAGAGTGCGCCGGGAGAACGCCCAGCTCTCGAGAGGGGTGGGCAGACCGTTCCTCAAGACGCAAACGCCCATACCGAGCTCCAAGCGTTTGATGGCGCGAGGCCGTCGTCAGAGGCTTTCGGACCATATGAGCACGCACCGGGGAGTCCTGAAGAAGGCCACGCGTCTAACAGCAACGAAGACTCAGAGGCCTCGGCGCTCGTCTCCGGAGAGGCGCCCATAAGCACGTCGCGACACGGCACAGTCCCAGACTTACCAACCGAAGCCTCTAAGACGACCCCTGAGCATTCGTCTGCTTCATCGTTAGGTGAAAGACTACGGCCTCCCGTTGTCACAGCCCCCTTGCCATCCTCGGATGTTCAGCCGGTACTGCCCCCCAGAACGGAGACCCCTCCGACGCCTGTCAGGAATCCTGCGCGGCAGCATGGGGCCAAAGGGCAGCAACCTGAAGCGCTTCCCGTAACAGAGAAGGATGCGCAGACGGTATTGCCACCGAGCGCGCAAACTCCTCCGACGCCTGTCAGGAATCCTGCGCGATAGCATGAGGCCAGCCACGGGAGTCGGGCAAGTCAGGGTTTGAGACCCTGCCGCCAAGCGAATGTCCGCTTTGCAGCACTTTGCGGACTCAAGTCAGAGGCCACGGCGAGTCCGCTAAGTGCCAATAGCGGACCTGGAGCTTCGTACTTACCGGAGCCTTGGCCGTTGCTGTGATAGACGACGCTCGTTTGCCCGCCCACGAGACCGATGGTGTCGAACGACTGATGTTGGCGGCCCGCCCACTGTCAACATTGCCCCGACTCTCATTAAGGCAAGCAGCTTTTCTGCCCCCAACCCCGGTCGGATGCTCGGTTGAGAGGAACTCGGGTATGATCTAGTAGCCAGAGCACGATGTCAGCCGGCTCCACTCACCCCATCACCGTGTTTCAGTGGTGATGGGCCGAAACGCTCTTGACGCATTCGGACAGTAGATCACCGGGCGCCGAATGGCTGACATCGCCCAGACTAAGGATGCCGACCAACCGTTTGCTCTTGTTGATCACCGGCAGCCTGCGGACCTTCAGCACCTCCATGTGCCGCACCGCCTTGGCGAGGTCATCGTCCTCCCGGCAGCAATGGATGCCTGGGGTCATCACATCGCGCGCCGTCGCGCGGTGGGCATCGAAGCTGTCCTCCGCCAGCCCTTTGCAGACGATGTCGCGGTCGGTCACCATGCCGATCAGCTGGTCGTTCTCTCCAATCGGAATGGCGCCTATATCATGCTGACACATCAATTTCGCGAGTTCGGTGATAGGGGTGTCCGGACCGACCCAGTCGACGCCCTTGTGCATCGCTTCTTTAACTTTCATGTCGGACCTCCGTTGCTGGAGTGGGTGCGTTGTATGAATGCAGCGCCAGTCCCCCGTCGCTTTTAACTATACAACAGATCGGGTCCTGTGGCACGAGGCCGCGACCGTGGCGAGGGCTCTGCCGGTGCATTGCGACAGCCTAGGAGAGCATCACTTTGCGACACAGGCGATGGATTGAAAACCACTGCAAATGACCGTGTTGCAAATATCACCTGATCCAATCCGTCGCGTCGGTTCCTTACACCCGATATGGAGAGCTGGAGTGAAACTCGTCGATCTGGCGAAGCTGTTCGCTCTGCAGAATTGGTCGGCCGCGTCCCAGCCACAGCCCACGCCCTTCTTCACGCATGAGTTGAGACGGGACGGGTACGACGAGAGCAGCCGCGGCAAGTCTGAGCTGACAAGATCCCATGGAAATGTCCCCATGCGGAGCGCCGCTACATTTGCCTTAGTCAATACTCATTGGCTTAGCCAGCAAAACATGTCTCTCAAGGCAAACGCCCACCAAGGCGCGCGCCAGCTCAGAGCAGAAACCAGGCGATCCCGGCCAAAAGAAGTGTGACCACCAGGAATGTCATAACCGCTGCCCCCACGCCCCACCGGTTGCTCACCAGCACCGCCACGTTAAAACGCCAAGGCGGAGCCGCTCACCGCCAGGACGAGTTCTCCAATTTCGTAGGCCATCGCGCCTTGGGTTCCTCTGGCCCCCGTGCAGGTAGCTTACCCGAGCTTAGCCCACGATGACCGACCACCGCTTCATCCCCGGCGGCCTGAAGGTGGTCGACGCCCAAGGCCAGTCGCTCGCCTGCGTCCATTCCCGTGAAGAGCGGACCCGGAACCAAACAACGGGCTTTGCGTTAGAGTATCGCGTGACGGTGGCCCCATCGACATCATAACCGACACGTTTTGGGAGCCCGGTGCCCCGCGCCCGGCTCCCGAAAGTTTTTTCGAGGGGTGTCGGCTTCGACCCGGCGCCCTCTTTGTTGCCCTAAAGGCTCCGAGGCGCGGTACGTTGGCCGCTCTTGAAGGTGAGGTGGCCATGCGCACAAGCCAGACAGCGTATCGGGGTTACGGCATTGACGTTTTTGGCAAGGGCAACCATTGGCACTATAGCGCGAGGCCCATAAGCCTTCACCTACCCAATCTCGTGCATAATGCCTTCGCTGTGGATGCCAAGAGCGAAACACTAGCGCTCGCTACTGCAAAGCAGCAGATCGACGGTCTCCTCACGTAGGCGGATGACGGATGACCGCTACCTTCACGTCGAGGTGCGGAGTGGCGATTCACCCTGCCTGGCAGCAACTATAGGGTCGTCTATCACAAGACCGCCGGTTAGCCGGGACTGGTCGCAAGGGCTCGATCCGGGAACACCAGTCATATCGCGACAAGGACGCAAGCGGAGTTTCACGCTCGCGCATGGACTGCCGCTAACGACAAGGCGCGCGAGCTGGGGTGGATCGTGTAAGGGGCCGGCCTCGCGCCGGGCCTTTTGCGTTTATGGATTGGTTGACGGCGCGGCAGGTGCCGCGGGAGCCGGAGCCACCGGTGCCATGGGAGTTGGCGCCGGGACCATCGGTTTTGCCGGTGCTTCAGTTGCCGGATGGTCGACTTTGACGGTGGACTCACCCTTATGGCCGTACATGAAATAGGCGGCGAGCACGAGGGCGACCACGATGGCGCCCAAGACAGTCGCAAGAAAGGTCCGGTTGTCGCTTGCCTTATCGCTTGCCATGTCAATCACCTCCCAGTTGGAGTGGTGGCCAGATGCCCGACTACGAGGAAAAGCCGGCGTGGACGAGTGCCAGAGAGCGATACCAAGCGAAGGAGGAGTTGGGGCCCTCCAACGCTGAAGTTAGAACGCCCGGCCTCCCATTCGGTTTCCGCTGTCTCTAAGTAGGCTCAGCCTCAGGCATTCTCCCAACAAAAGGTGCGTCCTCCAGCTTTAGCCAGAAGTTGGAACTTGATCGGAGCTCGCGCCATGGAAACGCTCTGCGGGTCAAAATATGCGTTAGTTCTGTGTTTTGAACACTTATCCATTAAAACATCGCCAACGATGCCCGTCACATCGTCAGCAACATCGCTTCGCCTAAGCACGGTAATTCGCGCGGCTTGGCTATTGACGACTTTTTCACCCGGGGCTCGCATGATCACTCCGTGAGAATCTCCGGGGGTCGCTTCTTGCAAGACCGAATAGGTTGCTTGGCTGCGGTTTTGGTTCTTCTGGCTACTGGGGCGCTTGCAGCGCCGTCTGATCCCACTGCCGACACGTCGGCATCCACCGATGCCATCTCGCTCTCTGGCGATGAACTGTGGCAAGCCGTGAGTGGAAAAACTGTGTATCTCGACGTTACGGGTTTTGAGCTGCCGATCCATTACCAGCCCGATGGCCGCATGAGCGGCACCATGGGCACTATGGCGAGTTTTGCGCGCAGTGACGGCGCTGCAGACAGAGGCCACTGGTGGATCGAGGCTAACCAGCTTTGCCAGCAATGGACGAGCTGGCTCGATGGACAGACCTATTGCTATACGTTCACTCTCCAAGGGGGGATCGTAGATTGGTATCGCAATGACGGTCGCTCAGGCACGGCGCGCATCGGCGAATGAGTCCCACCCATGAAGCTGAAGCTCGTCGCGCGCATGTCGACCGGCTCCTGACCGTCGGATCGTCTATGCAGCCCAATACCAGCAGAGATTTGGCGCTGGCGGAGCGCCATTCGAGCAGCCGTCATACCGATTATCGTTCCGAGTGCCACGGCGCCGATAATCGTTCCGTAATACGAAAGGCTGCTCGCATCTTCATGGCGAGCCCTTTCCTCAATGATGCGGAATCAGCGTCTCTGTCCGGGTTGAGGTGGTGAACTATCATCAACATCGCCATCAGGATCGAGGAGAACAAACCCGCCAAGGCTCCAATCCAAATGGAGGGTGACATTTGATGATGACTATGCCGAGCGACTTCCGCCGCGGCTGCGCTGCCAGCGAGGGATGCGACGATAGAAAATACGCTAACGACGATCGGCATGCGCGATTCATCAGGCGCCCCTGAGCCCGGGACCATGATTGTGTTACGAATGGCGCAAGCAATGACCGTGGCGACAAAACTGGCCACCACCGCCAAGTAGAGACCGTCCAGAATGCCGTGCAAGGCCAATCCCATCATTGCACCCACAACAAGGCCGATGAGGACGATGATTAGCAGGTTCGCCGAAGTCATTTGATCTCCTCCGCTTTGATGTGGCCGCCAGAACACCGCGGGCGACTGACGGAGTTGCTGACTTCCGTGGCTTCATCCTTGCGCCCGCTAAGGATTATGATGGTCCTGTCGCACAGAACCACTTCGGGATTCAGGTGTCGGTTGATTTGGACCGGCCCGCCTTCAATGGCAGGCCCCCACGTCAGCTACTCTCTCATATTTGAGGAATAAGACCATCGTATGCCGATCGAGCGGCTACTGCATGGCGACCGGAGCGGTACGAATTGCCTAGGCTTTCCAGCATGCTGAAAGCGGAGGCCAACTGACTTCTCGTCAGAGAGAGCGCCGATGTCAGCTTATGGCACTTAGCGGACCAATCTGATTCGGTTCAGCGGCACCCAGCAGTGCGGGCAGCTTGGCGATGTTGCTGGTGATGCGGCGGGAGAACGGTTCTTAACAAATTCTTACCCATTGCGAGCGAGTCCGGCGCCACCGCCATCGAGTATGGCCTCATTGCCGCTCTCATCAGCGTCGCCATCGTCGCGGCCCTTACGGCCGTTGGTGGTCAGCTGAACACACTGTTCAATACCGTAGTGACCGATTTGACGCCGCCCGCCTAGACTCCCCATCGAGATCTAAGTCCGGCACGGAAGTCGGGCCCCAAGTCATCGGGATCCGGCTTTCCTTTTGTGCGTCAACCGCAAATAGATATAGTCGAGCCTGATCGACGCCGACCTGCACCACGGCGGAACATTTGACTTTGGAGACGCGAAATCGCTCACCCGTGCTTACTATGTGCTTACTGGAGCGTGAACCCAAGCTGCGCCACTTACTAAGTCCTTGATTTATGGTGCCGCCGCTCAGGATTGAACTGAGGACCTCGTCATTACCAATGACGCGCTCTACCACTGAGCTACGGCGGCGAAGGGGCCAAGTGAGGTGCGCTAAGAGGCCGGAAACCCCGAAGATATAGGCTCTTGAGCGCGCCGAACCTGCCATAGGCCTTGCGGCCACGCAAGCTTGAGCCCTTCGCCAAACCTAAGGCCTTGGTGTAAAAGGAAGGCAGAGGCTTAAGGAGCGATGGCTAGGATAGCCGTGACCACCGGAGGCAAGAGCGGGGAGGGGCGGAAGGCGGACAAGGCCGAGGAGCGCCGGGCGCGGCTTGGCCGTGCGCTCAGAGCCAATCTCTTGCGGCGCAAGGCGCAAGCAAGCGCACGGCTGAAGACCGCCCCGCCGGAGGACAAGGATGTTCGCGAGCGCTGAGACCGGGACGAATTCACCAGGCCCGACACCGGCTTGCTTGCCGGCTCGGGTGTTGCCGGGCTAAACGGGGTCTTCGGCTTGGCCTCATGCGGGCCGCTGAAGGAGGGGGACGCCATGGACCGTATTCGCATCATCGGCGGCGAGAGCCTGAAAGGCACCATTCCCATCAGCGGCGCCAAGAATTCCGCGCTGCCCCTGATGATTGCGAGCCTCTTGACGCGGCAGACGCTGACCTTGAGCAACGTTCCCCGTCTCGCCGATGTCACGCTTCTGTCACGCATCCTCGGCAATCACGGCGTCGACGTCACCGTGGTCGGCAAGAAGGCCGGCCAGCGCACGGGCGACGGCCAGACCTTCAGGCTTACCGCGGCGGAGATCGTCGATACCACGGCACCTTATGAGATGGTCGCGCGCATGCGGGCCAGCTTCTGGGTGCTGGCTCCGATCCTTGCCCGCTGTGGCGAGGCGAAGGTGTC
The DNA here is from genome assembly GCA_963741155.1 of uncultured Alphaproteobacteria bacterium. Lineage (GTDB taxonomy): Bacteria > Pseudomonadota > Alphaproteobacteria > Rhizobiales > Methyloligellaceae > Methyloceanibacter. The sequence continues at coordinate 6,847 of CAVUHA010000002.1, read as the reverse complement.
GCTGCCGGGGGGTTGCGCCATTGGCACGCGGCCCGTGGATTTGCACCTCAGCGCGCTTCAGGCGCTCGGCGCCGACATCGAGCTCGAAGGCGGCTATGTGATCGCGCGCGCCTCCAAGGGTCTGGTCGGCGCAAGGGTCACGCTTAGTAAGGTCTCCGTTGGCGCCACCCACAATGCGCTGATGGCGGCATCGCTTGCCCGTGGCGAGACCCTGATCGAGAACGCCGCGCGCGAGCCCGAGGTGATGGACGTTGCCACCTGCCTCGTAGAGATGGGGGCCAAGATCGAAGGGATCGGCAGCTCGACCTTGCGCGTGCAAGGCGTGGATGAGCTGCACGGCGCCGAGCACACCGTGCTCCCCGACCGCATCGAGACCGGCACCTATGCGATGGCGGCGGCGATCACCGGCGGCGAGGTGTTCCTGGACGGCGCCCGCGGCGATCTCTTGCGCGAGGCGCTCGACCTGTTGCGCCTGAGCGGGGTCGAGATCGAGGAGACCCCCTCCGGCATCAGGGTGGCGAGAAACGGCAATGGACTGGCGCCAGTGGAGGTCGACACCGCGCCGTTCCCCGGCTTCCCCACCGACCTCCAGGCGCAGCTCCTCGCGCTCATGTGCATGGCGCAAGGCACTTCGACCGTGCGCGAGACCATCTTCGAGAATCGCTTCATGCATGTGCAGGAGCTCGCCCGCCTCGGCGCCCGCATCGATCTCAAGGGCGACACCGCCTACGTCACCGGTGTGAGCGACTTGCTCGGGGCGCAGGTCATGGCGACGGACTTGCGCGCGTCGGTGTCTTTGGTCATTGCTGGGCTCGCCGCGCAAGGCGAGACGGTGATCGGCCGCGTTTACCATCTCGACCGCGGCTTCGAGCGTATCGAGGCAAAGCTTAGCCAGTGCGGCGCCCATATCGAACGGCTGTCGAGCTGAGCCCCAATCCCGGTTTTGCTCGTTCCGTCTAATCCCGGAGCGTGTTACGCCCTTTTGAACGAGCGACCCTTGCCATGAACCCATTGAAGCTGATCGCGCTCGACGAGGAGGACCTCAGCGTCGTGTCATCCCTGCTCCAGGATGCGGTGATCCGCGTCGCGGACATGGCCTATGTGCCATCGCAGCAGCGCTTCGCGGCCCTCGTTAATCGCTTCGATTGGGAGCAGGCGCTGACGGGGGCCGATGGAGGCTATGAGCGGCGCCGCGCAGCGCTCCGCTTCGACCGGGTCCGCGGGGCTCGGCTTAAGCACCTGAAACCGAGGACGAGCAGCCGCGTGCTGTCGCTTCTCGCCATCGGCTTCGAGGCGACCGAGCCTCCGAGCGGCTTTGTGACCCTCACTTTCTCGGGCGACGTCTCGATCCGCCTCAACGTCGAGTGCATCGAGGCGGAGCTGAGGGACCTCGGACCCGCTTGGCGCACGCGCTATGCACCGCGCCACCCGGGCGTCGAGCCCGGCGGCCGAGGCTCCTGAGCAAGCCGCCCATGGCCGTGTGGCTTAAGACGCGCGAGGAGGACTTCCAGCGCCTCTTTGACGCATTGTTGGCGGCGAAGCGCGAATCCGCTGCCGACGTGGATCAGGCGGTGCGCGCCATCATCGCGCAGGTGCGCGAAGGCGGCGATGCGGCGCTGATCGAGCTGACCCGGCGCTTCGACCGCGTTGACCTGCGCACGGCTGGCCTCAGAGTGACGCCGCAGGAGATCGCGCAGGCGCGCGCGGGCACCGATAAGAAGACCATGGCCGCGCTCGAGCTTGCGCGGGACCGCATCCTCGACCATCACCGCCGGCAGCTCCCCAAGGATGAGACTTATCGCGATGCCCAGGGCGTCGAGCTCGGCTCGCGCTGGACAAGCGTGGACTCGGTAGGGTTGTATGTCCCAGGCGGCACCGCGAGCTATCCAAGCTCGGTGTTGATGAATGCGGTGCCGGCCAAGGTCGCGGGCGTGGCGCGCATCGCCATGGTCGTGCCGGCGTCGGACGGCAAGCTCAACCCGCTCGTGCTGGCGGCGGCGGACTTGGCGGGCATCGAGGAGATCTATCGTATTGGCGGCGCGCAGGCGATCGCGGCGCTGGCCTATGGCACGGAAACGGTCGCGCCCGTGGTGAAGATCGTGGGACCGGGCAATGCCTATGTGGCCGCGGCCAAGCGCCAAGTGTTCGGCCAAGTCGGCATCGACATGGTGGCGGGACCATCGGAGGTGGTGGTCATTGCCGACAAAGACAATGACCCGGCCTGGATCGCCGCCGATCTCCTGGCCCAGGCCGAGCACGACGCGGCCGCGCAATCGATCCTCGTTACCGACGACGCCGGCTTCGCCCGCGCCGTAGCGGGCGCCGTCGAGGCACAGCTTGCGACCTTGCCCCGAGAGGACGTGGCCCGCGCGAGCTGGCAGGACTTTGGCGCCATCATCGAGGTGAGCACGCTCGATGAGGCGCCGTCGATCGTCGACCAGCTCGCGCCTGAGCATCTGGAGATCACCACGGCCCAGCCCGACACGCTGAGCGGCCGCATCAAGAACGCGGGCGCCATCTTCCTCGGGCGCTATACCCCGGAGGCGATCGGCGACTACGTTGCAGGCTCGAACCACGTGCTGCCCACCGCCCGCAGCGCCCGGTTTGCTTCAGGCCTCAGTGTGCTCGACTTCATGAAGCGGACCTCGACCCTCAAGCTCGATGCCGACAGCCTTGCCGCTCTCGGCCCCGCGGCCATGACGCTCGCCGAGGCCGAGGGGCTCGAGGCCCATCGCCGCTCCGTCGCCATCCGGCTGAATGTGAGGGGCTAGCCATGGCGGAGCAGCCAGAGCCGCGACTGGATCCGGCCCGCCTCATCGGCGTCACGCTCGATCAAGTCTCCCTCGGCCGCAACAACGCCGACGTCGAGCATGAGCGCGAGGTGGCCATCTTCGATCTTCTGGAGAGCAACTCCTTCGCGCTGGAAGGCCACGCGGGCGGCCCCTACACGCTGCACCTGTCGCTCGCCGAGAATCGCCTCGTATTCGCCGTGGCTGACCCGGACGGCGCCCCGCTCACCCATGTGATGCTGTCGCTCTCGCCCTTCCGCCGGCTGGTGAAGGACTATTTCCTGATGTGCGAGAGCTACTACCAGGCGATCAAGACCGCGCCCCCCTCGCGCATCGAGGCCATCGACATGGGTCGGCGCGGGCTTCATGACGAGGGCAGCCGCCTCCTCATGGAGCGCCTCAAGGGCAAGATCAACACCGACATTGCCACCGCCAGACGCCTGTTCACGCTCATCTGCGCGCTGCACTGGAAGGGCTGATGTCTTGGCGGCACCCGAACTGCCAGGCGCGGTCCTCTTCGCCTGCAGTCGCAACGCCGTGCGCTCGCCCATGGGCGCCGCGATCTTGCGCCACCTGGCAGGCAATAGCCTCTATGTGGAGTCCGCAGGGGTTCGCGCCGGCGAGACCGACCCGTTCGCCATCGCCGTGATGGAGGAGCTCGGCATCGACCTGTCGCAGCACAAGCCCGTGTCGCTGGCCGACGTACACGACACGAGCTTCGATCTCATTGTGACGCTCGCGCCGGAAGCACACCACCAGGCACTTGAGCTCACCCGGTCTCAGGCGATCGATGTGGAATATTGGCCGACGCCCGATCCAACGGCCGCCAGCGGCAATCGCGAGCAGATCTTGTCTGCCTATCGCGCCGTCCGCGATGGGCTGTTCCAGAAGATCAAGCAGCGCTTCCACTTGGCGGGCGCGCCGAGCGTGTAGCTAGGTCCTGTGTGTCAAACGTCGCAAGACCGACGTTCAGAGTGATCGCTTAAACTTTGGCACGTGCTTGTCCCTGGGCCTTTCAGAACGCTCGGCCACCAATTGCGGCGCAGCTGCAGATCTCTCTTTGGGAGTCGCTTGGCTGGACAACAGCGGACCATCGGCGCGCCGCGACTTGCCTTCAAAAAAAGCACCTGACTCAATGGCGAGACTCTGATGGACGAGGTCGCCTTCGACATGGCACTTCGATCGCAGTGTCACGCGTAGCGCTCGGACCGAACCAATAAGGCGGCCGCGCAGCACGACGTCCTCGGCGATCACGGTGCCTTCTAACTCCGAGCTCTCACCGAGGACCAGCGAGACGCAATGGATATCGCCGTGAAGCTGACCATCAAGTTGAATCTCGCCCTTCGAGGCTACATTGCCAGTGATCACCAGATCCTCGCCAATTGTCGAGATCGTGAGGCCACTTGATCTGGGATCGGACTGCTCGGATACATCCCCCGGCATGACATGCTACTCCCAACTAACTAGCAGCCTCACAGATCGACTCCGCAAGCCATTGACGGTCAAAATGATGGCCAAGTCTGGGCAACGAGTATTGGCCGGTGCCAGAATTTACTTTTGATGACTAGAGGTCCGCACCCAGCGATGGCTGTGCCGTCGTGGTCGAATAGGGGGGAGCGCCATGGCGCTTCTGCACGTAGCGGACGAGCTGCTGTGACGTCAGCTGCTGACGGGACGTTGCTCGGGGCCCGCAGGCCTCCCGTAATGAACCCACTGCGAGCTAGCGTTGGACTTCGGATCGCCGTTTTGCACCGAGGCGTCCAGCTGCGCATATCGGTGCACTACGCCTCAGGACGGCAGTGAGGAAGCAGATTGTGTGGACACGGGCGACATTTTTGAAGCCGCCAGAGGAAGTATCGCTCAGTCGAAAGACCTTAGCCTCTCCGTGAAGGACGACCTAAATCAGCACCGTCGCTGGCTTAAGGGCTACCTCGCCTCAGAGAAAAGACAGCGCGATGCGCGGGCTCGTCGGCTCCGGCGCCGACACGTGATGCACCGTCGCCGGCTTAGGTCCCGACTTGTGATGCGAACCTGCCGACGGGTTGCCTTTGCCTCTCTGCGCTCTTTGCATTCTGTCTCTCTTCTTTTTTTGAAGGGGGCTATCTCAACCCTGATTTATTTTAGCGATTTGCTTTCAGTCAGCGCCGCGTGGATTACCGCAAAAGCTAACGCCTTGGCGCGGTTGCTGCTGCGGCTGCTTTCGGCCAGCTTCTCTTGGATTCGGACCAGGGCCTACGCTCTTACTCTCGCGTTCCTCAGGGCAGCGTCGATCACGTCCTCCCGGATGGCCGTAAGGACCCGAGCCCTAGCGCTGTCGCTGCTGAGGTTGCTTTCGATCAGCTTGTCTTTGATGCGTGTAAAGGCTCACTCCCTCGCGCTCGCGCTCGCCAATGTGGCTTCGATGAGCTCGCGATGGCTACGCACAGCTGCTCGTGACCTTGTGGCCTCGTCGCTCACGCTGATGGCTGCAGCACGGCAATGGTCACAAAGACGGGGTTCTGCCTTAGCGGGCGAGCTTTCTGAGCAAGCCAGGACCGGAGTCGATCACCTAAGGCGCTCTGCGCTAACAACGCGCCGATCGCTCCACGCCTGGATTTCAGAGAGCAGCCTCCGACTTCGGCGTAGGCTGCGGGACTGGCGCACAGGTTTGTCTATACCGCCCCCGTTGCAGGCGGAGGAAAGCGACTTCGAGCCGGAGTGTGCGATCCAGCTTGATTTTGCGTCCCCACGCGACCATTCTCCGCCGCGAACGCGGCAACCGCCGGAAGGAGCCTTATGGCGAAGGAAGAGATGCTCGAATTTCCGGGGGTGGTCACCGAGCTGCTCCCAAACGCCACCTTCAGGGTGAAGCTCGAGAACGAACACGAAATTATCGCCCACACGGCCGGACGGATGCGCAAGAACCGGATCAGGGTGCTTGCCGGCGACAAGGTTCTAGTCGAGATGACGCCCTATGATCTCACCAAAGGACGTATCACTTACCGCTTTAAGTAGGCTGGGGCTTAGCCGTCCCGAGCCTATGGCAAGCGAAGCGGCCGCGTCGCCCCGGCGGCGCGAGGCGTCGAGCTTGCGCCCGAAGCTCGTTCTGGCGTCCGCCTCGCCGCGGCGGCTAGCGCTACTGGAGCAGGTGGGGCTCACGCCCGATGCGCTCCGCCCCGCCACGGTCGACGAGGCTCCGCATAAGGGCGAGGTGCCGCATCATCTCGTGCGCCGGCTCGCCCGCGCCAAGGCCGAGGCCACCCGCAAACTCCTGCGCGCCGAGCCTGATTATGCCAACTCCTTCGTGCTGGCTGCCGACACGGTGGTGGCCGTGGGCCGCCGCATCCTCGGTAAGGCGGAGATGGAGCATGAGGCCGCCCGCTCGCTCGAGCTTCTGTCCGGCCGCGCCCATCGCGTGCATACCGCGATCGCGCTGCTCACTCCCGACGATCGCTGGCGGGAGCGGGTGGTGGAGACGCGCCTCCGCTTCAGGCGCTTGAGCCGCAACGAGATGGAGGCCTATCTCGCCAGCGGCGAATGGAAGGGCAAGGCGGGGGGCTACGCCATTCAGGGGATTGCCGGCAGCTTCGTGGTGAAGCTGATCGGCTCCTATACCAATGTGGTGGGGCTGCCGCTGACGGAGGTGGTGGGCTTGCTCCAGGGCGAAGGCTTCCCCGTGAGCTATTTCTGGCTGAACAAGTCCGAGGTGGAGACCGAATGAACGTGGTCCTGCGCGCCCGGCCAGGCGAGAGTTCCAAGATCCAAAGCGCCAAGACGGCTAAATGTCCGATCTGCGCCAAGCCTGCCGCGCGCGACTACCGCCCCTTCTGCGGCAAGCGCTGCGCCGATATCGATCTCGGTCGCTGGCTTGGCGGCCGCTATGCGGTTCCAGGCGAGCCGGTGAGCGCCGAACCTGACGAGGACGCCGAGCCCGATACCGACGGCTGAGTGCGCCGCCGCTTAGGAGACGTGGGAAGCCGGCGGCACTCGACAGGGTGGGGCTGATTTCCTATAAGCCAGGGCCTTGCCACGCATCGCCTAAAGGCCCAGGTAGCTCAGTTGGTAGAGCAGCGGACTGA
>CAVUHA010000001.1:0-212984 GCA_963741155.1 uncultured Alphaproteobacteria bacterium | reverse complement strand
TCGCATGCCGTGGTTACGAAGCGTTCCGGATCCGATACAATGTCCTCGTACTTGATTGTCAGATAGTTATAGTTCTCTTCCGTATAATGCCTCTGGAATGCAAGGACCATGTTTGCACTGTCAGCCCACGATCTGCAGACATCTTCGAATCTTTTTTGCGGCCAGGTATTGATCGTAGAGGTCACGAGATCCCTTCCATCGCGCAGTAGCAGCAAGGGCGTTTCATGGGGAAACATCGAGAAGAAATATTTGAGGTACTTAACATCAGGTATCTTGAGCAACATCCGCTTTCCGGCGGGTACGAAGGAATATAAATAGGCGATGAAAGATGCGCCGAACAATGGAAGGAAGTCCTTGCTACCGATCTTGTCGGTATTCTGAATGTGGCTCTGAAAGAAGTGGTTTTGCGTACGAATGATGTCTTTCGCTAACCTGAGAAAGGGGACCTCCCAAATATTATTCGGATAGGCATAAAGCTTGGGGTGTAGACGCAACAATTCCCCCGTGTAAACCGTGCCCGACCTCTGCATGACCCCGTGGATGATGAGTGCCGGAGGCCTCTCGCCCCTGATTTCCCTGGCAACCCTGAGCACCTCTTCGGAAACTACAGTGTCGGTAAAATCGAGGCTGAAGCCGTCGTTAGTCCTCGAAGAGACACCTAGACCGCGCCTCACAAGGGCCTTGATCGTGCCAATACCACCCATCTTGAAATATCCCGCTCGCTACCGCTCCCCTACGCTGGATGAATTCTCTCCTAAGTGCTTTGCGGCGGAACAAACCGTCTAGCTCGGCTCCAATTCGCGAAATAAGCCTGTGAGCGCAGTCCGAGCCACGTCGCGCGAGAAATAGTTCGCCACCACCTCCTTGCCTTTTTGCGCCAGCGTGTTCCATAGCAATTCATCGCGATACACTTCACTCAAGGCGTCCGCAAACGACACGGCATCATCTGCAATCAACATCTCGCGCCGCGTTATGATCGGAATCCCTTCTGCCGCGATCGACGTCCCAACGACGGGCACCCCGTATCCCATGCTCAACAGCACTTTACCCTTGACGCCTGAGCCATATCGTAGCGGTGCCATCGACACGCGACACTCATTTAGCAGCGGCGCAATATCGGGAATCCGATGTGCCACAACGAAGTGCTCGCTGTGCATGTCCTGCAACCATTCCGGTGGCTGACTACCGACAATTGTAATTTTCGTGTCGCCCAACCGTTCGCGTAAGTCCGGCAAAATGCCGTTGCAGAAAAACTGCATCGCGTCAGCGTTGGGATGGTGGGGAAACGCACCAATAAAAACAATGCCGTGGCGCTCCGCGAACGTGCGCGTTGAGCGATACACGTCGTGAATATTGGAAACAATCCGCACTCGCGCTTCGGGGCAGTCGCGCGCCAGGATCTCCTGTTCCGCTGTGCTGACGACGAGGGTTATGTCAGCCGCGCGCATCACCGCCAGCTCGACCGCCTTGATTTCCAAGGCCTGCTGCAGCAAATTCTTGTTGCGTGTCACTTTCGCCCCGCGAAACCCACGTATGTAGACTAGGTCGGTCGTATCAAACACAATTCGTGCCCGCGGCGCACATTGCCGCGCGGTCGCGAGATAAGTGTCCGCTACATTCACGCGCGATAGAAAAATTGCATCGTATGCATTTCCAAACCGCTCAAGATGCTCGTTCACCGACACGGGCGGTGTCACGACGCGCACCCCTAAGTTCTGTAGCGCGTTCAACCCCGAACGTCGCGACGCAAAATCATCTGCCGCGAACGTGACATCTCCAAACTCGCGGAGCAATTGTAACAAGTTGAACATCCGCAGCGAGGCACTGTCCCGGTCGGGGGTCGGCAGCCACGCGTCGACGACGAACAGTTTCAACGGTGTCACAACAGGGCTCCTAAGCTTTGAAAAACTGACGGCGTGCGGTCAATCTGTTCCCAAAGGATTGTCGATAACGAACCGCCAGTCCCATCTTCCTGACCGCAGAACATAAGTGGATTTTGGGGCCAACTTCATAGAGCGGCTTGCATCAGCAGAATGCAATCGCTCTTGACCATCAACTTTTTGGATCGCGCGAGTCTCGACGGGCCGCCCTTCGCCGGTCGAGCGCGCGCTTGAGCACCGCGACGTTGTCGCGCCGCTGCACGTCGCGAGCTACTACTCCAAGATTGGTGTTGTGCTGCCGCCGCAAGGCAACGACCTCAGGCAGCATATGAGTACACAGTCCTTGGTCCAGCGCACGCGCGTACCAATCAACGAAATCGGCATTACGCAAGCTTTCGTCGAAGGTGCCAACACGGTCAAAGGCGGAACGACGGATTAACATTGTTATCTTCATGACACCTGCCTGCGGATCCGACGGCCAGAGGAATCGACTTCGGTCGTTTTCGTTCAGATCCTCGCTGACGAACTGACGCACGTGGCCGAAAACAGCTTCCGTTTCAGGATGCTTCGTCATCCACTCCATCTGCTTTTCCAGCTTATTCGCCACCCACAGATCGTCAGCATCGAGAAAGCAGAGAAATGATCCGCTCGCTGCCGCCACCCCACGGTTATTGGCAACGGCGATGCCACCGTTAGGTTGCGCAATGACATTAATACGGTCGCCATAGCCGATAAGAACGGCAGCGGTGCGATCAGTCGAGCCGTCATTGACGACAATCAGCTCGTCTGGCTGCAAGGTTTGGTCGAACACGCTGTCGATGGCCGCGGCAAGGTAGCGCTCCGCATTAAACGCAGGAATAATGACTGAGATTCCACGAGCATCTATCATTGATCGCCTTGGATATGCGTCTCCCAGCGCGGCAACGATGTCGCTCTTCCGGCCGCGCGGCGACGGTCGATCGATAGTTTGAGCGTCTCAAGCAGCGCCGGCTGCGTGTGGCTGGGTGAGAGTGTCATATTTGCTTTATGTCTACGATAGATCAGTGTGACCGCGTTGACGGCTGAGATCGAAACACCTCGCTCCCGTGCCCGCATGAGCCAATCCCCGTCGACATCATATTTAACCGAGGGGTCGATAAAACCGATTTGGTCAAAAACTTCACGACGGACCACAGCGCAACCAAACATCAACACAAACCCATCCATGTCCGGCGGCGCAACCTGCGCGCCGCCGAAGGGCAATGGTCCGCCGATCACTTTAATACGACCCATCGCAATGGCAGGAAAAGGGGCCTCGGCAAGACGGGGCAAGAGCAGACTCATGGCCCTTGGCGGCCACAAATCGTCAGCGTCGATGAAAGCGATGACGTTGCCGGTTGCGCTGGCGATGCCCGTATTTCGCGCGATCGCCAAGCCCTGATTTCGGCCGTGGCGCAAAACGCAGATGTCATTGCCAAGAACTCTCTGCAAGTTTAGCCGTCTCGTCGGTCGAACCATCGTCGACCACGATGATCTCGGCTACTGCTCGGTCCTGGGCCCGAACACTGGCAACCGCCTCGGCGAGAAATTCCGCCGCGTTAAAAGCCGGAATGATGACAGAAACGCGCAGATCGCTAGAACTCATGGGGGTAAGGTCTTTAGCAAAGACTCTATCGCCACGGGAATCCGATCGATATCGGTTCCGAGATCCAACCTAAAAGCGGGAAGCGCATTCACCAATTCGACGATTCGCTGGAACACTCTCGACGAGTCGGCATAGAGCATCAGCAAAGTGGTGGGTGCCAGCGCAATCATGGCTTGTGCAGGGGACGCCGGCCGGGCAGCGCTCCCGGGCGCCCTCGTGATATTCGGCAAGAGGATCGCACGCAGGGGAAAGCCAACAAAATCCTGCCGCGGCACGCAATCGGCGAGCCGAAGATCTGCCTTTTCCTCGGGGCCTGCATTGGGATTGGTGAGTGTCCGCTGGAGCTCCGGAAAGCGGAAGAGCATGTCGTCCCACAGTCGAGCGCTATTGAACACGTTCTCAACTCGAGGTTCCGGTCTCGTGTTGACGAGGACGTAGTCGTCACCGGCGTAACGCCAGCCGGCCCTGAGACACGCGAGCGCTGTCGTGGACTTACCGACGCCACCCTTGCCGCCGAGCAGGACGCCACCATGCGCGCCGCACACGGCACCAGCATGGATCGGCTGCCAGGGTCTACGCGCCAATGACCAATGTAGCGCCTGCAAAAGCGGCTTGCAGCGATCCCAGGCCGGCAATTCGCAGGCATCGCTGATCCAGAATAGCGCCCGCTGATGCGCCGCATCAAAGGTTTGCACAGTCGGGGCCGGGCCGCGTTGGTAGAGCAGGTGCGAACCGTGTTCGCTCCAGCGCCAGATGGCTCCATCGGCGGGCGCGCGTTTGCCAAGAAGATCGACCACTGCAGGCTGTAGACCGGTCGAATGAGAAGTCGAACAGGCCAATCGTGATGTCCGGGTGGCCATGCTGCGGGATACGCCGATGATCGAGCGCCGTCATGATCGGCTCGACGAGTGCGCTCCCCGCAAACCGCAGTCGCACGCAACTGCCGGCAATATCGACGTCGATGCCGATTTCTCCGACCTGCTCCGCGGCGCTCAAATATGCCGACCAAGCTTCACCCACCACATCGCGGAACCGTTGCGCATTGGACGCGATGACTGGCGGTCGCGCGTCGCATTTAGATATTTCGATCATTTGGTCAAGTCAGTTCCTGAATGTGGCCAGCCCTCCTCCGAAACGTCATGGATCGGATCAAGCAGCAGCAGGCCCTGCATATCATCGAACTCATCTATGAGCGGTTCGGCGAAGGCATGTTTGACGAGGCTCGAGGCCGGCAAAGACTGGGCGCCGCCGTTCGACGGCGTTTCGCGGATCAATCCCTTCGCCGCGAACTCAGTTAGGCAATAATCGACCGCCGCGACGATCGCCTCGGGCTTGCCGCCATACAGTTCTACGAGTGAAGTTAGAATTGCCTCCCGAGACGCGCGGGCCTCTACGAGCGACCAGACATCGGCGGCAGAACCTCGAAGGCTAAAATAGAGCCCGGACTTGGTGTCCAGGACGACGACCTCGTCCTCGAATTTTTGGCTATGGACGTTCCCCGATGCAATACAGAAGCTACCCTGGCTGACCATTGGCGGTACCCCCGCACCCTCATCGCTGACCCAATCTGACCGGAGTCCCGTCTAGACTATTATCGCGCCTACCTGGGGTAATACAATCAGAGAAACGCGGGATTCTACCGTTTTTGCCGCTCGATCGCTCGAAGTCGACTAATCTAGCTCCATGCATAACTTGCACACCCTTAATCACGCGACGGCAAGAGGCCAGGCTGGTGGCTTTGCGGGCACGATGGGGCATAAAAATGTCTTGCTCCTAAAGGCCGCACTTCTGGATGGCGATTCTGCGCTCGCCGCATACGCGGCTTGGCGCGCAACGCTCGATCTCAACACGATCTCGATAGGCGAGCAGCGTCTCCTACCGCTCTTGCACCGCAATCTTATGCGACTCGGGGTTTCGGATCCTCTGAGCGATCGGTTCAGGGGTATTCGCCGCTTCTATTGGGTGGACAACCGAAAGAGGATGATATTTGCGCGCGAGGTCTTTGAGGCGTTCAATCGGGCGGGCGTGCCTTTCATCGCTCTCAAGGGCGCAGCTCTCGCCGCATGCTATCTTGAGGACCTTAGTCTGCGCCAGATGCATGACGTGGATATTCTCGTCACCGAGGAACGATTGGCTGATGCGGCAGCAGTGCTTGCGGAGAAGCAACTCCTTCCGCGCGATTTACCCCTCCGGTACGTTGTCACGAGCGACCGATTGCGATCGTTCGCTCCGGGATGGGCTTTTGGTGATCGTGAAAAAACCATAGACCTCCACTGGAAGGCGCTGCATCTTGACCGCAGGCCTCAAGCTGATGAAGAATTCTGGCGGGCGGCCCGCGAGGCCACTTTGGACGGTACAGCGTTGCGAGTATTGGACCCCGCCGACCAATTGCTTCACATCTGCGCACATGCGGCTCAACGGGGTGGCGCCGAAGCAGTGAACCGGTGGCCAGCCGATACGGCACTTGTCATCAGGGGTAGTCCAGACCTTTCATTCGAAAGACTGGTCGGCGGGGCAGCTCGACACCGAATTTCGGCGATTATGGCAGATGCCCTGAGCGTACTTGCAGACGAATTCGATCTGTCGATTCCGCGCGGCGCCATCGCGAGTTTGCGGAACGCAGCAACCTGGAGCGAGCGGGCTGAAATGCGTCTCGCCGGCCAGCCGTACTCAAGGCTTACCGCTCCAGCTCGGATGTTTCTTGACTTTCAAGATTTCCGGCGCAGTAACCACAACCCTTATAATGGCATGGCTGGCGCCCTGGCAGCATTCCCAAAAAGGAGGATGGGCGTCGCGGGGATCGGGGCCGGCCTCGTCCTTGCTATTGAGACCGGCCTCGGAAACCCGGGCTGGCTCCGACGCCTCATCGGGCGAGACCGCTATCGGATGGTGCCTGATCCCGTTCGTTTGCCTAAAGTTGGCGATGAACTGAGCTTGGCAGGTGTTGCGTTCGACGAGACGCCCCTAATTCTGGGTTGGTCCTATCCAGAGCTTACAGGCCGCTGGACACTCGGGCACGAGGCTACCATCGCCTGGTCAGTCCGCGGACATGAGGATGCGCTTGAGCTTCACGTCGACGGACACGCGTTCCTGCACAAGAACGCGCCCACGAAATCGATCAAACTGTGCTTGAACGACAGGCAAGTCGCGCATTGGCGATTTCGAATTGACGGTGCCAGTCCGCTGCCGGCGCGGATCGCGATCCCTGCCGCGTTGACATGCAATCGTGATGTACTCATGCTTACATTCGTCATCCAGTCTCCTTGCTCGCCGGCCGAGGTCGGTCTGTCGGCTGACCCGCGCGCTCTAGGCCTTCATCTCCGCTCGATCTCCCTCACAAAATCTGCCTTGTCAGCGGTGTCAAGGAAGCAGTGCATCCTGTCGACCAACTCTTCATCAACTTCATGACGTTCGCCCGGGCGTTGGGGAGTCGATCGCGGATATCGCCACGGAGTTCGGATTGTCATGAAATGGCGGTGGGTTACATCAGTCGAGGCTTCCTCGTCAGCTCGCATTTCCGTCACGTAATGAATGCACCATTGAGAGCCTGCGGGACATCGCGATGGTACGACGGACCATTTCCTAGTCGCAGGCCGTGGTGGCGATTGTCGGTGAACGAAATCACGATGTCGCCCTATGCCGACGATCTCTCCCACGGACACGTTTTCGATCATGATGCCTGCATAGTTGAGGTATCCGGTCCGGCTGTTGCCGACGAGATCGAAGATCGATCTGCCGCTCTTCGTCACCACAAGCTCGTCGATGTCCGAAGTCACCACCCCGTCCGCCCTTGACAGAAATCGATGGCGTGCGTGTTCAAGCATCCCATTTTGGGCGAAATCGGAATCCCAAATCTCGTTTGGGCCAGCCAAACAGCCAAATTTGTAGGGCCACGTCATCACCAAGATCACGTCGAGACCAGGGAGCGGTGAAAGAGCCTCGTAAATCTGTTCGACGCCATACTGTGTCGAGGCGTTGTCATAGAGCAACACTGCATTGCAACCATGACTGGAGACGTAAAACCATACCCAATCGCGGATCCACGAGAGTTCGTTGTTCTTTGAAATTCCAAGTAGCACGCGTTTGCCTCGAAATAGCTCGCATTGATTGGGCTGGACGACGAGCTCTTCCTGGTTGAAGTAGCCGCCGTCAAGCACCCCGCAGTTCCTGCGTAGCTTCATCCATATCTGCGCATTGCGATCCAAGCGGCGAATATCGCGGCGCGAAAAGAGGGCCTTCCGGAAGTAGCGCTCGACCACAGGGACGACTACGGGCTCAAGGTTCCATAGCGGAGGTCCGAGACAGATCAGCCTGCGCCCATCGGGGGAGGCGAAGCAGTCGTAAAAGACATTCAGGTCTTCGAATTGTTCATCATAGCCTGCCTGTCGGTGCTCAGGGAGACGCGGGAGGTGACGCCGCAAGCCTTTGGTCTCATCAAGGTCCAGCCGCGACAGTTCAACCCGCATCATCGCATCAAGTCTTCCGTGAGAGGGCCAGCAAACCGGTGCGGGGTCGGTGGGGCTTGGACGCCGCTTTCCAAGAGTGCTCAGCGTGTGCCAGCCACGCCGTCTTTGTTAAGGTCGAGCCCATGTCGATCAACGTCTACAAAAATGCGCGGGCATCAAGCAAGGGCCTCTTAATTCGGCCTCACCCGCCCTCTCAGGGCGGTGATGTCTGGCTCGGCCAGCTGTATGAAGACATTGTCCTCTTGCTAGCAATGCGACTAACGACCCATCCGATGACGCGGACGAACACATACACGGCAAGTGTCGCTGCAAGCGTCACGGACAAGCCGACCTCCAAAGCTGGAAAGAAGGTAGTCCGATAGGCATCCTCGACCGTTACGCCGACTGTCACAGTGCGATTGACGGCGGAGAGTGCGCCAAGCACTGACCAAGCGACACCCACTACCAGCAGGACTCCGGCTAGAAAAATCGCAAGCCGATGAAAGTGTCGTCTGACCCTTTGCGATTTGCGCACGATGCACCCTCTCCCCCACTTTGGGGAGTGTCGGCTTCGGTCGGCGCTCTTTTTGGAGGCGCCGACGGCGACAGTTCTAGCCCCCCATCACCGGCGCGAGTGACATGGCGGTAAGTATCCAGACGCTGGCGAGGCTGACGATAATTCCAAGCGTGCTGCAGACGAGCACATACGGAAAGCTTCGGTCTTGCGGGGTTGAACTCAACATGCGAACCTCACGACGCAGCCATGGAGCTAGACAAACCAAGCTTATCGATACGTCCCGCAAGTTGTTGCAACTCCCACTTTTGAACCAGCGCGGCCGCCTTGCGCCAGGTCGGCTTTTGACTGCGAAGGCTCGGGAGCGGAGCCTGTTCGTTCATCGTGGCGATTGATCGGTAAAGCCGCAAGTTCTCCGCCTGTGCGGGAAAGCGGCCGGCAGCGAGCGCGGCTTCAAGCGTGCCGTATCTTTGCAGCAGTGTTGCAGCACCAATTGCGCCAACGCCCGGCGCGCCCGGCACCTTGTCTGATGGATCGCCGCGCAAGGCGATAAAGTCCGGAACCTGCCCGGGATCGACGCCATACCGCGCGCGAACCTCAGCGGGACCGATCCGTGCCATCTCGCCGGCGCGGACGGGATAGAGGATGGTGGTGCGGTCTGAGGCAAGCTGGAACGTATCCCGGTCGCCGCTCGCAATGAGGACGGTGCCGCGGCG
This sequence comes from uncultured Alphaproteobacteria bacterium, assembly GCA_963741155.1. Lineage (GTDB taxonomy): Bacteria > Pseudomonadota > Alphaproteobacteria > Rhizobiales > Methyloligellaceae > Methyloceanibacter. Next base: position 203,805 of record CAVUHA010000001.1, on the reverse strand, counting down.
CTTTTCTTCTTTTGCGGCAGCGGCGGCGAGAAAATCATCCGCCTCGAAGCCCGATGCTTTCGCATTCTGAAAGCCGCAGGCGGCCACAAATTCCGGCAGCAAATCAAGTTGCTCAAGCAAGGCGCCGTCGAATTCGCGTCCGCTTTGGTAAGCCGGAAATTTCTCATGCCGGTAGGTGGGGACTTCTAGCGTGTCCCAGGCGACAAGCACGGCGCGCGGCTGCTCCTCGCGATAGAGGCGTAGCAACATATTGGCAAAGCCGAGAATGGCACCAGCTGGTTTGCGACCACGTCTCAGGATTGTTTTTGGCAGAGCGTGATAGGAGCGGTGCGCGAATAAATCCCCATCAATGACCAGAAGGGGCTGACGGCGAGATCGCGTAGTACGCCGCACGGTTTGCCTAGTCTTAGGCTGCGTTTCGTTCACTGAACGCTGCACAGGCTTCCGACGTGGGGCCGGCTTATCGCTAAGCACGATCCAGGCGGGGGCATGATCGCTCGCGCCTTTAAGGCCCCTCACCTCGCGGTCGACACCAGCGTCAACCAAGCGCTTTGCGGCATTCGGGTTCAGCAACAGATGGTCGATGCGTAGCCCAGCATCGCGTTCCCAGCGGTTTCGCTTGTAATCCCAGAACGTGTACATCGGCTCGTCAGGATGCAGCGTGCGGATCGCATCGATCCAACCTTGCCGGAGAATGCGACTAAACAGGGCCCGAGGCTCAGGCTGCACAAGCGCGTTCTTGGCGTAGGACTTGGTGGGATAAATATCGGCGTCGGTCGGCACGATATTGAAGTCTCCCGCGAGCACAACGGGCGCATCGAGGGCGTAGAGCTCGGCGGCGTTTGCCAAGAGCCGTTTCATCCAGGCGAGCTTGTATTTGAATTTCGGCCCCGGCTGCGGATTGCCATTAGGCGCATAGAGCGTGGCAACGAGCACGCCGTTCACGGCCGCCTCGATGTAGCGGTTTTGCGTATCGTGGGGATCGCCGGGCAGCGCGGTACTCGTGACAACGGGCTCACAATTGCGACCCAGGATGGCAACGCCGTTCCATGACTTCTCCCCGCGCCAAACGGCTTCATAACCGGCCTTTTTTATTGCCGCGATCGGAAATTCAGGGTCTGTCGCCTTCAGTTCCTGAAGGCAGGCGACGTCTGGCCGGGCTCGGCGTAGCCAGCCCAAGAGATTGGCAAGCCGCTTGTTGACGCTGTTGATATTGAAGGTGGCGATCTTCATCTCAGGACTAAGCCGCCCTTAACGCGCAAGATACCTGTCCGGGGGGACTTTCAGGTCTGCCTGCGATTGACGAGAGCTGCCATTTTTGTCAATCTTAACCGTTGGTTCTTGGCTTAGGTTGCGGGGCAACGCCCTGCCTCCACCGAAGCAACGACGTTGCTTAGGTCGCTTAGATCAACATCAGGCCTGCGGGCGATGCCCGTCGGAGAGGCGCTTGGCGATGCCAGTGCTGAGGGGGCTTGAATCGCCATTGGCGAAGCAAGCACCCAGTTAGATACCGCGATGCGGCCTAGCTGGACCTGATCCGAGCCTGAGTTCCTCAAAATTTGAACCATGAACCGCTCAGGGCGGGCGTGCTGTCATGTGCACGCGCCGACCTGGGCCCCAAAGGAGGTGCTCATGCACGAGATCCAGTACGTCTCACCTGACGCGCTCAAGCCCAACCCTCGCAACGCGCGCACGCATTCTAAGAAGCAAATCCGCCAGATCGCTGACAGCATTGTCGCCTGCGGCTTCGTCGTGCCGGTGCTGATTGATGAGAACTCGATGCTTCTGGCCGGGCATGGCCGGCTTGAGGCCGCGAACCTTAGGGGTCTCAAGAGAATACCCGCCATCAGGCTCTGTGGCTTAAGCGAGGCGCAAAAGCGGGCGCTGCTGATTGCCGACAACAAAATCGCCGAGAATGCCGGCTGGGACCGGGAGCGTCTGGCCATCGAACTCCCCGAACTCGCCGAGCTCCTCATTGAGGAAAGCCTCGACATCTCCATCACCGGTTTCGAGCCCGTCGAGATCGACCAGCTGGTGAGTGATTTTGAGGAGGACCCGGCACATCATTGACACTGATGGAGCTAACTCGGCTCGCGTACGATTTGCGCGAGGCTTTGGCGACGACGAAGCCGAGCAAACGTGGGGGGTGAGCTCATGCGAGATTGAGGAATGTCTCGTCCAATCTCACGGCAAGGCCGCGAAACCGATTTCCGCAATCCTTCGCAGCGGCTCGGTGGATGCCAGCGGAGCGGCAGTCGGAACCCATGAGGTACTGCTTCGCGTTATAGCCAGAGGCAAGCGCCCCGACTTCCGTCGCCGAAAACAACGCGGCGTTTGCTGGTGATGATCGCAATCATGCTTTAGTGGCTGTCGTCCCGCTCCCCTGATTCCGTACAGCCGTGACCGCTCGAGCTGCCCACCAGACCAGCAGCGCGCCGACCAAGGCGATCGCGAGGTTGCTGAGAAGACCCGTGATGCCAACCGCGATGGCCAGTGCCCAGTGGGCGGGATGGCGCAGGTCCTTGAGTAAGGTGATGTGCAGCAAGCCGGCTATTGCGAGCAATCCGGCGAGAATCGGTAATGGGAAACCTGCCAGTAGCGACAGGAGGCTCGCACCGAAGCCGAGCGCAAGAAATAGCAACGCCATGCCCAATATAATAGGGGTGCCGCCGGTGCGCGCACCGAAGCCATAATGGGCAGTCATGCCACCCGCCCCGTGACAAACCGGCATCCCGCTGATCATGCCGGCCAGCAAATTCGCGAGTTTCCGCGGAATTCTTAAGTTTTCGCCACGATATTTTCTTTGGTAGTAGGTTGGCGCCAGGAGCCGATCTAATGGACAATTTTGGACTCACGGCGAAACTGCGCCGCTTTAGGCGAGCTGGACCAGCGACACCGCAATACGGGGAGCCGGCGACCGTTTTGCCGCCATTCTCATGACCTCGCTCGTGACCGCCCTCGGAGTACTGCCTTTGGCCATTGGCATGAGTGAACCGGGGCGCGAAATCGAAGGGCCGATGGCGGTCGTGATCCTCGGTGGGCTCCTAACCTCGATGGCCCTCAATCTTCTCGTCTTGCCGACGCTTGCCCTACGCTATGGGCGGTTCAAGGCGGCAAATGAGTTTCAGCATCTCGCCAAAGTCTGATTGCCGATCGATCATCGCCATGAAGGACTCATAATGGGCCACAGCGAAGTCGGATAAGACCTTTCCACGTCGTAGTGTCCGCTTCGGGTCATGAGCGGACATTTAAGCGCGGATCAGGGATGTCCGCTTCGTCCATGCTCAGCGCCCAGGGCGGCAAGGAGGATTTATGAATACACGCCCTAAGTTACGCGCTTTCGGTGCGCCATCGCCGTCCACGAAAAGTGAACCCCTGAAAGCCGCCCGGGAGACTTTCTGGTCCGCGCCGTTCAGGATCTGGCGCAGAATTGTCTCCGCCGCGTAGGGCGCCGCCCGGGCACCGAAAAATGGCCCGGATTTCACGGGAAATCAGAACCCGTTCAAATGACAGATAATTATTCTATATCAATGACTTATGTGTGGCTGGGGCGCCAGGATTCGAACCTGGGATCACGGGACCAAAGCCCGTTGCCTTACCGCTTGGCCACGCCCCAATACGCCTTGGATTCACGCTTTCGCTTGCTGGCCAGGGCCGCGCTTGGCTCTGGACCTGAAGGCCCCCTCACCTGCGCCGGCAAGCAGCAACGCTGGAGGTGGCGCAGTCTCTAGCAAGATCGCGCGGGCTTGGCGAGACTGGCAAGATGAGCCGGGTCCCTTCGCGTCCAGGCCGTCTTCCTTGCGGCGCCTGGTCCTACCGTCTATACAGCCTCCGCCCAGGGCCAGCCATCGGAGTGTAGCGCAGTCTGGTAGCGCACCGCGTTCGGGACGCGGGGGTCGCAGGTTCAAATCCTGCCACTCCGACCAGTTTTTTTGTAGGCAAAGGAGGCTCCCCGACCGTTTCCCCGACAGAAATGACTTCGATCCGGCAAATAGCAACACCGGGGACGGACGTTGTGCGGCTGCCAACCAGAGCATTTTCAGGTTAATCCGGATCGTAGTCTGCGGCGGCGAGGTAGTTGGCGCATTTGAGCGCGTCGAGGAGCTTCCCCGATCAGACGCCACATGGTCTCGACGCTGCGCTCGCCGGCCTTGCGCAGCTTTTAGCTTGGCGAAGGCGTTCTCGATTGAACCCCCAACGTCCGGTAACAATGAGACTCGGCCATTACTGTGCGCCGAACACCTACCCTTCTGGCCCATGACCACGTGGCCAATCTCTACGCGCGTGAACTCGCCGGCCAACGATGATGCTTCCGTATTGGACTGAACGGCGGCCGTCCAGTCTTCGCACTCCAAGGACTGGAAGACCCGGAATTTCTCTCGAAACTCGTTGGTGTCGGCAGTACCGCCCTTGGGAAAATACCAATAAATGCCGTCGCTCGCATACTCGGCGACGAACCTTTCCCACTCGTCGGTAGGTGGCACTGGACCTCCCCGCGAGCGAGATTCTACACCGCCGTCGCGCCGACCTTCATCTCGAATTCGATGAGGTGGACCTTCGTGTCGTGCGCATCGCGCGCCGCCTTGAGCTTGTCGTCTATCTTACGGGCAACGATGACGCCGTGCACCTTGGCGCCATCGGCGAGGTTCTTCCGGACCCAGCCCATGTAGCGCGAACATTGGCCGTAGACCTTGTCGGCGCTGCGCCCCTTCTTCAATTCAATGATAACAAATTCGCCCGTCTTCTTGTCGGTGGTGAGAAGGTCGATCGGGCCCACGGGGGTGCTGTACTGTCGCCCGTACTTGACCAGCTTCAGGTCGGCGCCGATCTTGGAGCCGACTACGTCGAGATGGTTTTCGAGGTAGTCCTCGACGGCCTTCTCGGACACGATCATGTCCTGAAATTCAGCCAATTCTCTTGCGGATTTGGTAGTCATCTTCTTCGTCGCGATGGCAGCCGCGACGTCGCCCTTGTTCACGTAGTATTCGAGCGCAGTGTCGATTGTCGGAGTCGCCTTCGGGTCGCCGAAATAAGCAATCCAGTCCTTTTCGTTGGCGAACTCGATGTAAGCGCCCTCGCGGCCGTAATCGCTCAGATAGCCACGGTATTCCTTGAGCGCACCTTTGCGGATCGCAAGACCGCCGTGGTCATTGATCTCGACCAGTCGCGACAACGCGAACATCTTGAGCGCGTAGGGCCGATCGAGTCGGATGGTGTTGTACATGCTGGAGCGCCGGATCCCCGGTAGCTTGAAGGAATGGCAAGTCTTGACGACGAGCGCCTTCACGTCGTCCGGCAGATCGCGGAAACGCTCGATCTGCTCGATCACCGCGTCCACATCCTTGAACGAATTGGCCCTTGAAACGAACAGCGTGTATTCGACGTCGCTCATGCTCTGGCCATCGAGGCTCCGCAGCACCTCGCCGATAAAGGGGATCGGGTGGAGCTTGATCGCCTTGTGCGAGTTGGATGCGACGCTAGGGTTGGTGAACTGGTAGCGGGACATCTGGTCGGACAGGACGCCGTCCGGATCCTTGTCCGTCAGGAACTTGTCGCCGGCGGGCGTGATCTCGATGCGGTCGTCCGAATCGACCCACGCAAGGCCGAGCATCACGAAGACCTGCTTGAGCATCCGGGCCAGCGGCGCCCCGCCGTCCTCGCCAGCCGTGGCGTCGGATATCTTCTCGTCGTTGAGGCGCTGCACGTAGTCCTGTTGACATTCGCGCCAAGCCTTGCCGCCTTCGAACTCCTTGAGAACCTGCAGGCGCGGCCTCAGGGAACCAGTGCTGACGGCCAGTCCCTTGGGGACGTACCAGTAAGCGAGGTCGGCTCCGTACCGGTTCGCGAACGTGCGCCAGTCCCTCGGAAGAGTGAGCTTCTTCGCTTTCGCCATTCCCCCGGCCTCCGGCCGCAAGGACTAGACAAGCGTGAGCTGCTCGTCGTCCTTGATCGTCACCTTGCGGCCGTAGGTCTTTCGTTTGTGTTTAGCTTCAGCGACCTTGCCGTTGGTTCCTGCTTCGGCCGTGGCCATCTCCTTGAGCTCGTCCTTGCCGGGATACTTGGCGCGCCCAACCAGGAGCAGGGGCTCGAACCCGAGTGCGTCGCGTACCCGCTCCTCCGCGATCGTCACGTAGGCTGGGTTGATGTCGATGCCGACGTATCGGCGACCCATGCTCTTGGCCACGGCGCAAGTCGTCCCTGTACCGACGAAGGGATCGAGCACAATCTCACCGGGGAAGTGCGCGGCGGCACCGTATGTGTACAGGCGCATCAGACGGGCGGGTAGCTTCTCCGGGAACGGCGCCGGGTGGTCGCCCTCGCGCTTTACGTCTTCCGGGTACATGAACCAGACCTGCTGTGCGAGATCCAGCCATTCGGTCCTCGTCAGCTCATTGGCGTCCTTCGCGTCCTGATCAAATTTCGGTGGCTTGCCCGGCTTTACGTAGACGTTAATGAACTCGATCGTGTTGTTCTCGATGATGTTGCCTGGATAGGGATAACTGCCGAACATCATCTTCGACGTCTGCTTCTGCCAGACGAACAGGCTGTACCGCTCCAGATCCGTCTCAGCGAGGATCTTGTGCTCCATATCGAAGGCAATGTTCTTCAAATGCCGAGTGTGCTGCTGGATTACATCCTTGGGAATCGGCATTATCGGCGCGTTGATGCAGAGTTTGCCATTCGGCCGCAATACCCGGGCGCACTCCCGCCAGACCGACTGCATGTCAGCCAGATAATCCGCGTAGGTGGCCCAGGGGTTCTCGGTGCCCTCATACTCGACAGCGGTCCAATATGGGGGGGACGTGACGATGAGATCGATGCAGCCGCTAGCGAAATCCGCCAGTACCTCCGCAGCGTGTCCCACGAAGAGTTGGTCCACGATTTTCTCAGCAGAGGATGCGCCATTTCTGCTCAAGGGCTTTCTCATCTGACCATTCGAATCAATAAGGCCTAAACGCAGACTATGCGGCCTGAATGTCAACGCAACTTTGTTCGGCGGTTTTCCCCGTGATGCAAGCGCTCCTAAAATGTCTCAGATCTAGGGTTTTTAACACATTTATAGGAGGCATTAGCTCTCGATCTATCATCAGCTTCAATGAGGCAGCCCCGCCCCTTGCTGTTGGCAGTCAAACCCAATTTTCACGCTAGAGTAGTGCCTTCCATGTTTTCCCGGTTACACTAACTCCTATCTGCCCCAAGGCAGCAAGGAGTAAATATTGAGGGTGCGTATTGCCAGGCTCTAGCGGACGCATGAGGAATGACGATGGACGACATGGTGCATGGCGCGGGGGACATCCTCGCCGAACCAAGCTCTCCCAGAGCCCCTGAGGTGAAGCCCATTCGCAAGATCGGCATCATCGGCGCGGGGCAGATGGGCGGTGGCATCGCCCATGTGGTGGCGCTGTCGGGCTATGACGTCGCGATCAACGACCTCGCCAAAGAGCGGGTCGAGGCGGCGATCCAGACCATCGACAAGAACCTGTCGCGCCAGATCGCGTCCGGCAAGATCAGCGAGGATGAGCGTGGGAAAGCCTTGGCGCGCATCAGTTTTGCCGAGACCTTTGCTGGCTTCGCCGATGCCGATCTCGTGATCGAGGCCGCCACCGAGGATGAGACGGTCAAGCGCAAGATCTTCGTGGCCTTGTGTCCCTACCTCAAGCCTGACGCCATCGTCGCCACCAACACCTCCTCGATCTCGATTACCCGGCTTGCCGCCTCCACCGACCGGCCCGAGCACTTCATCGGCTTGCACTTTATGAATCCGGTACCGGTAATGGAGCTGGTGGAGATGATCCGCGGCATTGCCACCGAGGATGTCACCTTCGGCCGCACCAAGGACTTCGTGGAGAGCCTCGGCAAGACTACGGCCGTGTCGGAAGACTTCCCGGCCTTCATGGTCAACCGCATCCTGCTGCCGATGATCAACGAGGCGGTCTACACGCTCTATGAGGGCGTGGGCTCCGTCGATGCCATCGACACGGCGATGCGCCTCGGCGCCCACCATCCCATGGGTCCGTTGCAACTGGCTGATTTCATCGGGCTGGATACCTGCCTGTCGATCATGCAGGTGCTGTATGAGGGTCTCGCGGATTCCAAGTACCGCCCCTGTCCGCTCTTGGTGAAATATGTCGAGGCCGGCTGGCTTGGCCGCAAGGCGAAGCGCGGCTTTTACGACTATCGGGGCGAAAAGCCCATGCCGACGCGCTAGCTTCGCGAAATCCGAAGAACAAGCACTCTGTTTCACATTGACGACGGGGCACGCTCGAGCGGGTTCATTGCTACGGCCGTGGTCTGCCAAGCTTGACGGCATCGCCCACCCGCCCTAAGCCTTCTCATCGGCATCAAGAGAAGGGCGCATGCCCTCGCCAACCTGCTCACCCGGGCAAGGTGGTTTCCCGTAAGGGGATGCGGCCACGGTCGGCAACGAAACGGGTCGTAGAGACAGCCCTCCTCGGTGCACAAACCGCAGAAGGGTTTTTCATGCCAACAGCAACAGATCCGGCCGCCTCAGCTCCCCGTCAAGAGGCTCCGCTGGCCATCCGAATCCTTATAGAAGACCGTTCCCGAAACATAGGCTTAAGCCGCTCAGAACTCGTTCGGCGATGTGGCTACAAGAACATCGCGAAGGGCATCCGTCGGCTGGACCAGCTCTATGCGGGAGACTTGCAAAAAACGACATCACTTCTTGCGAGGCTGGCTATTGCACTCAGGCTCTCGCCTGACGTTGTCCAGCAAGCCCTGAATGAGACCCATCGACAGCTCAAGGAGCGTGCGTCGCGCGCTGCGGCCGAAGCTGAGGCGGCTTGGCGCGCGGCATTCAAGCCGCACGGCATTCTATTAGGAACGGATACACGACCATCTCAAATTGTCATTTTCGCAATTTCGGGCGGTGCCGAGCGATGGTTGAAGATTCCTCTTGACCTTTCGCAGTCCCCGCTGACCTACGCAGAGCAAGCGCTTGCGGTCGTGCGCGAAACGCCGGTCGTCCCCTTCTTTGGCAGGACCACGGGTTTCATCGTGAACTACACCCCCGATCACGCGGTGCGCTTCGACTGTGAAGGCCGGCCCGTCGAAACTCTTACGCGCGCCTATCGTCCGGGGGAAGTGACCGTAACTTTGGCACGGCGCCCTGTCTCGGCGGAAGCCTTCGGTAAGGCACTCGGCACATGGCCCATTGACACGCGACGGAATGATTCAAATGGGCCAAACTAAGCTAGAGCGATACGCTCAGGAGATCGTGCCAGGTCTCTGGCTCGGCGAGCGATGGGCCTGCCGCTACGCGCGCGAAGCGGGGTTCAGTACGATTTGTGTCCTCGAGAGCCCCTGCGTCCAGGACTGCTTTCACGCGCCCATTCTCGCCATTGACGACGGGGTGATTAGGAAGTTACACCTCATATCCTTCGCCATGCCGCTGCGACATGGCTCATGAGGCGTGGTGTCGATATTTGGCAGGCAGCTGGGTATCTTGGAATGTCAACCGAGATATTGGAGCGAGTTTATGGCCATCACCATCCGAAGTATCTCGAGAAAGCCCGAAGAGAGATTGCCCGACAGTAATCCGACAGCTATTCAAGAACTGAACGCGAACGTTCGTTCTCGAACACGACGAAAATCCTCGATCGTTCAAAGGGGGCTCGATAGCCTCCCTCGTTCGGGACGCGGGGGTCGCAGGTTCAAATCCTGCCACTCCAACCATGGGTGCCACCGTCTCCGCTCGCTTTATCCTTTGCTCTCAAGCGCTTCTGGGCTCTAAGTTCCAGCATGAAGCCACATTTTGTGCCAATTGCATCGGCACAGTTAAGGTTGCGGCGCGGCCGGCGCCACGGTTCGTCGCGCGTCCGCTAAGGTCAGCTTCGCGGATTTCCTCAACCCAGAGTCCGAGGGCCCATGTCGGCGGAGCTTGCATTCAATCGCAACGTCGACGTCGACTACGGCGTGGCCGAGGAGGTGGCGCCGGGCGTGCGCCGCATCGTCGCCAACAATCCGGGGCCGTATACCTTCCTCGGCAGCAACACCTATCTCGTCGGCCGGGGCCAGGTCGCGGTCATCGACCCTGGTCCGGCGGACGATCCTCACCTGAGCGCCATCGCCGCGGCGACCAAGGGCGAGCGCATCACCCATATCCTCATCACCCACAGTCATCGTGATCATTGCGATGGCGCGCGGGGCTTGCAGGCGCTGCTCGGCGGAGAAATCTTGGCTTACGGCCCCACAGGCTCCAGCCGCGGCGCCGGTGCTCCCGGCCTCGGCGATGCCTTCGTCGACCGCGCCTTCGTGCCGGACAGAACGCTCGGTGACGGCGCTACCGTCAAGGGCCCGGGCTTTGCGCTCGACGTGCTGCACACGCCCGGCCACTCCCCGGACCATCTCTGCTTCGCGCTTGTCGGCCAACGCACCATGTTCACCGGCGATCACGTCATGGGCTGGAACACGACCGTCATCGCACCCCCGGAAGGCAACATGGCGCAGTTCCTCGCTTCATTGGAAAGGCTGTTGCAGCGGTACGACAAGATCTTCCTGCCCGGCCATGGCGGCCGGATCCAGACGCCGCAGCGGGTGGCCAAGGCCTATCTTATGCATCGGCGCTGGCGCGAGCAGACCATCCTTGCCTGCCTCGACGACGGAGAGCGCTGCATTCCACGCATCGTCGCGCGCCTATATGGCAGTCTCGACGCCGATCTCAAGCAGGCCGCCGCGCTGTCGGTGCTCGCGCATCTTGAGTTCCTGATCAGTCGGGGGTTAGTCGCTGCAGATGGGGGTCCGGGGCTGGCGGGAAAATTTTCGGTCTTACGTGGAGCTTCTTCGCCCGGCCCTTGATTTTTGGCTGCTTCTTGTTTGGACCCGCAGGGGTGCCCGTCTCGAGTCCGGTCCTCTCTCCCTTCTCAAGCCCGGCCTTCACCTCGGCGAACAGGGTGCGGATGCGCTTGGCGTTGGCGCCCAAATCGTGCAGGCCGTAGCGCGACACCGAGCGGACATCGATCAGCGCGTGCGCGTCGTCGCCGGTGACGCGGACCAGCACGTCGTCGGTGAAGCCCATGATCAAAGTTCGATCGGTAGCCTCGATACGGCCTACGCCGTCAACGCCCGGCGGCTCGCTTAAGCCGACCGTCCAGCCGAGCCGCTTGACTGCCTCGCTCACCATGTCGAAGACCTCGCGCGCGGAGCGCTCGAGCTCCATCGGACGGATGTCGGGGTAGGCCTTTTCCTGCATCGCGGCGATGGTCTGATCCGGCTCCTTGATGGGGTTGCTCCCAGGCGGACGCGTGGCAGGGAGCTGCTTGAAGTCGATCGGCTGCCGCGGAGTCGTCTCGATATCGGTGAGCTGCGGCAGCATGAAGAATTGGCCCAGATACCAAAGCGGCAGGGCAAGCCCCAAGAGCGCGACGACGATGCCGGCAAAGGCTTGGCTTGCGCCGAGCTGGCCGCCGAACCAGATGCGAATCAAGGTGCAAATCGCCAAGAGGATGGCGAACACGAGCCCGAACAGCGACACGGCGAGCAGGTTCATCGCCGCGGGCGTGTTCAAGGACGCAAAATGGTGCAGCAGCGCGGTGAGCACGAGCAATTGCAGGAAAAAGAGTGCCAGCCGCCGCGCCCAGACGGCGGTCTGCGCCTTTTTCTGCACGTATCGCGCGCTCAACCTGCAAACCCCGTTGCAGCCTCGGGCCTAGCCATGCTTTACCTGCCGTCGCTTGAAGAGCCAAACCCACCGGAAATTGACTGATGCCGCCGCTTGACCCCGCGCAGCAACGCGACGTCGCCAGTCTGGTGCATCCTTATACCGAAATTGCGGGCTTCCGCGACACTGGTCCCACGATCATTACGCGGGGGGAAGGCATCCGCGTCTTCGACAACCAAGGTCGAAGCTATATCGAGGGCATGGCCGGTTTGTGGTGCACCGCGCTCGGCTATGGCAATGCGGAGCTGATCGAGGCGGCGCGGGAGCAGCTTGAGCGCCTCTCCTTCGCCCATCTGTTCGGCTCCAAGAGCCATGACCCGGCCATTCAGCTCGCCGAGAAGCTGAAGGCGATCGCGCCGGCGCCGACCTCCAAAGTGCTCTTCACCGCCTCGGGCTCGGAAGCCAACGACACCCAGGTGAAGCTCGCCTGGTACTACAACAATGCGCGCGGGCTTCCCGCCAAGAAAAAGATCATCTCGCGCATCAAGGCCTATCACGGCGTCACGCTCGGCGCGGCGAGCCTCACCGGGCTTCCGAACAATCATGCGGATTTCGACCTGCCGCTCGACCGTTTCCTCTTTACCGACTGCCCGCATCATTATCGGGGTGCGGAGGCCGGAGAAAGCGAGCCGGATTTCGCGGCGAGGCTTACCGCCAATCTCGATGCGCTGATCCAGCGCGAGGGGCCCGACACCATCGCCGCCTTCATCGCCGAGCCGGTGATGGGGGCGGGCGGCGTGATCGTGCCGCCGCACGGCTATTTCGACCGCGTCCAGGAGGTCCTCGCGCAATACGACATTCTCTTCATCGTCGATGAGGTCATCACGGGTTTCGGACGGCTCGGGCATCGGTTCGGCTGCGAGGCCTTTGACCTCACGCCCGACACGGTCACCATCGCCAAGGCCATCACCTCGGCCTATGCGCCGCTCGGCGCCGTCACCGTCTCGGAGCCCGTCTATCAGGCGATGCTTGACGAAAGCCGCAAGATCGGCGCCTTCGCCCATGGCTTCACCTATGGGGGCCACCCGCTCGCGGCCGCGATCGGGCTGAAGGCGCTCGAAATCTATGAGCGGGACGACATCGTGGGCAAAGTGCGGACGCTCATTCCCCGCTTTCAGGCGCGACTCAAGGCGCTTGGAGACCATCCGCTCGTGGGCGAAGCACGCGGCATGGGGCTGATGGGGGGCATGGAGCTCGTTGCAGACAAAGCCGCCAAGCGTCCCTTCCCCCCGAAGCTGTTCGTCGGCACCCGCGCGAGCGCGCTCGTCCAGGACGAGGGCCTGATCACCCGCACCATGGGCGACACGCTCGCCGTCTGCCCTCCCCTCATCATCACCGAGGCCGAGATCGACGAGGTGTTCGACCGGTTCGAGCGCGGGCTCGATCGCGCCGAGACCATGGTGGCCGCTGAAGACTTGCGGAATCAGTAGGAGCCTTAGCGGGCCTAACCAATCCTCAACCAGTGCCGATGGACTCTGGCCCTGGGGCGCCGCCTTGTCTCGAGGGGGGCCTGAGTGCATGGGGTGGGTTCAGTAAATGGGTTGGCGGCGCGCGTTCAATGCGCCTCGGACTTTGCTCATGGGTCTTGCGCTCACGCTTCCGAGTGGCTGCGTCTATGAGCAGGAAGGGCCGCCGCGGGCGCATTTCGAGCAGTTCGCGGCAAAACCCCCGGAAGCCAACACCGTCACCGTCTGCCATGCCTATGGTTGCAAGGCGCAAACGCCCTTCACCTTCTCGCAGAACGACATTCGGGACATCGCGGTGGTAATGGACCAGGTGCGCCGCGACGACAGCGCGTCCGAGGAACGCCGTTCCCTCGCCTATGCGGTGGCCTGGATGGAGCGGCGTGTGGCGCCCAAGGTCGGAACGGCCAGCGATCGGCCAAGCATGGACTTTTTTGGCTCGGGCGATCCGAGCCAGGAGGACTGCGTGGACGAGGCCACCAACACCACGAGCTATCTCATTATGCTGCAGCGGAACGGACTTCTGCACCACCACACCGTGGAGCGGCCGTTCGCCAAGGACGATGCGAGCCACTGGACCCATTGGGCGGCCGTTATCCGCGAGAAGGAGAGCGGGGAGCGCTTCGCCATGGATTCCTCGAGCGGTGCCAACGGCGAAAATCCGACGGTGCAGGCGGCGGCGAGCTTCTATGTGCCGGATGACGATGGGGATGTAACACCACCGGAAGGGCGCGCCGTCGCCGATGCGAACAGTGACGGGCGCGCGCTGGCCTACGACGACCTCGGCGCGTTGATCCAGCGCATGCAGGCGCTCGGCTATGCGGACGCGCCTACCGGCAGCATGCGCTAGCGCGGCGCCCTGGCCCGCTTCCGCGGGGACCAGAACTCTCAACAGGATCACGGGTAGAGGCGCGTCTTTACCCATGGGCTCTTGACCCCGCTGCGGCGGAACACGATGCGGTCGTGTAACCGATGGGCCCCGCTCTGCCAGAACTCGATCTCCAGCGGCACGACGCGATAGCCGTGCCAATGGGGCGGCCGGGGCACGTCGCCATCGCCGAATCGCGCCGCATATTGCGCCACGGCCTCCTCCAGCCGCGCCCGGGCAACAAGGGGCCGCGACTGGCTCGAGGCCCAGGCGCCGATGCGGCTCTCCCGCGACCGCGAGGCGAAATAGGCGTCGGCCTCGGCATCGCCCACGGGCTCCACGGGCCCGCGCATCCGGATCTGACGGTGGAGGCTCTTCCAATAGAAGAGCAGCGCGGCGGAAGGGGCAGCGGCAAGCTCGAGCCCCTTGGCACTTTCGCAATTAGTATAGAAGACGAAACCGCGCTCGTCGGCGCCCTTCAAGAGAATCATGCGCACATTAGGCGCGCCTTGGGCGTCCACCGTGGCGAGCACCATGGCGTTCGGGTCGATGGGCTCAAGGGACTCCGCCTCCGCCATCCAGCGGGCGAAAAGGGCGAAAGGCTCTTCGGCGCCCGTGAAATTAGGCTTTTGCGGGCCCGGGCGGGATGGTTGGTCGACTGGCATGGCTCAAACGGGCCTCGCGATTTTTGCGGCGTGCCGACGCGGAACGGGCATTTACGTTTTCCTCACTCTGATACGGCACCATGGGTCCCGTTGATAGTAGACGCGGGGTTGTAGCCCCCGCGAGAGTTGGGGACGAGTGGTTATGCGTACGTTCCGAGGGAACGCTCCTATCATCATTGGGGCGGGCGCACTTGTGCTTGCGTTATTGGCGCCCGCCTCTCCTCCTCTCCGGGCCGAGGAAGGGGCAAGCCTGGCCGCCACACAGGCGACAGCGGCGCTGCCGGAGGCACCGGCGGCACCAGAGTCGCAGGCCACGCTCGCCGAGCTCCGGACCAAGCTCGATGAAAGCGACCGGGCGGTCGCGCTCAAGGCCCTCGATCTTGCACTTACCGAGCTTGGTGACGGCACGACACTCTTGTGGAAGCGGCCGACGCGGCATCTCGCAGGCGCCATAAAGCCTGTCTCGGTCTTTCGCGACGACCAGGGTCGTGTCTGCCGGCATGTGATCTATGGGCTGACTCTTGGCAGCTACACAAAACAGGTCGAGGGCATCGCCTGTCGCAACATGGACGGCCACTGGTCGCTCGAGGGCTGATTCGGCCTTCTGCCAACGTGCCCCAACTGCTTCCAGGAAAAGGCCTTTCAGCCCGGGAACCCGCGCATTATAAAGCCCGGTCATGCGCGCGGAGGGAGAATGGCAGAAGCCGGGAAGCTGATGACGGGCAAGCGGGGCCTCGTTTTCGGCGTCGCTAACAACCGCTCAATCGCCTGGGGCATCACCAAGGCCTGCCACGATAACGGCGCCGAGATCGCCCTCACCTACCAGGGCGATGCCCTCAAGAAGCGGGTCGAGCCGCTCGCCCAGGAAATCGGCTCGAAACTAGTCCTGCCTTGCGACGTCACCGACACGGCCAGCGTGGACGTCGTGTTCGCGAGCGTGGCCGCGGCCTGGGGCAGCATCGACTTTCTCGTGCATGCGGTCGCCTTCTCCGACAAGGGGGAGCTCGACGGCCGATATGTGGATACGAGCCAGGAGAACTTCGCGCAGACCCTGCTCGTCTCCTGCTACTCCTTCACCGCGCTCGCCCAGCGCGCCGAAAAGCTGATGCCGAAGGGGGGCTCGCTGCTCACGCTCACCTATTACGGCGCCGAGAAGGTGATGCCCCATTATAATGTGATGGGGGTGGCGAAGGCGGCGCTCGAGGCGAGCGTGCGGTATCTCGCGGCCGATCTCGGCAAGCAGAAGATCCGCGTCAACGCCATCTCGGCCGGCCCGATCAAAACTCTGGCGGCCTCCGGCATCGCCGACTTCCGCTATATTCTAAAGTGGAACGAGTACAATTCGCCACTCCGGCGCACCGTCTCCATCGAGGATGTGGGAGCCGGCGGGCTCTATCTCCTCTCCGACCTCTCGCTCGGCGTTACGGGCGAGATCCTGCATATCGATGCGGGCTACCACGTGGTGGGTATGAAGAACGAGGATGCCCCGGATCTTTCCGTGGTGAAGGAGTAGGTCAGGATTTGGTGCTAGATAGCTGTTATCTGATAACCGATAACCGGCTCCTAGCATCTGATCATGTCGCACAATAGCTTCGGCCATCTGTTCCGCATCACCACCTGGGGCGAAAGCCACGGGCCGGCGATCGGCTGCGTGGTGGATGGCTGCCCGCCCGGCATCCCGGTCACCGAGGCGGAGATCCAGGCCTATCTCGACAAGCGTAAGCCCGGTCAGTCGCGCTTTACCACTCAGCGACGGGAACCAGACAAGGTTCGCATCCTGTCGGGCGTGTTCACCGACGAGGCCACGGGGGTGCAGGTCACCACCGGGACTCCCATCGCGCTCGAAATCGCCAACATGGACGCGCGCTCCAAGGACTATGGGGAGATCAAGGACAAGTTCCGCCCCGGCCACGCCGACTACACCTATTTCATGAAATATGGGCTGCGCGACTGGCGGGGGTCGGGCCGGGCGTCCGCGCGCGAGACGGCTTGCCGCGTGGCGGCCGGCGCCATTGCTCGCAAGATCGTTCCGGACATGCGCGTGCGCGGTGCGTTGATCCAGATCGGACCGCACAAAATCAATCGCGCCAATTGGCGATGGGACGAGGTCGACGACAACCCGTTCTTCTGTCCCGACCCGAAGGCGGTGAAGGTCTGGGCCGACTTTCTCGATGACGTGCGGACAGCGGGCTCTTCGACCGGCGCGGTGATCGAGGTCGTGGCGGATGGGGTTCCGGCGGGGCTCGGTGCGCCGATCTACGGCAAGCTCGACCAGGACATCGCGTCGGGGCTCATGAGCATCAATGCAGTGAAGGGCGTGGAGATCGGCGCCGGGTTCGCCGCGGCCGCACTCTCCGGTGAAGAGAACGCCGACGAGATGCGCAAGCGCCCCGCCGGCTGGCCCGAGTTCTTGTCGAACAACGCGGGCGGCATCCTTGGCGGCATCTCGACCGGTCAGCCGGTGGTGGCGCGCTTTGCGGTGAAGCCCACCTCCTCGATCCTCACGCCGGGACGCACGGTGGATGCCAAGGGCAACGACACGGAGGTTTTCACCAAGGGGCGCCACGACCCTTGCGTCGGCATTCGCGCCGTGCCGATCGGCGAGGCCATGCTGGCCATCGTGCTCGCCGACCATTATTTGCGTCACCGCGGTCAGACCGGCAAGGGGTAGCCCTTATTCGCTCTCCTCGGCGAGGCCGAGTCGCGGCACCTCGCGGGGCCGGGAGTTGGCCATACGGGCCAGCAGCGCCACTCTGATACGGTCGCGGTCGAAGCGATAGAGGAGACGATAGCCACCAGCGCGCCCCTCGATGAACGCACGCACCGGCGTGCCCTTCGCCTCGGCTTGGTGCTTGCGGCGAAGCGCCGTCAGCGCCACCGCGACCCGCTGCCCGTCGCGAGGGTTAAGCGAGGCGAGCACGTCGGCGGCAGCCCGTGACAGCTCAATCCTGCAAAGCGAGCCGGGCGCCGATAAGGGCCTCAGACGCGGGGGCGCCGAGATATCCGTCCCGGTCTGCCGCTCCGGCCTTGGCCGCCCAATAAGCCCGCTCAAGCGCCTCCACACGTTCATACTCCTCATAAGACACGAGGACCGCGACCGGACGGCCATGCTTGACCACCAGCACGGGTTCCACCCGCGACTGGTCGAGCAGGCGTCCGAACTTGTTCTTCGCATCCCTGGCGGTGAAATATTTCATCGCATTGCCCCTCGCCGCTTCCGAGTCGAGGACGTCACCCTGAGGAAGCGGACCCCCTACAAGCGGCGCCGGCCACGCCTCCATTCTAAGCATGGCGGAAGCAAGGGAGTCACGGACAAGCGGCAGCCGCGTGCAGAATTGCGCTCGAGCGTTGCCGGAATGGCTCTATCGGCTCAAATGGCTCTTCTAGCTCGATTGGCGACTTTGCCGCCCTCAGCGTTGCAGCTGCGCCACCACCTCGATATGGGGCGAGAAGCGGAACTGGTCGACGGGGACAACGCGGGTCAGGCGATAGCCGCCGTCCACGAGAATCCGCAAGTCGCGGGCGAGCGTTCCAGGGTTACAGGACACTGCCACGACCGTCCGCACCGACGAAGCGGCAAGCTCCACCGCTTGCGCCTTGGCCCCGGCGCGCGGAGGATCGAGCACCACTGCCGCATAGGAGGCGAGCTCCTTGGCCCTGAGCGGCGTGCGAAACAGATCGCGCACAAAGGTCCGCATCGGCTTGAGCTTCGGCGTGCCGCGCGCGGCTTCGGCCAGGGCCTCAACGGCACCCGCGTCCTGCTCGAAGGCGTCAATGGCGGCGTGTCTTGCCAGCGCCATTGTGAAGGTGCCAAGCCCCGCGAAGAGATCGGCGACGCGCTTGGCGCCGTCCACACCCTCGCTCACCAGCTCGACCAAATTCTGCTCGGCCTCACGCGAGGCTTGCAGGAAGGCGCCCGGCGGCAGGGGGACACTGGCGCCAGCGAGCATAACCGCTGGTCGGACCTGCTGCAGGACCACCTCGCCGTTGAGCGTGAGCCTCGCCACGCCCACGGCAATGGCAATCGCCGCCAGCGCGCCGAGCCGCTCCGCTGAAAGCCGCGGGAGCGCGCCTTCCACCGCGACATCCAGCCCTGCCTCGATCGCGGTGACGCTGACGCGGGCCTGGCCCTTCGACGGCGCGAGGCTTGCGAGGGCCGATCTGAGCTTGGGCAGGCTCGTCATAATCTCTGGCGCGAGCACGGGACAGACCTCAACGCCAATGACCTCATGGCTCGCGCCCCTGTGGTAGCCGAGCACGATTCCCGATGGCGCGCGCGCAAGGGCGAAGCTCGCCCGGCGGCGGCTTGCCAACGGTACGATCCGCACGGGGTCCACCTCCGTGTCGAGCCTCCTCGATTGAAGCGCGGCGCGGACCTGGTCGCGCTTCCAGGCAAGGTAGGCTCCCTCCTCCAGATGTTGTAGCGCGCAGCCGCCGCAGATGCCGAAATGGGGACAGATCGGCGCGATGCGGTCAGGGCTCGCCTCTAGCACGGCGAGCAGTTGCGCCTGCTCGTTGCCCGGATCGAGCGCCACCCGCACCCGCTCGCCCGGCAGTGCGAAGGGTACGAAGAGCGGGCCTTCCGACCCTTGCGCCATGCCGTCGCCTTGGGCGCCCAGGCGGCCAATCTCGACCTCACGCTCCATGGCGCGCTCCGATCAGGAATTCTTCATTGCCGCTCCCGCCGAGGATGGGTGACAGCATCTCACCGATCACCGTCCAGCCGGGCTGTCCTTCGATGAAGTCCCGCACCCGCGCCACGGCCTTCGCGCGATCGCTTGCCTCGCGCACGATGCCCCCCTTCCCCACTGCCTCGCGTCCGGCCTCGAATTGCGGTTTGATCAGCGCCACGAGCCAGGCGCCCGGCGTGGCAAGGGCGAGCGCGGCCGGCAGGGCTTGGGTCAGGCTGATGAAGCTCACATCGGCAACGATCGCCGTCACCGGCCCCGGGATGAGCTCCGGACCGAGCCTGCGGGCATCCATTGTCTCGAGCACCACGACCCGCGGATCGGCACGGAGTTTTGCGTGCAGCTGGTCCCGTCCGACATCGATGGCGAATACCCCCGCTGCGCCGCGGGCAAGGAGGACGTCGGTGAAGCCTCCGGTCGAGGCGCCAACATCAACCGCGATCCGGCCGCGCGCCTCCAAGCCGAAAGCATCCAGGGCGGCGGCGAGTTTGAGCCCGCCACGGGAGACGTAGGGGCTCGCGTCCAGGCTGATCGACAGGCACGCGTCGGGCGCCACCGGCGCTCCCGGCTTCAGCACCGCCACCCCGCCCACGCTGACCGCGCCCAGTCGGATCAGGTCGGCCGCCTTGGAGCGGGTGGGGGCAAAACCTTTTTCCACCAAGACCTGATCAAGGCGCTTTTTTTTGTAGATGGGCACCACAGCATCTCATACACTCGCCGCGCGTTCGGGGATTCTGGCGCGCGGATGATGAACCGGGAGCGGCCGGAACCGCCAGTGAAACACCTGCGAAAGCGCCCCCGCTCAGCGCGCCCTCGCGGAGGTCTCGTGAGCCAAGGTCCGACGGCCTATCTCACCGAAAAATGCGAAGTCCGAAATCGTGACGTGACCGGCGGCAAGGCCGTTATCGCTCGGGAACCCATTGCGCCCGGCGAACTCATTGCCGTGTGGAGCGGACGCATCATCGGTGCTGCCGAGCTCGACGATTTGCCGCCCGAGATTCGCCGGCACACCGTGCAGGTCGAGGAAGGCTGCTATCTCGCCTCGCTCAAGGCCAATGAGCCCCCGGATTTCATCAATCATAGCTGCAGCCCGAATGCCGGATTGAGCGGACAGATCGCCATCGTCGCCATGGAGGCTATCGAGCCCGGCGCCGAGGTGACCATCGACTACGCCATGTGCGACGGCTCGCCTTATGACGAGTTCGCCTGCCAATGCGGCTCGCCCGTTTGCCGCGGCCGGGTGACCGGCGAGGATTGGCGCAACCCATCCCTGTGGACGCGCTACGCCGGACATTTCTCGCCTTATCTGCAACGTCGCATCTTTTGCTTGCAGCAGACCACTCTGCAGCGGCGCGCCCGGCGCAAGCGGAGCTTGCTCGCCGTTGTGGGTGGGGCCACGGGCAATCCCGCATGAGCCCGTCCTTCCTTCGGCAACGCCATCGATCCGCCGCGGACGCGACGCAACTTGCCTCTTCAACTGAGTTCCGAGCCAAGCAACGAGGGTCATGATGCTGCTCGTCAGGACATATGTGGGACAAAGTGCGATTGATGGTCTCGGAGTGTTTGCCGGGGAGTTCATCGCGAGCGGAAGCCTGCTATGGGCGTTGGACACCAAGTTCGACATCTTCATCGATGCGGGCGAGCGCGAGCGGCTGCCCGACTATATGCGGGAATACATAGCACGCTATGGCTATCCGCATCTGGAACGGCCGGGCGTTATCGTCCTCGACAGCGACAACGGCAAGTTCATGAACCACAGCGAGCAGCCCAACACGGACTTTCGCATCTTCGACAAAGGCTATGCGCTGGCCGACATTGCCGCAGGTGAGGAGATCACTTGCAATTACCACGAGTTTGACCCGAGCTTCACCGGACGCTTCGCGAGCCCGCAGACACGCGCTCGGACCATGCGATCCGGCGGCAATGGCAAGACCCTCCGGACCTAGCCCGCTCCTAATTCACGCTCTTTGCCGTACTCCCTGACGGCGGCACCCGCCGCCGCCGAGGCATTTGCGGGTTACGGGTGGGGCTTTAGTGACAACGAGGACGGCCCTTCGCTCGTGCTCGGCTCGACCGAGACGACGGAGGACTTCGTATTTCTGCTCGGTTGCAGCAACGCCGATAAGAGCGCCGAGATGACGGTTTATGTAGCCATCGAGGGCGCCAAGATCGGTCCGCCGGTCACGATCGAGCTCACCCGCGACGGCGCCGAAGCATCGGTCAAGGGCACGACCACCACCGACGAGAGTCATCGCCGTCCTTGATGGTAAGGGGCCGGTGAACGTCGTGACCGGCAAGACGGTGACAGTTCTGCCCGAGGAAGGCTGCGCGCCCGAGCTGGCCAAATTTGCCAAACAATGCCGGCTCGACTAACAAAAGCGCTGCCTAGACCTTAGATGCCAAACCATGCAGTGTCCTTCGCCACGCGAACGCACACTTCTATTGATAACGAAAGCTTTTTTGCCATGATGGTTCAGTCGCGGGTGGCCCTCTTTCTTGCTCTTGCTCTCATGATGGCAGCCCTGCCCGTCGCGGGCTTGGCGCGTACGGGAGAAGAGTTGATCTGGACGGAGCATTCGAGCGACAACCTGACATCCCTCGCTTACGGGTCGCTTGATCCCGCCACGAACCCGCTGTTCATGCTCTCCTGCTTCAATGGGATGAGTATCGCCGTGCTCGACGTGCATCACGAGGTCGCCGGCACCAAACCCGGGGAGCCGCTCACGATCGAGCTCTCGGCCGGAGCCGCGCAATCACCGGTCAAGGGTGAGGCGGCGCTCGACGAGGCGAGTGGGGTCACCTTCGCCGAAGCGAGCGACATTGCGGTGAAGCCAGTACTTGCCGTGCTGCGCGCCGAAGGACCGCTCACGGTCAAATTGGGTGAGACAAGCGCGACGCTGTCGGACAACGGCCGCGCCGAGGCGGTGGCCCAATTCAGCAAAGACTGTCTGCTCGACTAGATTCGGTGCCGTTGCTCTAAGCCAGCCGCGCGGTTTCGGCGTCCAGGTCCTTGCCAAGCGCGGCGAAGACCGCGGCCACGATGGAAGACGCGTCGAGGCCCGCCGCCGCGTACATAGCGTTCGGCTTGTCCTGCTCGATGAAACGGTCGGGCAGCGTGAGTGTCCTGACCTTGAGGCCACGGTCGAGCAGTCCTTGGTCGGCAAGCGCCTTCAGCACCTGCGATCCGAAGCCGCCGTTTGCCCCTTCCTCCAGCGTGATCAGCACCTCATGGTGGCGCCCAAGCTGGGCCACGAGCTCAAGATCGAGTGGCTTGGCGAAGCGCGCGTCGGCCACGGTGGTTGCGAGGCCGAACCCCGCGAGCTGATCGGCCGCGGTCAAGGCTTCGCCGAGCCTTGCACCGAAGGAGAGCAGCGCTATGGCGGAGCCTTCCCGCAACACCCGCCCCTTGCCGATGGAGAGCGGCGTGCCGCGCTTCGGCAGCGTGGCGCCCGTTGCATCGCCGCGCGGATACCGGAAGGCCGACGGCCGGTCATCGATGGACGCCGCCGTCGCCACCATGTGCATGAGCTCTACCTCGTCGGCCGCGGCCATGACCACCATGCCCGGCAGGCAGGCGAGATAGGCGACATCGAATGCGCCCGCATGGGTGGGACCATCGGCGCCCACCAGTCCCGCCCGGTCGAGGGCGAAGCGCACCGGGAGGTGCTGGATGGCGACGTCGTGGACCACTTGGTCGTAGGCGCGCTGCAGGAAGGTCGAATAGATGGCGGCGAACGGCTTGAAGCCTTCGGCGGCTAACCCTGCGGCGAAGGTCACCGCGTGCTGCTCGGCAATGCCGACGTCGAAGCACCGCTCGGGGAAGGCTTGCGCGAACCGGTCGAGCCCCGTGCCGGACGGCATGGCGGCAGTGATGGCGACGATCTTGTCGTCGGCGCGCGCCTCCTCGATTAAGGCATTGGCAAACACCTTGGTGTAGCTGGGCGGGCTCCCCGCGGAAGTCTCCTGCGCCCCGGTGACGACGTTGAACCGGCCGACGCCGTGGAACTTGTCGGCGGAGGTTTCGGCGGGCAGGTAGCCCTTGCCCTTCTGGGTCACGACGTGGACGAGGATCGGTCCATTCTGCATGTCGCGCACATTGCGCAGGACCGGCAGCAGGTGATCGAAATTGTGTCCGTCGATCGGGCCTACATAATAGAAGCCAAGCTCCTCGAACAGCGTGCCCCCGGTCCAAAAGCCGCGGGTATATTCCTCGGCGCGGGCTGCGCGGCGCTCCCAGCTCTTGGGCAGCGCCTTGGCGAGCTGCTTCGCCCAGTTGCGGAGCTGGCGGTAGGTGCCGCCGGAAATGAGGCGGGCAAGGTAGGCGCTCATGGCCCCCACGGGCGGCGCAATCGACATGTCGTTGTCGTTGAGGATAACAATCAGGCGGGAGTCCATGGCGCCCGCATTGTTCATGGCCTCATAGGCCATGCCGGCGCTCATGGCGCCGTCGCCGATCACGCAGATGACGTTGTGCTTCTCGCCACCCAGGTCGCGCGCCACCGCCATGCCGAGGCCGGCCGAAATCGAGGTCGAGGAGTGGCCGGCGCCGAAGGTATCGTATTCGCTCTCCGACCGCTTGCAGAAGCCCGACAAGCCTCCCGCCTGGCGGAGCGTGCGGATGCGGTCGCGCCGTCCGGTCAGGATCTTGTGCGGGTAGGTCTGATGGCCGACGTCCCAGATCAGCCTGTCGCGCGGCGTATCGAACGCGTGGTGCAGCGCAACGGTAAGCTCGACAACGCCGAGCCCGGCGCCGAGATGGCCGCCGGTCACGGAGACCGCGTCGATCAGCTCCTGCCTGAGCTCCGCCGCGAGCTGCGGCAGCTCATGATCTTCGAGCGTCCGCAGGTCATGCGGCTCGCGGACGCGATCAAGCAGCGGCGTTTGGCTTTCGGCGCTCATGCAATCCCCTGGCAAACGTGGAAAAGACCCCAGAACCCGCTGTTTTTGCAAGGATCCTTATCGACCGGATCAGCGGTGTTCAATCACCCTAGCAGCAAGCCCAGATCGAGTCATCGGCGATGGAAAACGGAGCTCCCTCTCCCCAAGGGAAGGTTGGGTAAAGCACTGCACTGGAGAGGCTCAGTCCTCGACGTCGAGCGGCTCGGTGCCGGTCGGCTGGCCGTTGGCGTTCAAGGCGATCTTCTCCACCTTGGCCTCGGCCTTGCGCAGCAGCGCCTCGCAATGGCCCTTGAGCGCCTCACCGCGCTCATAGCTGCGGATCGAGGCCTCGAGCTCGACATCGCCCTTCTCCAGGCGATCGACGATGCCTTCGAGCTCCTTCAGCGCCTGCTCGAAGCTCATATCCTTGATGTCGGCGTAGTCCGCTTGCTTGGCCATGGGGTGGCTTAGCCTCTTGTGGCAGCAAGGATCAAGAGGCAGCTTCCATCAGGGTTTGCACATGGGCGGCGGCCGACCGGCCGAGCGCGTCGAGGTCGTAGCCCCCTTCCAGCGTCGACACCAATCTGCCGCCGCAATGTTTAGCAGCCATGTCCAACAGCTCTTGGGTCACCCAGGCGAAATCGGCCCCGACCAGATCGAGCTGCGCCAAGGGGTCGTCCCGATGGGCGTCGAAACCCGCCGAGACGAGCAGCATGTCCGGGGCGAACGCGTCCAGCGCCGGCAAGATGCGCGAGCGGAACGCCGCGCGGAACTGCGCGCCCCCGTCGCCCGGATTGAGCGGCACATTGACGATATTGCCCACGCCCGTCTCGCTCGCCGCTCCGGTGCCGGGATAGAGCGGCATCTGGTGAGTCGAGCCATAGAAGAGGTTCTTGTCCGACCCGAAGGCGGCCTGCGTGCCATTGCCATGATGCACGTCGAAGTCGACCACGGCGACCCGCTCGGCGCCGTGCGCCGCGCGGGCGTGGAACGCGGCGATGGCCACGTTGTTGAACAGGCAGAAGCCCATGGGGCGGATGGGTTCGGCGTGATGGCCGGGCGGCCGCACGGAACAGAAGGCGTTCTGCGCGGCGCCCGTAACAACCTGATCGACCGCATAGATGGCGGCGCCGGCGGCGCGCAATGCGGCCTCAAAACTGTGGGGCGAGACCACCGTATCGGGGTCGAGCCAGGCGAGCCCGCGCTCCGGGATAGCCGCGTGGATCGCCTCGGCGTAGCCGTGGGGGTGCACAAGGTCGATGGTGGCAAGATCGGCGCGTGGTGCCTGCTCGCGCTTGAGGCGCGCAAAGGCGTCGCCGGCCAGCGCATCGTCGATGGCGCGCAGGCGGTCGGCGCGCTCGGGATGACCTTGACCCGTATCGTGCAGGAGGCAGGCGGAATGGGTGAGAAGGAGCGTCGGCATGCGCAAGCATGGTGGGCTGCCCATGCCTCCCGGTCAACGCCCGGGCCTTGTGACAGGTGGTGGAACTAACCGTCCTCTTCAGCCTATAAGCGCAGCCATGGCGATCGTTACTGCGACGCAAGATACGATCCGACGCGCGGGCGAAGCGCTCAGGCGCGGCGACATCGTCGCGTTTCCCACCGAGACCGTCTATGGCCTCGGCGCCAACGCGCTCGACCCTTCCGCCGTAGTTAAGGTCTTTGCCGCCAAGGCGCGGCCACGCTTCAACCCGCTGATCGTGCATGTCCTCGGAGTGGAGGACGCGGAAACCTACGCTGTCGTCAACGCGACCGCGCAAAAGCTGACGCAAGCCTTCTGGCCCGGACCCCTATCGCTCGTGCTGCCCCGGCGCACACCTTGTGCCATTCCTCCGCTGGTGAGCGCGGGCCTCGACACCATCGCGCTGCGCGCGCCCAAGCACCCGGTGGCGCGCGCGCTGCTCAAAGAGGCAAAGCTCCCCATCGCGGCGCCGAGCGCCAACCGCTCTGGCCGCCTCAGTCCCACCACCGCCCTCCACGTGGCAGCCGAGCTCGGCGACGTTCCCAGCATGATCCTCGACGGCGGTCCCTGCCCGCTTGGATTGGAGTCGACCGTGGTCGGCATCGCGGGCGATCGCGTCACCCTACTTCGAACCGGCGCCCTGCCGAGACTGGCGATCGAGGAGGTGCTGGGCCAGCGTTTGGCCACCGCGGCGCCTTCGACGCCAATTACCTCGCCAGGCCAAATCAAGAGCCACTACGCGCCGAGCACTCCGCTCAGGCTCGACACGGTGGAGCCGGGCCCCGGCGAGGCACTGCTCGCCTTTGGCCCCAGCGCGCCCGCATTTGCCGGACCTACGATCAATCTCAGCCAGCGGGGCGATCTCAACGAGGCGGCCGTCAACTTCTTTGCGAGCCTGCGCAGTCTTGACGAGGCAGGCGCGCGCGCCATCGCCGTGATGCCCATCCCGCGCCACGGCCTCGGCGAGGCCATCAACGACCGCTTGCGGCGCGCGGCAGCCGCCGGTGTCACCGCGCCAATCGCCGCCGACATGCATTCCCGATGACGGCCGACCGCAAGCAGCCCCCCGTGCCAAGCCAGGACACGCTCGATGCGCTCGTCCGCATCGTGGGCGAAGAGCACGCGATCCGCGACGCGGACGCCATGGCCCCCTATCTCGTTGAGTGGCGCGGTCGCTATCATGGCAAGGCCGCGCTCGTGCTCAAGCCCGGCGATACCGAAGAGGTCGCGGCGATCCTCGCCCGCGCGCAGGCGACGCGCACGGCCATCGTGCCGCAAGGCGGCAATACGGGCCTCGTTGGCGGGCAAATCCCCTTCGAGACGGGACACGAGGTTGTGGTCAATTTGAGCCGGCTCACCCGCGTGCGCGACATCGACCTCGGCGGCAACACCATGACGGTGGAGGCCGGGCTCGTGCTTGCGCAAGCGCAGCAGGTGGCGGCAAGCGCAGGCCGCCTGTTCCCCTTGAGCCTTGCATCGGAGGGAAGCTGCCAGATCGGTGGCGTGCTCGCCACCAATGCCGGGGGCATGGGCGTGCTCGCCTATGGCAGCGCGCGCGACCTCGCCCTTGGGCTCGAGGTCGTGCTTGCCGACGGCGCGGTATGGAATGGGCTGAAAGGCTTGCGCAAGGACAATACGGGCTACGACTTGAAGGACCTGTTCATCGGCTCGGAGGGTACGCTCGGCATCATCACCGCCGCGGTCTTGCGCCTATTCCCCAAGCCCGCCGAGACGGTGACCGTGCTGACGGGCTTCGATCAGCTCGAGCAGGCGCCAGCGTTCTTCTCCCACATCTACGAGCGGGCCGGACCTTCACTCACCGCATTTGAGATCATGCCGCGCATCGGCGTCGAGTTCGTGCTCCGACATATGCCGGGGACCCGCGATCCCCTCGCCTCCCCGCATGGCTGGTACGTGTTGTTCGAGCTTTCGAGCCCGCGCACGGGCGAGGAGACGCGGCGGCTCGCCGAGACGCTGCTTGGCGAAGCACTCGACGCCGAGGAGATCGACGACGCCGTGCTCGCCTCCTCACTCACTCAAGCGCAAGACCTGTGGCGTTTACGCGAATTGATGAGCGAGGTGCAGAAGCACGAGGGCGGCAGCATCAAGCACGACGTGGCGGTACCGGTGGCGCTGGTCCCTGAATTCATCGCGCGCGCCAACCAGCTCGTGGAGCGGATGATCCCGGGCGCGCGGCCCCTGCCCTTCGGCCATCTCGGCGACGGCAACATCCACTATAATGTGAGCCAGCCGCCGGCCATGGACCGCACCATCTTCTTGAGCAATTGGGAGACGCTGAATGCGGCGGTGCACGAGATCGTGCTCGACCTCGGCGGCTCGGTCAGCGCCGAGCACGGCATCGGTCGAATGAAGCGCGAGCTTCTCACCCACGCCAAGCAGCCGCTCGAGCTCGAGCTGATGCGGAAGATCAAGGCAGCCTTCGATCCCAAGGGCATCCTCAATCCCGGCAAACTCTTGTAGCGGAGGACGCGATGAGCCAGGAGCAGTGGAGCGCGGTCGACCGCTATATTGCCGAACGGCTGGTGCCCTCGGATCCCGCCTTGGAAGCCACCTTGGCCGCAAGTGAAGCGGCGGGCTTGCCCGCAATCAGCGTCGCGGCCAACCAAGGCAAGCTGCTGCAGCTGCTGGCGCAAGCCATCGGCGCCCGCACGATCCTGGAGATCGGGACGCTTGGCGGCTACAGCACCATCTGGCTCGCCCGCGCGCTTGCTTCCGGCGGACGGCTCATCACCCTTGAGGCCAACCCCGTTTTTGCGGAGGTGGCGCGTGCCAACATCGCGCGCGCCGGGCTTGCGGCTCGGGTGGAGCTCCGGCTTGGCCCCGCGCTCGAAACGCTGCCGCAAATCGCGGCCGAGGGCCTTGGGCCGTTCGATCTTGTCTTCGTCGATGCCGACAAGGAGAACAACTCCGACTATTTCCGCTGGGCGCTCAATCTTTCGCGGGCCGGCAGCTTGATCGTCGTCGACAATGTGGTGCGCGAGGGGGCCGTGATCGACGCGGGACGCCAGGATGCGCACATTCAAGGCGTGCGCGACTTCTACGCGGCTGCGGGCGCCGAGCCGCGGGTGAGCATGACCGCGCTCCAGACGGTCGGCGCCAAGGGGTATGACGGCTTCGCCATCGGGCTCGTTACCGCCGAGCCTTAGGGCCTAGAGCAAGGAGGGCTGGAGCGGCTGCTGTATGTCCGGCTCGTCGTGACGCGAATCGTTGATCTTGGGGTCGATCTCGATAGCCTCGAGCAAATCGTCCGGCGTCGGCTGCAACAGCGCCAAGGCGGCCTCCGCTTCCGTGCCCGCACAGTCGAGCCACGCCTCGAAGGCGTCTGCCGGCAGCACCACCGGCATGCGGTCGTGCAGCGGGGTTACGGTGGCATTGGCGGCGCAGGTCAGGATCGCGACCGTGTCGATCTCGCCGCCCTCCCGGTCGCGCCAGCATTCCCAGATCCCGGCAAAGGCGACGAGGCCACACGCTTCCTAGCGCGCAGCAGGAAGGGCCGCCGGGACTTCGACCCCGTCCACTCGTAGAAACCGTCGGCCGGGATCAGACAGCGCCGGCGCGCAAGGGCCGCGCGGAAGGCGAGCTTGGTCAAAACGCCCTCGGCGCGTGCATTGATGAGGGTTGGGAACCTCTTCGGGTCCTTGACGAAGGGCGGCAGCAGCCCCCAGCGCATGAGCCGGAAGCTGCGCTTGCCTGCCGCGTCGAGGCACACCACCGCAACGGGTTGCGTCGGAGCGATATTGTAGCGAGCCGGGAAATTCGGCGTCTCCGGGTAGGCGAAATAGGCGCGCACCGCTTCCGGCGGCGAGGTCAGGCTATAGCGTGAGCACATGGGACATCAGGGTAACACTTTGGCAATCATGTTAGGCCAACACTCAACTTTCGTCATAGAACCCTGTTTAGTGAAGCGTCGATGTTTCCCGACCAGTCGCAGCGCGACAATCTTACCGGCCCGGAAATCCGCGAAGATGTGAGCCGCGAGGATATTGTGGCCGCCTTCCGCGTGGCGATGGTGGGCCATTTCCGCTCGCATATTCCCGGCACTAACATCAACGAATCCACGCTTCTGGCGACCGACTATCTCAACCACTTCCACGAGCTCGTGATGATGCTCGAAGCGGTGGTGGCCGACGGCCACGAGTTCGCGCAGGACATGTTGCTTGGCGCCCCCTCACCTATGAAGAGCATTTCTCGGAATCCGGCTTCCGCGACAAAAACCTCGCTATTGCCGCCTACCGCCGCGCGCCGCCCAAGATCCGCGCGCGGTTTGACGATGCGGTGGCGCGGCTGCATGGCCAGGCGGTGACGCTCATTGGCGAGGTCGCCGCGGAGCTGAACGGGCGCAGCACGCGCCGCTTGCGCGAGCGGTGCGTGGAAGCGGCCCAACGTCTGCGCATCCTGATCGATGAGGCGAACGCAATCGCCAATGGCGAGACGGGTCAGAGCCCGAGCAAGGCGGCTGTTGCCGGTGATGTAGGCGGGCAGGCCGCCATCGACGCGCTGTTCGACTAAGCGCAGGTCGTTAGCCGCAAATAGCCGCAAAAAGCCGCAAAGCCGAGGAAAAGCCTGGGAAAATAGCCAAAAACTGCTGTTCAGAGGCCGCAAGAAGGGTGCACAATGCCCCAACAGGCATCTTCCCAAGCCTTCCCAATGAAGCTTTCCGAGACATCAGCCCGCCGAGTGGCCCTGCCAAAGCGCAAGGCTGAGCCTATCTTCTTCGATGACGATATTGGCTGGAAAGTCGTCGTGTCTCGCCCCGGGACCCTGATCTATGCCCAATGAGGAACACACTGAATGGGAGCGTTGGGAGCAGGTAGGCGCCAGCCCGCCTGGTCAATCTCGGCCCAAACCCAAACAGGTCGCGGACACGAAAGCCAGCGTTCGGATAGCGCTCGCCCTCGAAAACATTGCCAATCGGGTTGGGCAGATTCGCAGAAGACTAGATGAGGACCCAGTTCACCCGATTGAGCCGCTCAGTTAAATTTGCTGGTGAGGTCGCCTAGTTTTACGACCAGAGAGTGTGACGCGGACGCGCACTCATTCCCAATCTCCTTGTGACCTTGCTCCAATCCAGTGAGCTGACTAGCCAACCGTTTCTGCTTGGTCTCATAGATCCAGAGGATGTAGCGCTTGGCGGATATGTCCAGTTGATCCACTTCGTTACCAAGTCCGCCGATATAGCGCGCACCTTTGCAATCGGGGAAAGGCCGGGATCGTTCATCGCGTCCATCTGCCACCGTTGTTCGCGAAGCGCTGAAGCAGTTTTGAACCATCCCCGCAAATGCGGTCATTGAGCCTTTCGCGCACGCAAGAGGCCTCGGCCTCGCTAAGTGGCGCCGGCTCGGTGTGAACCACTGTGGCCTTGAGCTCGATGACGGGCCCGGGCTGACGGGTGGAGATCGATGACTGGCCTCCCGCTCTTGTCCAGCGGCGATCGACTTCAGCAGCCACGCTCCGGGGTTCTCTCCGTCAAGAAGCTCGCTCACCTCGAAGGCCGGCAGACATCTCCCCCTCGGTCGCGCCGGCTCTCGTGCCAGTGGTCAAGATAAAGGCGACCTCGCGGGCGACTTCCAGAGGTTCTAATGGCCGGCTGTATGACCGGCGCCGTGCTGCTTGGCGGCCAGGTCAAATGATGCGCTGCTCATGGCTTGGCCAATGGCTTGGGCTTGAAGGGTGTCACCTCAGCTAATGGTGCGGGGCCGCGGATCTCCCGCAACTCAGCCAATTGCTGTTCGATTTGGCTTGCTTCCAAGCATGATTTGATGCCGAGCAAGACGTTGCACATTCTGGCGCCGTCAGCGGTATGGATATCGCCATAAGGCGATAGATGCGCCCAATTTCGGGCCCGACCCTTCCAACACTGGTCAATCTACCGATTTTTGGCCTGCGCTTTTTTCCATGGTGTTCAGGAATGTCGCGATTTTATGCGCCCTCCCAGGTGGTAGACTTCCCGATGTGGAGGTAACCGCCATGCGGCAGATCCTTCTGGGTTTGGCTATCATCGCCCTATTCACCCTCGGGGCTATGTACCTTCTTGACCCGAACACCTTTCATGACTGGCTAAGACCGCTCGATCGGTTCGTGAACCTTCACTAAGCGATCCTTCTGACTAAGGCGCATTGTGGTACTATGATACCACACAAAGGCTGTAAGCCAGAGGCACAATTCTGCCCCTACTTAGCTGCTCCACCGCCCGATTTGCAGGGCAAACTGTCTTGGTGCGGACTTCAACAGGGAAGGAGTCTCATCGTGTACAGTATTCTTCTCCTCATTCTGATCATCCTTTTGACCAGCGCGCTCCCGACATGGCCTTACCGGAACCCTCGCGGCCAATCCTCGTCATTTGGCCAGCAGCTTCGGTCGGAGCCCTTTTTTGTTGTGGACAGGGGTTTGTAAGCAAACCCTGCGGCGCTTACCCTGACG
Source organism: uncultured Alphaproteobacteria bacterium (assembly GCA_963741155.1). Lineage (GTDB taxonomy): Bacteria > Pseudomonadota > Alphaproteobacteria > Rhizobiales > Methyloligellaceae > Methyloceanibacter. The sequence goes on along the minus strand of CAVUHA010000001.1, from coordinate 171,660 downwards.
CCTACGCCCGCCCTGATGAGTCCTTAGGGCTGGAACAACACCTCGGTAAAGCTGTTGCAGTCCTAGCCACCGGTTCGCATCTTCCAGCCATTATCGCCGGTGGTTAGGCTCGGCGGCATCTGGACAGCTGCCGTCGGGTCGCATTGCTCTCGGCGTTCGGTTGGCTGGAAAACTATGCACTGAAATCGACTCGCATAGGTTTTCAGGCGGCTCCTTCGGTGCCAATGTCACAAGCGCGGTAACGTGGGAGGGGGCCATGCGCGACATTCGTAGCGATCTGGAAGAGCGTGCCAAACTCGTCGAGGATGAAGCCACTCGGACTGCCGCCCATTTCGACAAAAAGATCGAGGAGCTGAGGCGCGAGCATGATGCCTGTCTAGCCAAACTCAATGCCGAGCTTGCCGTGCTGGGCGTAGTCGCCAAACTCAACGCTGAGTTTGCCCTGCTGGACGTGCTGATGCGTTCCGAGCAGCAGCGTACGCGAGTGGCCCATTAAAAAAAGAGCCCCGAGTGTCGCCGCCCGGGGCCCCCTTTAGGAGCTGAGATAGGTCTTTAGAGACGACCCCAACCTGCGCTCTTATGGTTAACCCTTGGTTAACGGGCGTCGGCTTCGGAACCGCATAACGGGATCGGAGTTATTGGATCGAACCGGCGCCCCGCCCCCAAGCCGGCCCACCCCATACCGGTTCAGTTGCGGCCCCGGGAAGCCCCGGTGTCGTCAAGCGCCAGTGTTTCCTCTGTGAGACCCTCGTGGTAGCTTGCCGCTCTGCAAAGGGGGACGCAAACATGCAAAGGATCGATTTCACCAAGCTGCTCGGCTTCGACGCGGTAAGTGATCGCATTTCTGGAAACGTGGACTTCCAAGATCAGGCCATCAGCACGACGCTCGGCGCCAAAGTGGGGCCGATTGAGCCGAGTGACCCGATGCTCGCCCCCGCTCCAGAAGGCATCGACTTCCAAGACGAGGTCATCAGCGCCAAGCTCGGCGCGAAGGTCGGGCAAGGCGAGACTGCGAACCAGCCAAGACGGCGGGGTGGAGCAGTGGCAGCTCGGCCGGATAACCTCCGGTAGGTGGGAGGTTCGATTCCTCCCCCCGCAACCAATTTTGCACCGTACCGCGCGCTCTATCCCAATGGAGGTGACTGGTTGAACTATCCTAACATCCAACTTTGAAGTCTGACACATAGGGGCCGACCAGAAGTAGTCCGGGGCGCGGGGGGCAGGCGGCTAGATTTCGCCCCGAAGACGGGTTACTCAGGACCCATGAAGGGCCCGACCAAACGCTTTCTCCGCCTCGGCTTCGGCGCATGTGCACTCGCCATCGCGACCATGGTCCTTGCCCCCATCGCCGAGGCGCAATTCTTCTGGTCCCCCTGGCTCGACGAGGCGCCGCGGCGCCCGCGGCCGCGGCCGGTAAAGCCCACCCCGCCGCCCGGCGACGATCTGCCTCCTATCGTGCCGAGGGAAGAAAGCTCTGCACCGCCGCCGCCGGATGACCGGCCCTATGACACCAAGCTGCTGCGGCTCGCCGAGATTTTGGGGGCCGTACACTATTTACGCGAGCTTTGCGGCGCTCAGGAAGGTCAGCTGTGGCGCGAGCAGATGAAGGATATCCTCAAGAACGAGGGCACCACTGCTGTCCGGCGAGCCAAGCTCGTGAACAGCTTCAATGACGGCTACCGCGGCTACCGGCGCACCTATCGTACCTGCACGTCCTCCGCGAGCCTTGCCGTCACCAGGTTCTCCACCGAGGGTGCGCAGATCGCGGCGGGCCTTGCTACACCGTCGCATTTTGCGAGCCGGGCGCCGGCGAGCGAGACTGCGCAGGCCCAAGAAAAGAAGGAGACACCGCCCGACGCCAATAAGCCGGTCTCCCCGCAAGCCGATCAGGCAAAACCCGTTCAGCCGAGCAAGTCAGGATCGGCCAAAAAGGGCGCCGCACCCCAAGCTGACGCAAGTAAACCTACTCAGGGCACCCAGGAAGCCGGGCAGATTAAGCAAAACCGGCAGCATCAGCCCAATTAGCCATAAAGATTAACTGTTAGTTCACTCTGTTTCCCCTGATGCAGCCCCATGCGTGTATTGGTCAGGCTCGACCAACCCGGGATCCGGATTGGAGGAACCTCGTTTGCGTCAGGCAAGACGAACATTGAGCAGCTCGGACGGTGGCTCTCAGAACCAAGAGGCTCTGAGATACATCCTCGATGCATGGGAAGAGGCGCTGCATGACGGCATCGAGCCGGAAATGCTCGCCAATGCCGCCCTGTTCGCAGCGCTCGCCGATCTCATTACCGCTTACGGCGAGGATGCGGTTGCCAAGATGACCGCCGGTCTCTCGCGCCGCATTCAGCATGGCGAGTTCACGCTTAAGCGCACCTCACAGTAGCGCGCACGCTTCGCTAGCGCAGTTGCCGCAGCAATCCCTCCAAGACGAGAATCAGGCCGAAGGCGAGAAGCACCGTTCCGGCGACGCGGTTGATCAGCTTCAGGCGTCGCTCGGTCAGCTTGTGCCGGATGGTCACGATCAGCCGGGAGAGACCCAGCCACCACAGAAGGCTGCCACCCATGACGGAGAGAACGAGCAGCAGCGCTTCGAAGTAGTTGAGGCCGCCGATGAGCGAGCCTAGCCCACCGAAGATCACAATCATGCCGAGAGCGGCGCCGGGGTTGGTGACAGTGAGAAAGTAGGTTTGCGGGATGACGCCGGTATGCTCCCAGAGGCGGGATCCCTGCCCTGGTGAGATCCTTAGCACCGGCCGCTTGAGCAGAAGCGCCACGCCGAAACCGATCAGCACCAAACCGCCCGCGAACTGGATCGACGCCGCATAAGCGAGCATCACCTCGGAGATCGCCGTCATGCTGAAGGCGGCAATGGCCGCCAGCGTACCGTCGCCCAGCACGGCGCCAAGTCCCGCGGCCAGGCCGCCCCAAAAGCCGCGTGACACGGTTCGCTGGATGCAGAGTATGTTGACCGGGCCGATGGGCGCCGCCATCAGCACGCCTATCCCGATGCCGGCAAGCACCAGTTGGATGCCGGACAGCACAATCTGCGCGCCGAGCTGCAAGGCCGGCTACTCGTTCTTTGGACACACAGCCGCGCGCGGCGCCTTCATGCAGGGCGGCCGGACATTCGGCGACTTGCCGCTCGACTTGCCGCGGAGCGGCTTGACGCTATAGAGGTGCCATGCCCGTTCGCCGATCGGCGAGGTGGGCATCCGCTTACGGAGTGATGCATGCATAGCCGCAACAGATGGATCATGGTGGCCCTCGCCGCATTGGTAGCGATCGCTCTTGTCATTGTCTACGCCAGCCGGGGCGGTCGGATAGCGTCTCCAACGGCCGCGACAGACAACACCGGTGCCTCCACGGAGGCCAAGACCACTACGCCGCCAGCGCCGCCCAAGACGCCCGGGACCGAAATTGCCCAGTCCGCGCCAAGCGCGGGCCCGCCGATGGAGCCGCTGCCCGCTGAGCCTCTATCTGCAATGCCTGAGCCGCCGCCCGCGACGCCCGCGCCTCTCCCGGAGCCGGGGCCAAGCCCGAGCGCGACATCGGGAGGCGCGCTCTACGACCTGAGCCAGCTGCCGAAGCCGGTACAGCGAATGTTGGAGCAGATCGTCATTGCCGCGCAGAGCGGCGACATCGAGCAGATGCGGCCGGTGCTCGAATCGAACGAGCTGAAGCCGATGGTTGCGGCCACTGCCGTCAGCGATCCGATCGCTTTTTGGAAGAAGGGTTCCGCCGACGGCGAGGGTCGCGACGTGCTGGCCGCTCTGCTCAACGTTGTGAGCTCGGGCTTCGTGCGGGTGAAGGAGGGAAGAGAGGAGATGTATGTCTGGCCCTATTTCGCCGAGACCAACCTCGCCACGCTCTCACCGGCGCAAGTCGTCGATCTCTATCGCATCCTGCCCGCATCCCAGGCCGTGCCCATGCAGCGCTCCGGCAAATACAGCTATTACCGGGTCGGCATCGCGTCCGATGGCGTCTGGCACTACTTCTTGCAGTAGCTGCCTCAGGCGCTTTTGGGCAACGCCTCGCCGAAGCGGACCGCCTCTCCGCGAGGCTCGCCGAGCTCGCCCTCCCACATGGCGAGATGGCCGCGCACCAGCGTTCCCATCGGCCAGCCTTGCACCGTCATTCCGGCAAAGGGCGTCCAACCGCACCGGCTTGCGATCCACTCGTCCTCGATCACCCGCTGCGCCTTGAGGTCGACAAGGGTGAGGTCGGCGTCGTAGCCAACGGCGATGCGGCCCTTGCCGGCAATGCCGAAAACCCTCTGCGGCCCCGCGCTGGTCAGGTCCACGAAGCGGGCGAGGCTCAGCCGCCCTTGATTGACATGGTCGAGCATAATCGGGACGAGCGTCTGCACGCCCGGCATGCCCGAGGGTGAGGCGGGATAGGCTTGGGACTTCTCTTCGCGCGTGTGCGGCGCGTGGTCGGAGCCCAGAATATCGACCACGCCTTGGCTCACGCCCCACCACAATGCCTCTTGATGCGCCGCGTCGCGGATTGGTGGATTCATCTGGGCCTTGGTCCCGAGCGCCGCGTAGGCCGGGTCGGCAACAAGGGTCAGGTGCTGGGGCGTCACCTCGACGCTGGCGATATCCTTGTGCAGGGCTAGTAGCTGCATCTCCGCCGCCGTCGAGACGTGCAGCACATGCACGCGCTTTCCCGCGGCGCAGGCGAGCCTGAGCAGCTTTTCGGTCGCGGCGAGTGCTGCTGCCTCGTCGCGCCATTCGCTATGACTTGCAGAGTCTCCCTCGCGCCGGATGGAGGCGCGCGCGCGCAATCGCGTCTCGTCCTCGGCGTGGAAAGCGGCGCGCCGGCTGACATTGGCGAGGATGGCCGCCAGCGTCTCCTCGTCATCGACCAGGAGGTCGCCGGTGGAAGAGCCCATGAAGACCTTGATGCCCGCGGCCCCCGGTAGGCGCTCAAGCTCGCCAAGCGCATCGACATTGTCGCTGGTGGCGCCGACATAGAACGCAAAGTCGCAAAGCATGCGCCCGCGCGCGCGGGCGACCTTGTCGGCCAGCGCCTCGGCGCTCGTCGTCGCCGGCCTGGTGTTGGGCATCTCGAACACGGCGGTGACGCCGCCCATCACGGCGGCGCGGCTGCCGGTGGCCAAGTCCTCCTTGTGCTCCATGCCGGGCTCGCGGAAATGTACCTGGCTGTCGATGACGCCGGGCAGGATATGGAGCCCGCGTGCCTCGATCGTCCGCGCGGCCGCTCCGGCGCCGCAGGTGCCAATGGCGGCGATGCGTCCATCGCTGACGCCAATATCGGCCGGTCCCTCGCCCGCGTGATTGACGAGGGTGGCACCCTTGATGAGGAGGTCGAAGCTTTCGGCCAAGTGGAGGCTATAGGTCCCTTGCAGGCAAGTCCCTTGCGGGCATGCGTCCGCTTCAATACATCTCGCAGGCCTTGGTAGCAGAGAAGCACGATAGGAGCCATTGCCATGCGGCGCTGCTCGCCGGTCGCGCGGTCGTGCGCGTTGCGGGTGCCGATGCGGCCAAGCTGCTGCAGGGACTGATCACCAACGACATCGATAAGGCGCGCGACGGCACCGCCATCCATGCGGGGCTGCTCACGCCGCAGGGGAAGATTCTGTTCGATTTCTTCGTGGTGCCCTTCGAGGACGGGTTCCTGCTCGAGGTCGCGGCGGGGCAAGCGGCGGATCTCGTGAAGCGGCTCGGCTTCTACAAACTCAGGGCAAATGTGGAGATCAAGGAGGAGCCGTCTTTCGCGGTGGGGGCGGCGTGGGGCGGACGACCGCATGCCCCACCGGATTCGATCCTCTATGCCGACCCGCGCTTTGCCGAGCTTGGGTCGCGGCTGCTGCTACCCGCGCCCGCTTCCCTCGCCGTGCTTGGCTGCGAGAGGGTTTCGGAGGCCGACTATCACGCCATGCGCATCGGTCTCGGCGTGCCGGAGGGGGGGCAGGACTATGCTTACGGCGATGCCTTTCCCCATGAGGCCCTATTCGACCAGCTCAATAGCGTCGACTTCCGCAAGGGCTGCTTCGTCGGTCAGGAGGTGGTGTCGCGCATGGAGCACAGGGGCACGGCGCGGAAACGCGTCGTCCCGGTCGAAGGCGCAGGTAGGCTGCCCCCGGCTGGTACGAGCATCGAGGCCGGCGCAATCGCGCTCGGCACACTTGGCTCGGTGAGCGGCAGCCATGGGCTCGCCCTGATGCGGCTCGATCGTGCCGAGGAAGCGCTCGCTGCCGGCGGTCAGCTGCGCGCGGGTGACGTGACCGTCACGCTCAACCGACCTCGCTTCGCAAGCTTTCATATTCCGTCCCGCTCTGCATGAGAAGGAAGGTCCCGCTCGAACGCTGCCCATGGGCCGGCTCCGACGCGCTCTATGTCGCCTATCACGATACGGAGTGGGGGGTCCCTAAGGCCGACGCGCGCGCGCTGTTCGAGAAGCTCGTACTGGAAGGCTTCCAGGCCGGGCTCGCCTGGATCACCATCCTGCGCAAGCGCGAGCACTTCCGTGCCGTGTTCGATGATTTCGATGCCAGCGCCATCGCCGGTTACGGACCGAAGAAGATGGCAAGCCTGCTCGCAGATCCCGGCATCGTCCGCCATCGTGGCAAGATCGAGGCCGCGATCACCAATGCCCGTGCCATGCTGGAGGTGGATGCTGCGGATGGCTTCAGCCAGTTCCTGTGGAGCTTTGTCGAGGGGAAACCGAAGCAGAATCGCTACCGGCGCATGGCCGACATCCCGGCCGAGACACAGGAAAGCCGCGCGCTGGCCAAAGCCCTAAAGGCGCGCGGATTCCGATTCTGCGGTCCAACGACGTTGCATGCCTTCATGCAGAGCGTCGGCATGGTCAACGATCATCTCGTGACCTGCCACCGCCATGGGCCATGTGCTAACCTTGGCCGGGACTTCGATCAGCCGCGACCGCGCGGATCCATGCTGCGCGGATAGGTGCGCTCTTCCTGGATCCTCCCGTCCCGCTTCCTGATACGCACGGAGCCCATCTTGCCGACGGCCCTTTCCAGAACGCCGCCCTTGGTGGCCGCGGCCTTGGTCGCGAAACGCTTGACCACGCTTCCCGAACCTTCGTGCTTGAGTTCCCACTTCTTGTTCTTCTCATTGTGAGCGAGTGAAAATCTGGGCAGCTTCGCCATGTGCGTCTCCGTAAGTGTCGGATTGAGGTTGGCCTGTACTCGAACCAGAATCAGGTAATGAATGGCATTATGGATGCGTTTCGTCCAGTTTTCGTTACGCGGTCGCACAGTCAATCGCCATGCCTCCGTCTCGATGTCGTTAGCGATTCCTTGATGAGAATTGGATGAACCATGGCTAGCGTCGCCCCGAATCCAAGCGTGCGTGCCTGGCAACGCATGCTGAGCGGCCGGCGTCTCGATCTGCTTGACCCCTCACCTCTCGACATCGAGATCGAGGACATTGCCCATGGGCTTGCCCGCGTCGCGCGCTGGAACGGACAGACGCAGGGCGAGCACGCCTTCTCGGTGGCCCAGCACTGCTTGCTGGTGGAGAGCATCGTCGGGGACCTTGCGCCCATGCTCGACCGCCGCTATCGGCTCGCTGCGCTGATCCATGATGCGCCGGAATATGTCATCGGCGACCTGATCAGTCCGTTCAAAGCGGTGCTGGCACTTGACTACAAGGCGTTCGAAGCCAAGCTGCTCGCCGCCATCCATCTCCGCTTTGGCGTGCCGGCCGAGCTGCCGGAGGAGGTCACCAAGTTGATCAAGCGCGCCGATAAGACTGCCGCCTATTATGAGGCGACCGGCCTGGCCGGCTTCTCGCGCGAGGAGGCGCGCCGCTTCTTTGGGAGCCCACGCGGGCTCAAGCCCAAGCTCGTGGCCCGGCTGTCGCGGCTTACGCCGCTGCCCGCCGCGGACAGTGAGGCGGGCTTCCTCAAGCGTTTCAACGAGCTTCACCCATGACCGTCGCGACCCTTAAAGACGCCTTAGTGGGGCCGCGGCCTACCCTGATTTCGCCAAGAGGCTCCGCTAGACTCACAGCTGCCATGCCGCCAGAGACCATTTATGTCGCCCCCTTGAGCTGTGTCGCCGGTACCATCGCCGAGGCTCAAATCGGCCATCTCGTGACACTGATCAACGGCGATACTCTTGTGGGCACCCCTTCGACCATCCCGCCCGACCGGCATTTGCGGCTCGCCATGAACGATATCTGCGAGCCTTCGCCCGGCCTCGTGCTGCCTTGCGAGACCCATGTGACCAACCTCGTCAATTTCGCCCTTGAATGGGACCGTCAAGCGCCGCTGCTCATCCATTGCTGGGCCGGCATCAGCCGCTCCACGGCGGCGGCCTTCATCACGTTATGCGCGCTCAACCCGGAGGCGAGCGAGCACGCGCTGGCGCAAGCGTTGCGTCAGGCCTCGCCCACCGCCTATCCCAACCGGCGCCTGGTCACGCTCGGCGATGACGCCCTCGGCCGCGCGGGGCGCATGATCGCCGCCGTGGAGGCCATCGGCCGCGGAGAATACGCTGACGAGGCGCAAGTGTTCGCGCTGCCCGCGCGAGCCGCGGCCTGACGCTATGGCGGAGCCCGGCCGCGCGGTCCAGCCCGCCAAGGCGACCCAGATCGAGCTTGGGCTGAACGCGGCCATCGTCAGCGTTCGTGATCAGCAACCGCACATCCTCGTGGTGCGACCGGGTATTGCCGGCTCCGGGGAATGGGATGCCCTACCCTTCGGACCGTTCACGCCGCGCGCGCACCGGACGCTCGAGATCGGCCTGCGCGCCTCCGTCAAGCAGCAGACCGCGCTCGGTCTCGGCTATGTGGAGCAGCTCTATACCTTCGGCGACCGCGGGCGCCACGCCGAGCCCGACGCCGCAGTCTCCCATATTCTCTCTATCGGCTATCTCGCGCTGACGCGCGGCGCCAGGGAAGAGCTGCTCGGCGCGCACTGGTCGCCCTGGTACGCCTATTTCCCCTGGGAGGACTGGCGCCGGGGCAAGCCCGACATCCTGACCCAAGAGATCGAACCCCAGCTCAAGGCCTGGGCGGAGCGTGCACCTGCTTCCGATGAGCCCGTGCGGCCGCTGCGGCGCGCCGAGCGGCTGAAAGTAGGCTTCGGCATCGGCGGCGCGTGGGACGAGGAGAAGGTGCTCGAGCGCTACGAGCTCCTCTACGAGGCGGGATTGGTCGCAGAGGCAGCGCGGGACGGGCGCCACGCCGCAACGCAATGGGGCAGCTTGCCCGCGCTCGGCCGCGCCATGGCCTTCGATCACCGCCGCATTCTCGCTACCGCCATGGGGCGATTGCGCGGCAAGCTCAAATATCGCCCCGTGGTGTTCGAGCTTCTGCCGCCGGAATTCACCCTGTACGACCTGCAGAAAACGGTGGAGGCCATCTCCGGCACGAATCTGCACAAGCAAAACTTCCGCCGGCTCGTCGAGCAAGGCGGCCTCGTCGAGCCCACGGGCAATGTCTCGACCGCGACGGGCGGGCGGCCGGCCCGGCTCTATCGCTTCCGCCGCGAGGTGGTACTGGAGCGCCCAGCGCCCGGGTTGCGCGTGAAGGCCGGACGTCTTTAGCAGGAATGACGGAACGAGCGCCAACAACTCCCGCCAAACAGCCCCTCGTCGCGCTGACCGGCGCCACAGGCTTTATCGGTCGGTATCTCCTGCGCGAGCTGCCCAAGCGCGGCTATCGCTTACGCGTGCTGCTGCGCCGGCCGAGCCTCGTGCCGCTCGACTGCGCGAGCGCGCTGATCGGCGATCTCGCGCAGGCGTACAACATGGCAGAGGGCCTCGCGAACGTCGATGCGGTGATCCATTCCGCGGGTGTTGCGCAGACCATGTCGGGCGTGCCGGAAGACGACTACCGGCTGCTCAACACCGAGGCCACGATCCGGCTTGCGCGGGCGGCACAGCGAGCTGGCGTCAAGCGCTTCGTGTTTCTGTCCTCGATCCGGGCGCAAGCCGGTCAAACCGCCCACGGCGTCTTGACCGAGGATCTCGAGCCCGAGCCCATTGACGCCTATGGCCGATCCAAGCTTGCCGCCGAGCAAGGGCTCGCACAGACCGACCTCGACTGGGTCGCGCTCCGGCTGGTGCTCGTTTATGGGCCGGGCGTGCAAGGCAACGTGGCGCGGCTCATCCAGCTCGCGCGCTCCCCCTATCCGCTGCCGCTCGCCGGGCTGATGGGACGGCGGTCGGTGCTCGCACTCGACAGCCTGGTGGAAGCGGTCGATCGCGTGCTCGCCTCGCGCGGGCCGCTTCGGCGCCCGCTCATTGTGTCCGATGCCGAGCCCCTTTCGATTCCGGCCATGATCGCGGCCATGCGGCGGGGGCTTGGGCGCCGCCCCGGACTCTTTTATGTGCCGCCTGCGCTGCTGGCAGCGTCTTTGCGGGCGATGGGCCAATCCGAGCTCGCCCCACTGCTTTCAGGCTCGCTCGTCGCGGACAGCTCGGCGCTCGCCCGTCTCGGCTGGGCTCCTCGCGCCACCACGCAAGCGGGCCTCGCCGCGCTGCTGCGTGACGGATCAGCGGCCTGACCCTAGCTTGCGGCGGTAGGGCCGATAGACCAGCGGCAGCGTCTCTTTGAGGTTCCGCGCGATCAGCGCGTAGAACAGCGTCTCGTTGGTATCCTGTAAGTCACACAAGAAGAGATGACGCTCGAGATTGGTCTCATATGTGCGTAAAGCGAGGAGCTGCCGCTCAACCTGCTCGTCGAGGGTGGCCACATGGGGCGGCAGCAGACCATGCAGCGAAACGTTGTGCGCTCGGCCTCGGAGAAGGCCATGCCCTTGTTCAACAAGGGGTCGGCGAGAAGAGCAGTGCCCTTCAGCCCAACCTCGACTGCGACCTCAGCCAATTTCCCCTCCTCGGTATACAAGGCTCTGTAATCAAAGAGTTTCGTTGCGCAGCTGTCCGGCGGGGATTTGCGCCTAGCGACGAACGGCGCAGTCGACTAGCATGCGCCGCGCCTTCAAAACGCCCCCTCCATCTCCACTAGCTCACATCGAGCTGCCTCCACAATCCGCGACCTTTACTGCCATGCCGCCTGTCATTTCCGTTGCCAACCTGTCCAAGACCTATGCCTCGGGCTTCGAGGCGCTCAAGCGGATCAATCTCGATGTCCGCCGCGGAGAGATCTTTGCCCTGCTCGGTCCGAACGGCGCCGGGAAGACAACGCTGATCAACATCATCTGCGGCATCGTCACGCCTTCGGCGGGCGCCGTCACGGTCGACGGTCAGGACATCATCGCCGATTACCGCGCCACCCGGTCGATGATCGGGCTCGTGCCACAAGAGCTGACGACCGATGCCTTCGAAACAGTTTGGGCTACGGTCTCCTTCAGCCGCGGGCTGTTCGGCAAAGAGCCCAACCCGGAACACATCACCAAGGTACTGAAGGCCCTGTCGCTGTGGGACAGGAAGGACAGCAAGATCATGACGCTGTCCGGCGGCATGAAGCGCCGGGTGCTGATCGCCAAAGCACTGTCGCACGAGCCGCAGATCCTGTTTCTCGACGAGCCCACGGCCGGCGTCGACGTAGAGCTGCGTAAGGACATGTGGGAGGTCGTGCGTTCCTTGCGCGCGTCGGGCGTCACCATCATCCTCACCACCCACTACATTGAGGAGGCCGAGGATATGGCCGACCGGATCGGCGTCATCAACAAGGGCGAAATCATCCTGGTCGAGGACAAGAAAGAGCTCATGCACAAGCTGGGCAAGAAGCAACTTAGCCTGCATCTCCACGAACGGCTCGACGCGATTCCAGCCGCGCTCTCCCCGCACCACCTGCGTCTTGCGGCCGACGGCGAGGAGCTGATCTACACCTATGATACCCACGGCGAGCGCACCGGGATCACCTCGCTGCTGCAAGACCTCGCCAGCGCCGGCGTCAGGTTCAAGGACCTGCAAACGACGCAGAGCTCGCTCGAGGACATCTTCGTCGATCTCGTGAGGCGACGATGATGAATTTACCGGCTGTCCGCGCGATCTATACCTTCGAGATGGCGCGTGCCCAGCGCACGCTGATGCAAAGCATCGTCTCTCCGGTGATTTCGACCTCGCTCTACTTTGTCGTGTTCGGCGCAGCCATCGGTTCGCGCATCACCGAGATCGAGGGGGTCTCTTACGGCGCGTTCATCGTGCCGGGGCTGATTATGCTCATGCTGCTCACCCAGAGCGTGGCCAACGCGTCCTTCGGCATCTATTTCCCGCGCTTCACCGGCACGATCTACGAGCTCCTATCGGCACCGATCTCCCCTATCGAGATCGTCATTGGCTATGTCGGCGCGGCGGCATCGAAATCGATCATCCTCGGGCTCATTATCCTCGCCACGGCGTGGATGTTCGTGCCGATCCGTATCGTGCACCCGTTCTGGATGATCGCCTTCCTGGTGCTGACGGCGGTAACTTTCAGCCTGTTCGGCTTCATTCTCGGCCTCTGGGCGGACGGTTTCGAGAAGCTGCAGATCGTGCCGCTCCTGATCATCACCCCCCTCACCTTCCTCGGCGGCAGCTTCTATTCCATCAACGTGTTGCCGCCTTTCTGGCAGAAGGTCACCCTGTTCAATCCGGTGGTCTATCTCGTGAGCGGCTTCCGCTGGAGCTTCTTTGGCTTGGCCGATGTGGGCGTGGGCTTGAGCCTCGCCATGGCCATGCTGTTCCTGGCGATCTGCCTCGCCGTGGTGGGCTGGATCTTCAAGACCGGCTACCGGCTCAAGAGCTGAGGAGGTCCGTGGCCGACGCGGGCGTGAGGCGTCCCTGTCCGGCTGATGGTGAAGAGCGGGGCAGAAATGATTGGCGATTCCAAATTATATTTTTCGGCATTGCTTGCTTTTCTCGAATGCACTTTCCATATAGCGTATGTAGTTTGAATGGTGAGCATTCAGACGATATTTGCGTCACACTTTGCGTAGGCGCGCCAATTGCGGCGCAACAGACTGTAAGGTTCTATGCCATGTCTAAGTTCGATTATTCCGCAGAGGCTGAGCTGTTCCCTGCTAGGAATTGGAGATCCAAATCCCGGGGGGTAGGCTACAAGCGCTTCACGGCCGCTTCGGAAGCCATTCGCTTCGCCATCGAGGAGCTTCCCCCCGAATTGCTGCTGGGGGCTTATCTCGAGGTCGAAGAGGAGAGGTTCGACCATGGGGGAATACGCCGGCTCTATGAGAGCCGCGAATATCCTCTGACTCGGCCGGCCGCGGTCTCCAGCGCCGCACACGAATAGTTCATGCAGACCTACGTCGCAGAGATCAACGGACGGGCGATTTTCGCATTTCGCTCGGTTGATGAGTCCTGTGCGCAAGCCTGGCTCGATATCCATGGTTTGATGCGCCGTACGCTTGAGCGACTCCAGAGTGGCGGCCAAGCCATTTGGGACGGTCAAGTGGAGATCGTCGCCCGCAAGGCGACCCCGGGCGAATCGATCCTGTGGACGCAATCAAGCGACCGGGCTGCCGGCGAGGAACAGATCGACGAGCTCGATGGCATCACGGTCTGGTTGATCCCGATCCCCCAGGAACCGATCAACTCCCCGCGCAAGTCGCAAGCTCGGCCGCGGTCTTAAACTGAGGCGTCCGCGTCACTCGCGGCAAGACAAGCCAGGGCGCGACGAGGTTCACGTGCCCTCCAACTACAACGAATTGTATCTTGTCGGCCGGCCCCGTCCCATCGCAAGCTACGCGGCACTCACTGAGGGCGTTGCCACGACCGTCCATGCCAAAGCCATGGCGGGGTAAGGCGAGCCGCCGCGCCCGGCTAGCCGACCGCTGCCTCTAGGAATTCCCCTCCCCATCCCCTATACTCATTATGAGAAATAGGGGCCGGCCTTGCGCCGGACGTTTTAACGACCCATATATGCTCATTATGAGTATTATGGCACAGGGGAGCAACGAGGCGATGCGGATCGAGCCGTCCAGGCAGGGCCGACGCCAAGCTACGGCCACGGCAAGCGTGCCGCTTCTGGCAGTGTTACCCGATCTCGCCTACACGCCGGAGGTGGCGCGCGAGACCGCGCACCTTTACGAGCGCGTATCCAGAGTCATCCCCCCCATCGAGTGGCCCGGCTTTGCCCCTTACATCAAGGCCATCAACGAGCTGAAGCGGTCGCGGAATGCGGTCGTGCTCGCGCACAACTACATGACGCCTGAGATCTTCCATTGCGTCGCCGACGTGGTCGGCGATTCGCTGCAGCTCGCGCGCGAGGCCGCCAAGACCGACGCCGATGTGATCGTGCAGGGCGGCGTGCATTTCATGGCCGAGACCTCCAAGCTGCTCAGTCCCGATAAGATGGTGCTGATCCCCGACTCACGCGCGGGCTGCTCGCTCGCCGCCTCGATCACCGGGGCCGATGTGCGGGCGCTGCGAGAGGTCTATCCCGGCGTGCCGGTAGTCACCTACGTCAACACCTCGGCCGAGGTGAAGGCGGAGTCCGATATCTGCTGCACCTCGTCCAACGCCGTGCGCGTGGTCGAGTTGCTTGGCGTTCCCCGCGTCATCATGATCCCCGACGAATATCTCGCCAAATGGGTGCAGACCCAGACCAAGGTGGAGATCATCACCTGGAAGGGTCATTGCGAGGTGCATGAGCGCTTCACGGGTGAGGAGCTGCGCGCCTATCGCGAGGCCGATCCCGGCGTGAAGATCATCGCGCACCCCGAATGCGCGCCCGACGTGCTGGCCGAGGCGGACTTCACAGGCTCGACCAGCAGCATGATCAAATGGGTGCACGACCATCAACCGAGCAAGGTGCTGCTCGTGACGGAGTGCTCGATGAGCGACAACGTCGCGGTCGAGGCGCCGAAGGTTGAATTCGTGCGACCCTGCAATCTCTGCCCGCACATGAAGCGCATCACGCTGCCGAAAATCCTGGAGTCCATCGTTTTCCTCAAGGAGGAAGTGACGGTTCCCCCTGAGATCGCGGTGCGGGCGCGGGCTGCGGTCGAGCGCATGATCAACCTGAATCATTGAGACTTCGCGCACAGGCCTTGCTTCCATGACCAAGAGCAGCACGCACGGGTCGACGCCCGCTCAAGGCGGCGTGGTCATCGTAGGCGCGGGCCTCGCTGGCCTGTTCACGGCGCTGAAGCTTTCGCCCATGCCGGTGACGGTCGTCTCCGGCGCTCAGCTTGGCGAAGGTGCCTCGAGCCTTTGGGCGCAAGCGGGCCTAGCCGCGGCGCTGGCGGAGGGCGATACCCCCGAGGCGCACGCCGCCGATACGGTGCGCGCGGGGGGTGGCATCGTCGATGCAAAGATCGCCCTGCTCATGGCGCGGGAAGCGCGGGAGCGCATCGAGGACCTGCTTCGCTACGGCGTTCCCTTCGACAAGGACCTTGAAGGGCATTTGGCGTTGGGCCGCGAGGCCGCCCATGGGGCCCGCCGCATCCTGCATGTCAAGGGAGACACCGCAGGGCGCGCCATCATGGCGGCGCTTGCGGCGGCTGTCCGGCACACGCCATCCATCACCCTACTCGAAGGCTATGCTGCTTGCGATCTTGAGCTCCGGGACGGTCGCGTGGCGGGCGTCGAACTTGCAGGAGTCGACCCCGGCACCTTCCCGTCCGGTCTCGTGCTTCCGGCAAGCGCCGTGGTGCTCGCGACCGGCGGCTCGGGGCAGCTCTTCGCCATCACCACCAATCCACGCGAGGCGCGCGGCGAAGGCATTGCCATTGCCGCCCGCGCTGGCGCGGTGATTGCCGACGCCGAGTTCGTGCAGTTCCATCCCACCGCGCTCAATATCGGGCGCGACCCCGCCCCGCTGGCGACCGAAGCACTGCGAGGCGAAGGCGCGATCCTCATCAATGGACGTGGCGAGCGCTTCACCCGCGCGCTCCACCCGGATGCGGAGCTTGGTCCCCGGGACATCGTTGCGCGGGGAGTTTATCGCGAGGTGACGAGCGGCCGCGGCGCCTTCCTCGATTGTCGCAAGCTCGGCGCCAACCTTGCCCAGCATTTCCCCACGGTATTCGCCGCCTGCCGGGCGGCGGGAATCGATCCAACCCAAGAGCCGATCCCGATCGCGCCGGCCGCCCATTACCACATGGGGGGCGTGCTTACCGATGCCCGCGGCCGCACGACCGTCGACGGGCTCTGGGCTTGCGGTGAGGTGGCCTCCACGGGGGCGCACGGCGCCAACCGGCTCGCCTCCAACTCGCTGCTGGAGGCAGTGGTGTTCGGCGCGCGCATCGCGGCCGATATCGCCGGGGCGTCCACGGTGACGCAAGGTGAGGCGAGACCCGCGCCGCGCGCCCCGCGGTCCCAGCCCGTCCCGTATCAGACCGCGCGCGCTGTGCAACGGCTCCGCCGCACCATGACCGCAGAGGTGGGCGTCATTCGCGACGGCCACTCACTGGCAAACGCACTGCATGTGATTGGCTCCCTTGCCAAGGGTGCCGGCCGCGACCGGCGCCTCCTCAACATGCTGACCACGGCGCAGCTGATTGCGACCGCCGCTTTGGCGCGCAAGGAGAGCCGCGGGGCCCATTTCCGCAGCGACTACCCGGAGGCCGATCCCAAACTTGCCAAGCGCAGCTTCTTCACGCTCGCGCAAGCGGAGGCCGTTGCCGCCGAGGCGGCCGACGGCGATCGTGCCAAGCCCGTCCGCGTTGCCGCCCTCCATGGCTGAGGCCGCCGCGCATCCCTTGCCGCCCTTTCTCGTGGAGCGGGCGGTGCGAGCCGCGCTCGAGGAAGACCTCGGTACGGCCGGAGACATCACCACCGACGCCATCATTGCCGCCGATGCGCAATCGGCGGCCGAGATCGTGGCGCGCAAAGCGGGCGTCATCGCCGGGCTCGATGTTGCCGAAGCGGCATTCAGAGCGCTCGATGGCGACGTTCAATTCACGCGCCTGGTCCCCGACGGCGCCAAGGTCGAGGCGGGCGCGAGCGTGGCGCGCGTGTCCGGCAAGACGCGCGCGCTGCTCAGCGCCGAGCGGGTCGCGCTCAACTTCCTTTACCGCTTGAGCGGGATCGCGACCCTCACTGCCGCCTATGTCACCGCGGTCGAGGGCACAGGCGCACGCATCGTCTGCACGCGCAAGACCACTCCGGGCTTGCGCGTGCTCGAGAAATACGCGGTGAGGACGGGTGGCGGCGTCAACCACCGCTTCGGACTGTTTGACGCGGCGCTGGTCAAGGACAACCACATCGCCGCCGCGGGAGGGATCGCCGAGGCCCTTGGCCGCGCGCGCGCGCGGGTCGGGCACCTCGTCAAGATTGAGGTCGAGGTGGATACGTTGGATCAGTTGCGCGAAGCGTTGACCTTCAAAATCGATGCGGTGCTGCTGGACAATATGGATACCGCCACGCTGACGCGCGCCGCGGCGCTGGTCGAAGGGCGCGTGCCGGTGGAAGCCTCGGGAGGTGTAACGTTGGAAACGGTGCGCGAGATCGCGTTGACCGGCGTCGACTTAATCTCGGTCGGCGCGCTTACTCACTCGGCGAATGGCTTAGACTTAGCGCTGGAGTGGCGGCGATAGGGGCATCGCCGGCGGAGGAAGAAGCAAGCGAGACCGTCGGTGTCGCTGCCGTGGCGCTCGGCGCAGCCGAGGCCTCCTCCACGACATAGGGTACCTCGTTGCGCTTCTTGTAGAAGATGTGCCGGCCGATCTCGTCGATCTTGCTCATGGCATTGACCCAGCCGGGCCTCACGTAGTTGGCGTGGTAATAGGTCGAATAGCCCACCTCCGGCAGCCAGACCTGACCCGAAGTGATCTGGTGAGCGAGATTCTGGGCGAGCGCCCATTGTTCGTCCTCTCTCGGCATGTCGGTGTGACCGTCACAGGCGAAGGAGAACTGGCAGCCTTTCTGCATCTGGCCCTGATAGACCACACCGCAGATCGTTTGCGGGAATTGCGGGCTGCGCACGCGATTGAGGATCACCTGGCCTACGGCGATCTGGCCCCTCACCGGCTCGCCGCGCGCCTCGAAGTAGATGGCCGTGGCGAGGCAGCGCCGCTCGCGTTCCTCGAACTCCGCTTGGCTCTCGCCCTTGGATTTGAAGGCCAGCCCCTCGGTGGAGGGATGGTAGGCAATGGACTCAGGCGAGGGAGGAGTACCGCCAAAGTCAAACGCCCGGTCGAACTGCGGCGCCGACATGAATAGTGCGGTGGAGAGGCCGTCGTCGGCGGACCCCCGTAGCGCCACCTCTGTCACCGGCGAATTCAGCCGGTCGCCCTTCTTGGCGCGGATGACCCCGCTCCCGCCCAAGGCCCCCGTAATTTCGGGCATCCCCGCCACGCTGGCGGTGACGACCTGCTTGCCGGCGTAAGTGGTGGTCTTGACGATGAGATAGCGATCCGCCCTCGGTCCCTTGCCTGCGGTCGTAAACAACTGCGCAGCCTCGCGCGGCAGGGGCTGATAGGGCTCGGCGCCATCGGCGCGGGTGGCCGCAAGCGCATGCACCGAACCGTGACCCGCGAGGAAAAGCTGAATTTGAAAGGCCACCCGGTTGCCCGGCACGGCCCCGACGTAACCCAATCCGATCAACGGAAGTGGCACAAGCGCAGCTATGACGTGCCACACCCGACGAAATGAGCGCCGGTCCATACTCCCTCCCGGACTGTCCCCGTAACCTCCCGCAGAGTCCAGCCGTCGCAGCGGCCGCTTTCCGCAGGCCCTAGACACCGCGCCGATTACGGTGCGCGTCCAAGGTTAACGTCCCCAATGTGGAATCAGCCAAAAAGGGTGGGAAAAACAGTAGCTTAATCTTAGTCCCCCACCGGTTCTGCCCGGACTCCCGTCTAGTTGGCCCGAGGCTGCCGGAAAATTTAGGACAAATTGTGGTGAACGGAAAGATCTGCGGATTTCTCTCTATAGCGCTAACAACTCTTTACCTTCTGCCCCAAAACGGCCTGGGCGGCGGCAAGCCTCGCGATCGGCACCCGATAGGGCGAGCAGGACACATAATCTAGGCCGATTTTCTCGCAGAAACGCACGGTTTCCGGGTCGCCGCCATGCTCGCCGCAAATGCCAATCTTGAGTTCGGGCCGCGCCTTGCGCCCGCGTTCCACGGCGATCTGCATCAACTCGCCCACAGCGGAATCGAGCGTTACGAAGGGGTCGTGCTGGATGATGCCCTTGTCGGTGTACTCGCCCAAGAAGCGCCCGGCATCGTCGCGCGAAAGGCCGAAGGTGGTTTGGGTCAAGTCATTGGTGCCGAAGGAGAAGAACTCGGCCGTCTCGCCGATCTCTCCGGCATTCAAGCAGGCGCGCGGAAGCTCCACCATAGTGCCGACCGAATAGGCGACCTCGACCCCCTGCTCGTCCCGAATAGCGCGGGCGGTCGCATCGATGTGGCACTTGATGAGGTCGAGCTCGGCCTTGGCGGTGACGAGAGGCACCATGATCTCCGGCGTAACGCGCACGCCCAGGCTATGCCCGACCTCGATCGCCGCCTCGAAGATGGCGCGGGATTGCATCTCCACGATCTCGGGGAAGCTCACCAACAGGCGCGAGCCGCGATGGCCCAGCATCGGGTTGAATTCACGCAAATCGCTGACCCTGCGCCGCATTCGGTTCACGCTCACGCCCATGGCGGCGGCAACGTCGGCGATGGCGTCGGCGCCATGGGGCAGGAACTCATGCAAGGGCGGATCGAGCAGGCGGATGGTCACCGGCAACCCCGCCATGGCCCGAAACAGCTCAACGAAATCCTGCCGCTGCATGGGCAGCAGCTTGAGAAGCGCCCGGCGGCGGCCTTCCTCGTCCTCGGCCAGGATCATCTGCCGCATGGCGACGATGCGCTCCTCGTCGAAGAACATATGCTCGGTGCGGCAAAGCCCGATGCCTTCGGCGCCGAAGGCACGCGCCTGGCGGGCATCCGACGGCGTGTCCGCGTTGGCGCGCACCCGCATGCGTCGGATTTTGTCGGCCCAATCGATGAGCGTGGTGAAATCGCCGGAGAGGTCCGGCTCGCGCATGGGCACACGGCCCTGGATGATCTGGCCGCTCGAGCCGTCGATGGTGACGATGTCGCCCTTGTGCAGCAGCACTCCACCCGCTTGCAGCGTCTCCTTGTCGAGGTCGATGTGCACCGAGGCGGCTCCCGTGACGCAAGGACGTCCCATGCCGCGCGCCACCACCGCCGCGTGGCTCGTCATGCCGCCGCGCGTGGTGAGGATGCCCGCGGCGGCGTGCATGCCCTGCACGTCCTCGGGCGAGGTCTCGACGCGGGCGAGGATCACGGTGTGACCCTGAGCCCTGAGGTGCACGGCCTCGTCCGCATCGAAGACAAGCTCGCCGGAAGCGGCGCCCGGCGAGGCCGCAAGCCCCTTGGCGATGACGGTCTTCTCCGCGCCCGGATCAATCGTCGGATGCAAGAGCTGGTCGAGCTGCACCGGATCGATGCCGACGATGGCTTCCTCGCGGCTGATCACCCCTTCCGCCGCCATGTCGATGGCGATCTTCAACGCCGCCTGCATGCTGCGCTTGCCCGAGCGGGTTTGCAGCATCCAGAGCTTGCCCTCCTCGACGGTGAACTCGATGTCCTGGATGTCCCTGAAATGCGCTTCGAGCTTCTCCGCGCTTGCGGTCAGTTCGGCAAACACGTCGGGCATCAGCGCCTCCAGCGACGGGCGGCTGTCGCCGGCGGCCTTTCTCGCGGCCTCGGTCAAGGGTTGGGGGGTGCGCAAGCCGGAGACCACGTCCTCGCCTTGCGCGTTGACCAGAAACTCGCCGTAAAGCTCCTTCGCGCCCGTGGAGGGATTGCGGGTGAAGGCGACGCCGGTCACGCTCCGCTGGCCGCGATTGCCGAACACCATGGCCTGAATGGTGACCGCGGTACCCCAGTCGTCTGGGATGTCGTGCAGCCTGCGATAGGCCTTGGCACGGGCATTCTCCCAGGAGCCGAACACGGCGGCGATGGTGCCCCAAAGCTGGACGTGCAGGTCTTGCGGGAATGGCCGGCCGAGCTCGTCGGCGATCAGCGCCTTGAAGCGGTCGACGATCTCCACGAGATGCTGTTCCTTGAGCTCGCTGTCGAGCTCGAAGCCCTTGAGATGTTTGTAGTTGTCGAGAGCCTCCTCGAACAGGTCATGGCCGAGGCCGAGCACCACGTCGCCATACATCTGCATGAAACGGCGATAGGTGTCATAGGCAAATCTCCGGTCGGAGGAGCGGCGCGCGAGCCCCTCCACGGTCTGATCGTTAAGGCCGAGATTGAGGACCGTGTCCATCATGCCCGGCATCGAGGCGCGGGAGCCCGAGCGCACCGACACGAGCAGAGGATTGTCCACATCGCCGAAGCGGGCGCCCGCGGCTTTGCCTACGCGATCGAGCGCGCCGCTCACCATAGGCCTCAGCGCCTCAGGCAGCTTGCCGCCCGCCTGGTAATAGGCGCCGCACACCTCGGCCGAGATGGTGAGGCCCGGTGGGACGCGCATGCCCAGCCGCGACATCTCGGCAAGATAGGCGCCCTTGCCGCCAAGCAAGTGCTTGTCAGCAGCCGAGCCATCGGCGCGGCCGGCGCCGAAGCCGTAGACCCATTTCAATTGCGGTCGCGGTGAAGGTCGGGGGTGGCTCATCATTCAATCCAACTTCAAGCCCGCCCTTTTAGCCGCCTGCTGTCATGGACACAAATAAAGGGATGGAAAGCCCTAACGGCGCGCCGCGCGTGGCTTGCGGGCGGCAAGATGGGCGATCCAGTCGCCGCTTGGGATCGGCCTCGCCGGCCGCGGTGCCTTTTGCAGCCCATAGCTCCACGCCTCGAGCTGGCGACCGGTGTCGAGGGTCACAATGATGGAGAGACGCTCGAACCCGGAATTGGTTGCAGAGCCGTCCTCCGCGCAGCCTTCATAGGCGTCGATGGCGCGGAGCAGCGGATCGCCAGCGGGGAGGGCGAATACCTCGCCGCGGACGCGCTGTTTGTACTTGGGGCCAAAGAACGCTCCGGGATAGGCACCGAGGTCATAGAGGAGTCCTGGCGCCGACCCCCGACCAAGAAGCTTCGCCCGAGCGCGGAGCCGCCGCGCCATGGAATGGAGGTTTTCGCTGCGGAGCGTGCCATAGACGAAGAGGTGATTAGGCAGTCTATCCCTCGATCTTGGAGAAGTCGGCGACCGTCAGTGTCGTGGCGCGGATGCCGTTCAAGAGGCGCAAGCGATTGGCGCGGAGGTCGGCATCGTCGGCATTGACGGTGACGTGGTCGAAAAACGCATCGACGGGCGCGCGCAATAGCGCCATCGCCGCCATGGCCGCCTCGAAGTCCTCGTTCTCGATCGCCGTGGCCGCGGCGCGTTCCACCTGATCGACCTGTTTGGCCAGGGCCTTTTCCTCGGGCAGTTTGAAGAGCTTGGGATCAGGGGGCTGATGGTAGCCCTTGCCGTCCTTCTTCTCCTCGATGCGCAGAATGTTGACGGCGCGCTTGGTGCCTACAAGGAGGGTGGCGCCGTCTTCCGTTTCGAGAAATTTCCCGAGCGCCTCGACGCGACGGACGATCAGCAGCAGATCGTCCTGGTCGGAAAGCGAGAACACGGCGTCGATGAGATCGTGGCGCGCACCCTGGTCGCGCAGATGCACCTTGAGGCGGTCGGCGAAGAACGCGAGGAGATCGCTGAGCACCAATGATTCATCTCTTTCAGTGAGCACACCTCCGATGACGTGGGCACCCAAAGATCGAAAGAGGACGGGGTTCAATGGTATTCGAAGCTGGTTCTCCAGCACCATACGGATGACGCCGAGAGCGGCGCGGCGGAGCGCGTAAGGGTCCTTCGAGCCGGTCGGCTTCTCGTCGATGGCCCAGAAACCCACCAGCATGTCGAGCTTGTCGGCGAGCGCCGCGGCGATAGCCACCGGCTCACGCGGAACTTCGTCGGACGGCCCTACCGGCTTGTAATGAGCGGCGATGGCGTTCGCCACCACCGGATCCTCCTTCTGATCTAGAGCGTAGTAGCGGCCCATCACCCCTTGCAGCTCGGGGAACTCACCGACCATTCCGCTCACGAGATCGGCCTTGGCGAGGATGGCGGCGCGCTCGGCGAGGTCGGGGTCGGCGCCCACCAAAGGCGCGACGTCGCGCGCCAACAGCCGCACCCGCTGCACCCGCTCATATTGGTCGCCGAGTTTGTCGTGGAAGATGATCTCCTTCAGCTTCGGCACCCACACTTCGAGCCCCACGTCGCGGTCCTGATCGAAGAAGAACTTGGCGTCGGAGAGGCGCGCCGCGATCACCCGCTCATTGCCAGCGACGATCGCCTTCCCGCCATCCTTGGCCGCAAGATTGGCGACCAATATGAATCTGTTGGCGAGCTCCTCTCCGCGCTTAAGCGAGAAGCATTTCTGATGCGATTTCATGCTGGTCGCCAACACTTCGGCCGGCACTTCGAGAAAGCTTTTGTCGTATGAGCCCATCAGAACGACGGGCCACTCGGTGAGGCCGGCATTCTCGGCAAGTAGCCCCCCATCCTCCGCCAGCGTCAGCCCCTCCTTCGCGGCGAGCTTGCGGGCCTGCTTGAGGATGAGGCCAGCGCGCTCCTCGGCGTCGAGGATCACATAGGCCTGGCGCAGCTTCTCCACATAATCCTTGAAGCTCTTCACACTAAAAGGCTTCGGCGCCATGAAGCGGTGACCGCGCGTTTCCTTGCCGGTCGCGATCCCGTCCACCTCGAAGGGCACGAGCTTGCTGTCGAGCAGGCACAGGATCGAGTGCAGCGGCCGCACCCAGCGGAGCCGCCCGTTGCCCCAGCGCATGGATTTCGGCCAGGGGAAGGCGCCCACGATCACGGGCACGATGGCGGCCAAGACCTCCGCCGTCGACCGTCCAGGGCGTTCGATCAGCGCGACATAGAAGTCGCCTTTCTTGTCGGCGCGCGTCTCGGCCTGATCGATGGAGGCGAGGCCCGCCGATTTCAAAAAGCCCTGCACAGCGGCGTCGGGGGCGCCAACGCGTGGCCCCTTTTTCTCCTCGCTCACATCGGGCGAGCGCGCGGGCAGACCATCGATCACCACCGTCAACCGGCGCGGCGTGGCAAAACCGCGGATAGTCCCGAAGTTGAGGCCTGCGTCCTTCAGCGCATCGCCCAGGAAACGCGCAAGCTCCTCGGCCGCGCGGGCCTGCATGCGTGCCGGGATCTCTTCGGAGAACAGCTCTAGCAGAAGCTCAGCCATGGGCGGACCGGAACGCTTCACGCATGGGCACCGCCCGCGTCAGTCTTGAGCCAGGCGGCGCAACAGGCCTTGGCGAGATCGCGCACACGCAAGATGAAGCCCTGCCGCTCCGTCACCGAGATCACGCCGCGGGCATCGAGCAGGTTGAAAATGTGGGAGGCCTTGATGGCCTGATCGTAAGCGGGCAGCACCATCAGGTGGCTCTCGCCCGCATCGCCCTTGGCGATCAGCGCCTTGCATTCGGTCTCGGCGCCGTGGAACTGGTCGAGCAGCAGCTTGGTGTCGGCATGCTCGAAATTGAAGCGCGAATATTCCTGCTCCGCTTGCAGGAAGACGTCACCATAGGTGACCTTGTCCTTGCCTTCGCCGCCGTTGAAATTGAGATCGAAGACGCGGTCGACCCCTTGCACATACATGGCGAGACGCTCGAGCCCGTAAGTCAGCTCGCCCGCCACGGGATCGCAGTCGAAGCCGCCAACCTGCTGGAAGTAGGTGAACTGCGACACCTCCATGCCGTCGCACCACACCTCCCAGCCGAGGCCCCAAGCGCCGAGCGTCGGGCTCTCCCAATCGTCCTCGACGAAGCGGATGTCGTGATTGAGAGGATCGATGCCGATGGCGCACAGACTGTCGAGATAGAGATCCTGGATATCAGGGGGCGACGGCTTCAAGATAACCTGGAACTGATAGTAGTGCTGCAGCCGGTTGGGGTTCTCGCCATAGCGGCCGTCTTTCGGCCGCCGCGAGGGCTGCACATAGGCCGCCCGCCAGGGCTTCGGCCCAAGCGCGCGCAAGGTGGTGGCCGGATGAAACGTGGCCGCCCCCACCTCCATGTCATAGGGCTGTAGGATGACGCAGCCCTGATCGGCCCAGAAGCGCTGCAGCGTGAGGATCAAGTCCTGGAAGCTTGGGGGGGCTTTGCGCCCGCCTTCCTTTGCGTGTTTGGCCATCTCGCGCCTAAGGGGACGGCCAGGGGAAGGTGCGGCCGCATCTGGGCGCGCACGCTATGCGGCCCCCTATGGGGGGTCAAGGGATCGCGGCTGTCCGGCGTGAAGAGTGGATGGGACGCTAGTACAACAGCCCCACGCCTAGTGCATCGCTTTCGGCCTGTAGACGCCGGTCGAGGGATCGCGCTCCAAGGGAACGACAACTTCCGTCTCGCGCTGCATGGCCTCGCGCGTGCGGGCGAGCTCGGCGGCAACGCGTTGGCGCTCCCACCGATACAGTCGCCTGACGACGAAGATACTGGCGCCCGCGGCAAGCAGGATGAGGAATTGCGGCATGGCTCTAAAACCCAAAGCGCGACCAAAGTGCGCGTGCCTCGATGGCGGAGATCATATCGGCAGCGAAGCCTCCTGGCGAGATGCCAAGGTCGAAGCCGCCGGCGAACACGCCATGCCTGGCGCGGAAGAAGCGGCGGTCAGGCGTGACCAGCTTGAAACGCACGTCGTCGCCGAAAAGCTCCCGCATCTTGGAACGGAGATCGCCCAGGCCATCGATAAGGCCAAGCTCGAGCGCCTTCTTGCCCGACCAGAACGCGCCGGTGAACAGGCTGTCGCCCGCCGCCTCGATCTTGGCGCCGCGGCGCTGTTTGACGAGATCGATGAACGCCGCATGCACGTCGCGCTGGATGGATTTGATCCGCTCCACGTCCTCCGGTTTCTCCGGCAAGAATGGATCGAGCGTGTCCTTGCTGGCGCCCGCCGTATAAACCCGCCGCTCGACGCCCAGCTTGCTGATCAGCTCATGCACCCCGAACGTGGCCGTGACCACGCCGATGGAGCCCACGATGGAACTCGTGTCGGCGTAGATCTCGTCACCGGCAAGGGCCAGCAAATAACCGCCCGATGCGGCCACGTCCTCGGCGAAGACATAGACCTTGAGGTCTTTCTCCTCGGTCAGCGCCCGAATGCGCCTGAAGATCAGCCCTGACTGCACGGCGGAGCCGCCGGGAGAGTTGATCTGGATCGCCACGGCCCTGGCACCGCGCATGGAGAAGGCCTTGTCGATGGCCGAGGCGACCGTCGAGAGGCTCAGTCCCGG
The DNA here is from genome assembly GCA_963741155.1 of uncultured Alphaproteobacteria bacterium. Lineage (GTDB taxonomy): Bacteria > Pseudomonadota > Alphaproteobacteria > Rhizobiales > Methyloligellaceae > Methyloceanibacter. Next base: position 145,550 of record CAVUHA010000001.1, on the reverse strand, counting down.
TCGGAGCGGCGTGACCGCGCCGATGGGTCCGCTGAACCGGAGCACGGGAATGAGCGGCCCACGCTTCACCCAAGACGCGGGCAGGAAGCTCAGCCAGCCTCCAGGATTTCGCGCGCGGTCGTCGTCCATGTCAGGGTCCATTAGCCTAGCGTAGCGCCGCAAAGGGTTAAATCAAGGCAGACCGGGAGCGCGGCAGACGGGCCTACCTAAGGGGTGGCATAAGCATTGGTTAACGCAATAACCGTCCTCCGCACGAGCGGGTCGGGATTGCCTGTTATAAGGGCGCATATCCGGGTGGGAACGGCCACTCAAGGCGGCGCGTTTCCTGGTCCGGCGTCGCCACCACCCTTCAGGAGGACTCCATGAATAGGCTTGCAACTCTGCTCCTTGCGGCGGGCGCACTTGCACTTGTGCTCGTCACCCTCACCCCGGATTCCGCGTCTGCCGGATGGCGCCGTGGCTATTGGGGGTGGGGCGGCCCAAGGGTCGGTGTCTATGTGGGACCCGGCTGGGGCTATGGCTATCGCTACTATTCCTACGGCTATTACCCGTACGCATATTATCCCTATTGGCGCGGCCATCGCGCTTGGCGCCGGTACGGCTGGTACTAGCTGACCCCGCGCAAAAGCGCGGCAGACCTTAATCCAAGGGCCGTTCCCGAAGCCGGGAGTGGCCCTTTGGCTTTTCATCAGTTGAAGGCTCAAGCCTCGAGCCGCAAAGCCTCCCCGCTCCGCAAGACGGCTTCGGCGGCTTCGGTGTAGCGGCCGTCGGCCTCGTGCAGCACGAGTCCGGGCAAGAGGGTGAGCCCGCCGCGGCTGCCCTTCCTCCCCTGCAGGATGATGCGCGTGGCGGGCAGCCCTGCGCGCGGGAAGAGTGGAAAGACCATGATGTCACCGAACCGGCGTTCGAGCAGACTGAGCAGCATGGTCAAGCTCTCGGGCCGATGGATCAGCGTCAGCCGCCCCTTGGGCGCAGCAAATGCGGCGAGGAAGCGTACCCAGTCGTCGAGCGCGCCCTCCCCCATGACATGGGCGGAGGCGCGGCCGCGGTCGGGTGCGGGCCGCACGGTGCCGACGAAATGGAAGGGTGGGTTGGCGATCACCTGCGCGTAGCCCTCGCGCATGAGGCCCTTGGCGGTGAGCGCCTTGGCGGGGGCCGTCACATCGGCCTCCACAACACTGAATCTGCCGGCCACAGCATTGCGCGCGGCGTTGGTGGCGGCGAGCGCACAGAGGCCCGCATCGATCTCGACGGCGGTCACCCTCACCTCAGGCAGGCGAGCAAGCAGGCACAGTCCCGCGACGCCGACACCGGCGCCCGCGTCGAGCACATGCTCGCCCGCAAGTGCCGGCACCGCTGCCGCAAGCCAAACCGCATCGCTGCCGGCCCGATGTCCCGCTTGCTGCTGCACGACGCTGATGCGGCCGCCGAGGAAATCATCCACGGTCGCAGGGCCCGCTGGCGTCCGCGCGGGAATCCCCGGCTCAGTCCTCATCCGCCGTGATGACATCGCCAATGCCGGCCTCGGTGAGAATGCGGCGGGACTGCCCGATCGTCGAACTCTCCACCAGCACCCGCCGCGGCAGGGCCCCAATCGAGCCTTCCAGTACGCTCATATTCATATCTGCGACGATAAAGTCGATACCCGCCTCCTCCAACAACGCGCTGACATAAGATAGGAGTACAGAATTGTTGGAGCGCAACAGTTCTTGCATTGGCGAGACGCCTCGTGGCGGTGGAGTGCTTGACGACCACCGACTATAGTCGCTTAAGCCATGGCCCTTTAGGAGCGTTTTCCCTTGGGAGTTGTCGTCCAGCTTGCCGGTGCGCGCGATCCAGCTGCGAGGCTCGCGCCCCTCTTGGCGCTTGTCGAGGAGGATATGATGCATGTCAACCGCATCATCCTCGATCGCGCCCGCTCCAATGTCGACCTGATCCCCGAGCTCGCCAAGCATCTGATTCAATCCGGCGGCAAGCGGCTCCGGCCCATGCTCACTGTCGCCGCGGCGAAGCTCTGCGGTTATGCGGGCGACGGCCATGTGCGGCTCGCGGCGAGCGTGGAGTTCATGCATACCGCGACGCTCTTGCATGACGACGTGGTGGACGAAAGTAATTTGCGGCGCGGCAAGACCGCGGCGCGGCTCTTGTGGGGCAACGAGGCAAGCGTTCTCGTGGGCGACTTCCTTCTGGGCCAAGCGTTCAAGATGATGGTCGACGTGGGCTCACTCGGCGCGCTGCGCATCCTTTCCGACGCAGCCGCGATCATCGCCGAGGGCGAGGTGATGCAGCTCATCACCGCCAAGAACACCGAAACCACCGAGGACGACTATCTTGCCGTGATCGATGCCAAGACCGCCGCCCTATTCGCGGCGGCGGCAGAGGTGGGTGCGGTGATCGCGGAGCGTCCCAGATCGGAAGCCGCAGGCTTGCGCTCCTATGGCCGCAATCTCGGACTTGCCTTCCAGCTCGTCGATGATGCGCTTGACTATTGGGGTGAGCAGTCGACGCTCGGCAAGAGCGTCGGGGACGATTTCCGCGAAGGCAAGATCACGCTGCCCGTGGTGCTCTGCTACCGCCGAGGCAATGTGGGCGAGCGAGACTTCTGGCGGCGGACGCTACAGGAAGGCAAGATCGAGGAGAGCGACCTCGCTCAGGCGATGGCACTCATGCAGCAGCACAACGCCCTGAGCGACACCATGGAGCGTGCGCGCCACTATGGCGCGATTGCCCGCGATGCGCTGGCGATTTTTCCGGACGGAGACGCGAAGGCGGCTCTGCTCGAAGCCATCGAATTCTCGGTCGAGCGACCGTTCTAAAGGATCGCGCCTGCGTCGCATGCAAGCGTGCTCGCCGCCACCCACCAACCGGGATGCGATGCGATGAGCTCGCCGGCGCCGCGGCGCGCTTCCTCCGCGTTGACGAAGAGCGCGAAGCACGTGGACCCGCTCCCCGACATGCTGACCAGGCGGACGCCTTTCAGTTGCGCAAGAGCGGCCAGCACCTCCTCGATGACAGGCGCTAAAGCGATGGCCGGGGCTTCGAGGTCGTTGCCACGTGGGCCGGCGTAGTCGAGCAGCCGCTCGAAGCTGCCGGCGAAGTCCGGCACTTCCGGAATGCTTTCCCGGTCTCCGGAAATGGGCGGTGCCTTCAGGGCGCCATAGACCGCGGGGGCAGTGAGCGCCACCCCAGGATTGGCGAGCACCACGCCGCAAGCGGGGAAGTTGCGCAACGGATGCACGGTCTCGCCGCGGCCGGTCATCAGCGCGGGCTGGCTTGCAAGGCAAACCCTGACGTCGGACCCGAGCTCTGCCGCGAGCACGGCCAGGTGCTCACCGGTCAGCGCCACGCCATTGGCCCGCGCGAGGAGCCGCAAGGCCGCGGCGGCATCGGCAGAGCCCCCGCCAAGGCCCGCTGCAATGGGGAGGTTCTTGGTCAGGCGGAAGCGGCCAAGCTCAAGATTGAGGCGCAAGGTGTTGGCCGCCCTTGCCGCGGCGAGGATCAGATTGCCCCCGCCCGTCAACGCTTCGGCGAACGGGCCCTCGACGACAAGCTCAAGGGTGGGTCCAGGCGCGAGATCGACGACGTCGCCAAGCTCGGCAAAGGCAACGAGGCTGCTCAGTTCATGATAGCCGTCGGCGCGGCGCCCGAGCACCTCAAGCGTCAAATTGAGCTTGGCGTAAGCCGGCTCGCGGAGCGTCGTCAATGAGCGTGCACGACTAAGCGATGACCGAGACAGCAGGCTTATTCCTGCGCCTTCTGGCCCGTTTGCGTCGACCGATCAGCCGCCTTGGTCTCGGCATCGGTGGGCAGACCGTCCTTGATCTTCTTCTCGAGCTGAACGACCTGGTCGCTTTCGGGCTTCAGCGTCAGCGCCTGCTGCCACTGATACTTTGCCTCGAGCAGGCGCCCTACGCGCCAATAGGCATCGCCCAAATGATCGTTGACGACGGGATCATCGGGCTTGAGCTCGACGGCGTGCTCGAGCTGCTCGACCGCGGCGGGGAGGTTGCCGAGCTTGAAATAGGCCCAACCAAGGCTGTCGACATAATAACCATCATCGGGCTTCAGCTTTACAGCCTTGCGGATGTAATCCATGCCGGTTTTCAGATTTTGGCCCTGGTCGACCCAGGTATAGCCGAGATAATTGAGCACGAGAGATTCGTCGGGAGATAGCTCGAGCGCCCGCTTCAAATCGGCTTCGGCGCTCGGCCAGTTCTTCAGCCGCTCGTTGCACACGCCGCGGGAATAGAAGAGCGCCCAGTTCTCCTTGGACAGCTTGGGAACGAGCGCGATCGCGTGGCTGTAGAAATCGCGCGCCTCGGCATAGCGCTCATGCGAGCGCAGGATGTTGCCGAGCGCATCGAGCGGACGGATGTCGTTGGGGTTCTTGGCAACCAACTGTTCCAGGAGCGCCTTTGCGTCGTCGACCCGATCGAGCGAGTTGAGCGCAAACGCTTTCTGGATTTGCACGTTCAGCCAAAGCGGGGAGGCCTCGGGGATCCGGTCGAAGGCCTGCAACTCGAGGTCATATTTCTTTGCCCCCTCATACGCCTCGGCCAGCGCGGCATTGGCGATGGGGAAGTCGGGCCTAAGGTAGAGGGCAAATTGCAGGAAGATGATTCCCATATCGAGGCCGCCCTCGCCCGCAAGCGCATCGCCAATGCCATAGAACACCTCGGCCAGGCCGTCGTTGGCGGAGGTCACCAGCAGGGGCGGCGTCTTGCCGCTCTCGATCTCCCCGAGCAGCGCCACGGACAGAGGATGGCCCGAGGATTTGGCGATGTGGGTCTTCAGCGTCTGGCGCGCGAGCTTGCGGTTGTTGTTGTTCACCGCGTGGCGCGCATAGGCCTCGGCGACCCTGAGCGTACCGGGATTCTTCTTGAAGGCTTGCCCGAAGGCCGTCCCCGCCAGATCATGCTTGCCGGCCAAGTCGGCGATCAGGCCCCGGTGATAGCGCTGATAGAACTGTGCCCAATCCGCGTCGCTTAGTGAATCGAGCGTGGCCAAGGCATCGTCGGGCTTGCCCTCCGCGTCCTGCACCCAGGCGCGGGCAAGGGTCGAGGTGAGATCCGCGATCGGACCTTGCCGGGCTGCCGTGAAGTGCTCGTCGGCCTCGCCGTAGTTGCCGTGCTTGAAGGCCACACAGCCTAACAGGAACTGCGCGATGCGATGCTGCGGCTCGACCTTGACGAGCTCTTGGGCAAGCTCGATAGCGCGATCCCAATGCGCCGACGCGGCCTCGAGCAGGAAGGCTTGCTCGAGGATGATCTCGTTGCCGGGATCCTCGGCGAGCGCCTTCGAGTAAAAGTCCGCCGCCACTGCAGTGTCATGGTCGCCGCGGGCCAGGCGGCCGGAGAGATAGTTGCCGAGCAGCGTGCCCGGATCGGCGTGCTCGGTCGTGTCTGAGACCACCTCGGAGTAGGCGGCGGGAGCAACAAGAATTGCCACAATGAGCAACGACCGCTGAGCCCAATAGCGCAAGGTGGCTTGGTCCATGATCGGCATATCGTTTCGGCTCGCGCCGCCCCAAAACCTGGTTTGTGAAACCCTGGCTCAAGATTTAAGGGTTTTCCGCCGGGCTGGAAACTCAAAAGCTTGCTTGGGGTCTAAACGCGGCTAGTTTGTGGCCTCTTTCCGCGACATAACGGCGAAATCACATGTTGACGTAATTGGGACCGTCGCCGCCCTCCGGGGGTACCCAATTGATGTTTTGTGAGGGGTCCTTCACGTCGCAGGTCTTGCAATGGACGCAGTTCTGCGCGTTGATCTGAAAGCGGCGCGTCCGCCCTTCCCCAACCACCTCATAGACTTGCGCCGGGCAATAGCGCTGGGCGGGCTCCGCATAGTCTGGAAGATTGTGCTCGATCGGGATCGTGGGATCCGTGAGGACGAGATGCACGGGCTGGTTCTCGGCGTGATTGGTGCCGGACAGGAACACAGATGAGAGAATGTCGAAGCTGAGGGCGCCATCGGGCTTGGGGTATTCGATCGGCTTTGCCGCGGCCGCCTTCTCAAGGCTCGCACAGTCGGGCTTTGCGTGCCTCAGTGTGTGCCGCAAAAACGGAAACAACGTGTTGAGCCACATGTCGATGCCGCCCAGCATCACGCCTGCCAGTGTGCCAAAGCGCGACCAAAGCGGTTTCACGTTGCGCACCTTCCTCAGCTCCTTGGCAATGGAGCTTTCCTGCACGCTCTTCGGATAGGCCGTAAGCACGTCGCGGGCGCGGCCGGCATCGATCGCGGCGAAGGCGGCTTCCGCCGCCATCATGCCGCTCAGCATGGCGTTGTGGCTACCCTTGATGCGGGGCACGTTCATGAAGCCGGCCGCGCAGCCGATGAGCGCGCCGCCGGGAAAGGCAAGGCGTGGGATTGCCTGCCAGCCGCCCTCGGTGAGCGCGCGGGCGCCATAGGCAATGCGCTTGCCGCCTTCCAGGTGCTCCTTAATGCGGGGATGCAGCTTGGCGCGCTGAAACTCCTTGAACGGGTTGAGATAGGGATTGGCGTAGTCGAGATGCACGACAAATCCCACCGACACGAGGTTGTCGCCGAAATGGTAGAGGAAGGAGCCGCCGCCGGTTGCGTCGTCGAGCGGCCAGCCCATGGTGTGCTGCACCAGGCCCGGACGATGTTTCTCCTTCGATACCTCCCACAGCTCCTTGAGCCCGATGCCGAATTTCTGCGGGCCACTCTCCGCATCCAGGTTGAAGCGCTTGATCAGCCGCTTGGTCAGCGAGCCACGCGCGCCTTCGGCGAGCAGCGTGTATTTGCCGGTGAGCGCGATGCCAGGCGTGTAGCTGTCCTTATGAGTGCCGTCGCGGGCCACGCCCATATCGCCGGTGATGACGCCTTCGACCTCGCCGCCCGGCCCGAAGATCGCCTGGGTCACGGCAATGCCGGGATAGATCTCGACGCCCAGAGCTTCGGCCTGCTCGCCAAGCCAGCGGCAGAGACTGCCGAGGCTGCCGATATAGCAGCCGTGATTGCTCATGAGCGGCGGCATCAGGAATGTGGGGAACCCCAGCCCGCCCCTCTCCCCGAGATAGTAGAAGCGGTCCTCGGTGACGGGGGTGGTGAGCGGGCTGTCCTGCTCGCGCCAGTCGGGCAAGAGGCGGTCGAGCGCGACCGGATCGATCACGGCGCCCGATAGGATATGCGCGCCGACCTCCGCGCCCTTCTCCAGCACGACGACGGAGATCTCCTTGTTTGTCTCGACTGCGAGCTGCTTCAGCCTTATGGCGGCAGCGAGCCCCGCGGGCCCCGCGCCCACGATCACGACGTCGAATTCCATGGTCTCGCGCTCGGGAACGTCGTTCAAAACTTAGGCTCCGCGTTGGCACCAGGCCAAAGTTCCATTGTCATTCCCGCGAAGGCGGGAATCCAGTATCCCGTACGGCCAGTGGCTAATATGAGAGGCTTCGGGATACTGGATTGCCGGGCCAAGCCGGGCAATGACAAATATGGGGTCACTGGTGATCATCGCCACGAGCAGCTGAAATGACCACATCGGAACGACAGAGCGTGGAAGCGCTGCTCGCCTGGTACGCGGCTATGGGGGCCGATGAGGCGATCGGCGAGGCGCCGCTCGATGGCTTCGCGCAGAACGCCGCCCCCTCCCCGGCACCCGAGCGAAAGAGCATTCCGAGCGCCCCTCGCGTCATTGCAAGGCCTCGTGCCGACCCCATTGGCGCGCGCGGCATAGGCGAGGCTTCGACCCTTGCGGAGCTCGAGGCCATGGTTGCTCAATTTGACGGCTGTCCGCTCAAGCGCACGGCGAAAAGCCTCTGCTTCGCGCGGGGCAGTGAGCAAGCGCGCGTCATGCTGATCGGCGAGGCGCCGGGCCGTGACGAGGACCTGCAAGGCAAGCCCTTCGTGGGCCGCGCGGGGCAGCTGCTCGACCGCATGCTCGCAAGCGTGGGACTCGGTGAGGAGCATTGCTACATCACCAACGTCATCTATTGGCGGCCGCCCGGCAACCGCACGCCGACGCCGCAAGAGGTGGAGGCCTGCGCGCCGTTCCTCGCCAGGCAGATCGAGCTGCTCAATCCTCAGATGCTCGTGCTGCTCGGCAGCGCCGCGGCGAAGAGCATCCTCGGCGTGAGCGAAGGCATCATGCGGCTGCGTGGCAAATGGCTGACCTACCGCTCCGGCAGCCGCGAGGTGCCCACGCTCGCCACACTCCACCCCGCATATCTTTTGCGCAATCCGGTGGACAAGCGCCTGGCTTGGCGCGACTTCTTAGCGCTCAAAGCCGCATTGGAGAAATGATCCATGCATCGCATCGACGAAAGCCGCCCCTTCATCTCCGTGCGCATCGCCGTGCTCACGGTCTCCGACACGCGTACCAAGAAGACCGATAAGTCAGGGCCCCTCCTCGTCAGCTTGATCGAGCAGGCGGGGCATAAGATCGCGGAGCGCGCCGTGGCGGAGGATGACGTCAAGGCCATCCGCCGCCAGGTGAAGCGCTGGATCAAGAACAAGGAGGTGGACGTCGTCATCACCACGGGCGGCACGGGCTTCACCGGGCGCGACGTGACGCCGGAAGCGGTCAAGCCGCTGTTCGAGAGGGAGATCGACGGCTTCTCGGTGCTGTTCCACATGGTGAGCTACGACACCGTGGGCACGTCCACGGTGCAGTCGCGCGCCTGCGCGGGTCTCGCAGGGGGCACTTATATCTTCTGCCTGCCGGGGTCGCCGGGCGCGTGCGAGGACGCCTGGAACGGCATCCTCAAGCACCAATTCGACAATCGTCACCGCCCCTGCAGCTTCATAGAGATAATGCCGCGACTGAGAGAGCGGCGGAAGAAGGCCAAGGCTCAGGGCGCGGCCGAGTAATTTCCCTCGAGCGGCTATTTCGACAAGAGTGAGAGCTAGAGAGTGGGGGGCCGAGTTGAGTAGCGCACATGCTTGCCAGAGCCGACTGCCGTCTTGCGGCCGCCGATCTTGGCGTCGTACAGCGCCGCGTCGGCGCGCTTCAACAGCATTAAGCCGATTGCCGACTCCCCGAATTATTTTTCGGCAGGATGAGGTACTGAACGGACTCGCGCGAGCGCCGGTAGTCTTCCTCCGTATCGATGTCGCAGAGGGTCGCAGCCAGGGCGACGCGATGGCCCTTCAAGTTGGCGAGTGTGTCGGCTAGCGCGTGCGGGCCCGACCAGCGCACGCTCCGGAAGGGTGCGAGCAGACGCGGGGAGCGCCGGAGACCAACGAGCCAAAATCCTCCGTCTTGCGCCGGACCCAACACCGCATCATGCGCGCCCAGCAGGCGAAAGGCCTGAGCGATATGGGAGGCGCGAATGCCGGGGATGTCGCTGCCGATGATGATGGCCGGCCCCGGCGGCAGACGCGCGAACAGGCGCTGTATGCGTCGGCCAAGATCGCCTCTGCCCTGGCCGAGGCGCGCGACGCTTTTTGTCGGCGCCAACCGCAACCAGTGCGGCGCGGCGAGATCCGCATCCGGAGTGATGGCGAGCACCGTGTGCCAACGAGGGCTGACGCTAAGCCGCCGCAGCGTATGGGCGAGGCACGAGCGATAAACGTTGCAAGCGGCAACCGCTCCTAAGCTTGCGCCGAGCCGGCGCTTGACCTGCCCCGCCCCTGGACTCTTGGCCATGATGACGAGGCGTGGCGCGAATGCGATGCAGCGCGAGCTTGGCGGCGCGCGCTCAGCCATAAAGGCGCGCAAGCACCCGCGTCGGCACGCGAAGGTAATAGAGCGCGACGCAGGCGGCGTTACGCAGCATGCGCGCGAGATATCCTTCGCTGCAATATTTTTGCGCGCTCGTCACCGCGCGGGATTGCAGCATCAGACGCCGGTTGCGCGGCAAGCGCCGCAAGAGATCGACATCCTCCATGAGCGGCAGCGGCCGAAAGCCGCCGAGCTTCCCATAGAGAGACCGCGAGATGAGCAGCCCCTGGTCGCCGTAGGGAAGCGCGAGCACGAAGCAGCGCAGGCGCACCAGCCGTTCCAGTAGGCTCGGCATCAGCCCGTCGTCATCCAGCGCGAAGCGAAATGCCGCGGCCGCCTGGGGCCGGCGTCCCATGTCCACGCGCTCGGTGAAGGACCAGACCTCCTCCTCCCAGCCCGGCTCCAGCACCGTATCGCCATGCAGGAAAAGGAACCAATCGCCGCGCGCTGCATTGGCGCCGGCATCGAGCTGACTTCCCCTTCCCCGCTCCGCACGCATGAAACGCGCGCCGGCGGCTTCGGCGATGGCGAAAGTCGCATCCGTCGAGCCGCCGTCGACGATAATCGCTTCCTGCACGAGGCCATCCACCACCGCGGGCACCAAGGAGGCGAGGGTGTGCACCAGCGTCGCCTCCGCATTAAAAGTGGGGATAATCACCGAAAGCATAGGCGGACTATAGCGTTTGACTCGATTGCGGCAACGCCACTCACCGACGCAGGGTGTTTCGTTCTTGATTTGTTCCGACCTCTTCCCTATATCACCCCCATGTCCGTCGCTCTGAGAAAGCCAAACAAAGAAGAGGCCTTTCCGCTGGAGGCCGGGGGCGTGACTGTCGCGCGCCGGCGCGGGCGCGGCGCCCAGACCAACCGCTCCGGCCGCTTCGAGCTCATCGCCTACGAGAGCGTCGATGACGGCTGGGAGTCCCTCGGTGAGCTTGAGGCGCTAGCGACCGAGGTGCAGGAGGTGCCCGCCCGGCGGATCATCACGCGGAATGAGTCACCGGATATCGGCTTCGACCGCTCGATCAACCCCTATCGCGGCTGCGAGCATGGCTGCATCTACTGCTTCGCGCGGCCCACCCATGCCTTTCTCGGACTGTCGCCGGGACTCGATTTCGAGACCAAGCTGTTCGCCAAGATCAACGCCGCGCAGGCGCTCGAGCGCGAGCTGGCTGATCCCAGCTACAAGGTCGAGACCATCGCCATCGGCACCAATACCGATCCTTATCAGCCCATCGAGAAGCGCTACCGCATCATGCGCCGCATCCTGGAGGTGCTCTCCGCGGCAAACCACCCGGTGGGCATCGTCACCAAGTCGGCACTGATCCTGCGCGACCTCGATCTGCTCACCTCCATGGCCGAGCGCGGCCTCGTCAAAGTGGCGATGTCGGTTACCACGCTCGACGCCAAGCTCGCCCGCGCCATGGAGCCGCGCGCGAGCACGCCCGACCGGCGGCTCGCGGCCCTGCTGCAGCTCGGCGAAGCGGGCGTACCTACCTCCGTCATGGTGGCGCCCGTCATTCCAGGACTTCACCGACATGGAGATGGAGCGGATCCTGGAAAGGGCCACTGCCATGGGCGTCGGAGGCGCGGGCTATGTGCTGTTGCGACTGCCGCTCGAGATCGGCGACCTGTTCAGCGAATGGCTCGCTGCCAATTGCCCAGACCGCGCGTCGCGCGTGCTGTCGCTGATGCGGTCAACGCGCGGCGGCAAGCTTTACGATGCGAAATGGGGCGACCGCATGGTTGGCGACGGGCCCTACGCCTGGATGATCGGCCGCAGATTCGAGGTGGCGGCGCAGCGGCTCGGGCTAAACCAGCGCTCGGTCGAGCTCCGCACCGACCGTTTCACCCCGCCCATGCTCGCCGGGCAGCAGATGCGGCTGATTTAATTTCTCCCGCGGAGCTTGCGTTTTTCCACAAGTTGGAGCCCCCGCGCTTCGAACAAGTTGCCAAAGCCGGGCAAGTTGGCGAAGAGTCCTTGCCCATGGGACTTGCCGCTGAGCGCAGAACCGTCCGCTCGCAGCCCTGCTTCGACCTCGAGGCGGCGCTGATGGACGAATATTCGGGACCGGTCGTCGGCATCGACGAGGCCGGCCGCGGGCCTTGGGCCGGCCCCGTGGTGGTTGCCGCCGTAATCCTCAATCCCGAGCGCATCCCCGAGGGCCTCAACGACTCCAAGCTCATGACCGCGGAGGCGCGCGAGGACCGTTACGTCGAGATCATGGCCACGGCCTGCGTTGCCATCGCCATCGGCCACGTCCGCCGCATCGATCGCGATAACATCTTGCAAGCGAGCCTGTGGGGGATGCGGGTGGCCTATCGCGGGCTCGAGGTGCCGGCCGCCGCGGCGCTCATCGACGGCAATATCATCCCCCGCCGCTTCCCCTGTCGGGCCCGCGCCATCGTCGGCGGTGATGGGCTGGCGCTTTCAGTTGCTGCCGCTTCGATCGTGGCCAAGGTCACACGCGACCGGCTCATGGTGAAACTCGGCCGCCGCTACCGCCGCTATGGCTGGGAGAGCAACAAGGGCTACGGCACGCCCGAGCACGCGCAAGCCATCAAGAAGCACGGCGTGTGCACCCACCACCGCCGCTCCTTCAGCCCTATCGAGCAGGCGCTCAGGCTGCTTAACGAGGCGCAAGACCCGCAAGACTGAGCCAAACTGTCCGCGCGTCCCGTCTTCGACGGTTCTGCGTCGCTCAGACCGGAATCCACCGGGCGATGCGGCGCGCGATCGCCTCGGCGCCCGGTTCGACCGGCAGCATGTGGCCATGCCCGGCCAACTCCCAAAACTCGGTCGTGCGGAATGCCGCCGCCGCCCGCGCGGTCGCCATCGAGATCAACTTGTCATCGTCGCCGCTCAGGCATAGCACCGGGCAGCGGACGGCCGCGGTGTCGACGACGGTCGCCTCGGTCTGGTCGAATATCCAGAAGAAGAGCTCGAAATAGGCCCTGCCGGACTCTGGCCCAAACCGGTCGAAGATGGCGCGCCGCTCTCCGGGCGGCACTCGGTTCAGCGAGTAGATGCAGGCCAGGTCGAAGTCCGGCTTGATAATGCTGCTCCAGAAGGGCCCGAGCGTCATCAGGTCAAGCGCGAGCTGCCGCTCGGCATCGGTGGCGGGTAGGATTCCAGCCCGCGGCGCCGGGCTCACCAGGATGAGCGCGCGGGTCAGCCCCGAAGCGGCCAATTGCTGAGCCAGCACGGCGCCCAGGGAGTGGCCGAGCAGCACGGGCGGACTGGCGAAAGTTTGCAGGAAGTCTCGCATCTGGCTCAGATATTGGGCCATGCCCACACCGACGAGCCGCCTGTCGGCGTCAACGGCGTCCTCGCCATGACCGATCAGGTCCGGGGTATGGCAGGTCCAGCCCAAACCCTCGAACACGGCGCGGAATGGATCGAAGCACCAGCCGCCCTCGGAGGCGCCGTGCAGCATCACGATCTCCTTGGTAAAGACTTGAGCCACACCCCCCTCCTCATGCCTCGCCGGAGCCGGGACGATCTTCCCGAAAATCAACATCGCGGCAAGGCTGAGCGCGCCTTGCAGAAACCCGCGGCGAATAAGCGGTCGCGCCATGGCCCGATCACTTATCCGATAGCCGGTTAAGCCGCCCTTTACCGTAAACCCTCAGCATGTCGCCTGCCTCGCCCGCTTTGAGGGGCGACATTTGTATCGTTCGCGTAACCGGGTGGTGTCATGGGGTTTGGTGGGGGGCTTCCGCTCAACGAAATCATTGTCGGCGACTGCATCGCCGAGCTGGCGCGGCTGCCGGAGCATAGCATCGATCTCGTCTTCGCCGACCCACCCTACAATCTGCAACTGGCCAACGAGCTCCTGCGTCCCAACAATAGCCGCGTCGATGGTGTCGACGACGACTGGGATAAGTTCGGCAGCTTCGCCGACTATGATACGTTCACGCGCGACTGGCTCAAAGCCTGCCGCCGCGTGCTGAAGCCCGAGGGCGCACTGTGGGTGATCGGCAGCTACCACAATATTTTCCGCGTGGGCGCCATCCTGCAGGACCTCGGCTTTTGGATCCTGAACGATGTGATCTGGCGCAAGACGAATCCGATGCCGAATTTCCGCGGCCGGCGCTTTACCAATGCTCATGAGACACTGCTGTGGGCAGCCATGGGGCCAAAGTCGCGCTACACCTTCAACTACGAGGCCATGAAGGCCCTGAACGAGGATTTGCAGATGCGCTCCGACTGGCTACTGCCGATCTGCGCTGGGCCGGAGCGGCTGCGGGAGGGAGGGGGCCGTAAGACCCATCCGACGCAAAAGCCGGAAGCCCTGCTCCACCGCATCCTGCTCGCGTCCAGCAACCGGGGCGATCTCGTGCTCGACCCGTTCCTGGGATCAGGCACCACCGCGGCCGGGGCCAAGCGCCTCGGTCGCCAGTTCATCGGCATCGAGCGCGAGCCGCTCTATGCGGAGGCTGCGAGAGCGCGGGTTGCGGCCACGGTGCCGCTCGATCCGGCCTCGCTCGAGATCACCCGGGGCAAGCGGTCCGAGGCACGGATCGCGTTCGGCGCGCTGGTCGAGCTCGGGCTGATCTCCCCCGGCACCACGCTCTACGATCCGCGCGCCCGGCACGAGGCACGGGTGCGTGCCGACGGCAGCATCGCCTGCGCCGGTGCGCAAGGCTCCATCCACAAGATCGGCGCGCATGTGCAAGGGGCCACTGCCTGCAATGGTTGGACCTTCTGGCATTTCCAGGCGGAAGGAACGCTCAAGCCCATCGACGTGCTGCGCGATGCGGCGCGCCGGCAGCTTGGGCCCGCGGCCTAGCCCGCCCGTCTTACGCGCTCCACATCGAAAGCGTGGGCCAGCACCTTGCGCATGACGCTCGGCAAGGCGGCCTCTCCGAGATCGCGCCGGTCGAGCCAACGGCAGACCTGCGGCAAAGCTGCCGGCATCAGCAGTGGTGCGAACCCAACCTCGGCGCGCCAGACTTCGAGCTCCAGATGAAAATGGGTGAAGGTGTGCAGCACGCGGCCCGGCACGACATGCCACGCGGCTTCGACCGGCGCGTGGTCTCGCGCTGAGCTTGCGGCGAGATCGGCTTCGGTCCAGGGCGAGGAAGGCGGCTCCAGCATGCCGCCGAGGAGCCCACGCAGAGGCCGCTCCCGCAGCAGCACCGCGCCGTCGGCGCGGATCGCGACGAAAGCCGTGCCGCGCCGTGTCGGCCGCTCTGGCTTCGCCTCGCGATAGGGCAGTTGGCCGGCGAGACCGCGCGATAGCCCGCGGCAATCGGTTCTGAGGGGACAGAATCCACAAGCCGGTCGACGCGGGGTGCAGATGCTCGCGCCCAGATCCATCATGCTTTGCGCGAAGTCGCCGGGGCGCTTCGCTGGCGTCAGGCTCTCCGCCAACCCCTTGATCACGGACTTGGCTTTGGGCCGCGGCGTCGTAACGGCGAAGAGGCGCGCGACCACACGCTCCACGTTGCCGTCGATGGGCGTCGCGCGCGCGCCAAAGGCGATGGCAGCGACTGCCGCCGCCGTATAGTCGCCGATGCCGGGCAGTGATCGCAGCGCTGCCTCGCTTTTGGGAAACTTGCCGCAAAAGCGCTGGACCACCTCGCGCGCGCAAGCGTGCAGATTGCGTGCGCGGGCGTAATAGCCGAGCCCAGCCCAGGCGGCGAGCACCTCGCCAAGCTCCGCTTGGGCCAGCGCCTGCACGGTGGGCCAGCGGCAGAGGAAAGCGGCATAACGCGGGGTGACCGCCTTCACCGTTGTCTGCTGCAGCATGATCTCGCTGAGCCAGACCTGATACGGGTCAGGCGCGGCGTGCGGTGCCGCGCGCCAAGGCAAATACCGGCGCTCGCGGTCGTACCAGGCGAGGAGAGCGTCAGCGACCCCGCGGCCGTCCGCCTCGCTCAAATGCGGCATGTGGTTCAATCTCGCGCGCCCCTGGCCCACGAGGCATGGTGTAAGATGGGCGCGAAAGCAAGCGGGGCCGTCCGGCCATCCACCCTTTAGAACGGCGCGAATGAGCGAGAACGAGCGGAAAGCCTGGAGCAAAGGCCCAGGCGGTGCGAGGGCGATCGGCGCCTTTATCACGCGCCTGCTGGACCCGGCGGCGCGGGCGCGCGGCTTTGCCACGACGTCGCTGCTCACCGAATGGCCGGCCATCGTGGGGGCGGACCTTGCGGCCTTCACCATGCCGGACAAGGTGGCATGGCCGCGCCGAGTCGAGGGGCAGGAGCCGGCCCTGGGCCATCGCACGCGGCACGCAGAAGGCGCCACCCTCGTGCTCAGGGTCGACGGGCCGCGCGCCATCGAGGTGCAGCATCGCGCGGGTCAAATCCTCGAGCGGGTCAACACCTATTTCGGCTATCGCGCCGTGGCGGAGATGCGCATCCTGCAGGCGCCGGTGACCCGCAAGGTGAGACACCCCACCGCGGCGTCCCCGCCCATGGAACCCACGGAATTGCCTGCCTCGGCTAGGATCGCCCATCACGGCTTGCGGGCGGCGCTGCTCAGGCTCGGCACCGGCATACGCACCAAGCAAACCAAGGGGTGAAGCCCGGCTTTTCACGCTTTCGTGCTCTTGCCAGGAGTAGTTTCTGCAACGAATGTAGGCGCCCGAACCGGCGCGGGCGGCATGGGTTACGCAAAACATCAGGTGGAGTAGAAGGGTGAGCGACCAGCACAAGGGCAAGAGTGAGGAAGCGGGCAACAAGACCTGGCTGATGGTTATCGCCGCGGTGGTCGTGGCGGCCGTGATCGGCGGTGGGATCTATTATTACCGCGGCGGGTTCGGCGGGTCCGAGCCCACCGTTGCCAAGGGCGACCCCGATGTCGGCGAGCTCATGCAGCCCGGCGCGCTGCCGGACATCGTGATCGGCAACGCCGACGCCCCCGTCACCATCGTCGAATATGCGTCGATGACCTGCCCGCACTGCGCCCAGTTCCAGATGGTCATCTTTCCGCAGCTCAAGGCGAAATACATCGATACGGGCAAGGCCAAATACATGCTGCGCGAGTTCCCGCTCGACAATCTTGCCGTCGGCGCCTTCATGCTCGCGCGCTGCGCGGGCGATGACCGTTACTATCCGATGGTGGACGGCCTGTTCGACACGCAGGAGACCTGGGCAGTCACCGGACCCGAAGCCAAGGAAAAGCTCCTCTTGATCGCGCGTCAGGCAGGCTTCTCGAAGGAGCGCTTCGATCAATGCCTCGGCGACAAGGTGCTTTTCAACAAGATCGTGGACACCCGCTCGCGTGGGCATGACCGCTTTGCGGTCAATTCCACGCCGACGTTTTTCGTCAACGGCAAGCGGATGAAGGGCGACCATCAGCTCAAGGATTTCGACGCCATGTTCGCCGAACTGGGCGTTGCGGCGCCGGCGGCCACCGAGGCTCCAGCGGCCAGCGAGCCGACGCCGCCGAGCAACGAGACCACCGAACCGAGTGCCGCTCCGTCGGCTGCCGAGCCATTACCGCCGAGCGCGGAGACGCCGCAACCGAGCGAGGCCCCGCCGGCTGCGGACACCGAGACCAATCCGCCGGCGGATGCGAGCCCTTCACCTGAAAGCAGCGCGCCCACGCCCGGCTCGAACCCGGACAGCAATCCCTAAGGGCCGATCCATGGTGAGGCGCTGGGCAACGGGAGCGGTGCTAGTTGCGGTCGGGCTCGCCCTAGCCGCTTGCGGCGGGGTGGGCCCCGCCACGGGCGCCCCTGACGCCAAGGCCGCGACCGGGCCTGCCCCGGACGAGCTGATGCGCGAGGGACCGCTCGGCGACCGCGTGCTCGGCAACGCAAAGGCCCCGGTGACCGTCATCGAATATGCCTCGCTCACCTGCCCCCATTGCGCGAACTTCCAGCGCAACGTGTTCCCGCGGGTGAAGAAGGAGTTCATCGACACGGGCAAGGTCCGCTTCATCGTCCGGGAGTTTCCCATCGGGCATACCTCCGGTACGGCCGCTATCGTCAATCGCTGCGCGCCGGCGGATAAATATTTCGAGCTGTTCAACGCCTTTCTGCTGCGCCAGCCCGAATGGGTGAGCCTCGAGATCCGCGCCGACGCGATCTATTCGGTGGCCAAATCCAGCGGAATGTCGCGCGAGACGTTTGACAAATGCCTCACGAATCAAAGCATTATCGACGCGTTGACGGAGGTGAAGCAGCGGGGGCGGCGGTTCGGCGTCAAGGGCACGCCGACCTTCTTCATCAATGGCCAGTTGGCGGCGCAAGGCGAAGTCACCTTCGAGCAAATCAAGGCCATGATCGAGCCGCAATCTCCGCCGAAGCCGGCCTCTGGAGCTTGAAACGAGCATTGGCATCGTTCGCGCGCGTCGCCGTCTAAATTCAAGGACCATGCTGCCGTGAAGATCACCCGTCTTCGCCTTTTGGGATTCAAGTCCTTTGTCGAGCCGACCGAGCTCCTGATCGAGCCGGGCCTTACGGGGGTCGTCGGCCCGAATGGCTGCGGCAAGTCGAACCTTCTCGAGGCGCTGCGCTGGGCCATGGGCGAAACCTCGTACAAGAGCATGCGCGGTGCCGCCATGGAGGACGTGATCTTCGCGGGCTCGGAAGGCCGTCCCGGGCGCAACACGGCGGAGGTGACGCTGTTCGTCGACAACAGCGCGCGCACCGCGCCGGCCGAGTTCAACGACAGTGATGCGCTGGAAGTGACGCGGCGCATCGAGCGCGAGGCAGGCTCCGCCTACCGGGTCAACAACAAGGACGCCCGCGCTCGCGACATCCGCCTCCTATTCGAGGACGCGGCCACGGGCGCGCGGTCCCCTGCATTGGTGCGTCAGGGGCGTATCGGCGAGATCGTCAACGCCCCGCCGCAGGAGCGCCGCCGTGTGCTCGAGGATGCCGCCGGCATCGCGGGCCTGCACAGCCGGCGTCACGAGGCCGAGCTGCGGCTCAAGGGGGCGGAAGGTAATTTGGAACGCCTCGGCGACATCATCGGCCAGCTCAGCTCGCAATTGCAGGCGCTGAAGCGGCAAGCCCGTCAGGCGCAACGCTACCGCGAGATCTCGGGCAAGATCCGCGAGGTCGAGGCGCTGCAGCATCACCTGCACTGGGTCGCGGCTTGCGCCATGGTCGAGCAGGAGGAGGCCGCGTTCCAAGATGCGCTGAGGGCAGTGGCGGGGGAGACCAGGGCCGAGGGTGAGGCGTTGCGCCGGCAGGCGGAAGGCGCCGAGAAGCTGCAGCCCTTGCGTGACGAGGAAGCCGCGCGTGCCGCCGTGCTGCACCGCTTGAGTGTCGAGCGCGACGCGCTGGAGCGCGAGGAAGCGCGCGCCAAGGCGCGCCAGGCCGAACTCGAGACGCGGCTCGCGCAGGCCTCGCGCGATCTGGCCCGCGAAGAGGAGCATATCGGCGAGGCCGACGGCATGCTGCGAGGGCTCGGCGAGGAAGGCCGACGGCTTACTGCGGCAAGCTCGCGCGAACACGAGGAGCCGCAGCTGCGCGAGACGCTCGCCAATGCTGCGGCCGCGCTCGCCATGGCCGAGCAAGATCTGAACCAGGCGACGGGTGAACTCGCCCAGGCGCGCGCCGAGTGGCGGCGGCTGGAGACGACTAAGGCTGAAATGAAGGATCGGCTGGGCCGCCTCGAGGCCGAGGCAACCAGCGCCACCAATGGACTTGCCAAACTCGAAGCGGAGCTTGCACCCCACGGAGATCTTGCCGAGCTCAACGCCAAGGCCGCGAACCTTGCAAGCAAGGCTGGGCATGCCGAGGCCGAGCTTGCCGCCGCCGAGGCCGAAGAAGACCGGGTCCGCTCTCTCGAAGCCAAGGCGCGCGATCTCGCCGCGACAGCCAAGCTCAAATGGCAAGAATTCGAGATTGAACTCGCCACGCTTCGCAAGCTGCTCGAACCCACCCATGAGGGCGAGTGGTCTCCGATCGTCGAGCAGGTTCGCGTCGCCAAAGGCTATGAACAGGCCCTTGCCGCGGCACTCGGCGACGACCTCGATGCCGCAGGCGAGGAGAAGGCTTCTGCACATTGGAGTTTGACGACAAGCGGGACCGATGACCCCGAGCTGCCGGCAGGTGCCACACCACTCAGTCAATTCGTCGAAGGGCCGCCGGTGCTTGAGCGGCGACTGAGGCAAATCGGCCTCGTCAAGGCCGCGCAAGGAAAGGCGCTGCAGGCAATGCTCAAGGTCGGGCAGCGGCTCGTCTCGCAAGACGGCGATCTTTGGCGCTGGGACGGTTATAGCGTGCGGGCCGGTACTGCCATGGCGGCCGCGGCGCGGCTCGTCGAGCGTGGACGCCTCGCTTCGCTGAGCGCCGATGCGGAAGTCGCCGGCAAACGGTCCACCGCAGCCGAGGCCGAGCTCGCCGCCGCCAGTCGTGAAGTTACCATCAGCGCCGAGGCACTCAAAGCGATCCGGCAGATCGTCAAGGAAACGCACGCCGAGCTTGATCACACGCGCGAGGCGATTGCCGCTGCCGAGCATGAAGCCCAGGCGAAAAGCAAGCAGCTCGGGGCATTGGCCGAGGTCAAGCACCATACCGAGACCGCGATCGCGGAGGCTCAGGCGGAGGCGGCGCGGATCGAGGCGACGATGGCCGATCTCGTCTCGATCACCGCGCTGGAAACCTCGCTGGAAATCGCCCAAAGCCAAGCCGGGGAGGCCCGTGTCGGAAACGCGCGCGCGGAAGCGGCGCTGGACAATTTCGAGCGTGAGATCCGGCTCCGCCAGGAGCGGCTCGAGGCGATCTGCGCCGAAGAGGAGCTATGGCGGAAGCGCATCGCCAAGGCGCGTGAGCAGATCGAGACCTTGCGCGCACGAGCGGCGGAAACGCGATCCGACCTCAACGCGCTCGTCAATCTTCCCGCCGAGATCGAGCAGCGGCGCGGCAAGCTGCTCGAGACCATCGCCACCGCCGAACGCGAGCGGAGCAAGGCGGCCGACGACCTCGCCATCGCCGAGACCGAGCTAAAAGCACGCGAGAAGGCCTTGCGCGAAGTGCAAGAGCGACTGGCCGTCGCACGCGAGGCTCGCGCCCGCAGCGAAGCGCGGCTCGAATCCGTGCGCGAGCGGCGGAGCGAATGCGCTCGCGCCATCCGTGATCAGCTCGATTGCGCGCCGGAGGACTGTCTCGCGCTTGCCGGCATGAAGCCTGAGGCGACGCTACCCCCGCTGGTGGAGGTGGAGGAGCGACTGCTGAAGCTCCGAGGCGAGCGGGAGCGGCTTGGCGGCGTCAATCTCAGGGCCGAGGAAGAAGAAGCCGAGCTCGCCACCAGGCTCGAAGAGATGGAGCGCGAGAAGGCCGATGTGGAGCAGGCGATCGCGCGGCTCCGGCAGGGCATCTCTAACCTCAACCGGGAAGGCCGCAAGCGCCTGCTCGAAGCCTTCGCCGCGGTGAATGCCCATTTCGGACGGCTGTTCCAGACGCTGTTCGGCGGCGGCTCGGCCGAGCTGCAGCTGGTCGATTCCGACGACCCGCTGGAATTGGGGCTCGAGATCCTCGCCTGCCCGCCGGGCAAGCGCCCCCAAGTGCTGACGCTGCTCTCCGGCGGTGAGAAGGCGCTAACGGCACTCGCGCTCATCTTCGCCGTGTTCCTCACCAACCCCTCCCCCATCTGCGTGCTCGACGAGGTCGACGCGCCGCTCGACGACGCCAATGTGGAGCGCTTCTGCGTGCTCATGGAAGAGATGGCGAAGGAGACCGACACGCGCTTCCTCATCATCACCCACCATCCCCTCACCATGGCGCGCATGAGCCGGCTGTACGGCGTCACCATGGGTGAGCGAGGGGTGAGCCAGCTCGTCTCGGTGGATCTGGAGACGGCGGAGCGCTTCCGCGACGCGGGCTGATTGCCCAAGATTTCAGGCACTTCCGGGTCTTCTTTGACTTCCTTGACAGGCGCAAAGGCCAAACTCTAAGGTGTCGCGCGAAGGTCGAGGACCAGCCGGTTCTCGACCCCTCCCCGGAATTGAGCAGGCCCATGGCCGGAGCCGCCAACACGCCCGGTCGCAAGGGAAGCGACCGTGATACGGAAGGCATCAAGCGGCGCCTGCACGAGCTGGAGGAGCGTTTGGGCAGCGTGCGCGCGAGGCATAAGCCCGCAGCCGCAAGTCCCCAGGACGGACGGGGTCCGGCGCTCGGCCAGGCGCTCAGGCTCGCAACCGAGCTCGTCGCGGGGGTGGCCGTGGGCGGCTTCATCGGCTGGGCGCTCGATCGCTTTTTCGGATCGGCGCCGTTCTTGATGGTGCTCTTCCTGATCCTTGGCGCCGCGGCCGGGATCGCGAATGTGATGCGCACGGCGCAAGCCATGCAGGCGGCGGCCGGCCCACTACCTGGCAAGGACTTGCCGCGGGACGCTGAAGACGAAGACGAGTAGGAGCGATTGGACGTGGCGGAGGCGGCTACAGCGGGAGAGGCGGCGCATGGGGGCGGAACGAGCCTGCCCAATCCCATGCATCAGTTCGAGATCAAGCGCTATTTCGATCTGCATGCTTTCGGCGTCGACGCCTCCTTCACCAACTCCGCCCTGTTCATGGTGATCGCGGCCTGCCTCATCACCCTCTTTACGCTCTACGCCACGCGCAACCGCGCACTGGTGCCGTCGCGGCTGCAATCAGTCGCCGAGATCTCCTACGAGTTCGTGGCCAATATGGTGCGCGACAATGTCGGCACCTCCGGCATGCAGTATTTCCCGTTCATCTTCACGCTGTTCATGTTCGTGCTGGCGCTGAACATGCTCGGCATGATGCCCTACTCCTTTACAGTGACGAGCCACATCATTGTCACCTTCGCGCTCGCGGCCTTCATCTTTCTCGGCGTGACGCTGATCGGCTTCATCAAACACGGGGCAAAGTTCCTCAAATTCTTCGTGCCGTCGGGCGTGCCCATGGTGATGCTGCCGCTGCTCGTGGTGATCGAGGTGATCTCCTATCTCACCCGGCCCTTGAGCCTCTCGGTGCGGCTGTTCGCCAATATGATGGCCGGCCACACCATGCTGAAGGTCTTCGGCGCTTTCGTCGTGGCGCTCGGACTGCTCGGCGGCTGGGCGCCGCTCGCCTTCATGGTTGCGTTCACGGGCCTCGAGATCCTGGTCGCGTTCCTGCAGGCCTATGTGTTCGCGATCCTCACTTGCATCTATCTCAACGACGCGCTCCATATGCATCACTAACGCGTCCGCAATCACCAACCGCATCATTGCTTCAAGGGAGAGAAACGAAATGGATCCATCAGCAGCAAAATTAATCGGCGCGGGCCTCGCCTCGATCGCGCTTGTCGGCGCGGGCGTGGGCATCGGCACCATCTTCGGAAACTATCTGCAAGGCGCGCTGCGCAACCCGTCCGCGGCGCCCGGGCAGTTCGCGAACCTGCTGCTCGGTTTCGCGCTCGCCGAGGCCACTGGCCTGTTCGGCCTCGTGGTGGCGCTGATCATCCTGTTCGTGTTCTAGGCAAGGCTTTCGGGAGCGCGACACCACCATGCCGCAGCTTAACCCGCTCGATTGGGGGCCGCAACTCATCTGGCTCGTCATCACTTTCAGCATCCTCTACGGGCTGATGAAGTGGGTGGCGTTGCCGCGCATGGGCAGCCTGATCGAGATGCGGCAGGAGCACATCGCCCACGATCTGGTGACCGCCGACAAGCTCAGGCGCGAGACAGACGCGGCAATCGCCGCCTATGAGCAGGCTCTGGCCGAGGCTAAGAAGCGGGCGCATCAGATCGTTGAGCAAGGGCGCGCCAAGCTGACCGCCGAAGCTGCGGCGGAGCGGGCGCGGCTCGAAGGCGATCTCGCGGCCAAGGCGGCCGAAGCCGACGCTCGCATCCAGGCGGCCAAGGTCTCGGCGCTCAAGGAGGTGAACGCGGTCGCCGCCGACGTCGCGGCTGATATCGTGCGCCGCCTGATCGGCGTCGCTCCCTCCGCACCTGAGATCACCAAGGCCGTCGCCACGGCGCGGGAGAAATAGGATGGAGTTCATCTACGAGCCCGAATTCTGGGTCGCCGTGTCGTTCTTTCTGTTCCTCGGCGGCATGTTCTATCTCGGCGTTCACAAGAAGCTCGCGACGGCCCTCGATGCGCGCGCGGCAATGATCGCCAAGGAGCTTGAAGAGGCACGTCACCTCAAGGACGAAGCGGAGAAGCTGCTGGCCGACTATCGCCGCAAGCAGGGCGAGGCCGAGCGCGAGGTTCAAGACATCATCCGGCTTGCAGCGACGGAAGCGGAAGCTCTAGCGGCGGAGACGCGCCGCTCGCTGCATGAGCAGTTCGAGCGCCGCACCAAGCTCGCCGAGGACAAGATCGGGCGGGCCGAGGCCGACGCGTTACGCGAGGTGCGGAGCGCCGCGGTCGATGCGGCAGTCGCCGCCGCCCAGATCGTCATCGCCGAGAAGCTGAGCCCCGAGGTAGCTGGCAAGCTCGTGACGCAGGGCATCGACGCGCTCAAATCGAAATTGAATTAGCGAAGCCTACCCAGCGCCGGGTTGGTTGTGCTCAAACGCCACGAACACCTTGTAGTCCTCGGGCCGGGTGCCGACCATGATGGGGAAGGAGACCTCCTTCACCATGGAGAAATAACCCACCGGATTTCCTTGTGGAATCGTGGTGGTGATCTTCACCGCGTCAGTGGCAAGCGTCTTGTGGTCGGCATTGGCGACGCGGATCGTGATCGGCAAAATCACGGTGGCAGCGGTTCCCTTTGGCCCCAGCAGCACCCGGCCGGCAAAGCCGTATCGCACCACGACGCGGTCGGGAGTGAGCTGGCACTCGCGCGACAATTTGGTGATCTCGCCCCGATGGATGATGAACAGGCTGTCGCCCACATGGCCCGCCTCGTAGATGGTCAATAGCCGATCGTTGGGCCACGCCACGACCTGAGGACAGTGGTAGTTCGGGCCACCGACGTCGCTGGCGGTGTCGGGCTTGGCGGTCCCGAACAAGCGGTCCTCGGTCCCTGGGGGGGGCGGGAGCGGAGCGGCGGTGTCCGGGGTACTCGAACGGAACGGATTGGAAAAATGCGAGACGGCGCATGCCGAGATGAACATCGGCAGCGTGATGATTCCTGCTGCGCGGCCGAGACGCCGCGACCAAAGAGCGTAGGAACGCTTCAACTCACCCCCCGTCCTCGGCTTGACATACGAGGCTTCCCCGCCTGATATGCCGCCGGGGCAAGCGTGTGTTCGCGTTGCCCCGCGTGTCCTGAACGACCCCCTAGCAGCCCTTTGAGCAGTGGGCGTCAACCTATCCGCCGGGCCGCGGCGCGACAAGGCCCGACTTGGGCGGGACAACCATATTAACAGTAAAACTCGGGCGACGATGAACAGCACGCGCGCAAATGGGATCTCGTCCCGGAGCCTCCCTCCCCTCACCATCCTTCTCGCCGCGCCGCGCAGCTTCTGCGCCGGCGTCGATCGCGCCATCCAGATCGTCGAGCTTGCGCTGGCCAAGTATGGCGCTCCCGTCTATGTGCGCCACGAGATCGTCCACAACCGCTACGTGGTGGAGGCGCTCAAGGCGAAGGGAGCCATCTTCGTCGAGGAATTGGATGAAATCCCGGACACGGCCGCGCCGGTGGTGTTCTCGGCTCATGGCGTGCCGAAATCGGTCCCGGCAAGCGCGGACCGCCGCAAGCTGTTCTATCTCGACGCCACCTGCCCGCTCGTCTCCAAGGTGCATATGGAAGCCGAGCGCCATTATGCCGCGGGCCGCGAAGTGCTCTTGATCGGTCATGGCGGGCACCCGGAGGTGATCGGCACGACCGGCCAGCTGCCGCCGGGCGCCGTGCACCTCATCGAGACGGTGGAGGACGTGCGGAGCTTCACCCCAAGAGACCCGGAGAGGCTCGCATATTCCACCCAGACCACCCTCTCGGTGGACGACACCAACGACATCGTGTGCGCATTAAAGGCCCGCTTTCCTTCCATAGTGGGCCCGCGCAAGGACGACATCTGCTACGCCACGACCAATCGCCAGGAGGCCGTGAAGCGAATCGCCGCGCAATGCGAGCGGCTGCTCGTGGTGGGCTCGCCCAACAGCTCGAACTCGCTTCGCCTGGTCGAGGTTGCGCAACGAGCGGGCTGCCCGCTTGCCATGCTGGTGCAGTGCGCCGCCGAGATCGAATGGGACGCGTTCGCCGGCGTGAGCAAGCTTGGTATCACCGCCGGCGCCTCGGCGCCGGAGGTCCTGGTGGGCGAGATCATCGACGCATTCAAGGCGCGCTTCGATACGCGCGTGGAGGCCTTAACCGCGGTGGCCGAGAGCGTGACCTTTAAATTGCCGCGGGAGCTCAGGGACTCGCTGGCGCTGTAGCATGGCCGTCTACACCGACGTGTCCGATGAGGAGCTTGCAGGTTTCATCGCAAGCTATGCCATGGGTGCGCTCACCTCATGCAAAGGCATCGCCGAGGGAGTGGAGAACTCAAACTACCTCGTGCATACGGAAGCCGGCCGCTACATCCTCACGCTCTATGAAAAGCGGGTGGCGCCCCAAGACCTCCCCTACTTCCTCGCGCTGATGGAGCATCTTGCCGCGCGCGGCATTACTTGCCCCGTGCCCGTGCATGACCGGGAAGGCCGCACGCTGCGCGAGCTAGCCGGCAGACCCGCGGCACTCATCACCTTCCTCGACGGGGTCTCGGTGCGGAGGCCCGGCATCGAGCATTGTGCTCTGCTTGGGGAAGCGCTCGGACGCTTTCATCTTGCAGGCGAGGGCTTCCCGTTGAAGAGGGCGAACAGTCTTTCGCTTTCCGGGTGGCTGCCGCTCAATGCCGCCGTCGGCAGCGGCGCCGACCAGATCATCGCCGGCCTCGCCCAAGAGATCGAGCAGGAGCTTGACCATCTCAAGCACACCTGGCCGGCCGGCCTGCCCGCTGGCGTGATCCATGCCGACCTCTTCCCCGACAATGTCTTTTTTCTCGGCCCGCGCCTGTCAGGACTGATCGACTTCTACTTTGCCTGCAACGACATGCTCGCCTACGACGTCGCCGTCTGCCTCAATGCCTGGTGCTTCGAAGCGGATGCGAGCTTCAACATCACCAAGGCCCGCGCCCTGTTGCAGGCCTATGAAGGGGTGCGCCCGTTGAGTGCGTCGGAGCTTGACGCGCTGCCGACGCTCGCGCGGGGCGCGGCGATGCGGTTCCTGCTGACGCGCAGCTATGATTGGCTCAACACCGACGCGGCAGCCCTCGTCAAGCCCAAGCACCCGAGCGAATATTTGCGCAAGCTCCGCTTCCATCAGCGGGTCAAATCCTACCGAGCTTACGGGCTCGGGGAGCATTGATGGCCAAGGTCGTGATCCATACCGACGGGGCCTGTTCCGGCAACCCGGGACCGGGTGGCTGGGGCGCGATCCTCGTCTCCGGGCAGCACCGCAAGGAGCTCAGGGGCGGCGAGGTCATGACCACCAACAACCGCATGGAGCTCACCGCAGCCATCCATGCGCTCGAATCGCTGAAGGGACCGTCGCAGGTCGAGCTCTATACCGACTCCGCCTATCTCCGGGGCGGCATCACGAGCTGGATCAAGAGTTGGAGGAAGAATGGCTGGCGCACCGCCGACAAGAAGCCGGTGCGCAATGCCGAACTATGGCAGCGGCTGGAGCTGGCCGAAGCACCGCATCAGATCAGCTGGCACTGGGTCAAGGCCCATGACGGCAATCCCGACAATGAGCGCGCCGATGAGCTCGCGCGCGAGGGCATGGCGCCATATCTCCGCCGCCGCAGCGGCCCTCGGGCCGAAGGCTAAGCTCTCTACAGCGACGCAAGCAACTTCTCGGCGGTGCTCTCCTCAGCCACGCCGGGCGAGCCCTCGATATTCAGCGCCTTCACTACCCCATCCTCCGCCAGCATGGCATAGCGCTTCGAGCGCGTGCCGAGGCTGATGCCGCTGCCGTCAAAGTCAAGGCCGATCTTCTTGGTGAACTCGGCATTGCCGTCGGACAGAAACAGCACCTTGCCCTTGCCGCCTGAGGCTTCCGCCCAGGCGCCGAGCACGAAGGGATCGTTGACGGCGACGCAAGCGACCGTGTCGACACCCTTCCGCTTGAAGGTGTCGACATTCTTGATGAAGCCCGGAAGATGTTTCAGGTGGCAAGTGGGGGTAAAGGCACCCGGCACCGCGAACAGCACGACCTTCTTGCCGCCGAACACCTCACTTGTGGTCAAGGGCTTCGGCCCGTCCGGGCCCATCACCCTGAAGGTGGCATCGGGCAGGCGGTCTCCAACCTTGATGCTCATCGGGCGTCCTCCAAATTCTTATGGGCGCGGCTTCACCCGGCATCATACCGGCTACGTTGCAGAGGGCAAGCCAGGCTCACAGGCTATTGCGCGGTCCAGGTGGACTGCCGCCCACCGCGGTCATACACAAGGGTGAGCGTCAGGGATTTGCCCTTGATCTTGGCGGCTTCGGCGGCGCTGCCGAAGGTGACGACGAAGCGCTGCTTGCCGCCGTCGAGGGGGCCGTCCGCCTTGGGCAGCGGTACGTAAGCATCGGGGGCGTCGACAAAGAGATCACTGCCGCTTGCGCCCGCCGGGAACTGCGTCTCGATCACGAGCTTTGGCGCCGATCCGTCGAGCGTTGCCTCAATTGCGCTCACCGTCGGCAGCTGGCCCGCTTCGGCAGACTTCGGCACCAGATCGAGAAAACCGGTGAGCAGGAGGGCGTCACCCTGATCTGCCGCTTCCTTCGCCGGCAGCACCAGGCTCAGGCTTGCCTCGTTGGGGATGCAAAGGTCCTTGCACAGCCCATAGGAAAGATTGAGCTTTAGCGCCACCGGCTCGCCCGGCCGCTCGGGCGTGATCAAGACCGGGAACACCACCTCGTCCTCGTAGCCGATGGCCGCCCCGCTGGCATCGGTGAGGCGGCGAGGCGCGGGATAGAGCACCTCAGCGCGCTTCAAATTGCTTGAGCCGGACCAGTCGAAGCTTGGAGGGACTCCGGAATCCCCTGGGTTGCGCCAATAGGTTTTCCAGCCGGCCTCCATACGGATCTGAACGCCGGCCACTGTCCTCTCTTGCTCGTCCATGGCGACAACGGCGCTGACCAGACGCACCTTCGAATCCGTCGCCTTGATCCAAGGCGATTCCGCGGCGGCCGCAGCCGTGCTCAGCGCGGAGCCCAGCAGAAAAGCCGCGACAAGGCGCGGGGCCATGTACACAACAGGGAAAAACATCGCGCTCGCTGTCCTTGTGGTCATTGTGGGGCCGCACTTTAGCGGCAACCATCACACGCTTCGATCGCGAGCGGCGCCCGTTAGTCTCACTCTTTCGTGAGCGGGAATTGCGACCAGTGGCCGTCCTTACCGCATTCGACCAACCTTGGCCCTTCCCAACTCAGAACCGTGTCCTATACTTGTCTCATGTCCGGTCGCAGCGCACCAAGCCGTCCAGAGCGCGTTGGCTATCTCGATGGCCAGTTGCTCATCGCCATGCCGGCGATGGGCGATCCGCGCTTTGCGCGCGCGGTCATATATATGTGTGCGCATTCGGCGGACGGCGCCATGGGGATCATCATCAACCAGCGCGCGCCCAATATCAGCTTCACAGAGCTGCTCGAGCAGCTCAGCATCGTACCGGCGAAGGAACGCATCCGGTTGCCCGAGGGGCTGCACGCCATGGCCGTGCATCTCGGCGGCCCGGTGGAGACCGGACGTGGTTTCGTCCTGCACAGCGCCGACTATTTCAAGGAAGAGAGCACGCTGCCCATTGATGAGCTCGTGTGCCTGACCGCCACCGTCGACATCTTGCGCGACATCGCCAAGGGAGCCGGCCCGGACAAGGCGCTGCTTGCACTGGGCTATGCCGGATGGGCGCCGGGGCAGCTCGAGAGCGAGATCCAGGCCAATGGCTGGCTGCACTGTGCCGCCGACTCGGAGCTTATCTTCGACCCCGAGGTCGGCCGCAAATACAGCCGAGCGCTCGGTAAGATCGGCATCGATCCCATCCGCCTCGTCAATGACGCGGGTCATGCTTGAGACTTGCCACTCAGCTCGTTGACGGCAGCGGGTTGGGCGCGGGCAAAACCGGGAGGCCCGTGGACTGCGTCGCGTCGGGCCCCGGCGCATTGCCGCCGCTTCCGGCCGCGGAGCGCTCACGCAGCTTCTTCTTCCGGTGGCTGGCGAGTGCCGCCAACAGATTGCCGACGTCCTTAGCGGACATCGGCTCGCCGAAATAAAAGCCCTGACCGTATTCGCAACCGATCGAGCGCAGATAGGCCGCATCGTTGGCGGTCTCGATCCCTTCCGCCACCACCTCTTTGCCGAGCTCATGCGCCAGCGCGATGATCGATTTGAGGATGAGCGGCGTCGATCCCTGGAGCCCGCTGTCGCGAACGAGCGACCGGTCGACCTTGATTGTGTCGCAGGGGAAGCGATGCAAGTAGCTCAAGGAGCTATAGCCGGTGCCGAAGTCGTCGAGCGCGAGCCCGGCGCCGAAGGTCTTGAGCCAGGTGAGAATCTCGACCGCCCGCTCGGGGTTCTCCATCACGAGCGATTCGGTGATCTCGAGCCTGAGGGTGCCCTTGGGCACCGCTTCACGCGCGAGCATCAGCCGGATCTCCTGCACGAGGTCCTGCCGGAAGAGCTGACGGCTCGACACGTTGACGCTGACGAAGAGAGGGTCGCGGTCGCGTGGCAGCACTTTATGCCAGCGGGCGGCCTGCTCTAACGCTTGGCCCAAGACATAGCTGCCGAGGTCGGTGATGAGGCCGGTCTCCTCGGCCATGGGGACGAAATCGTCGGCGCCGAGGCGGCCACGAGTGGGGTGATCCCAGCGAAGCAGGGCCTCGAAGCCCGCGAGCTGATTTGAGGCAAGACGCGTGATCGGCTGGTAGAGCACGGCGATCTGCCGCCGCTCGATTGCCTTCCTGAGGTCGCTTTCGAGCGGCAGACGACTTTCATCGTCGCCGCGCATGGACGGATTGAAGATCTCGATGCGGTCGGCGCCGCCGCGCTTCGCCCCAAACATCGCCATCTCGCCCTCGCGCAACAAATCCTGCGCCGTGACCTGCGAGCCGTCATGCACCACGATCCCGATCGAGGCGGTGAGCACGATCTCCTTGCCGCTGATCTTCATGGGCGTCCGGAGCGCACGGCGCACCCGCTCGGCAAGCATGGCCACCTGACGGGCGTCGGTTTCGGAAATCACGAGGATGGCAAACTGATCCCCGCCGAGGCGGCACAGCGTGTCTTGCGGGCTCAAATGCCGCACTAGACGCCGCGCGAGCGTGAGCAGCATGCTGTCGCCGACGACGAGACCAAAGCTCTTGTTGACGTTCTTGAAGCGGTCGATGTCGATGAACATCACTGTGGGGCGGTTGCCTTGGGCCTCGCGCGCCCGGGTGATGGCGCCGGCCAGGCGATCCACGAACAGCTCGCGGTTGGGGAGCCCGGTGAGGCTGTCATGCACGGCGTCGTGCATCAGCCGCTCGTGCGAGCGCTTGAGGTTGGTCACGTCGCGCATCAGCCCGACGCAGCGCAACAGCCGTGCATTATCGCTCGGGGCCGCGCGGGCGCGCAGGTCGTACCACAGATAGGTGCCGTCATGGCGCCGGAGGCGGAAGTCGGTCTGCAGGTCGCCCCCATGCTTCTCCTCCAGCGACCACAGCATCAAGCGGAAGCGCTCGCGGTCGGAATGGTGCAGGTGCTGCAGAAAGCCTTCGACCGTGGTGGTGAGGCTGCCGGGCTCGAGCCCGAGCGTTTCCTCGATCTCTGGCGCGACGGCAATCTGGTCCTTGCCGGCATTCCACTGCCAGACCGAGGCGCCGGAGCCCTCCACGGCCAGCGACTTCAGCTGTGCGTGGCTCAGCGGGCCCAGAGGCGAGCCCGCGCCGGAGCGGAAGGCGAACTGGGTCACAGTGAAGCCGAGCAGCACGAGAATGAGGACCAACCCTGCCACGAGGCCGGAGATGGCGACGTCCCCCGACAGCTTGCCGAGCACAATCATGGTGGCGCCGAAGATCCAAACCAGCAGGAGAAGCCAGCTCGGGATCAGCGCGAGTGCGCGATCCTGGCCTCGCAGCGCAAGATAGCCGATCAAGCCCGTGCCAATGCTCGCAATGCCCACCGCGGAGGCGCGTGCAAGTCCGGAGGCAAGACGCGGATCGATGACGGCGAGGATGATCAGCCCGAACTGACCGGCGATCCAGCACCAGAACAGGGTGCGGATCCAGCCGTGCCAGAGTCCAATGCGCAAGAAGGCATAGAGGAAGAGGACGAGGCTCGCCGCGATGCCTGCCTCGGCCGCCGCGCGATACAACGCCGTGCGCTCGGCGCCTACCGGGAACAGCTTGTTCCAAAAGCCGAAATCAACGCAAAAATAGGCAAGCGCCGCC
This sequence comes from uncultured Alphaproteobacteria bacterium, assembly GCA_963741155.1. Classification (GTDB taxonomy): domain Bacteria; phylum Pseudomonadota; class Alphaproteobacteria; order Rhizobiales; family Methyloligellaceae; genus Methyloceanibacter. Next base: position 113,607 of record CAVUHA010000001.1, on the reverse strand, counting down.
CAGACCACGAGGGCGGTGGCGGGAAAGATGGCCCTGTGGTTGGCGGCGAAGATCGCGGTCAGGAAGATGGCGAGCAGCCCGGTGATGCCGAGCAGGACGCCGTTGAACAGCATGCGATCCTGCTGCTTCGCCTGATAGGCATCGGGGTCCCAGAGAAACAGGCGGGGGACCTGGGGGGAGCTCAGCTCGGCGGCGAAGGTGACGGTCTGACCGGGGTCCAGGCTCAAGCGAAACATGTCGGCGCGGTCGCTCGCCAGACGTTCAGGGCGAAAGCCGAGCGAGGGCGTGACGGTCTCGATGCGGCCCGCGTCAAGATCCGGCCAGAAGACGCGCGATGCCGTTAGCGCATAACGCGGGGCCACGAGCCATCGGACGACCCGCTCTTGCGTCGGATTGGAAAGCGCGAAGACGAGCCAGCCCGGATTGCTGCCGGGGGTCGAGGCCTGCACCGCCATGCGGCCCATATAGCCGTCGGGGCCGGGCGCCGTCTCAAGCTGCAGATGGTCGCCACGCCCCTCATAGAGCTCGCCGAGTGCGGTGACGTCGAGCTTCTCGTCCTCCGGCTTGACCGGAATGGCTTCGACCGCATAGGCGGCGCCGGCGTGCAATGCCAACAGGGCGAACAGGACGATGAGCGCGCGCGCGCGCGCAACCAGCCGCTCGCGCGTGGCTACAAGGCAAAGCGCCATTTCAACCGCTCGTCCGGAGGCGCTCAACTCGCCAACCTCCCTCATCTTTTCATAACACTTCTGGCCTTGCGCCCTAGAGCGTTGTCGCGTCAGGATGAATTGCGGCAGCGCGGGGGCTATTTGTTGGAGCATGACCGCTTCGGAAGACCGGTTCCGCTGTTCGGGGTCATGCTCTAGCGACGCACGTCGGTATCAAGCAGGCCATAAAGCAGGTGATCTTGCCAAACGCCGTTGATCCTCAAATAGCGGCGCGCCAAGCCCTCGTGGGCGAAACCCGTCTTTTCCAAGAGCCGAATGGAGGCTGAATTGGCGAGCAGGCACGCCGCCTCGAGCCGGTGCAGCTCGAGCGAATCGAAGACGAAAGGGATAACAGCGTGGACCGCGGCCGTCATGTAGCCCTGGCGGGCGTAAGGAGCGCCGATCCAGTAGCCGAGCGTGCAGGCCTGCGTGACGCCGCGGCGCACATTGCAGAGGGTCAATCCGCCAACGAGCTTTCCAGTGGGTGCCGCGAAGATGAAGAGCGCATAGCCCATGTCCTCGCGTAGGTCGCGCAGATAGTGGCGGATGCGGCGACGGAACGACGCCCGGGAAAGCTCGTCGCTCGCCCATAGCGGTTCCCAGGGAGTCAGAAACTCGCGGCTCTGCGCCCTGAGTTCCGCCCAGGCCGGGTAGTCGGCCATTTGCGGCGTGCGCAACAGGACGCGCTCGGTATGAATGACCGGCCCGAATTCGCTCGGCGAGGCGGTTCGCAACAACGCCATTAGACTTACGCCCTCCTCAAGCGGCCGCAGCCGCCGGATGAGTGAATTTTGCCGCCACCGCGTCGAATCTTGCAACATGTAGAATCGGCCCAACCGTGGCAAGGCTAACGGGGGAGGTGAGCAGTCCTTGCGCCAGGCGCTGAGCGTCCTCGGGACGCACGCGTTCGACCTTCTCGACCAGCTCCTCAGTCGAGAGCGGCCGGCCATGGATCAGCACCTGACGGGCGAGCTGCTCGGCCCGGGTGCTGCCGCTTTCCAGCGCCGCCAGCAAGCCCATCTTGGCCTGCGCCTTGACGCGGCCGATCTCGTCCTCGCTGAAGCCTTCCTCGCTCGCGCGCATTAGCTCGTCGCGCAGCACGGCCAGGAGCTCATGGGCCCGCTCCGGACCGCTTGCGGCATAGATCGCGAACGTGCCGCTGTCGGAGAGACCCGAGGCGAAGGCCTGAATGGTGTAGCAGAGCGCACGGCGCTCGCGCACTTCCTGAAACAAGCGGGACGACATGCCGCCGCCGAGCGCGCCAGCACAGATTTGGGCGGCGAAATAGTCGGGGTGACCGTAAGCCGGCGCCTCGAAGGCGAGCACCAGATGCATCTGCTCAAAGGGCTTCTCGCTGCGAGTAATGCCGCCCCGGTAGCGCGCGGGTTCTGGAGCCTTGCTCGCGCTTGCATCGAGTGCTGAAAGACACCGCTCCGCCTCGGCAAGCAGGGCGCCATGGTCGACGGCGCCCGAGGCCGCGAGCACCATGTTGGGCGCGTGATACTGGGCGCCGAGATACGTGCTTAGATGGGTGCGCGTGAACCGTTTCACGCTTGCCGCCGTGCCGAGGATGGGCCGACCCGCGGGCTGATCGGGAAACGCCGCCTCCTGCACCAGGTCGAACACCATGTCCTCAGGCTGGTCGAGCGCGGCTGCGATCTCCTGCAGGATCACGTCGCGCTCGCGCTTGAGCTCGGTGCGGTCGAAGCGCGGGGACAAGATGATGTCGCTCAGGAGGTCGAGCGCGAGGCCCAAGTCTTGGTGCAGCACGCGCGCGTAATAGGCCGTGGTGTCCACGCCGGTGGCGGCATTCAGTTCGCCGCCCACCGCCTCGATCTCCTCGGCGATCTCTTGCGCGCTCCGCCGCTCAGTCCCCTTGAACGCCATGTGCTCCAGAAAGTGGGCGACGCCATGATCGGCCGCACTTTCGCTCCGGCTCCCGGCCCCTATCCACAGCCCGAGGGAGACGGTCTCGACCTCAGGCCGCGCGTGGCTGACCACGGTCAACCCATTGGCGAGGCGGGACAGCTGCACGCTCACGCGCCAACTCCGGTGTGAGCTTTTCCGACGCGAGCGTGGGTGGTGATGAACTTGGCGACGGCGCGATAGTCGTTGGGCAGCGAGGTGCAGCGCTCCTGCTGGCCGAGCCGCAGCCGCAACCGCTCAGGTTGCTCGGGCTGCCGGCCGATGGCGCGCTCGATGGCTTCAGGAAATTTCGCGGGATGAGCGGTGGAAAGCACGATCATGGGCGCGCGCGTGCTCTCTTGCGTGGCCGCGGCGACAGCGACCGCCGTGTGCGGATCGGCGAGCACGCCGGTCTCCTCGAAGAGCCCGCGTATCGTCATTTCCGTCTCGTGCTCGCCGACCGAATGAGCGGCGAAGAGACTTCTAAGCTGATCCAGCTCGGCTCCCTCCAGATGGAACGACCCCTTGGCGCTAAGCTCGGCCATCAGCCCCCTCACCCGGGCGGCGTTGCGGCCGGCAAGCTCGAACAGCATGCGCTCAAAGTTGCTTGCAAGCTGAATGTCCATGCTCGGACTGGTGGTGGCGATCACGCCCCTCGGCTCGAAATTCCCCGTGGCGAAGGTGCGCGCAAGACTGTCGTTGAGGTTCGTGGCAATAACGAGGCGCTGGATGGGGAGGCCCATGCGGCTCGCGGCATAACCAGCGAAAATATCACCGAAATTCCCGGTGGGCACGGCAAAGCTCATGGCGCGGTAAGGGGCGCCGAGCGCCACGGCGGCAGTGAAGTAATAGACGATTTGGGCGAGGATGCGGGCCCAGTTGATGGAGTTGACGCCGGTCAGGGCTAGGCGGTCGCGCAAGCCCGCATCGTTGAACAGCGTCTTCAGCACCGCCTGGCAATCGTCGAAGGTCCCTTCCAGCGCAATGTTGTGCACGTTGCTTTCCGTCGCCGTCGTCATCTGCCGCCGCTGCACGTCGCTCACGCGGCCCTTCGGGTGCAGGATGAAGATGTCAATGGCATCCATCCCGCGGAAGGCTTCTATGGCCGCCGCGCCGGTATCGCCGGAGGTCGCGCCGACCACGGTGGCGCGGGCGCCTCTCCGGGCAAGCGCCCGGTTCATCAGCCGTGCCACCACCTGCATGGCAAGATCCTTGAAGGCCAGCGTCGGCCCGTGAAACAACTCAAGCAACCAAGTGTTGGGCGCGATCTGGCGGAGCGGCGCCACGGCCGGGTGGTGGAAGCTGTCATAGGCCTCCAAGAGCACGAGCTTGAGATCGGCGAGAGCTGGATCGCCCTCGAGATAGGGTGCCATCACGCGGTAGGCGACATCGGCATAGTCGAGGCCGGCGAGTGAGGCGATCTCGCCCGCGCCGAAGGTCGGCCAGGCTTCCGGCATGTATAGGCCGCCGTCGCGGGCAAGGCCGGCGAGCAGCACATCTTCGAAAAGAAGCGCTGGCGCCTCACCCCGTGTGCTGACATAGCGCAAGTTGGAACCTCTCGACGGCGTCGGCCCAAGATTTCGACGTGAACCTAGCGGCCAAAGTCCTGCCCCGCAACCGAAGTGGGTTGTCTAGGGCCGCCCCTCGCGCCGCCGGCTCCGCACATAGAAGACGAAGATGACAGCGATGCAAAAGGCGAGGACGAACCAGGTGATGGCATATTGCAGGTGATTGTTGGGCAGGGCGAGCCGCGTCTGGCCGCCGCGTGGCCAGCCGCCTGGCACCTCGCTCCGCTCGGCGTCGAGGAAGAAGGGCGCGACCCGCGTACTGCCGCCGGGAAACATCGAGGCCGTCATTCCGGCAAGGTCGCGCCAGAACCAACGATTGCGGGTCGGGTCGCTATCCGGGATGAACAGTCCTTGGGTGTCGGGGGCGCGCAGGAGGCCGGTCACCATGACCCCCTCCTCCGTTTGGCCGAGCGGCCGGGACGCAGGGTCGTGCAACGCGTCGGGGACAAAGCCGCGATCGACGAGCACGATGTCGCCGTCAGCCGTCGCAAGCGGGGTGATGACGTCCCAACCTGCGGTCTCTTCGGAGAGCGCGTAAAGGTAACGCTCCTTGTCATTCAGGTAGCGGCCCTCGACCGCAACGCGCAGATAATTGACGTCGCTGTCTTTGCGGGCAGCCTCCAGGGCCTGGTGCAAGGTGATGGGCGGGGCTTTGCTGCGCGCCTCGATGCGGGCGATCAGCCCTTCTTTCCATTCGAGCCGCTTGAGCTGCCAGACACCGAGACCCACCAGCGGCGCGAGCATGCAGGCGGTGAACACTGTCATGCCAACGAGGCCCTTGGCTCTCATCTCGCCTCCCTATTCAGAAGCGAGCCGGCCCTCGGCGGCCTTGTGCCTGAATTGCAGCGCGATCAACACTCCTTTGAAGGACCTGAGCAAGAGCAGCGGCAAGACGATCGCGAGCGGCCCCCAGACGAGCGCATGCAGCCAATAAGGCGGTGCATAAAGGATTTCCACGATGAGCGCCGCGCCGACCACGAGAAAGCCGGTGACCAGGATGACGAAAACGGCGGGGCCGTCGCCCGCATCCGCCACGCCGAAGTCCAGACCGCAGACACTGCAAGCCGGGGCAAGATGAAGATAGCCCTGGAACAGCTTGCCCTGGCCGCAAACCGGGCAGCGCCCGACGATGCCCGCCCAGATGGTCGAGGCCAGCCCCCGTGTCGGCTGCTCGGTTTTTGCCTGCACGATCGTCGCTCCTCGGTCCAAAACAAAAGGGGCGGCCGTTCGCCGCCCCCCGTCAAATCGTTTCTCCGCGCGTCAAGCCGCCGGGTAGTTGTGCCCGCCGCCCCACACATAGATGCAGGTGAACAGGAACAGCCACACCACGTCGACGAAGTGCCAATACCAGGCGGCGGCCTCGAAGCCGAAATGCTGCTTCGGCGTGAAATCACCGCGCATGGCGCGGATCAGACACACGGTAAGGAAAATGGTGCCGATAATCACATGGGCGCCGTGGAAGCCTGTCGCCATAAAGAAGACCGAGCCATAGATGTGATTGGCGAAGGCGAAGCCCGCATGCAGGTACTCATAGGCTTGGCAGGTGGTGAATAGGATGCCGAGCACGATGGTGACCATCAAGCCTATCACCAAGCCTTTGCGGTTGTTCTCGAGCAGGGAATGGTGAGCGTAGGTCACGGTGGTGCCCGAGGTGAGCAGGATCAGCGTGTTGACCAGCGGTAGACCCCAGGGATTGAAGGTGTGCTGGAACCAGCCGAGACCCGCAACGTCCGTATCGGCGCTCGGCACCGGCGGCCATTGGCCGCCGAGGACCGCCGTCTTAGCATAGGTGATGAGGCTGTCCGGATAGAGGGCCGCGTCGAAATAGGCCCAGAACCACGCGACGAAGAACATCACCTCCGAGGCGATGAATAAAATCATCCCGTAACGCAGATGCAGCTGGACTACCGGCGTCTCGTAGCCCTCGTGTGCCTCGTCAATAATGTCACTCCACCACGCGATCATCGTGAAGATGACGAGGACCACACCTGGAAAGATGTACCAGACATGCGGGTCGCCCTGCTTCTTGGAGATGAAAAACAGGATGGCGCCGATGGCGAGCACGAAGGCGCCGATGGCGCCGACCGCGGGCCACGGGCTTGGGTTGACGAGATGGTAGTCATGCTGCTTGGCGTGTGCGTCGGCCATCGTTCTCTCCCCTTTGGTTCCTTTAGACATAGGCGGCGAGCGCCCTCTCTCTAGCTAAGTCGTCAGGACCTCGGCCTATCCCCTTGCGGCGCTGACGCCACGGGCGCCGGCGCGTCATTGGGATAGAAGGTGTAGGACAGGGTGATCTCGAAAATGTTCTTGGTATCCTCATCCTCGACGATCTTGGGATCGACAAAGAAGGTTACCGGCATCTCGACGGTCGCGCCCGCGGCAAGCGTCTGCAGGGTGAAGCAGAAGCATTGGATCTTGGTGAAGTAGCGGCCCGCCAGCTCGGGCGACACGTTGAAGATGGCGCGGCCGGTGATGGGGGCCTTGGCCTCGTTGGTTGCCTGGAAGAAAGCGAGCGCCGTCTCACCGATCTTGATGTCCATGGTCTGCTGCACCGGCTTGAAGCTCCACGGCAGGCCAGCGGCAACATTGCCATCAAAGCGAACCTGGATGGTGCGATCCAGAACCCGATCGGCGCCTCGATCGGCCCGCTGCGGCGTGCCGCCATAGCCGGTGGCTTGGCAGAAGAGTCTGTAGAGCGGAACGCTGGCGAAGGAGAGCCCCACCATCGCGGCGACGAGTCCCGCCAGGGCCAGGGCCAAGACGCGGTCCCTGGCCGGCTTCTGCTTTTGGTTGGGCTCCGTCATGACATGCGCATCAGATTAGATCGGCCGCACGGCGACGTTGCCGCCGAGCCTGACGATGGTGACGATAAAGAACAGAATGACGAGCGCGCCCAATGCCCAAGCAATGGCAAGCGATCGCATGCGTTGGCGGCGTTGGCGCTCGTCTTGCCCATCCTGCATCACGAAGCCCAGAAGAGCGGCAGCGGCCCAATGCCGATGCCAAAGCCCTGCTCGACGAGAAGCACCGCGAAGAGCAGGAACAGGTAAAGCACCGAATAGGCGAACAGATGCTTGGCGGCCCGGTCCGCGCTCTCGCCCTCCCGCGCGCGGAAGCAGGCGAGCGCGAACATGACGAACATCACGCCGAGCACGACGGCCGCCGCAGCGTAGAGAGCGCCGCCGAGGCCGATCAGGGCCGGCGCCACGCCAAGTGGCGCAAGGATAAGGCTGTAGACCAGGATTTGGCACCGCGTCGCATCCGCGCCTTTGACCACCGGCAGCATGGGCACGCCCGCGCGCTCATAGTCGCGGACGCGCAAAAGCGCGAGCGCCCAGAAATGCGGCGGCGTCCACATGAAGATGATGAGGAAGAGGACGACGCTTTCGAGGCTGACGCCGCCGGTCGCGGCGGCCCAGCCGATCATGGGCGGCACGGCGCCGGCTGCGCCGCCGATCACGATGTTCAGCGGCGTCAACCGCTTCAGCCACATGGTGTAGACGAAGAGATAGAATGCAATGGTGAGCGCGAGCAGGAGCGCAGCCGTCCAGTTGGCCATCAGCCCCAGGCACATCACCGAGCCCGCTGCCAGCACGGTGCCGAAGACGAGCGCCTCCTCGGGTGCGACCCTGCCGCGCGGTATGGGTCGGGCGGCGGTCCGCGCCATCACCGCGTCGATGTCGGCGTCGTACCACATGTTGAGCGCGCCGGCGGCGCCGGAGCCCACGGCGATGCAGAGAAGCGAGGCGATGGCAATGACCGGATGCATGGAGCCCGGCGCCGCGACGAGGCCGACGAGCGCGGTGAACACCACGAGGGACATCACGCGCGGCTTCAGCAGCTGGATGTAATCGCCGACATCACCGCCTTCGCTAGCGGCGAAGGCCTCGGGAAATGCGCGCGAGGTGGCGTCGGACATGATCACTCACTCAAGGCTTGGCGGTATGCGCCAGCATGCTCGATTTTCCGCGAAGCCCGCGACCCGAGACCTGCCGACACCCATTAGTTGATACGCGGCAGCGTCTCATAGCTGTGGAAGGGTGGCGGCGAAGATACTGTCCATTCGAGCGTCGTCGCGCCTACACCCCACGGATTGGCCGCCGCATGCTGTTTGCGCGCGAAGGCGTAGGCGATGCCGAACAGGAACACGAGGACGCCGGCGAAGGAGATGTAGGAGCCGACCGAGGCCACCATGTTCCAGCCGGCAAAGGCCTCGGGGTAATCGGCAATGCGGCGCGGCATTCCTGCCAGCCCCAAAAAGTGCATGGGGAAGAAGGCGAGATTGGCGCCGACGAACATCAGCCAGAAATGCAACTTGGCGAGCGATTCGGAATACATGTAGCCGGTCATCTTTGGGAACCAGTAATACCAGGCGCCAAAGATGGAGAAGACAGCGGCGAGCGACAAGACGTAGTGGAAATGAGCCACCACGTAATAGGTGTCCGTCAGCGAGCGGTCGACGCCGGCATTGGCGAGCACCACGCCGGTCACGCCGCCGATGGTGAACAGGAAGATGAAGCCGAGCGCCCAAAGCATCGGCGTGCGGAACGACAGCGAGCCACCCCACATGGTGGCGATCCAGGAGAACACCTTCACGCCCGTCGGCACGGCGATGACCATGGTGGCGAAGACGAAATAGGCCTGCGTGTTCACACTGATGCCTGCGACATACATATGGTGAGCCCACACCACGAAGCCGATCACGCCGATGGCGACCATGGCGTAGGCCATGCCGAGATAGCCGAATATGGGCTTCTTCGAGAAGGTCGAGATGATCTGACTCACGATGCCAAAGCCCGGAACGATCATGATGTACACCTCGGGATGGCCGAAGAACCAGAACAGATGCTGCCACAGCAGCGGGTCGCCGCCATGGGACGCATTGAAGAATGACGTGCCGAAATTGCGGTCGGTCAAGAGCATGGTGATGCCGCCAGCAAGCACCGGCAGCGACAGCAGCAGCAAGAAGGCCGTCACCAGGACTGACCAAACGAATAGCGGCATCTTATGCAGGGTCATGCCCGGCGCGCGCATGTTGAAGATGGTGGTGATGAAGTTGATGGCGCCGAGGATCGAGGAGGCACCCGCCAGGTGCAGCGACAGGATGGCAAAGTCCATGGCCGGCCCGGGCGTGCCGCTCGTGGAGAGCGGCGCATAGATCGTCCAGCCCCCGGCGACGCCATTCGTGCCGGGGGGTCCAGGCACGAACAAAGACGTGATCAGCAGCGAGAAGGAGGCGACCAGTAGCCAGAAGGAGATGTTGTTCATGCGCGGGAAGGCCATGTCCGGAGCGCCAATCATCAACGGCACCATCCAGTTGCCGAAGCCGCCCATCGTCGCCGGCATGACCGTGAAGAACACCATGATCAGACCATGGCCGGTGACGAAGACATTGAACACCTCAGGATTGCCGAAGATCTGCATGCCGGGCTGCATGAGCTCCAGGCGCATGCCCATGGACAGCAGGCCCCCAACGATCCCACCCACCAGCGCCAAGGTGAGGTACATCGTGCCGATGTCCTTGTGATTGGTCGAAAAGAGCCAGCGGCGCCAGCCGCGCGGGTGGTCGTCGTGGTGGGCAGCTTCTGCCTGGGCTCTTGCCATCTTTGCGCTTCCTTACGTTTCCAAGTCGCGAGTGACCGGTCTTGTGATTGAACAGTCTGATCCCTATTCGTGCGCCGAAGCCACCTGGCCCGTGTCCTCGCGGGCGGCACTGGGCTTGGGCTTGGTCTTGGCGAGCCAGTCGGCGAACTCCTCGTCGGTGACGACGCGTATGACGATCGGCATGAAGGCATGGTTGCGGCCGCACAGCTCCGAGCATTGGCCGTGGAAGGTGCCCGTCTTCTCAGCCCGGAACCAGGTCTTCTGCAGCCTGCCCGGGACGGCGTCGAGCTTGATGCCGAAGGAGGGCATGGCCCAGTCGTGGATCACGTCGTTCGCCTTCACCTGCACGATGACATTCTTGTTCACCGGGACCACCACCTCATGGTCGACCGTGAGCAGCCGAGGCTGGCCTGGCTTCAGCTCGGTCTCAGGCACGATGATCGAGTCGAAGTGGATGCCCTGGTCGGGGTAGTCGTAGGTCCAATACCACTGACTGCCGGTCGCCGTGATGGTGAGATCGGCCTTGGGAAAATCATACTGCGCGAAGAGCAGCCGGAACGACGGGATCGCAATGGCTACCAGGATCAGGATGGGAACGACCGTCCAGGCGATTTCGAGCACGGTATTGTGGGAGGTGCGGGAGGGCTGCGGATTGCTCTTCTCGTTGAAGCGCACCATCACCAAGACGAGGAGCGCCATGACGAAGATGGCGATGGCGACGATGATGACGTTAACATAGGTATGGAAGGCGGTGATTTGATGCATGATCGGGGTGGCGGCTTCTTGGAAGCCCATTTGCCAAGGCGCCGGTTGGCCCTCCACGGCATGAGCGGGGCTGCCGAGCAGCGCCCAGGCGCCCGCAAACATGGCCATCACGCGTCGATCGAAAATTGCCATTCCATCACTCCCAAGAGCCTGCGCCATGTCTCTGCCCCCTGGCTCCCAATCTCTGCTCGGGGAGAGGCGAGGAGTCCAGATCCTCGTAGCGGGAGCGGATTTTCTGGCGCCCCCACACCTCGCCAGCGGCGAGGGCGGCGCGCAAGAATGCCCGTGATATCGGCGTCCGCCCCCAAGCTTGTTGTCGCCTCCGGGCCGACGACGCAAGCGTGGCCATGAGGTTATTTTCCCGTGTTCAAATCATAAAGGGCATAGCTTGGCAACACCCCTGATTTTGGCCCATGCGGCATAAGCACGCTTGCGACCATGCGTTGTCCGGGCTTGCCGGCTGGTCCGGTGGCGGGCGCCGAAATTTGGCCCCCTTTCCTCGGCAAGAGCGGTTTTCCATGTGTCGCATCGCCGCTTTGCAGCGCTTTTCTTGCAACCTAATCTTGGCTGCCGTGATTCGCGCTTAAGAGGCCGGCGCGCGAGAGGATTTCCTGCCCAATGGCCGCACCGCCTCACCTCCAGCCCCGCGGATCGAGAGGCAGCCGGGCGGCCGCGCTTGGGACGGCACTCGTGTTGGTGCTCGGTCTTGCGAGCCATGCGGGTGCGCAGACCGCCTCCCCCGATAGCGGCACCCCGGAAACAGGACCGGGCAGCATCGTTAAAGAGACCCATGGCGCGTGGCAGGTGAGCTGCCGGACTCCCCCCGGGGCCAAGGAGGAGAAATGCGCGCTGGTGCAAAGCGTCACCGCCGAGGACCGACCCAATGTGGGTCTCACGGTCGTGTTCTATAAGGCCGTGGGCGAGGACAAGAAGCTGTTGCGGGTGGTGGTGCCGCTCGGCGTGCTGCTGCCCACGGGTCTCGGCTTGAAAATCGACAACCAGGACGTCGGCAACGCGCCGTTCCTCAAATGCGGCAAGCGCGGCTGCATCGCCGAGGTCGTGCTGCAGGATGAGGTGATCCAGAAGATGAAGAACGGCACCAACGCCATGTTCATCATTTTTGACACGCCGGATGCCGGAATCGGCATCCCGATCTCCCTGCAAGGCTTTGGCGCGGCGCTCTCCGGCCTGAAATAGCAGCTTCTCGAGAAACACAAAAAAAATCGGGGGCAGAGAGAATCCTCCACCGCCAACTCCATCCGTCGAAAAGGGGACGGACTTCGCGTCTCATCCGTGCAGGGTTGAGCGGACGAGACGGTGACTTCTAATTGGTATGGTCTCCAATTGTGTCCTTTTCACTAGCCTCTACAGCGCGTGGGTGGCGAACACGCGGTTGATGTCGCCCGCCCAGTCGCGCTCATATTCGCCGAGCAAGATTTCGGCCGGAGTCCGCCCCGCATCGACCGCCCCGGCCAAGGGCGTAAGATGCTTGCGCTCGTCATTGCCCTCCAGGTCTGCGCGCGCGCGCGCCTTGAGTCCCGCCTCGGCAATACTCAAAACCTCGCCGGCCACATCGCGCAAGGTGCCCCTGCGGAACGGCGTCGCGAGCGCAAGCCTCGGCACGGTGTCGCGCAAGGCCTGCCGCTCGGGAAGCGTCCAGTCGGAGATGAGCGCCGAAGCTTCGGCAAGCGCCGTCTTGTCGTAGAGCAACCCGGTCCACAGCGCCGGCAGTGCGCAAAGATTGACGAAGGAGCCCGCGTCGGCGCCGCGCATCTCCAGAAATTGCTTCAACCGCACGTCGGGAAAGAGGGTGGTGAGATGGTCGGCCCAATCCTGGAGCGTCGGCTTCTCCCCGGGAAGTGCGGCGAGCCGCCCTGCGAGAAGGTCCCGGAACGAGGCTCCGGCCACGTCGATATAGCGATGGTCGCGATAGACGAAATACATGGGCACATCGAGCGCGTAGTCCACATAACGCTCAAAGCCCATGCCGGGGTCGAAAGCAAACGGCAAGAGGCCCGTGCGATCGGGATCGGTGTCGCGCCAGATATCGGCGCGGTAGGACTCAAAGCCGTTGGGCTTCCCTTCCGTGAATGGGGAATTGGCGAAGAGGGCAGTGGCGACCGGCTGCAGCGCGAGTCCGACGCGCAGCTTGCGCACCATGTCGGTCTCATCGGCAAAATCGAGGTTCACCTGCACCGTCGAGGTGCGGAACATCATGTCGAGCCCGCGGCGTCCGACCGTCGGCATGTAGCGCGCCATGATGCGGTAGCGCTCCTTCGGCATGACGGGCGTCTCGGCAAGCGTCCATTTCGGCGAGAAGCCAAGACCGAGAAAGCCAAGCCCAAGCTCGTCGCCGATCTCCTTGACCTCGATGAGGTGCTGACGGAGCTCCTCATAGGTCTCATGCACCGTCTTGAGCGGAGCACCGGAGAGCTCAAACTGTCCGCCCGGCTCAAGGCTGATGACGCCGCCTTTGGGACAATCGGCGCTGCCGAGCGCGATGATGTTGCCGTCCTCGCGCACCGGGTCCCAGCCGAACCGGTCGGCGAGCCCCTGCAACAGCGCGCCGATACCGCGCTCTCCTGCGTAAGGCACCGGGGTGTTGTCGCGCCTGTCGAACACGAACTTCTCGTGCTCGGTGCCGATGCGCCAATCGCTTGCCGGTTTCGACCCGGCCTCGAGAGAGGCGACGAGTTCGTCCCGCGACTCGATGACGGGGCTTCTCGACCCATCGACGCGTGTTGACATGGGGGAACTCCGCTCACTCTAACCGAATGCGACCCAGGGTGTCGGAGCGCGGCTGGATACACAAAGGGCGGCCTTTATGGCGCGCGTTTCGCGTTGCTGACAAGTGCCGAGGCGAGCAGCCTTCACATGAATGCTTTACCAAGCAGGTGCCCTACCGCCAGTCGCCCAGCGCCGCGTTCACGAGGGCGAGAGCGGCAATTGCGGCCGTGTCGGCGCGCATCACGCGAGGTCCGAGGGAGATGGGAAGCACGAAGGGCTTGGTGAGAAGCAGAGCGCGCTCCTCGGCGTCGAAGCCACCCTCGGGCCCCACCAGCACCGCGAGCGGCCGCGCGGCGCGCTTGGCAGCGGCACCCAATGCTGCGAGCGGCGGCGTCGGCTCGGCCTGCTCGTCGGCAAAAATCAGGAGGCGCTCCTGGTCCCACGCGTCGAGCACGTGGCTGAGCTTGGCGGGCTCTTGCACCTCCGGCACGTGCAGGATGCCGCATTGCTCGGCCGCCTCGATGGCATTGGCCAACAGGCGCTCGGTGTTGATGCGCTCGGCCACGGTGCGGCGGGTGATCACCGGCCTGAGGTGGCTCGCGCCCAGCTCGGTGGCCTTTTGCGCCATATAGTCGAGACGGGCGCGCTTCGGCGGCGCGAATAGATAATGCAGGTCGGGACCCTCCGTCTGGGCCCGGGTCTGGGCGCCGAGCACGAGGCCGGCCCCTTTGCGGCCGACGGTCTTCAGCTCTGCTTGCCATTCACCGTCTTTGCCATTGAAGACGAGAAGCGTGTCACCCCTCTTCAATCGCAGCACGTTCAGGAGGTAGTGTGCCTGGGGGACCGCAAGCTCGACTTCCGCGCGCGCCCTCAAAGGGGCCTTGACGAACAGCCTTTGGAGCTTAGACCGCATGAGGAAAATAGTCTGATGGAGGGCGATGCCCAAGACATGCCACGTTCGTTTGAGGAAGGCAAAGTGAGTGCGGTCGCCGACGCGAGCGCCATGAATTGGGTCGACCGCTTCGCGCCCAAGGCGTGGGTGCCTTATTTGCGGCTTGCGCGCGTGGACCGGCCGATCGGGACCTGGCTGCTCGTTCTGCCTTGCTTCTGGGCGGTGGGGCTCGCGACGCGCAGCAGCGGGGCAGCCCATCCCGCTCCTTGGCTCCTCCTGCTCTTCGCCATCGGCGCGATGGCAATGCGCGGCGCCGGCTGCACCTATAACGACATCATCGACCGTGAGATCGATGCAAGCGTGGCGCGGACGAAGGGGCGACCGCTCCCGAGCGGCCAGGTGAGCGTCGCGCAGGCGAGAGCCTTCATGCTGGCGCTCTGCCTGGTGGGCCTCGCCGTCCTGCTCAGCCTGAATGGCTTTGCCATCTTGCTCGGCCTAGCGGTGGTGCCGATCGTGGCGCTCTATCCCTTCGTCAAGCGGTTCAGCTACTGGCCGCAGGCGGTGCTTGGTCTTGCCTTCAGTTGGGGGGCGCTGATGGGTTACGCCGCTGTCGATGGGCACCTCGGGCTCCCGGCGATGCTTCTCTATGGGGGGGCCGTTTGCTGGACCATCGGCTACGACACCATCTACGCCCACCAAGACCGGGAGGACGACGATCTCATCGGACTGAAGTCGACGGCGCTGAGATTTGGCCGCGCGACGCGCGTCTGGCTCGCGCTGCTCTATGGCGCAGCTTGGGGGGCGATCACGCTTGCGGGAATCCTTGCGGAGGCCGGCACCGTCTTCCTGCTCGGCATGCTGCTCGCGGGCGCGCAGCTTGTCTGGCAGGTGGCGACACTCGACATCGACGATCCGGAAAATTGCCTGCGGCGCTTTCACACAAACCGCGATTTCGGCTTGATCGTGCTTGCCGCGATCCTGCTCGACACGACGCTCGCCCGGCTGTTCTAGCGCCAAAAGCAAAGGCCCCGGAGCTTGAAGCCCCGGGGCCCGGATAACGCCTTGCTGTTAGCTTCCTTGACGCTGCCTTCAGACAGCCTTGATTGTCGCGATCTTGCCACAGAGGTTTTTCCACCGGCTTAATGGACGTTGTTAATGACTGGTGTGCGCCGCCCTCTTGTTCACATGGTTTAGAAAGCGTGCCTAGGCCCATGACCGCAGTTTCGCCCGCCAATGCTGCCCCGCTTGCCTCGCTCGATGCGGATTACGCATTGCTTAAGCATGCGGTGAAAGACGCGGGCGTGCTCGCGCTTGGCTCGTTCCGCAAAGAGATCGCGGTGCAGCGGAAGACGGACGGGTCCGAGGTCAGCGCCGCCGATCTCGCCGTGGACGCCCTGCTCATGCGCGAGCTTCTCACCGCGCGGCCGGACTATGGGTGGCTGTCGGAGGAAACCCCAGATGACGGCGAGCGGCTCAAACGGCGCCGGGTGTGGATGGTGGATCCGATCGACGGCACCAACGCGTTCCTGCGTCACGTGCCGGAATGGACGGTGTCCGCCGCGCTCGTCGAGGACGGCGTTCCGGTGATCGGCGTCGTGTTCAATCCGGCGCGCGGAGAGTTCTTCCATGCGATGCGAGGGCATGGCGCCTTCCTCAACGAGACGCCCATTCATGTCAGCGGCCAGAGCCGGCTCGAAGGTGCGCGGCTGATCGCGAGCGGCGGCCTGTTCAAGAAACGTATCTGGAAGGAGCCTTGGCCCGAGGTTGAATCGAGCTGGGTCAATTCTGTCGCCTACCGGCTCGCCCTCGTGGCCTCGGGCAAGGCCGACGCCACCATTTCCCTGTCGGCGAAGTGCGAATGGGACATCGCCGCGGCGGCCCTCATCGTCGAGGAGGCCGGCGGCGCCATCACCGATCATCGCGGCGAAGCGCTCCGCTATAATCGCGCCGTCCCGCGCTACCCGAGCCTGGTCGCAAGCCCGCCCAAGTTGCACGCCGTCTTGATCGAGCGCACAAGCCGCGTAGACCTCTGACGCCATATTGCGGGAAGGTGGCGCTCAAGCGCGGGAAAGGGGCGAGCATGCGGGCTAAGACTGAAAAAAAGACCGGCGGGCGGCAGCTTTTGCATCTCGTCTTCGGGGGCGAGCTCACGACGCTGGATAAGATCGAGTTCAACGATTTGAAGGCACTCGATATCGTCGGCATCTTCCCGAATTACGCGCAAGCCTGTGATGCGTGGCGGGACGCGAGCCAACGCCATGTCGATGACGCCCATATGCGCTATTTCATCGTGCATCTGCACCGGCTGCTCGACCCGGAAACGGAGAGCGGCGGGGGGGCCAGCTAACCGCCAAACGTTTTCGCCTTAAGGCTCCGAAGTTTCACATGCTAGAAGGGGACGGCGTGGCGACCCCTTTCACCAAACCGCCACAAACCCCGGGGAAGCGCTTGAAAGATCAATTGTTCAGCGATGCAAGCGGCATCACGCGCGGCGCCGACGAGCTGCAAGCCCATTATGCGACGGGCGAGGTCCTCTCGCGCATCTGGCGCGAGCATTTGCATCCCCGCCTTGGGTTGCTCCTGCTCGCCAGCCTCGCCATGATCCTGACTGCGGCCACCACGGGGGCCATCCCGTTTCTCATCCAGACAACCGCCGACGACGTATTCGTCGCCAAGAACCAGACGATGATCTATTGGGTCACCGCCGGCATCGTCGTGGTGACGATCATCAAGGCGATTTCGGAATATGTGGCCGACGTCACCGTCGCCTACCTCGGCAACCGATTCATCGCCGATCTCCGCATCGCCATGTTCGCCAAGCTCGCCCGCGCGGATTTGAGCTACATCCAGATGGTGCATTCGGGGCGGCTCTTGTCCGGCTTCCTCAACGACGCCAACCTGTTGCGGGCGACCGCGAGCCGCTCGCTCGTCACGCTCGGCGAGAACTATTTGAAGGTCATCATCCTCATCGGCACCATGTTCTATATGGATGCGCGCTTCGCCGCGATGATCCTGGTCTTCATGCCCTTCGCCTGGTTTTTGCTCGGCAACCAGCGCCGCAAGATGCGGAAGTCGACGACCAAGTCACTGCAGGAGACGGGGGACCTCTCCGCGCTAATCACCCAGACCTTGCGCGGCATGCGCGTGGTGCGCGCTTACCGGCAGGAAGACAAGGAGACGGAGCGCGCGGCGAGCACGATCAACCGGGCGCTCGAATTCACCATGCGCGGCACGCGTGCGCGGGCGCTGTCAAGTCCGTCGATCGAGCTTCTGACCGGGCTCGGCTTTGCGCTCGCCATCTTCTTCGCCGGCACCAAGGGCGTGCGCGGTGATCTTACGCTAGGGCATTTCATGGGCTTTATGACCTCGGCGCTGCTGCTCTACGCGCCCTTGAAGAGCGCGGCCACGTTGCAGACCCAGTTGCAGGAGGGCGTGGCGGCGGCGAGCCGCGTGTTGGGGATCGTCGATCTGCAGGCGCGCCTGGTCGAGGCCCCGGATGCCAAGCCGCTCGAGCTCAAGCGGGGTGAGGTCGAGTTCGACAACATCTCCTTCGCCTATGGGCCAGAGAGCCCCGTGCTCAAGGGGGTGAGCTTCGCCGTGCCGCCCGGCCGCACCGTGGCGCTGGTCGGACCGTCAGGCGCGGGCAAGAGCACGCTCGTCAATCTCGCGCTCCGCTTCTTCGATCCCGACCTCGGTAAAGTCATGATCGACGGCCAGGACATCGCCCGGGTCACCATCGCTTCCTTGCGCGACTCGATCGCGCTCGTAACGCAAGACCCGGTGCTGTTCGACGACACCATCCGGGCCAATATCGCCTATGGCGCCAAGCCCATGGACGAAGCCAGCGTCATCGCCGCCGCCAAGGCCGCGGCGGCGCACGACTTCATCATGACGCTGCCCAAGGGCTATGACACGCGGGTGGGAGAAGCGGGCGGCCTGCTCTCGGGCGGCGAGCGCCAGCGCATCGCCATCGCGCGGGCTATCTACAAGGATGCACCCATCCTCCTGCTCGACGAGCCGACGAGCTCGCTCGACAGCGAGGCGGAGGCCAAGGTGCAGAAGGCGCTGGAAGAGTTAATGCGCGGGCGCACCGTGCTGACGATCGCCCACCGCCTCTCCACCGTGAAGAAGGCCGACCTCATCTGCGTGCTCGACCAGGGCCGGATCGTCGAGGCCGGACGGCACGACGAGCTCGTCGCCAAGGGCGGGCTCTATGCGCGGCTGCATCGGACCCAGCTCGGCATCACCGGAGCTTTCCCCGTCTCGGAGGCCGAGGAGGGAAGGGCCGAGGCTGTCGCCATGGCTGGCAAATAGGCTCTGGCCCGCAGCATGGGGAATCGGCTGTTCTCCTCCCCGCCGGTCGTCGCGGTCGGCAGCGCGATCGCCGCCGCCTATATCCGGCTCGTCTACGCCACCTCGCGTACCAAGTTCGATCCTCTCGACATAGACGCAAAGCTCTTCGCGCAGCATCCGCAGATCTTCGCCATGTGGCACGGCCAGTTCCTCATGCTGCCTGAGATCAAGCCCGATCGGCCGGCGGACGTCGCCGTCATGGTTGCCCGGCATGGGGATGCGGAAATCATCGGCGCGGTCTTGAAACGCTTTCACATGCGGCTGATCCGGGGCGCGGGCGCCGGCATGCGGCGCAGGGATCGAGGCGGCGCCACGGCGCTGCGCGAGGCGGTGCGGGCGCTCAAGGATGGCGCCACCGTAGCCATGACCGCGGATATTCCGCCGGGCCCGGCACGCCATGCGGGTATGGGCATCGCCACGCTGGCGCAGCTTTCGGGGCGGCCGGTGGTGCCTTGCGCCATGGCCACGAGCCGCTTCATCGCACTTAAGTCATGGAGTGCGTTCACCATCAATCTGCCCTTCTCGACGCTCGCCATCGTGGTCGGCGATCCGATCAGCGTGGCGTCGGATGCCGACGAGAACGCGATTGAAACAGCCCGCGTGACAATCGAGCGCCGGCTCGCGCAAATCACCACGCGCGCCTATGCTCTGGCTGGAGCCACCGATCCCTTGTCGCAAGTCCCCCAAATTGTCCCGCCGCAGCCGAGCTTCATGCTTGCGGCCTACCGCGCGGTCACCAGGCTCGCTGCGCCCTTCGCGCCACTGATGCTCGCCTGGCGCACCCGTCATGGCAAGGAGGAGACCGAGCGGCGTCCGGAACGCTACGGCGAGGCGAGCCTGCCTCGCCCGCCGGGCTTCCTCGCCTGGTTCCATGCCGCAAGTGTGGGCGAGGCCAATGCCGTGCTACCGGTCATCGATTCCATCGCGCGCGAGCACCCGAACGTGGCTGTGCTGCTCACCACCGGTACTGTGACCTCCGCTAAGCTCGCGCGCGCGAGGCTGCCCAAGGGCGCATTGCACCAATACATCCCGCTCGACCACCAGGCCTATGTGAAGCGCTTCCTCTCCCATTGGCGTCCCGACCTCGCCGTGCTCGTGGAGTCGGAGATCTGGCCCAACCTCGTGCTGGAGACGAAAGCGCGCGAGGTTCCCCTCGTGCTGATCAACGGGCGTATCTCCCAATCCTCGTTCCGCAAATGGCGGAAGCGCCCTGGCTTCAGCCGCCCGCTATTCTCGGCCTTCAACCTCGTGCTCGCCCAGAATGAGAGCCTCGCCCAGCGCTTCGCCGAGCTCGGCGCCGCGGAAGCACAAGGGATAGGTAATCTCAAAGCCGATGCCCCGCCACCGCCCTCCGATACGGGCGGCAAGGAAAAACTCGCCGCGGCGCTTGCGGGCCGTAGCGTGTGGCTTGCCGCCAGCACCCATGCGGGCGAGGACGACATGGTGGCTGTAGCCCACCTCATCATGCGGAAAATCCGGCCCAACCTCCTCACGATCATCGTGCCCCGTCACCCCGAGCGGGGATCGGTGATCGCCAAGCTGCTCTCGGGCGCCAACCTCAAGGTGGCGCTCCGATCGCTGGGGCAAGTGCCCGATGCCGATGCTGACATCTATATCGCCGACACCATCGGCGAGCTTGGCCTGTTCTATACGCTGGTGCCGGTTGCCTTTATCGGCGGCTCGCTCGTGCCGCATGGGGGCCAGAACCCGGTGGAGGCGATCAAGCTCGGTGCCGCGGTGCTCACCGGACCCCATTGGCGGAATTTCCGCGATGCGTATGAGGAGTTGTTACAGGCCGAGGGCTGCCGGCAGGTGACCGACGCGGCAAGCCTCGCCGAGGGGGCGCTGTTCCTGCTTGCCAACACGGCAGCGCGGGACGCGATGATGGCCAATGCCGAGCGCGCTATCGCAGCCATGGGGGGCGCGTTGCCGCGCACCATCCTGGCGCTGGAGCGCTTCCTCCCGTCCAAACCCTCGCTCAAGCATGCGTCTTGAAGCGCCTTTCTGGTGGTACCGGGAGAGAGGCCCGCTCGCCGCTGCGCTCGTGCCCTTAAGCCGCCTCTATGCGCGGGTCGCCGAAGCGCGCGCCGCGCGCGTGCCCCCCTATCGGTCGAGCCTGCCGGTGATCTGCCTCGGCAATTTCACCGCTGGCGGCGGCGGCAAGACGCCGACCGCCATCGCCGTCGCGGAGTTGTTGAAGGGCCTTGGACACCGCCCCACTTTCTTGACCCGCGGTTATGGCGGAAAGACGCAAGGCCCGGTTCTGGTGAGCGACAGCGCGGAGGCGGTGGGCGATGAGCCTTTGCTGCTCGCCCGCACGGCGCCGACCGTGGTGGCGGCGGACCGCGCCGCGGGCGCGCGCTTGATCGAGACGCTTGAGGCCGGCGTCATCGTCATGGATGACGGGTTCCAAAACCCGGGTCTCAGCAAGGACCTCTCGCTGATCGTGGTGGATGCCGCGCTTGGGCTCGGCAATGGGCTCATCATGCCGGCAGGCCCATTGCGCGCGCCGCTCGATGGGCAGCTTGCGCGGGCCGATGCGCTGATCGTGGTCGGCGACGGCGGCAAGGCCGCGGCGCTGGTGGACGCCTTCAGCAGCCACGGCAAGCCCGTATTCAAGGCGAGCATCGTGCCGCAGGGCGATCCCCGCTGGCTCGGCGTGCTGCCGGTGATCGGCTTTGCCGGTATCGCGCGGCCGCAGAAATTCTACGCAACGCTACAGAGCCACGGCGCGCGGCTGATCGATCGCCGCTCCTTCCCCGATCACCATCGCTTCACCGAGAAGGACGCACGCGCGCTGCTCCAGGCCGCGAACGAACGGAGCGCCATGCTCGTCACCACCGAGAAGGATTGGGTGCGGCTGCCCGAGGATCGCGCCACGGCTTTGGGCGACCTCAAATTCCGCTCGCGGCCGTTGCCCATCGCCATCACCTTCGCCGACGACGATCAGGCGCGGCTGAAGGCGCTGGTGGAAGCCGCTATGCGGAGGACAAGCGGCTGAGCTAAGCCGGCGTGGGGTGGGTCTCGCGATAGCGCTTGAGCGACGCCGCCGCATCCACATACGGCTCTTGCAGCTCGACGCTCCAATAGCGCAGCTCATCAAGAGGGATGGCGCGGCTGGTGACGGCGCAGCGCACGAACTCGCCCGGCGTAATCACCTGGAGCTCGCCGTCGAGATATCTGATCTTGGCCTCGCCCTTGAAGCCGAGATTGCGTTCGAATCGATTCATCACAGCGCGAGCGACTCACCGTGTCTTGAAATTTGAGCTCGCACAATAGCGGTGGCGGCGGCTCGTGGCCAGTCCACTCTAAAGCAGCGAGCCCTGGGTGCCACCCGGACCGCGCGACGGCTTCTTGCGTGGTTGCTCGCGTGCGTCCTCTTCGGCGCGGGCCGCGACGAGACCGTCGGCAAACTCGATATGGAGCGCGGCGCCCGACGTCACCTCCACCGCGCGACGCAGCATGCGCCCGTCGGCGCCGCGCACCAAAGTGAAGCCGCGGGCGAGCACGTTCTGATAGCCGAAGGAAGCGAGCAGCTTCGCCTGTGCCTCGAGCCGGTTCTTGGCGAGGCCTACGCTCGCAGCGATGGCCCGCTCCCGCGAGCGATCGAGGCGAATGAGCCGGTCGCGGCCCGCCCGCGTGGTGCGGGCAAGGAGATGCGGCCGGAGCCGCCCTGCCCCACGCGCAAACGCCGTACGGTGCTCGCGAGCATTGGCGAGCAGCGCGCGCCCGAGTCTTGCGCCGGTTCCGTCGAGGCGTTGGCGGGGGAGCGCAAGGATCGCCGAGGTGCGCGGCAACCCGCGGCACGCGGCGAGGAAGCGGCTTCGCTGCGCCTCCAGTTGGCGGCGAAGGGATGTTGCCACCCGGAGGCCATGGCTCCGCACCGTGACGTGCAGCTCGGCGCGCACGGGCACGGCGCGCTCGGCCGCAGCCGTGGGCGTCGGCGCGCGAAAGTCGGCGACAAGGTCGATGATGGTCCAGTCCGTCTCATGGCCGACGGCGGAGATGAGCGGGATCGTGTTCGCGGCGACCGCGCGGGCGACGAGCTCGTCATTGAAACCCCATAGGTCCTCGAGGCTGCCACCGCCGCGGGCCACGATGAGAAGATCGGGGCGCGGCACTCGGCCGCCCGCGAGTAGCGCATTGAAGCCGTCGATGGCCGTGGCGACCTCGATGGCGCATGTCTCCCCTTGCACGCGCACCGGCCATACGAGCACATGACAGGGGAAGCGGTCGGCGAGGCGATGCAAGATATCGCGGATCACCGCGCCGGTCGGCGAGGTGACGACGCCCACCACGCGCGGCAGGAAGGGGAGCGGCTGCTTGCGCTCAGGAGCAAACAGGCCCTCGGCGGCGAGCCGCTTCTTGCGCTCCTCCAAGAGCGCCATGAGAGCGCCGGCGCCCGCGGGTTCGAGCTGCTCGATGACGATCTGGTATTTCGATTTGTCGGGATAGGTGGTGATGCGGCCCGAGGCGATCACCTCGAGCCCCTGCTCCGGCTTGAATTTGAACCGCGCATAGGCGCTGCGCCAGATCACCGCCTCGATGCTCGACTTCTCGTCCTTGAGCACGAAATAGCAGTGGCCCGAGGCGTGCGGACCCTTGAAGCCCGAGATCTCGCCGCGCAGGCGCACCAGCCCGAACGCGCCCTCAACCGTCTGCTTGATGGCGGTGGCGAGCTCGGAGACGGTATATTCCACGAGGTTCGTGGTCGTGGTCGTGGTCGTGGCGCGGTCAGTCATCAACCTAGTCATCGGGCGAGCGTCGTTTCGTTTCTGGTCGCGGGCGTGCTATCGAGCGCACGGCGCCCGATCAATAGCAAGCCGGGCGCGTGACCGACAAGCGGAGCTTGGCGCTGGTGAACGTGCTGTTGTTGGGCTCAGGCGGCCGCGAGCATGCGCTCGCCTGGAAGCTTAGGCAAAGCCCGCTGCTGGAGACGCTTTATTGCGGGCCGGGGAACGCCGGCATCGGGACTATAGCCCAATGCGTGGCGCTTCCCCTTGACGACCATGCGGCCGTCGGGCGCTTCTGCGCGGACAAACGCATCGACCTCGTCGTGGTGGGGCCCGAAGGTCCGCTCGTAGCGGGCATCGCCGACGATCTGGAGCGGCTTGGGCTCCGGGTGTTCGGGCCGTCCAAAGCTGCGGCACGGCTCGAAGGCTCCAAGGGCTTCACCAAGGATCTGTGCGCGGCGCACGGCATCCCCACCGCCGCTTACGCGCGTTTCGACAACGCCGAGGCCGCCTTGGCCTATGCGACAGCGCAGCCGCTTCCGATGGTGATCAAGGCCGACGGGCTCGCCGCCGGCAAGGGCGTGACCATCGCACAGACGCTGCCGGCGGCGCAGGGTGCGATCTTTGCGTGCTTCGCCGGCGCCCACGGTAGCGCCGGGGCCGATGTGGTGATCGAGGAATTCCTCGACGGCGAGGAGGCGAGCTTCTTCGCGCTGGTGGACGGGACGACCGCGCTGCCGCTCGCCACGGCGGAAGACCATAAGCGCGCCTTCGACGGGGACCAGGGACCCAATACCGGCGGCATGGGCGCCTATTCGCCGGCGCCGGTCATGACGCCGGGGGTTGGCGCGCGCGTCATGGCCGAAATCATCGAGCCCACCATGCGCGCCCTGCGGGGCGCCGGCACGCCTTTCAAGGGCGTCCTCTATGCCGGCCTCATGGTGAAAGACGGGGCGCCCAAGCTGATCGAATACAATGTGCGCTTCGGCGATCCCGAATGCCAGGTGCTGATGCTGCGCCTGAAATCGGACCTGCTGCCGGCGCTGATAGCCACAGCCGACGGCAATTTGCACGGCGTGGTGCTCGACTGGAGCGACGATCCGGCGCTGTGCGTGGTCATGGCGGCGCGCGGCTATCCCGGCACCTATGCCAAAGGCTCGGAGATCAAAGGGCTCGCTGCGGCTGAGGCCGATCCCGAGGTTCAGATTTTCCATGCCGGAACGCGGGCGGAAGGCACGCGCATCCTCGCCGACGGAGGCCGCGTGCTTGGGGTTACCTCGCGGGGTAACACCATCGCCGAAGCGCGACGGCTCGCCTATGCCGCGGTGGACAAAATCGATTGGCCCGAGGGGTTCTGCCGCCGCGACATCGGCTGGCGCGCCGTGACCCCCAAGGACAAGATGAACCAAGCAAGATGAATCGAGCAACCCATCATTAACTTTCTGGCTACACGCCTCCTCAATCGTCTGCGGTCATTGTCACGCCTCGGCGCGCCATAGGGGGAAAAACAGCAAACCCCGGGGCGCGCCACGCGTCGCGGAAACGAAGGGGCATGCTTTGACGCATTTAGATCGGACCACACGCGGGAGGTCATTGCGGCAGAAGCCGTCCATGACTACGTTCACTTCAACCCTTCCAGCCGGAGGAACCCTATGGCGCACTCACTGTCACGCTCGAAGAAAATGGCACCCGTCCTTGCCGGGATGGCCGCAATCGCCCTCGGCCTTTGGCTGGTCCCGGGGCTCGCGCCGGCAAGCGCAGCGCCTGCTTTTACAGCGGCACTTGGCGTCCATGCCGCCTCAGTGGAACCTGTGCGCTTCTATCGACGCCATTATCCTCCAGTCTATCCCTACTACTACAATCCTGGGCGCCCGGGCGGTACGAGCGTCTATTTCGGCTTCATGCCCTATGCGCGGGGCAACTACGAAATCCAGGCGCTGCAGCGACAGTTTCCGGAAACAAATTGGCCGCCGAGCATGCGCTATTGGACGCCTCAGGTTAGAGATAATAATTAGCGCCATCGCCTCCCGCTTCAGCGCCGCTCCGCGAAGAATTGCTTGAGCAGCGCCGCGCATTGGGTCTCGCCGATGCCGGCATAGACCTCGGGCGCGTGATGGCAGGTCGATTGCGTGAAGAAGCGCGGTCCATGCTCGACTGCTCCCCCCTTGGCGTCGGTAGCGCCAAAATAGAGGCGGCGGATGCGGGCGAAGGAGATGGCGGCGGCGCACATGGCGCAAGGCTCGAGCGTGACATAGAGGTCGCAGTCCACGAGCCGCTCGCTGCCGAGCTCGGCACAGGCCGCGCGAATGGCGAGCAGTTCGGCATGCGCCGTGGGATCGCGGTGCTGAAGCGTGCGGTTGCCGGCGCGGCCGAGCACCTCGCCCGACGCGCTCACCACCACGGCGCCGATGGGCACTTCGCCCGCGTCGCGGGCAGCCTCAGCCTCCATCAAAGCAAGGTCCATGGGGCTCGGTGCCTTGCGTGCGCTCGTCACATCTGCAAGTTTCTCAGCCGTCATGGGGGGCAAAGTGGTCGCAAAGAGCGGGAGGGGTCAAGGGGAGCGGAAGGCCAAGCCCGAGGCTCAGACAAAGGTCGGCGAGCCCATGCGCATCGCCAAGGCCATTGCGCATGCGGGGCTCTGCTCCCGCCGCGACGCGGAAGTCTGGATCGAACAGGGGCGGGTGACGGTGAACGGCAAGGTGCTCACCACGCCCGCTCATGTGGTGGGCGCGAGCGACCGCGTCATCGTCGACGGCAAGCCGCTGCCGGAGACGGGAAGCCCGCGGCTCTGGCGCTATCACAAGCCGAAGGGGCTCCTCACCAGCCACAAGGACCCGCAAGGGCGGAAGACCGTGTTCGAGGCGCTGCCGGCCGAGCTGCCGCGCGTCGTCTCGGTGGGACGGCTCGACATCGGCACCGAGGGCCTGTTGCTGCTTACTACCGACGGCGAGCTCGCCCGGCATCTCGAGCTGCCGAGCACGGGCTGGCTGCGGCGCTACCGCGTGCGCGCCCATGGCAGGGTCACCCAAGAGCAGCTCGACGCTTTGCGCGACGGGGTCACCATCGATGGCGTGCATTACGGCCCGGTGGAAGCGCGCATCGACCGCAAGCAAGGCAGCAATGTGTGGCTCATGCTCGGCTTGCGCGAAGGCAAGAACCGCGAGGTGAAGCGGCTCGCCGAGCATTTGGGGCTCACCGTCAATCGGCTGATCCGCATCTCCTTCGGCCCATTCGCGCTGGGCGACTTGGCGCCCGGGGCGGTGAGCGAGGTGAAAACCCGCGTGCTCGCGGACCAGCTGGGGACCAAGCTTACCGAAACGCTCGGACTGCGCAGCGAAAATCAGCTCCGGCGGGCCGCGCGCAAGCGATGAGGGTCAACCCAATCCTTCCATGCGCATCGTAGCGGGCAGGTTCAGGGGCGCGCGCATCGAGGCGCCGAAGGGGCTCGTCACGCGGCCGACCAGCGACCGGGTGCGTCAGGCGCTGTTCAACGTGCTGGGCCACGGGGCGCCGCGCGTGGACTTCGAGGGGGCCCGGGTGCTCGACCTGTTCGCGGGCTCGGGCGCACTCGGGCTCGAGGCGTTGTCGCGCGGCGCGCGCTTTGCGGTGTTCATCGAGGAAGCGGCCGCGGCGCGCGGCGCCATCCGCCGCAATGTGGAGGCGCTGGGCCTGACCGGTGTCACCAAGATCTGGCGCCGCGATGCAACCAAGCTCGGGCCAGCGGGCACACTCCCCTTCGATCTCGTCTTCTGCGATCCGCCTTACGGCCAGGGCCTGGGGATAAGGGCGCTCGCCGCAGCGGTGGAAGGGGGATGGCTCGCACCCGGCGCCATCTCTGTGCTGGAGGAGCGCGCCGATCAGGACATCATCCTCCCCTCTCCCTTGCAATTCCTCGACGCGCGCGCCTATGGCGACACGCAGATCATCATCGGCAGGGCCGCATAACGCCGATTTCAACCATTCGGGCAAGGACTGCTAGGAGGCTTGTCCCGGCCGTGCTCTAATGGCGGCAGGCTCGGAGAAGACCATGTCGGTCGGAACAGGCTTGCGGCTCGTACTGGCGCTCGGGCTCGCCATCGTAGCCACGTTGCCGGCCAACGCGTTCCAGTCGGGTGAATGGGAAGGCCAAGCCAGCACCGACGAAACCGGCAAGTTCAGCGACTGCACCATGACCGCCGCCGATGAGAGCGGCATCACTCTTGCTTTCATCATCAGCCGGAACTTCGAGTGGGGCCTGGTCCTGGTGGACGACACCTGGGGTCTGGCGGTCGGGACCTCCGAGGAGGTGACGCTCGCGATCGATAAGCGCGCCCCGATCCCCGCCGAGGCCAAGGTGGTGGATGCGCATGGCATCCTCATTCCGCTCGAAAATTCAGGGCCGGTCGTCGACGCCATGCGGCATGGCGAGCTGCTGACTGTGGACACGCAAGCGGGCAAGTTCAGCTTCCGCTTGAGCGGGACGCGTAATGCCATCGCCCTGCTTGCGGCTTGCGTCAGCGACGAGTTGGAAGCCGAGAAGGCGAAAGAGGGCAACTCCGCCTTCGCCGCGCTCGAGGCCAAACAGCCGTCTGATACCACGCATAGACTTTTCACCGGCAGCGAGGCGGCTCTATTCACCTCGCACCTGCTCACGAGCGCCGGCATCGCCAACTACACGCTGATCGACCCGGCCCAGAACCCGATGCCCAATTTCGACGTGGTATGGACCTATGCAAACGGCATCATCGGCGCGCTTGCCGGCTACAAGGACATGGGCTCGGTCGATCTCGACGAGGCCGCGACGGTCGTGATGGCGGACGACGCGAAGAGCTGCAAGGGCGACTTTGCCTCCGGCAAGAAGCAGAGCGAGCCGGCCGATGCCGTGACGGTGCGGCGCCTGTTCACCAGCTGCCGTACGGGCGATCAGTCGGTCGAGATCCACTACACCCTGCTCAAGACGGAGAGCGGCCACCTGATCCAGATCGCGCATATGAGCCTCGGCGATGCCACGGGCGACGCGGCAACCGCCGACAGCGCCTTTCTGCAGGGCGCGGCGCTGCAGAACTTAAAATAACCTAGCGGCGCTCAAACAGCTTCTCGATGTCGGCGAGCTTGAGCTCGACGTAAGTGGGCCGGCCGTGATTGCACTGGCCGGAGAAGGGCGTCTCCTCCATGTCGCGCAGGAGTGCGTTCATCTCCTCCGGATTGAGCCGGCGACCCCCGCGCACACTGCCGTGGCAGGCCATGGTGGCGAGCACGTGGTCGAGCCGTTCCGCCACGACGAGGCTGCCTTCGCCGTCCGAAAGCTCGTCGGCGAGGTCGCGCAACAGACCCTTGATATTGCCCTGGCCCAGCAGGGAGGGCACCTCGCGCACCACAACCGCGGAGGCGCCAAAGGGCTCGACCACGAGGCCGAGCCGCTCCAGCTCCTGCGCCGCCGCGGCCAAGCGCTCGGCACCTTCGCCGTCGAGCTCGACGACCTCGGGGATGAGCAGCAGCTGCCGCGCAATGCCGCCATTTCCGAAGGCCCGCTTCAGCCGCTCATAGACGAGGCGCTCATGCGCTGCATGCTGGTCGATGATGAGCAATGCATCGCCTGTCTCGGCGATGATGAAGGTATCGTTGAGCTGCGCCCGCGCGGCACCGAGCGGATAGCCCATGCCAGGCTCGTCTTGGCGCGACGCTCCCCGCGTATCGCCGCTCGGCGCGGCAAGCTCCCCGAGGGGCGCCTGGCTCTCCTGGGCAAAGCCATAGGGTGCGCGCTTCCAGGCCTGCGGATGCGTGCCGCCCTGCCCGGGGCGCACCATGCGCTGGAGCGCCGATTGCGACAGCGAAGCCGTGGCGCGGTGACCGGCGCCGCCGAGCGCCTCCTGTAGCGCGGTCACAACCAAGGCGCGGACAAGATTTGGATCGCGGAATCGAAGCTCCGCCTTGGCGGGGTGCACGTTCACGTCCACCTCGTCGGACGGCAAATTAAGGAACAGAACCAGCATCGGCTGCCGCCCTTTCGGCACGAGATCGCCATAAGCCGCGCGTACGGCCGACGCCAGCAACCGGTCGCGCACGGGGCGCCCATTGACGATGAGATATTGCTGCAAGGCATTAGGCCGGTGCAGCGTCGGCAGGCCGGCGAAACCTTCCACGGCAAGTGCCCCGCGTGCGGCGCGCACCGGCAATGCGTCCTGCACGAAGTCCTCGCCGAGAATGCGCCCGAGACGGAAGAGTGCATCGTCGAGCAGGCCACCTGCGCAAGCGGGAAGCCGCAAGCCGGTGCGCTCCCCCATGGTCAGGCTAAAGGCAATCCCTGGCTGGGCAAGAGCCAAACGTTTAACCACATCGGTAATAGCCGCCATCTCGGCGCGTTCGGACTTCATGAATTTGAGCCGCGCCGGCGTCGCATAAAACAGGTCGCGCACCTCCACGCTCGTGCCTTGGCTACGCGGCGCGGGCTTGAGCGCGCCCTTGCGTCCGCCGTCGACGGAGATGGCATACGCCTGCTGCGAGCCGTGCAGGGTGCTTTCGATGGTGAGCCTCGCCACGGCGCCGATCGAAGGCAGCGCCTCGCCGCGAAAACCAAGCGTGACGATATGAGTGAGATCGTCGCCGCCGAGCTTGGAGGTAGCGTGCCGCTCCACCGCGAGGGACAGATCCTCGGGTGCCATGCCGCAGCCGTCGTCGGTGACGCGGACCAGGCCCAAGCCCCCACCGCTCGCTATTACATCGATGCGGCGCGCGCCGGCATCGATGGCGTTCTCGATCAGCTCCTTGACGACGCTGGCGGGGCGCTCGACGACCTCACCCGCGGCGATGCGGTTGATCAGCGTCGGCGGCAGCTGGCGGATGGCCATCGCGTTCCTCTCTCGCCGCGCCGGCAAGATACTGGCGGGTGAGCAGCTTACCCGATTCTACGGCAGGCTGGTCGAACGGGTCGACGCCCAAGAGGGCGCCTGCGAGAATCGTCTCCAACATAAAGTGCATCATCAGAGCACCCAGGGCGCGCTCGTCAAGCCGGCCGAGGTCGATCGTGCGCACGGGGCGCCCGGCCGCGAGCAGGGTATCGGGAATGGCGCGTTGCTGGGCCGCCACCAAGTCGCCTGCCGTCCGGCCGGCGAGCTCGCTGGCGCTTGCCAGGGCGGCGAGATCGGAAGCAACGCGGGGGCCTGCCCCGGCGCAGTCCGTGCGCACCACGGTGATCAGGTGCTGGGGCGCGCCGTCGAGATAAAGCTGCAGCTGACTATGCTGGTCGACCGGGCCGAGCGCTGCGACCGGGGTTGTCCCTTCGCCCTGCTTGCCGAGGCTCTCGCTCCAGAGTTGCACGTACCAGGCGGCAAAGTGCGCGAGGCGGTCGCTGTAGGGGAGCATGACGCTGGCGCGGACACCACGCTCCTTGGCAAGACCGATGGCGACCGCGGCGCCGACCGCCGGCGCAAAGTCGGCCGGGTGCTTGGCTTCGAGCAGCGCGGTGATCACGGTTTGCGCGCCTTCCCGCAACGCCTCCACGTCGAGCCCGCGGGCGAGCGCGGGCAGCAGGCCGACATTGGTGAGCACGGCGTAGCGCCCCCCGATTCCCGGATCGTGAGGAAGCGTGGGGATGACGAAGGCCTCGCACAAGTCGCGTAGGCCGTTGGTCTTGCCTTGGGCCTTGGACTCGGTCACGGCCAGAAATAGATCGGGGATGCGCGCCGAAAGTCCCGCCGCGCGGGCGGCGTCGAGGGCGGCCATGGCCTGCACCAGCGTTTCGGGGGTGTTGCCCGATTTGGAGGTGACTATAAAGCGGGTCGAAGCAAGGTCGAGGCCAGTAAGCGCGCGATCGAGGGTGCGAGGGTCGAGATTGTCGTAGAAGCGCGTGCGCGGACGCATTCCCTCGCCATTGCCGTTGTTGCCGGGGATGTCCCAGCCGCCCAATTGCGCGAGCGTCTGGCCGCCGAGGCTCGAGCCGCCAGTGCCAAAAAAGACGAACGTCGAGGCGCCTTGAGCGAGCCGGCCGAGTGCGACGCGGGCGGGAGCGATATCGTCACGACGTTCCGGCACGCGCAACAGCGGCAACTTGTCTTGCGCATAGGCCTCGCGCAACGAACCGATGCGCGGCGCAAGACGCGCGAGATAGCGGTCGAGAGCCGCTTGGCTGAGGCCCGCGCCGCCAATAGAGACCTCAAGACAGCCTGCGACGGATTGCGACAACGGCATTCCGGGTTTCACCCTTCCCTGCGCTGGAGCGCGCCCCCCTTAACCCGGAGCGTTGGCTTTGTGCTCCACCGGCTTGCCGACGATGGTGGTGATCAGTCGGTCGGCCTCGATCAGGCGTTTGGCGACGCGGCGGATATCGTCCAGGCTCACCGCCTCGATCGCGGCGTTGCGCTGGTCGACATAGTCGATGCCCAGATCCTCGATCTGCATCCAGAGGAGCTGGTTGGCAATGGAGCTGCTCAATTCGAAGCGGAGCGCGTAGGCGCCGGTGAGATAGCTCTTGGCGGCGTCGAGTTCCTCCGCGCTCGGGCCCCGCTCGGCCAGGCGCCTGAGCTCGTCCTCGATCACGCGCAAGGACCGCCCAACCTCTTCGTTCTTGGTGGCTACATTGCCCACGAACACCGCCCCATGCTCGTAGGGATAGAGGTTGGAATAGACCGAATAGGCGAGCCCGCGCTTCTCGCGCACCTCCTCCATCAGCCGCGAGGAGAAGCCGCCGCCGCCAATGATGTAATTGAGGACATAGGCGCCCATGAAGTCCGCGTCCTTGCGCTGGAAGCCGCGATGTCCGAACTGCGCCACAGATTGTGGCACGTCCATCGTGATGACTTCGCGGGTCGGCCCGAGCGGCGGGTTCGCATCCGCGACCGGAGTCAAGGACGACTTCTCAGGCAAGCTCCCGAACACGTGGTCGAGCAGAGCCCCGAGCGTTTTGGCGTCGATGTCGCCCACCACGGAGATGAGCAACTTGTCGCGACCAAGGATGCGCTTCACGTAGTTATTGAGGTCGGCGGGGGTGATGTCGGTGATCGCCTTGGTGGTGCCTTTGATCGGCCGGCCATAAGGATGACCTTCGAAGGCGAGACGATCCCAGGCGAGCGAGGCCACCGTCTCGGGATCGTTCTCATCGAAGATCAGCCCGGCGAGGATCTGCGCCCGCACCCGCTCGGTGGCGTCGACATCGAAGCGCGGCGCGGTCAGCGCCAGGCGCAACAGGTTGAAAGCGGCGTCCCTGTTCTCGGTCAGCGTCTGCACGGTGCCAAGCATGACGTCACGGCCGGCGTCAAAGTCGATGCGCGTCGCAAGCGTCTGGAGCTGCTCCTGGTAGGCCACGGAATCGAGATCGCCCGCGCCCTCGTCCATCATGCCGGACACGAAATAAGCGAGGCCTTCTTTGCCGGCGGGGTCTTGCGCGGCGCCGCCCCGGAAGCCGAAGCGCATGGCGATCAAGGGATTGGCATGGCTCTCGACGAGCCACGCCTCGATGCCGCCGGGGCTGGTAACGCGCTGGATGTTCATGGCCTCAGAGGGGGTTGCAGCAGTTAAGGCAAGGAGACATGTGGTGGCTGCGCAAATCCCCGAGACATGCCGCAACAGAGTGCTCAGGCGCGAGGATGATCCTCCCATCATCGGCTCTAGGACTTGCCGGGATTTGGCGCATGAGCCTCGGGCTTATCGATGCTGCCCGTATATTCGGGCGTGGGCTCAAGG
Source organism: uncultured Alphaproteobacteria bacterium (assembly GCA_963741155.1). GTDB lineage: Bacteria > Pseudomonadota > Alphaproteobacteria > Rhizobiales > Methyloligellaceae > Methyloceanibacter. The sequence continues at coordinate 80,696 of CAVUHA010000001.1, read as the reverse complement.
ATGCCGATGACAGAATTTTTGTCTATCAGATATTTTTGCGCGACCGCATGAATGTCCTCGACCGTCACCTTGCGCAGCCGGTCGGGCCAGGCTTCCACGTCCTCGATGCTCATGCCCGTGGCCAGCCGCCAGCCATAGTGGCGCGCCATGCGCGACTGGCTGTCGGCGGTATAGACAAACTCGGCGAGATAGGAGCTGCGCGCGCGGTCCAGCTCTGCTTGACTGACGCCGTCCCGCCGCAGCTCGGTCACCACGCCTTCGATGGCCTGATCGAGCTTTTCGGGGGAGACGCTCTCGGCGGCGATGGCATAGAAGGCGACCCTGCCGGTGTCGAGACCGGAGTCGGAATACCAGCCTCCCGCGCTGGCGGCCGTTTTCGCCTCGATCACCAAGCGCTTATAGAGCCTGCTCACGGGGCCCGTGGCCGCGACGCGCATCAGGAGGTCGAGCGCCTCGGCCTCGCCCGGCGCGGCATTGGCATAGCTCGGCGCCAGATAATAGCGCTGCACCGTCGTCCGCCCAGCGCGCGGGTCCTTGAGTTTCACCGTGACCGCGGCCTGGTGCTCCGGCTCTTGCGGCCTCACTCGGCCGTTCAGCGAAGGATTCGGCGCCACCTTGCCGAAAGTGGTCTCGGCTAGCTGCCGTACCTCCTCCGGCTCGACGTCGCCCGCGACGACGAGGAGTGCATTGTTGGGGGCGTAGAAGCGCTTGTAGAATCTGAGCGCGTCCTCGCGGTCCAGTTTGCGGATCTCTTGCTCCCAGCCGATGATCGGGACGCCGTAAGGGTGGTTCTCGTAAAGGGCCGCCATCATCTGCTCCTGCAGGATGCTGCCGGGATCGTTGTCGACGCGGGAGCGGCGCTCCTCGAGGATCACGTCGCGCTCCGTCGTCACGTCTTCTTCGGTGAGGCGAAGATTGGCCATGCGATCGGCCTCCATGGCCATCACGGTGGGCAGACGGTCCTTGGCGACGCGCTGGAAATAGGCGGTGACATCGTGATTGGTGAAGGCGTTGTCCTCGCCGCCGTTCTTCGCCACGATCTTGGAGAACTGACCGGGTGGAATCTTGTCGGTGCCCTTGAACATCAGATGCTCGAGGAAGTGGGCGATGCCGGAGGAGCCGCGCGGCTCGTCGGCGGCGCCGACCTTGTACCAGATCATCTGAGTCACCACGGGAGCACGGTGATCGGGGATGACGAGGAGCTGCAGGCCGTTGGACAGTCTGAACTCGCTGACGCGGGAGCTGGCGTGCGCGCCGTCGACCGCCACGGCAACCGCCATGGAGGCAAGGCTGAGGCAGGCAAGAATCACGCCCGCTCGGCCATCGAGCGTCCCGCCAAGCTGATCGAGCATCGACATTATCATAGAGCGCCGGCCGCCATGTGGGATGTAAGACATCAAGGCAAACCCTTCACCAATCGGTGAAAGACTTCCACATTTCGGGCCATGGGTCCGGTATTTCAAGCCAAATCGTTTACGCTGGCGTGGGGCGCTGGTTCGACGGGCATATTGACCCGCTCGCTATTCGCCAGTCTGGCCGGATTGTATTTGCCGATAGCTGTCGGGCGTGGCCGGGTGGAACGGGTCCTCCTCGGCCGGAGGCTGCGGCTCGATGACTTGCGGGGGCAGAGGCTTCGCTCCGCCGTTCGCGGCAACGGCGCGCTGCTCACGCGCCTTATCCTCCGGCGTCTTGTCGGCCGGATCGGGCTCCGGCACGTCAACCAACGCGTCCGGGTCGACGTCCTTCTTCTTGTACTTGTTGTAGATTATGTCCAGCAGCCTTGGCTTGCCCGCCCAGGGGTCGTCCGGGTCGGCAGCGGCCTTCTCCTTGAGGTCCTCGGCTTGCTTGGCGGCGACGGCCTGCTTCTGCTGGACCTCTGGATTGGTTGGCCAATCCTGTCGGGCGGTATAGGCCGGCTCCCCTGGCGGGGGCAGGACATTGGTGTTGGGGGGCAGCACGAGCGGCGCGCGCGCGGCCATCTTGACGTCCTTCTGGGTGCCGTCGCCGCTAAGGCCCGCATAGTCGAACAGCTTGCCTTTGAATTCGATGCCGCCGCAGCCGCCAAGGGCTAGCGAGGTGGCGAGCGCCGCCACGAGTCCAAGGCCAGATCGCAGACTGAGGAACATTTTCCCGGAGTGCCCCACAACACCCTCGAAGTCCCGCATGTGGCGGACTTTATCTACATCTTAGAAGGGTTTGAGACCTTTTTGTGGCCCCCCACAAGGGACTCATACAGAAGTCCCACCACCCCCGCAACAATGGCGATATCGGCGATGTTGAAGACGTACCACTCAAAGCCGAAGGCGTGGAAGGAGAAGAAATCGGCGACCGCTCCGTAGACGATGCGGTCGATCGCGTTGCCGACGGCACCGCCGATGATGAGGCCGATGGCGGCGGCGGCAAGTGGGGCGCTGGCTCGCGCGAGCCAAAGTGTGAGCCCGAGGGCGGCGGCGATGGCAAACAGGATCAGGCCGTTGCGTCCAAGGTCACTATGCTGCTGCAGGAGCCCGTAGCTGATGCCCTGGTTCCAGACGAGCACGAGGTCGAAAAAGGGGGTCAAGGTGACCGTGCCCTTGGCCCCGATGTCGTAGACATAAAGCATCCAGGCCTTATGCGCCTGGTCGGCGAGGACCACGAGCAAAGCCAGCCCCAGCCCGAGCGGCGAGAGCGGACCCCAGAGCCAATGTTTGAGATTGGTCACGCCGTCTGCCCCGCGGCGGCCATGGGGTGGCGCGCATCGAATTGGCGGACGGCCTCGGCGTCGCGCGGGCTCAGCTCCGGGAATTCGGGATCGGTGCCGACATCCTCAAGAATTTTCCACGAGCGCGCGCATTTTCTCCCTTGTGCGCGCTCGAACTCGACGGCCACGCCCGGCACCTCGTCCAGGCGGAAGGCCTGCCTGGTATCCTCGCCCGGCAGAAGCGTCGCTCCGCTGGTGATGGCAATCTCGGCCAGGTCGATGCCCTCAAGTGCTGCACGGAGCTCGTTGTTCGCGACATAGACCTTGGGGGCCGCCTCCAGGCTCGAGCCGATGCGCCGCTCTTTCCGCTCGATCTCGAGCGCACCCGTCACCACGCGGCGTACTTGGCGAACTTTGCGCCATTTCTCGGCAAGTGCGTCGTCGCGCCACACGTCTTTGATCGCCGGGAACTGGCGGAGATGCACCGAGCCCTTGTCCGCTGGGAAGCGATTGAGCCACGCCTCCTCCATGGTGAAACAGAGCATGGGCGCAAGCCAAGCGGTTAGCGCCTCGAAAATCGTATCGAGCACGGTGAGCGACGCCCGCCGCGTCAGGCTGTCATAAGGATCGCAATAAAGCGCGTCCTTGCGGATGTCGAAATAGAAGGCCGAGAGGTCGTTGACGCAGAAATTGAATAGGGCGTGGAAGATGCGCTTGAAATCGAAGGCGTCGTAGCCCGCGCGCGCGATCACATCGAGTTCGGCGAGACGTGAGAGCATGTAGCGCTCGAGCTCCGGCATGTCGGCATAGGCGACATGCAAGGCGGGCTCTTCATGGGCCAGATTGCCGAGCAGGAAGCGCAGCGTGTTCCTGAGCTTGCGGTAGGACTCGACGTTCGCCTTGATGATCTCCGGCCCGATGCGCAAATCCTCGGCATGGTCGGAGCTCATGGCCCAGAGCCGCAGAATCTCGGCGCCGGATTGGCGGATCACGTCCTGGGGCGCGACGACATTGCCCGAGGACTTCGACATTTTGCGCCCCTCCTCGTCGACCACGAAGCCATGAGTGAGCACGGCGTCGTATGGAGCGCGGCCGCGCGTGCCGCAGGACTCCAGTAGCGAGGACTGAAACCAGCCGCGATGCTGATCGGAGCCCTCGAGATAAAGCGACGCCGGCCATTGCAGGTCGGGGCGCTGCTCCAGCACGAAGGCGTGGGTCGAGCCTGAGTTCGAACCAGACATCGAGGATGTCGTCCACCTTCTCCCAGTCGTCTGGATTGTCCACAAGCCCGTCGAGGAAGCGCGTCTTTGCACCCTCCTTGAACCAGGCGTCGGCGCCTTCCTTGGCGAAAGCCGCGACGACGCGGTCGATCAGCTCGCCGGAAGCATTGAACGCGCGACCGGGAATCACCGCGCCCGTCTCCTTGTGGCGGAACACGGTGATGGGCACGCCCCAGGCGCGCTGGCGCGAGACCACCCAGTCGGGCTTGGTCTGGACCATGCCGCGCAGCCGGTTCTCGCCTTGGGGCGGCACGAAGCGCGTGTCGCCGATGGCTTGCAGGGCGTAGTCACGCAAGCTATCGCCAGCCCCGCCCTCGATAGGCCGATCCATGGCAATGAACCATTGCGGCGTGTTACGAAAGATGACCGGCTTCTTCGACCGCCAGGAGTGGGGGTAGTCGTGCTTGTGGCGGGAGCGGGCGATCAAGGCATTCGCCTTGACCAACTCTTGGATCACCGCCTCGTTGGCGTCGCCGAACTTGCCTTTGTCGTCGATGACGCGCTTGCCTTCGAAGCCTGGTGCATCCTTGGTGAAGAAGCCATTGGCATCGACGGTGAAGGGGATTGAAGTGTCGATGCCCCGCGCTTCGAGCGCGGCATGATTTTGCTCCCAGATTTCGAAGTCCTCGGTGCCATGGCCGGGGGCGGTGTGGACAAAGCCCGTGCCGGTATCGGCAGTGACATACTCGCCTGAGAGAAGCGGTACATTGAAATCGTAGCCCGTCTCGCGGAGCGGGTGCGCCGCGGTGATAGCTTCGAGAGCAGACCACGGCATGTGGCCAAATCGCCTCCAAGCCGTCACGCGCGCAGCCTTGAAGACCTCTTCGGCGAGTCTATCGGCAAGGATCAGCCTGTCGCCTATCCTGGCCCAATTGTCATCGGGGGCGTGGGTGACCTCGTAGACGCCGTAGTCGATGTCCTTCGAGAACGAGATCGCGCGGTTGCCGGGGATGGTCCATGGTGTCGTCGTCCAGATCACAATGGACGCTTTTTGAAGCTCCTCAGGTATCAGGAATTCGTCGTCGTCCGGACCTATATCCAATGCGGAGCCGGAATAGCTGACGACCGGAAATTTCACATAGATCGCGGGGCTGGTGATCTCCTGATACTCCACCTCGGCCTCGGCGAGCGCGGTCTGCTCCACCACCGACCACATCACGGGCTTGGAGCCGCGATAGAGCAGCCCGTTCATGGCGAACTTCATGAGCTCGCGGGCGATGGTCGCCTCGGCATCGAAGCTCATGGTCGTGTAAGGGTGCTGCCAGTCGCCCCCGACGCCCAAGCGCTTGAACTCCTCGCGCTGAACGTCGACCCAATGGGCGGCGAACTTGCGGCACACCTCGCGGAACTCGTTGATCGGCACCGCGTCCTTGTTCTGCCCTTTGGCGCGGTACTCCTCCTCCACCTTCCACTCGATGGGCAGCCCGTGGCAGTCCCAGCCCGGCACGTAATTGGCGTCCTTGCCCATCATCTGTTGCGAGCGGGTGATAACGTCCTTCAGGATCTTGTTCAGCGCGTGCCCGATATGCAGATGGCCGTTCGCGTAGGGCGGCCCATCATGCAGGATGAACTTCTCCCGTCCCCGCGCCTCGTCGCGTAGACGCTCGTAGAGGCGAAGCCGCTCCCAGGCCTTGAGCAGCTCCGGCTCGCGCTTCGGCAGACCGGCCTTCATGGGGAAGTCGGTCTTGGGCAGGAACAGTGTCGCGCTCCAGTCGCGCCCGGTCTGTGGGGGCTTGGCCGGGGACTTGAGCAGGGCCTCGACTTTGACCACGGGCCGGGTCGCTCGCGAGCGCTTCGCCTTGGACTTGGAAGCGGGTTTCGCGGCAGCTTTCACCGTCTTTGCTTTCGCCCTCGGCTTCGCCGGCGCTTTACGTTTCGTTACAGGCTTGCTCGCGCGCGCTGACTTGGCGCGGGCGGCCGCCGTCTTCTTCTTTGTCTTGGTGGTCATGGTCCCAGCTTTTCGAAGCAGCCGCACATACGATGTGTCGGGTTCTAGCAACCGCGTTGCTGACAATCTAGTGGCAGGGACAGTGCGTGGCCCAAGGGAAAGCGGCGCATGGGGTCCTCCCGCTCGATGGCCGTAAGCGCCGCGCGGGCTTGATCGCAATCCTGCCGCATCTGTGCGGCCAGCGCCTCTCCGTTGGCGAAGGTCTGATCGGGGCGCAGCCGCGCGATGAACTCGATCTCGACCTCCTCGCCGTACAGGTCGCCGGCAAAATCGAGCAGATAGGCTTCGAGCACCGGCGCTCCCTCGCCAAAGGTCGGACGGGCGCCGACATACCCCGCTGCCTGATGCCGGCGGCCGGCGTAGTCCACATGCACCGCATAGATGCCGTGGGCCAGGTCTTGGCCTTCAGCGAGGGGAAGATTGATGGTGGGAAAGCCGAGCCCCTTGCCGCGGCCGGCCCCCCGCTCGACCTTGCCCTTCACGCGCCACCAATAGCCGAGTTGCTCGGCCGCCTCCCTCACCTCACCCTGCCGGAGATGCTCGCGCACCTTGCTCGACGAGAAGGTGTGTCCTGCCTCGGCCACCGGCGCCACGATCTCGACGCCAAACCTGAGCCTCTTGCCAACCGCGGCGAGCTCGGAGGGAGAGCCGGTGCGGCCCTTGCCGTAGGTGAAGTCGTAGCCCACCACGAGATGGGAGGCGCCAAGGCCGCCCACGACCACCTCGCTTGCGAACGCTTCAGCGCTGAGCCCCGCAAGCGTGGGCTCGAATGGGATGACGAAAGCCTGGTCGAGACCCAGCGCCGCAAGCAGCTCGAGCTTCATGGGCAACGGCGTGAGGCGAAAGAAGGGCTCTCCGGGCGTGAAGAACTCGCGCGGATGCGGCTCGAAGAGTACGGCGCCGGCGCGCCGGCCTTGAACGGAGGCGGCGGCCTGAGCTTGCCTCAGGACCGCCTGATGGCCGCGATGGACGCCGTCGAAATTGCCGATGGCGAGCACCGCGCCCCGCATCGGCGCGGGGACTTCCCGCCAGACGCGGACGACCTCCATGCTCGCATCCTCTAAGAGCCGTTAGGCTGGCTTGCTCCGGCGGGAGACCATCATCACGGCTTCGCCGTCAAGGACCGTCTTGCCGTTGACCGCGCAGGCGCAAGCGAGCACCGCGCGGCCCTTCTCGGGGTCGAGGCTCGTGATCTTGGCCGTAGCCATCACCTCGTCGCCGATATACACTGGCGCGCGGAATTTCAGGCTCTGGGAAAGATAGATGCAGCCCGGCCCGGGCAACTTGGTGCCGAGGACGGTCGAGAGCAGGCTCGCGGTCAAGAACCCATGGGCGATGCGCTGCTCGAAGATGGTGCCCGAGGCGAAGGCATCGCTCAAATGCACAGGGTTCACGTCGCCGGAGAGTTTGGCAAAGGCCAAAACGTCGTCATTCGTGAGTGTTTTGGCGTAGCTCGCCTCCATGCCGACGGCGAGATCTTCGAAATAGTAGCCGTGGCCCAAACTGCCGTTCCCATCCGCGGTCATTGATCACCCCTGTTGTCCTTTGGCGAGCGCGAACTTAGCGAAGCCTCTGTTGCGCTGCAATATCGCTTGGCCGGCAAAAGCTCCCGGGCGCGCCCGTCCGAACAGGCTTAACCCTCCATTCACGGCCAATCCTTAAGGTTGGCGATGGGTTTCGGTCCGCTCCTACTAGATGGGAGCGGGGCCGCGGCGGGTTTTGGGGGAGCCTTGCCGGCCTAGGGAAACCTTGAAGGGCCAGCGCGAGGAGCGGAGGAGAGTATGGCTGTCGATCCCAGCATGCCGGTTCTCGTCGTCGACGATTACAAGACGATGATCCGGATCATTCGCAATCTTCTGAAGCAGCTCGGTATTGCCAATGTCGACGAGGCGGGCGACGGAACCGCCGCGCTCGATATGATGCGGCAGAAGAGCTATGGGCTCGTGATCTCGGATTGGAACATGGAGCCGATGACCGGCTATGAGCTGTTGCGCGAGGTCCGCGCCGACGACCGCCTGTCACGTACGCCCTTCATCATGGTCACGGCGGAGTCCAAGACCGAGAACGTGATCGCGGCCAAGAAGGCCGGGGTGAACAACTATATCGTCAAGCCGTTCAACGCCGCGACGTTGAAGGCCAAGATCGACGCCGTGTTCGGCAACTAGCCCATGTGCAAAGCGCATCGCTACATATTGCGGCGCGCGGGAAATCCCAGCAGATGACGCCAGGCTTCATTCGACCTTGGTGAGCGCCGGCGCATCAGCCAATCACTTGCGGCCGAGATCGGCATGCTTGCCGCGGCCCTGCACGAGCTCGCCGCTATCCGCAGCACGGCAGAGGAGGCAGCAGGCAACATCCTCTCCTGCGTTGAAGACCTGCTTACCGCGGCCGAAGGACCGGCGTGTGGGACGTCGGGAGACGCGGTAATGAACATCATGACCGCGTGCGGTTTCCACGATCTCGTCGGCCAACGTACCGCTCCGATACCATCGACAAGGTCATTGCGCTTCGCTTGAAGCGGGTCGACCGAACGGGAAAAAAGGGCGGAGCGCGGCGGCAGAAGTGCACATCCGGGATGCAGCTGAGCGGCCCGGCACGGCCCGGATCAGGTCCCAGCCAAGCGCGCATCGACGCTCTTTTCGCCAAGACTTGAGCGCCGGAAGGTCAGTCCCAGACTTGAGCCCTTACCAGACGAGCCCGCGCATGGCCGCGAGCGGCGGCTTGCTGCCTGCGAACAGCTCCGCCAATTTGCTGCCGTCGAGAGGCTCCCCGTCGCGGGCCGCCTTATCCACATGCAGCCCACTCGCCACGAACACGGCATCAACCCCAACGCCTACGGCGCCCGCGATGTCGGTATGGACGCCGTCGCCGATGGCCAGCACTTCTTCCCGCTTCATCTCTCGGCCAGCCAAATCGCCGGCGGTTTGCAGGGCAAGGGCGTAGATGGGCGTGTAAGGCTTGCCGGCATAGACGACGCGGCCGCCAAACCCTTCATAGACGGCCGCGAGCGCGCCCGCGCAATAGATGAGGCGGTGCCCCCGCTCGACCCGGTGGTCCGGATTGGCGCAGAGCATCGGGAGCTGGCGCGCGGCCAGCCGCTCCAATAGCTCGGCATAGTGCACGGGCGTCTCGGCTTCGTCGTCGAACAGGCCTGTGCAGACCACGAGCTCGGCGGCGTTTTCATCCACCAACACGACATCGAGGTCGGCAAAGATCGGCCGGTCGCGCTCGGGCCCAAGGTGGAAAACGCGCGCGCCGGGCTGCTTGTTGAGCTCATAGCGGGTGAGGTCGCCGGAGGTGACCGTCGCGTCATAGGCGTCAGGGGGAACGCCCAGATCCGTCAGCTGCCGCTTTACCCCGGGGCTTGGACGCGGCGAATTGGAGAGAAGCACGACGAGGCCTCCTTCCGCGCGGAAGGCGCGGGTCGCCTCCACCGCAGGGTCATACGCGCGCGCGCCGTCATGCATGACGCCCCAGATATCGACCAGCCAGGTCCGGTAGCGTTGCCCAAGCTCATTGATGGAGCCGATCACGGGCAAGGGGGAAAGCGCGAGCGTGGTCATGGCTCCCCGTAGAGGCTGGAGTTCGGGGGGTCAAGGCCGGAAGGCGATTCGTCGCTGGCCGCAGAGTCGGGAGGGCGGCGCCTAGGCTGCGTCCGCCTCTTCCAGCTCGCGGAACATTTCCGGGCTTAAGGGCTTCGGCTCGGCGAAGAGATAGCCTTGCGCAAGCTCGACGCCATAATCCATGAGCTTGGCTACGCTGTCCTCGTCCTCGACCTTCTCGACGATCAGCTCGAGCCCGAACGGCTCGAGTGCATTGCGCAGATCGGCGGCGTGGGCTCCGGTCTCTTCCATGCCGCGCAGGAAAGTGGCGGCCTCGATCTTGACGAAGCGGAAATGCCGGTCGCGGAGCGCGGCGAAATCGACGTCAAGGTCGGCGACGTGATCGAGCGAGAAGCGGAAGCCGATCGAGCCCAGCGTGTTCAGGCTTTCTAACTCGCTTGCGCCAAGGCCTCGAAGCTCACGCTGGCTCACCTCGAAAAAGAGGTTCTCACTCAAGGCGCTGTTTTCCTCCATGAACTCGACGAGCTCGGGAAAGAACTCGGTGTCGAGCAAGGACTGCACAGCGATGTTGCAGAAGATGCCTTTCAGCTTGGAGCCGGACGGCAGTCGCCGCAGCGCCTGCACGCTCTTGACCAGCGCGACATTGTCGATCAGCGGCATGAGGCCCGCGCGCGTCGCCACGGGAATGAACGCACCGGGGAGCATCAGGTCATCGGCCATGGTCCGCATCCTGGTGAGGGCTTCGTAGTAGCGGACCTTGCGTTCGGGCAGCGTTAGGGTCGGTTGCAGATAAAGCTCGATGCGGTTTCGCTCGATCGACTGGCGCACGATGTCGAGCAGCCCCTCCTCAGCCTCGCGCTCGACCAAGTCGAGAGCTCCCAACTTCGGAATGCTCGCGACCGGGGCCGGCATTTCGACGAGCAGGATGGTTTTGCTCTCAATCTCCATGGGCTCAATTTCCACGGACTCGATATCCACGGGCTCATCTTCAAGCAGGAGCGGCTCTTCCGTCGGCGCGGCGGCGGCGACATCCCTGCCGCGCGCCATCTCTTCGGCGCCCCCCTGGACCTCGACCGCAGAAGCGACGACCAGGTCGCGCGACAACTGTTTGATCATGGCTTCGAGTTGCCTGAGCTCGGAACTGATTTTTTCGCGCTGACCGTGCACCTCGTTCCGCAGATCGGAGCGGAGGCCCTCGATACGGCCGTGAAGTTCCTCGAAATCGCTCGCGAGCTGCTCGACCCGCTCCGCTCCGGCCGCGCCGCCGGGCCCCTCATGGCCGCTGGCCGCGCGGTCGAGCCGCTCCACCCGGTCATTGAGGAGGTCGAGACGCGCCACGTCGTCCTCAACCTGGTCGATGCGCTGTAGATCGGTATCGAGCATCTGCAGGGCTTCCTCGAGCTCGTCCAGGCGCCCTGCAACTGGAATCCCGCGCGCGCCGCGCGTCACCACGAAGTGGCAGGCGGCTATCACCGCGTAAAGCGCGGCACCGGCGATAATGCCCGGCACCACGTCGATTCCAGAATGCACAATGAGCCCCGCGGCAAACGCCGTGGCGGTGATGGCCATGGCGATGAGGACAACCACGTCAAGCAGAAGCAGCCGTCGCGCGGCAGCGTTTCGGTCAGAGGCCATAGCGAATCACGTCCGGCTCGTTCGCGTTCCCGCGCTCAAGGTGAGGCACGGCACCCCCTCAGGTAACAGCAATCGACAACGTAGACGCTCTGTTGCCAACTGCCAAGACCAAGGCAGCGTCAGACGCGATGGAACTTTCCGGCAGCATACCGAAATGGGACACACTGCGGAAGGCTGACCTTGCGACAGCTTCCTTCGTCTCGAGCCGTTCCTGCGCGTCCAGGCGCGACGAAGAGCCAGATGCTACCCGTCTCCGGCGTGCAATAATAGAATGCTAGGTGTGGTTTTAGCGTTGAAGCGTAACAAGAGGCAGCAAGATGGCGAGCAAATCGAAGGCGTTCGGCTTGGGATTGGTGTTGGCGCTGGTGGCGGCGCCATTGGCGCTTGCAGTCGCGCAAGTGACTCCGCAGGATTTGGTGGACGCGCTGAACAGCGTGTTCGGCAAGCATGCGGGCATGCGCGCCGCCCACACCAAGGGCTTCTGCTTGACGGGCTCCTTCACGCCGTCGCCCGATGCGGCCAAGCTGTCCAAGGCGCCGCAGTTCGCCAAGCCCGTTCCCGTCATCGCCCGCTTCTCGCTCGGTGGCGGAAATCCCCAAGCCCCCGACAACGCGCAAGACAATGTGCGTGGGCTCGCGGTGCGCTTCGATCTCGGAAATGGCGCCAATACCGATCTCGTCACGATCTCCGCGCCGGTGTTCTTCGTCCAGACGCCGGAGCTGTTCGTGCAATTCCTGCAAGCTGCCGGCTCCGGTGACTCAGCGAAGCTCCAGGCCTTCCTCGACGCCCATCCGGAGTCGACGCGGCAAGGGGCCTGGCTCAATGCCCACCCCGTGCCGGGGAGCTATGCCGGCGTGAATTACTGGGGCGTGCACGCTTTCACTTTCACCAACGCGGCCGGCGAGAAGCAGCTGATCAAATACAAATGGATCCCGCAAGCCGGCGAGCTTGGGCTTACGCCCGATCAGGTCAAAGCCATGGGTCCCGACTTTTATGCCACGGAGATGAAGGATCGGCTGGCCAAGGGGCCGGTCACGTTCGATCTTGTCGCCATCCTCGGCAAGGACGGCGATCCGACTAACGATCCGACGCTGCGCTGGGACGATGAGGACAATCGTCCCACCAAGCCGCTCGGCAAGCTTAGCGTCGCGGCGATCGCGCCGGATGCCACCTGCAACGCCTTCAGCTTCCTGCCCGCCAATGTAGCGGACGGCATTGCCGGCCCGACCGATGACTCCGTGTTCGCCGCCCGCTCGCCGGCCTATACGGTGTCGCTGATCCGGCGGTTATCGCCGCAGTAGCGAGATTTGCTTATTTCGACATTGCCACCGGTTCGGTACCGGGACGGTTTCAGCGAAAAGCGGCTGTCTCATGCTGATCGCGTGAGGCCGTCAAAGAGGCCACCGCCACCGCGGGGCGCTTGACAAAACGGGCGCCCCCCCGCTATCCACGGGTCTTGGCACTCCGTTCGCTTGAGTGCCAACAAGCACCACCCCATATACCACCCGGCAACCAGCACTAGCAGGAGGAAAACATGCAATTTCGTCCGCTCCACGACCGCGTCGTCGTGCGGCGCCTCGAGGAGGAGCTCAAGACCAAAGGCGGCATCATCATTCCGGACACTGCGGCGGAGAAGCCACAGCAGGGGGAAGTGATCGCGGCGGGCCCAGGAGCCCGTGGCGAGGACGGCAAGCTGCAGCCGCTCGACGTGAAGAAAGGCGACAAGGTGCTGTTCGGCAAGTGGTCCGGCACCGAGGTCAAGATCGACGGCGAGGAGCTCCTGATCATGAAGGAGTCCGACATCATGGGTATTCTCGGCGGAAAATGAACCCTCGTTCGAAGCCCACTTTGCGGGACGCCGGCTTTGCCGGCACGGCGGGTGAGGAACTGAAATGGAGCAAATTCAATGGTAGCGAAAGACGTAAGGTTTTCAGCGGATGCGCGCGAGCGGATGATGCGCGGCGTCGATATACTGGCCAATGCGGTCAAGATCACGCTCGGGCCCAAGGGCCGCAACGTCATCCTGGAGAAGTCGTTCGGCGCCCCGCGCTCGACCAAGGACGGCGTTACCGTCGCCAAGGAGATCGAGCTCGAGGATAAGTTCGAGAACATGGGCGCGCAGATGCTGCGCGAGGTGGCATCGAAGACGAACGACACCGCCGGCGACGGCACCACCACCGCGACGCTATTGGCCCAGGCCATCGTGCGCGAAGGACTGAAGTCCGTCGCTGCCGGCATGAACCCGATGGATCTGAAGCGGGGGATCGACAAGGCCGTCGCCGAGGTCGTCACTGACATCAAGAAGCGGGCGAAGAAGGTGAGCGGATCGGCGGAGATCGCGCAGGTCGGTACCATCTCCGCCAATGGCGAGAAGGCGATCGGCGACATGATCGCCGAGGCGATGCAAAAGGTCGGCAATGAGGGCGTGATCACGGTGGAGGAGGCGAAGAGCCTCGAAAGCGAGCTCGAAGTGGTCGAGGGTATGCAGTTCGACCGCGGCTATATTTCCCCCTACTTCATTACCAACGCCGAGAAGATGGTGGCCGAGCTCGAGAGCCCCTACATTTTGATCTACGAGAAGAAGCTCTCCGGGCTGCAGGCGCTCTTGCCCCTGCTTGAGCAGGTGGTGCAGTCGGGCCGTCCCCTGCTCGTCATCGCCGAGGATGTTGAGGGCGAGGCGCTCGCCACCCTCGTGGTCAACAAGCTGCGCGGCGGCCTGAAAGTCGCCGCCGTGAAGGCGCCAGGCTTTGGTGACCGCCGCAAGGCCATGTTGCAGGACATCGCCGTGCTCACCGGTGGTGAGCTCATCTCCGAGGATCTCGGCATCAAGCTTGAGAACGTCACCGTGGCCATGCTGGGACGCGCCAAGCGCGTGACCATCACCAAGGACGACACCACCATCGTCGATGGCGCGGGCAAGAAGGACCAGATCCAGGCGCGCATTGCCCAGATCAAGCAGCAGATCGAGGACACGACCTCTGACTACGACAAGGAGAAGCTGCAGGAGCGGTTGGCCAAGCTCGCCGGAGGCGTGGCCGTGATCAAGGTCGGCGGCGCCACCGAAGTCGAGGTGAAGGAGAGAAAGGACCGCGTCGACGACGCGCTCAACGCGACGCGCGCTGCGGTCGAAGAGGGCATCGTGCCTGGCGGCGGCGTGGCGCTGCTGTGGGCCTCAAGGTCGATCAAGGCCAAGGGCGACAATGAGGACCAGGAGGCGGGCATCAATATCGTCCGCCGGGCGCTGCAGGCGCCGATCCGCCAGATCGCCGAGAATGCGGGCGTCGAGGGCTCGATCGTGATGGGCAAGGTCACCGACCAGAAGTCCCCCTCCTACGGCTATGACGCCCAGACCGGCGAATATGGCGACCTGATCGAGAAGGGCATCATCGACCCCGCCAAGGTCGTGCGTACGGCGTTGCAGGATGCGGCCTCCGTCGCCGGTCTGCTCGTCACCACGGAAGCAGGCGTGGCCGAGGCGCCGAAGAAGAAGGACGAAGGCCACGCCCACATGCCGGGCGGCGGCATGGGCGGGATGGACATGATGTAAACCACGCCGATCAAGGCTTCGGTACGAACGAGGGGGCGGCCATTGGCCGCCCCTTTTTGCCGCAAAAGCGGCCCAGGCGTACCCTCGGTTACGCAATCGTAATTTTCCCCGCGCGTCGGCGGGCCGTATCGTCGATAAGCAAGGCCCCCCGAAGGATCAAGGGTCGACATATGGCGAATTTTCGCAACTCGGTGAAAGAGTTCACGCGCATCGCGGTCCCCTATTTCCGCTCCGAGGAGCGCTGGGCCGCGCGCGGGTTGCTCGTTGCCGTTATCGCCCTACAGCTGTTCCAGGTCTGGCTGAACGTGCGTTTCAACACGTGGAGCAATACCTTCTACACGGCGCTGCAAAAGAAGGACTGGGACACCTTCATCTTTCAGTTGGGCGTGTTCAGCGTGTTGGCCGCTTTCTTCATTGCCAGCGCCGTCTACCAGATCTATCTGCAGCAATGGCTGCAGATCAGGTGGCGCCGCTGGCTCACCACCCGCTATCTCGGCCGCTGGCTCGCCGACGGTACCCACTACCGCATGCGGCTGAAGGGGGATTCCGCCGACAACCCAGACCAGCGCATCGCCGACGACATCCGGCAGTTCATCACCACTACGCTCGACATCGGGATCTCATTGCTTGGCTCCATCGTCACGCTGGTCTCTTTTGTGGTGATCCTGTGGAACCTGTCGTCGACGAGCCCGCTGATGATCGGGTCGTACTCCTTCCAAATCCCGGGCTATCTCGTCTGGGCCGCGTTGATCTACGCCATCCTCGGCACCTGGGTCACTCACCTGGTCGGCCGGCCCCTGATCCGGCTCAACTTCGACCAGCAGCGCTACGAGGCCGACTTTCGCTTCTCGCTTGTGCGCCTGCGCGAGAACGCCGAGGAGGTGACGCTGCTTTCCGGCGAGCGGGCAGAGGAGGAGCGCCTGCTTGACCGCTTCGCCCGCGTGGTCGGCAATTGGTACGGCATCATGCAGCGCACCAAGCGGCTGACCTTCTTGACCACTGGCTATTCGCAAATCGCCATCATCTTCCCTTACCTGGTGGTGAGCCCTGTCTACTTCTTCAGTTCCATGGAGCTTGGTGGACTGATGCAGATCGCCCAGGCGTTTGGCCAGGTGCAGAACGCGCTCTCTTTCTTCGTCACGGCTTATTCGAGCATCGCTGATTGGAAGGCAGTGCTGAACCGGCTGGCCGGCTTCGACGCCTCGATGGATTGGGCGAAGGGGCTCGATCAGAGCGCGCCCAAGCTAGAGCGGGTGAGCAATGGCGCCGGCGCGCTGGTGGTGGACGACCTTGCCGTCGGCCTGCCTAATGGCGATGAGATCGTGCGCGTATCGGGGCTTGTCATCGACCGGGGCGAGCGTGTGCTGGTGACCGGACCGTCGGGCGCGGGCAAGACGAGCCTGTTCCGGGCGCTTGGCGGCGTATGGCCGTTCGGTACCGGGACCATCAACGTCCCCGAAGACGCGAGCCTGCTTGTGCTGCCGCAGCGGCCTTACCTGCCGCTCGGTAGCTTACGCGGCGCGCTCGCCTATCCGGGGCCGGAGGATGCCTTCACCCAAGCTGAGATCCAGGACGTGCTCGAGGCCACCGGGCTCGGCGGCTTCCGCGACCAGCTCGACGAGACGGCCTATTGGGCCGACCGGCTTTCCGGCGGGGAACAGCAGCGGCTGTCGATCGCGCGCGCGCTGTTGCAAAAGCCGCATTGGCTCTTTCTCGACGAGGCGACGAGCGCACTCGACGAGGCGGCCGAAACCGCGCTCTACCGCTTGCTGCTCAAGAGGCTGCCGGACACGGCCATTATCTCGATCGGCCACCGCGCGAGCCTCGTGCAGTTCCATGCGCGCTTCTTCGAGCTGAAGCCCGAGGCGTCCGGACTGCATTATCTGGCCGAAGCCGCGCGGCTTGATGGCGCGCCCGCGCGGGATGCGCTGGATTTCACCGCGGCCTAATGACCTAGTCGTCAGGCCTTTCACCTGCTTTAAGCTTGCAGCCGCTCGACGGGCGCATGCCGTTGGGCTCGCCCCAGTCGTTGGCTGGCAGGTCCGCGTAAGCGCCGTCAAAGTCCTGCTTCACCATGGTGAATTTGGTTGGCGTGTCCGAGCCCTGCGTGCCGAACTCAACGATCCAAAAATAGTCGTAAGTGGCGCCGGGCCAGGCCTTAGGTACGTCGCCTCGCTGGTCGAGCTTGAGCAGCTGGCGTAGCGTCACCTGCTTGCCCGCAAACTCCGCTTCTAGCTTGGCATTGGCGATGTGTTTGTGCTCCCACACCATGACCACTGTCTTTCCCGCATAGCGCGGGTCCGTCATCACGTCGTGCGCGGCTTCTTGCGTGCGGCGGTTGAGCTCCTCGGCCTTTTCGCCCTCGTCGGCGTCCTTGTCGGGCAACACGGAATAGAGCGTGAGCGGCTGATCCCAGCTCGCGGCGGAAGGCGCGGCAAGTTCGAGCGTGTGCAGCGTAATGGCGAGGATCGCGGCCGGCTCCTCGCCATTGGCGAATAGCGATTTGGCGGCACCGCGCCCGAGATAGGTGCCGGCGAGCGCCTCGGCGCGGTCCTGTCCGATGCCGCAAAGCTTATGGGCGGTCGCCTTCTCGCCATGGCGCAGGATGATGATGCGCGCGGGCGTAGCGGCGGCAGCGAAGGCAGCCAGGCACATAGCGGCCGCAAGGACCAGTCGAATCAGCACGACGATTTCGCCCTCCTGAATCGCCGGTAGGCGACGACAAGAGAATATCAGAGGCGTGCCGCGTCACCTAGGCGTGCGACGATTGCATCGCGGAGCCTCATGGTACCCAAGGTCCATGACGCCGCGCGCGAAGCCATCAGATGCGCTTGCGACCTCAGGATCAGCCCGTCCTCCAACACCTTCAAATGATTGGCACGGAGCGTGGTGCCGGTGGTGGTGATGTCCACGATGAGCTCGGCGGTGCCGGCCGCGGGCGTGCCTTCGGTGGCGCCCACGCTTTCCACGATGCGGTAGCTGGCCACGCCATGGGCGGCAAAGAAGCGCCGCGTCAGATTCATATACTTGGTGGCAACGCGGAGGCGCCGGCCATGGGCCCTCGCAAATTGCGCGGCCACGTCCTCCAAATCCTCCATGCCGGCGACGTCGATCCAGCAGTCGGGGATTGCAACGACCACGTCAGCGCGGCCGAATCCGAGCGGGGCCAGGAAATCGACTGCGGCATCCACGTCTGGCAAGGTCTCACGGATCAAATCCTCGCCGGTGATGCCGAGCTGGACGCGGCCGGCCTTGAGCTGGTTCACGACCTCGGCCGAGGAGAGGTACACGATCTCGACGCCGTCGAGGCTTTCAAGCGCGCCGCGATAGCCCCGCTCGTGGCCGACTTTGCGCAAAGTGAGGCCCGCCCGCGCGAAGAGTTCGGCGGCCTGATCCTGGAGCCGCCCCTTGGAAGGTACGGCAAGGCTGAGTTTGAGCGCGGCCATCAGGCAACTCCTTTCGCCGCGGCGAGCAGGCGCTCGGTGTGGATAGCCGAGCCGATGGCCGGAACCTCCTGCGGCGCGCCGAGGCGGGTGAGCAATCCGTCATATCTCCCGCCGCCCGCGACCTGGGTCGTCTCGGCGCGGCCCGCCGTCTCGATCTGGAAGACGAGGCCCGAATAATATTCGAGGCTGCGCCCGAACTCGGTGGCGAAAGCGGCGGTGGCAAGGTCGACGCCGCTCGCCGCCAGCCGCTCGAAGCGGCGAACATGGGCATGGAGCGCCGGGCCAAGATCAAGGCCAGCGCCCCGCGCGATCATGGCGATGCGATCGGCCGCCTCCTTTGGGGGCGCTTCAATGGCGAGGTAATAGTCGATGACGGTCGCCACCTCCTTGGGCAAGGGATCGGCGCGCAGGTCCGCGGCGTGGTCCGCCAGGCGCGCAGCGATCTCGCCCAAGCCGCGATTGCCACTGAGCGGGAGCGCGTTGGCGTCGAGATAGGCGGCGACCAACTCCTCGGCGCGTTCCGAGTCCTGACCCTCAAGCGTTGCGGCAAGCGCCGCCACCGGACCGTCGCTATTGGGGCGCTCCCCCTTGGCGAGCCGCGAGAGCAGCGCGTGGAAGGCAGACGGGCGCCAGAAATAATGGCGCAGCTTCAGCCGCCAGCGCTTTGGCAAGTCGAGCGCATCGAGCAGCGCATAAAACAGGGCAATGTCACCGAAGCGTAGGCGAAACGCCTTCACCCCCGCCTCGCGTACAGCCTCCACCGCCAGCAGAACCACTTCGAGATCGGCCGCGTCGTGATCCTTGACGCCGAAGCATTCGATGCCCGCCTGGCGGAACTCGCGTGGATGGGGGCCACTCGCACTCCCCGGCTGAAAGCGGAAGGCGGGGCCGTTATAACAATAGCGGGCCTCCACAAGAGCGTCGGGGTGGCGCTCAAGATACAGGCGCGAGACCGGCACGGTGAGGTCGGGGCGAAGGCAGAGCTCCTCGCCGGCGAGATCGGTGAAGACATAGGTGCGGCTTCTGATCTGCTCGCCGATCTCGTCGAGGAAAATGTCGGCGGGTTGCAGGATGGAAGGCGCAACCTGCTCGTAGCCCGCCCGTCTGAAGCGATCGAGCAGCGTGGCGGCTTGGGCTTCCAGCGCCTCAAATTCTCGCGCCGATTCTGCGGCCATGGTTCACGCCTTGTGGCGGGAGAGGACGCGCCGTACAGCCTCGACAAGCTTGCCTTCGGTGACGGCGAACTGCGCCTCGGCCTGCTGCTTCAGATATTCGTCGCGGTCCTTGATCGCCGTGAGCGTGGCGCCCAGGATCAAGTCCTTGATCTGCACTTCGCCTTTGACCTTCTCGTCGCCACCCTGGATGACCGCGCATGAGGAGCCGCGCTTGTCGGCATATTTCATCTGCGCCTTTATGCCGGACTCGCCGAGATAGAGTTCGGCGCGGATGCCGGCGTTGCGTAGCTCTTGCGCCATGCGTTGATAGTCGGCCATGCGGTCGCGGTCGAGCACGAGCACGACCACGGGACCGGGCGTTGCGCTGTCTTTGTATTGCCCGAGGAGCTGCAACCCGTAGAGCAGCCGCGACACGCCGATGGAAACGCCCGTGGCCGGCACCTTCTCGCCGGTGAAACGCTCGACGAGCCCATCATAGCGACCGCCGCTGACCACGGAGCCGAGGCGAATGGGCTGGCCGCGATCGTCTTTGATGGGGGCCTTCAGCTCCGCCTCGAAGACGGGACCGGTATAGTATTCGAGCCCGCGCACAACAGAAGAATCGATCACTATCTGCGTCTCGGTGTAGCCGGCCGCTCGCGTCAGGTTGGCGATGCCTTCGAGTTCGTCGATTCCCGCCGCTGCGGTTGGAATGCTTACGAAAGTCTTTCGCAGATTCTGAATTGTCACATCGTTGTTCAGTCGGAAAACCCCCGCCGACTCTCCCTCTGCGGTCTTGAACTGTTGGGGGACTCCGCGCTCATCGGGGGCACTGCTGGAGTCAGAGCCGACGCATTCCAACGGCGTGAACTGTTGGGCCCGGATGTAGTCGATGATCAATTTTGACTGTTTTTCATTGAGACCCGCACCTTTGGTGAAGTCACCACTTTCGTCCTTCCGGCCCCTACCGAGTAGGAAGCGCACACCCTCTTCACCTAAGCGATCGTATTTGTCGATTGCCCGCAAGACTGTGAGACGCTCGACGGCATTGGCATCCCCACCAAGATCAATGGACTCCAGCACACCATCCAGAACTTTGCGGCTGTTGACTTTGACGACGTATTGGCCGCGGGAAACGCCCAGTTTCTCGAGCGTGTCGGCGGCGAGCATGCAGAGTTCTGCGTCGGCGGCGACAGAGGCCGCCCCCACCGTGTCGGCGTCGAACTGGGTGAATTGGCGGAAGCGGCCCGGGCCCGGCTTCTCGTTCCGCCACACTGGGCCCGACTGGTAGCGACGGAGGGGCTTCGGTAGACTCTGGTAGTTCTCCGCAACGTAACGGGCAAGCGGCGCGGTCAAATCATAGCGCAGTGACAGCCACTGCTCGTCGTCGTCCCTGAAGGAGAAAACGCCCTCATTGGGCCGGTCCTGGTCGGGCAGGAACTTGCCGAGCGCGTCGGTATATTCGATGGCTGGGGTGTCGAGCGGCTCGAAGCCGTAGGATTCAAACACAGAGCGAATGGTGCCGAGCATGCGCTCGGTGGCCCGGATCTCGCTCGCGGGCGTGTCGAACAAGCCCTTGGGCAGGCGGGCCTCGGGGCGGACCGGCTCTCTATTCTTGTTCATGGAGGTGCGGGCTGGTTTTCGACGGCTTCACCTCGGCTTCTAGCCCATCGCCCTATAGCCAGCAAGCGACGCCGGGCTTAAGCGGTCTCCAGCGCCGCCATGTCGATCAGGCTCTGCACTGGATGGATCTTGGCCTTCAGGCCCTCGAGTCCCTTGGGACAGGGACCGCCCGTGGCCCAATCGAGCAGCTCGACGGTATGGATGACCGGCACCGAGCCTCCCGCTTTCAGCTGCATCATGCAGCCGATATTGCCGGTGGCGATCACGTCCGGCTTGACGCTTGCGATGTTGCCCAGCTTTCGCTCGAGCAGCTGACCGGCGAGCTCGGGCTCGAGAATGTTGTAGGTGCCAGCCGAGCCACAGCAGATGTGACCCTCGGGAATCTCGATCACGGAGAAGCCTGCTTGCGACAGCAGCACACGAGGAGCGTCCTCCACGCGCTGACCATGCTGGAGCGAGCAGGCCGAGTGGTAGGCGACTCTCAGGCTCGTCCACATCAAGGGCGGGGCGAGCCCAAGACCGCCGATGAACTCGGTGATGTCGCGGGCGAGAACCGAGATCTGGCGCGCGCGCTCGGCATAGCCGTGATCGCGGGCGAGCAGATGGCTGTAGTCCTTGACCATGGTGCCGCAGCCAGACGCCGTCACCAGGATCGCATCGAGCCTGCCCTCGCGCATGGCTGCAGACCAGACATCGACGTTGTGGCGCGCGGTGGCGCGAGCCTCCTCCAGGTTGCCGAGCTGATGGGTTAGCGCGCCGCAGCAGACCTCGTCCTTGACCACTACCACCTCGACGCCGTGGCGCTTGAGCAGGCGGATGGCGGCGCGGTTGATGGAGGGCTGCAACACCTCCTGCACGCAGCCGAGCATCAGCGCAACGCGCTTGACGCGAAGGTCCTCGGGCTTGAACACACCCTTGTGCTTGCGGAGCTTGAGCCGCGGGGGACGCGGGGGCACGAGCGCGAGGGCCGCGCCTACGCTTTTCAAGTTCAACTTGGCGAGGAGGCCGTGCAAGGGGCGGGTGAGCCAGGCGAGCCAAAGCATGGTGCGGAAACGGCGGCGGTAGGGAAGCACTTTCCCCAACATCCACCGCGTTATGCGAGTTGATACCGTGCGCCGGCCCTTTTGCTCGATGCGCGCTCGGGCAAGCTCGACGAGATGCATGTAGTCGACGCTGCTCGGACAGGTGGTCATGCAAGAGAGGCAGGAGAGGCAACGGTCGATATGGCGCGTTGCGGTGCGCGCCACCTGGCCGCGCTCGAACATCTCCTTCATCAGATAGAGGCGGCCGCGCGGGGAATCGCGCTCGTCGCCCGTGAGCAGGTAGGTCGGGCAGGTGGCGATACAGAGGCCGCAATGGACGCAGCGCCTGAGCATGGCATCGGCGCGGGCGAGGGTCGGGTCGGCGAGCTGGGTCTCGGTGAAGTTGGTGTGCATGGCTTGGTCTAGATCCCCGGATACATGCGGCCAGGATTGAGGATACCCACCGGATCGAAAGCCGCCTTCAGCTTGGCCGACAGGGCCATAAGCGGCGGGTCGAGCGGCTGGAACACGTCGAGGCTCGCCCGCGTGCCGGGCTCGGCGCGGATCAACGTCGCATGGCCGCCGAATTCGGCGAGCGTGCGGCGGATCTCGACGGCGCCTGCGTCAGAGGTGAGTTCGGTCTCGAGCCAAACGAGACCGCCCGACCAGTCGTAGACGGTGCGAATATCGAGGGTGCGGGCAATAATGCCGACAAGCTTGGCCGCGCGGGAGGGCGCGATCGAGATGCGCCAGAGCGGCCGCTCGGAACCCTGAAACATCTTGAGGCTCTTGACCTCGCTCCAGAAGCGGCGCGAGCGCTCGGTGTCGAGCTCGACCGAAGGCGCGTAGGCCGCCAACTTTTCCTTCAGGCGGGAGGTGCGGTAGCGGGCGGCACCAGGGAAATTCTCGATTCGGATCGCCGTAACGGACGCTCGCGCCTTGACGACGTCCTGCTCGGAGAAGCGTTTGGCGAGGGGCTCCTGCACGTGCGCCGTACCGGAGACCTCGAAGGGCGTGCCGACGGCAAGACACATCGCCTCCACGGCGGTGGCATCGGTGAGGCCGAAGCAGAGCAGCGTGCGCGTCTCCTTGGGCGCCGGCAGGACCTTGAGAGTGATCTCGGTCATGACGGCGAGCGTCCCCCAGGAGCCCGCGAGCGCCCTACTGAGATCGTAGCCCGTCACGTTCTTCATCACCCGACCGCCCGACTTGAACGCCTCGCCCCGCCCGTTCACGCCTCGCACGCCAAGCATATGGTCGCGCGCGGCGCCGGCGAGAATGCGGCGGCTGCCGGAAAAGTTGGTGGCAAGAACGCCCCCGACCGAGGCCTGGCCCGGTTTGCCACCCAAGGCGGGTCCAAGATCGACCGGTTCGAAGGCAAGCTGCTGGCCGTGCTCGGCAAGCAGGTGCTCCACCTCCACTACCGGCGTGCCGGCCAGCGCCGACACCACGAGCTCAGTCGGCTCGTAAAGGGTGATCTCCGCCAGCCGTTCGGTGCTCACCACCGAGCCCGCCTGCACGGGACGTCCCACCTCGTGCTTGGAGCCGCGTCCCCGCACCTCGATGGGCGTGCGAGTGTCGGCGGCCTCGGCCACGAGATGGGCGAGCTCGGCCGTGGAGTCCGGCGCGTGGAAGCCGAGGCGCAAATTGCCGGTCACGTGAGCGTGCGCCCTTCCAGAGGAAACACCTTGGCGGGATTGAGCAGCCAGCCTGGATCGAAAGCGCTTTTCACCCGCATCTGTTGGGCGAGATCGGCCGGCGAGAACTGCAGAGGCATCAGATCGCGCTTTTCGATGCCGACACCATGCTCGCCGGTGAGACAGCCGCCGAGCTCGACGCAACGCTTGAGGATCTCGGCGCCGCACAGCTCCGCCCGCTCCAGCTCGACTGGATCGTTGGCGTTGTAGAGGATGAGCGGATGTAGATTGCCGTCGCCGGCATGAAAGATGTTGGCGACCTCGAAATGATAGCGCTTGCAGATGCGGCCGACATCGAGCAGTGCCTCCGGCAGCTTGGAGAGTGGGATCACGCCATCCATGCAGTAATAGTCGGAGATCTGGCCGATGGCGCCAAACGCCGCCTTGCGGCCCTTCCAGATGCGGGCACTCTCCGCCTCGCTCTGGCTCACATGCATGACATGCGGGACGTAGCGCTCCGCGATCTCCGCGATGGTGTCCAAGAGCGCCACGATCTCGTCCTCGGAACCCTCGACCTCAACGATCAGCAGCGCCTCGACGTCGAGCGGATATCCGGCATGGGCAAAGTTATCGCAGACATGGATCGCGGGCTTATCCATGAACTCGATCGCCACGGGCACGATGCCGGCGGCGATGATACCCGCGACGCAAGCCCCCGCCGCCTGGGACGAGTCGAAACCGAGCAGCATGGGCCGCGAACCTTCCGGCATTTTGATGAGACGCACCGTAGCCTCGGTGACGATACCGAGCTGGCCTTCGGAGCCAATGATGAGTGGGAGAAAATCGTAACCCGGCGCATCGAGATGGTTGCCGCCGATATCGATGATCTCGCCATCCATGAGCACGATGCGCAGCGCCTGCACGTTATTCACAGTCACGCCGTATTTCAGGCAACGAGCGCCGCCGGCATTGGTGCCGATATTGCCGCCAAGAGTGCAGGCGAGCTGGCTCGACGGGTCAGGCGCATAAAAGAAACCCTGAGACGCCACGGCTTGCGAGATGGCGATATTGGTGATGCCCGCCTCGACCCGCGCGACCCGGTTGGTCTCGTCGACGGCGAGCACGCGTGTCATGCGGGAGAGGCCGAGCACGATGGCGTCCTCGAGCGGCAACGCTCCTCCGCAAAGCGAGGTGCCGGCGCCGCGTGGAACCACCTTGATGCTCTTCTGGTGGCAGAAGCGAAGCACCTTGCTCACCTCCTCGGTGGTCGAGGGGAGCACCACGGCAAGCGGCAAGCAGCGATAGGCGGTGAGCGCGTCGGTCTCGAAGGTGCGGCGCCCCTCTTGATCGACGATCAGGCCCGGCGCGGGAACGAGCTTGGCGAGCTGCCGCAGGATCTCCTCCCGGCGAGCGAGAATGGCGGGATCAGGTGCTCCGTTCGAAAGGTGCGGCATCGTCGCTCCGAGGGATGTTCGCCCAAGGGCCGCTCGCAAGCAGCCCCGCATCGTCCGGTTAGTCTTTCGCATGGTCGACCTTCCCGGGCAATATGCCCGTTCCCCCCGGAGGCTTGTTGAACAAGGGCGAATGGTGGTCGCGCATGGTCATAATCGAGCAATGATGCTGCACTTGGTCACTAGTCCGCCAAATGGACCTTCTGCTAGAGTTTCGCGTTAACGCGGAGCTGTAGAACTCTGCAACGGGTGGAATTTGGAGAATGCCTCGATGCACGTGAATGGGAGGACTGAGATGAGACATGCACTATCGCTTGCCCTTGCGGCGAGCGTGATCGCTGCCCTAACCGCGCCGGCCGGTGCCGCCGAGGGCGATCCCGCCAAGGGCAAGGCCGCATTCGCCGTATGCGGAGTCTGCCATCAGGTCGGACCGGGCGCCAAGACGCTGATCGGACCCGAACTCAACGGCATTGTCGGACGCAAGGCGGCGAGCATCGCCGACTATCCAAGCTACTCCGAAGGAATGAAGAAGCTTGGAGCGTCCGGTTGGGTCTGGACGCCGGAGAATATTGACAAATGGATTTCCAATCCAAAGGCCATAATCCCCGACTCCCCCATGGCCTTGGCATTTCCGGGAATTCCTGATGCCGACCAGCGGGCGGACGTCATCGCCTATCTGAAGACGTTCCCTTAAGCCCTGCCGCGCTTGATCACCGCCGTCCTTCGGGGCGCGGCAATGCCGCCCTCGAGGGATAGCGCTTAGGGGGATGTGGCGGTCGGCTGCGGCGCGGTCGTTGCTTTGGCGCGGAAGCGCGCCAGGTCGTCGAACACGGCCTGGAAGAAGGCATCGCGATCGCCCTCCTCCTTGGCCACCGCCTCCCAAGAACTGCGCAAGGCGTCCATCACGTCCTCCGGCCACGGCTCGACGCGAACGCCGCTCTTGCTGACGAGGTCAGCAAGGGCATCTGCCTCGAGCCGCGGGCTCTCCGCAAGGGTCATGAGCAACATCGCTTTGCACGCTGTCTCGATGATGCCCTGCTGGCCATCATCGAGCGCGCTCCACCGGTCCTTGTTGATCAGGAGCTCGAGCACAGTCTCGGGCTGGTGCCAGCCGGGCACGTAGATGAGCTTGACCTTGTCCTGCAGGCCTTGGCGCTGGTCGACGGCGGGGGTCAGCAGTTCGGCGGCGTCGATCTCGTGCTTGTCGAAGGAAGCCGGCACGTTCCCGCCGGGCACGAGCATGGTCGAGACACCGAGCCGCGCCATGACCTGGGCGCCCGGTCCGAAGATGCGCATGCGTAAACCCTGCAGATCGGCCTTGCTGTGGATCTCCTTGGCGAACCAGCCTCCGGCCTCGCCGCCGCCGAAGGCGCAGGGGATCACGTGGATCTTGAGGCCCGCCTGATCGTACATCTCCTGATAGAGCTTGGCCCCGTTGCCGGCGAAGAACCAATCGACATAGCCCTTGGCGTCCGGACCGAACGGGAAACCCGCAAACAGCACCGCAGCCGGAAGGCGCGCGGCCCAGAAACTCGCCGTGGAGATCCCCGCATCGACCCGACCAGCAGCCACCTTGTCCAGGATCTCCTGCGGCTGGGTGCCGTCGCCCGGCTGCTTGAGGTCGAGCTCGAGGCTCCCGCCGGAAAGCTGCTTAATCAGCTTAGCAAGCCTCGTCGCCGGCTCGCCGAGGCCCGGTAGATGGGTGCCGTAGGCGATGGGGGTCACGAGACGCACCGGATCGGCTGGCGCTTGGGCCGGCGCAGCCAACACCACGAGCGCGGTGAGACTTATGGCTGCCGTCGTGGCGCGCATTGCCTCCCTCCCTTCATCCCCGCGCCCTGCCGATTTCCGGCTTCTGCCATGCGGGCGGCGATGTTACATCCTCACGCAGCTTCTTTAAAATCGAGTCCCCGAGACGAGCCATTGGCTGACATGAGCAAAGGCGAACGCACAGGGCAAGGCCCGCATGTCGGCCTCTTCGTCACCTGCCTCGTTGATCTATTCCGACCGAGCGTAGCCTTTGCCGCCATCAAGCTGCTTGAGGATGGCGGCGCCCGCGTCGAGGTGCCGCGCGCGCAGACCTGCTGCGGGCAGCCGGCCTACAATTCCGGCGACCGCGCCGATGCGATGGCGATCGCGCGCCAAGTGGTCGAGACTTTCGAGCGGTTCGACTATGTGGTGGCTCCATCGGGGTCCTGCGCCGGCATGCTGAAAGTCCAGTATCCGGCGTTGCTCGCGGATGATCGCGCTTTCGCCGATCGCGCCCGGGGGCTCGCCGTCAAGACTTTCGAACTGACGAGCTTTCTCGTCGAGGCGCTGGGCGTCGAGGACGTCGATGCGCGCTTTGCGAGTTGCGTCACCTATCATGATTCCTGCTCCAGCCTTCGTGAACTTCACGTCCACGACGCACCGCGCCGCCTGCTGGCCAGCGTCGATGGCCTGAACCTCGTGGAGATGGCCGACACCGAATCGTGTTGCGGTTTCGGCGGCGGCTTCTCCGTCAAATATCCCGACATCTCCACTGCGATCGGCGAGGCCAAGGCACGCAGCATCGTCGCCACCCCTGCTGCTTGCGTACTCGCGGGCGATCTCGGCTGCCTGATGCAAATCGCCGGCACGCTGTCCCGCCAGGGGAGCGACATCGAGGCGCGCCACGTGGCGGAGGTGCTGGCCGGCATGACCGAGGCTGCCGGCATTGGCCGGCCGCGGTGAAGGGCACAGAGGCGCCGTGGCCCACGTCCCCGCAGAAAGTGCGCCGCAAGCCTTCGAGACGAATGCGCAAGCAGCGCTCGCCGATGGCCCGCTTCAGCGCGCTCTGCTGAACGTCAAGCGGGGTTTCGTCCTCAAGCGGGCGGCCGCGCGCGCGAAGTTACCCGAGTTCGATACGCTGCGCGAGGAGGCGCGCGCGATCAAGGACCACACGCTCGCTCATCTCGATCTCTATCTTGAAGCCTATGAGCGCAAAGTGCGGGAGAACGGCGGGGCCGTGCATTACGCGGCCACGGCGGCGGACGCCTGCGCCATGGTACTTGCGCTCTGCCGCGAGGCAGGAGCCAAGCTCGTCACCAAGGGCAAATCGATGGTGTCCGAGGAAATCGGGCTCAACGTCGAGCTTGAGGGCGCCGGCATCGCCGTGGTCGAGACTGATCTTGGCGAGTATATCGTGCAGCTGCGGGGCGAGCGGCCGAGCCACATCATCGCCCCCATCATTCACCTCAACAAGGAAGAGATCGCGGCGGACTTCCGCCGGGCCCACGACGCGCTGCCAAAGACGCGCAAGCTCGATACGGCGCAGGACCTTGTCGCCGAGGCTCGTGCGGTGCTGCGCGACAAATTCGTCGGCGCCGATGTCGGCGTTACCGGCGCCAATCTGCTCATCGCCGAGACGGGATCGTCGGTCATCGTGACCAACGAAGGCAATGGCGACCTCACGCAGGTGCTGCCGCACACGCATATCGTCGTCGCCTCGATCGAGAAGATCGTGCCGACCTTGGAGGATGCCTGCACCATCCTGCGGGTGCTTGCCCGTTCGGCCACGGGCCAGGAAATCACCACCTACACGACACTTACGACGGGGCCCCGCCGCGATGGAGACCCGGACGGGCCCTCCGCCTATCACGTCGTGCTCATCGACAATGGGCGGAGCGAGATGCTTGGCGGCGACTTCCACGCCATGCTCCGTTGCATCCGCTGCGGGGCGTGCCTCAACCATTGCCCGGTGTATGGGACCATCGGCGGGCACGCCTATGGCTCGCTCTATCCGGGGCCCATGGGGGCGGTACTGACGCCGACACTCCTGGGCATCAGCGCCGCCCGCCATCTTCCCAACGCCTCGAGCTTCTGCGGCCGCTGCGAGGAGGTCTGCCCCATGGGCATTCCGCTGCCGGCGCTGATGCGGCAGTGGCGCGAGCGCGATTTTGCGAGGGCCAACCCGCCGCTTAAAGAGCGACTTCTGCTGAAGGCCTGGGCCTTCGCCGCCAAACGCCCGCAGCTCTATCACGCGCTTACCTCTATGCTGATGCCGCTGCTAGCATGGGCGGCGGGGCGACGCGGGAGCTTCCACTCGCTTCCCCTAATCGCGAGCTGGACGGGAGGCCGCGACCTCCCTGCCCCGCAAGGCAAGACCTTCCAACAGCTCTACGCGGACAAGAGGCGCACGCAGTGAGGAGCGAAACCGCCCGGGCTCACGTCCTCTCGCGCATTCGCGCTGCCCTTGGCGTCACGCTGCACGACGCGCGGCGCGAAGCTGAAGTGCGGCGCCGGCTCGAGACGCATCCACGCGGAACGATTCCTGGTCGGGCTTGTCAGGGTGGCACGGCGAGCGTGGCGCTGTTCAGGGAGATGCTCACGAGCCAAGGCGTGGATGTGACCCACGCCACGGGACCCAAGGAGGCGGTCAACGCCATCGCCGCTTGGCTTGATGCTGGCGGTCTTCCGCCGTCGCTGCGTATGGGCGCCGATGTCGTACTTGCCGGGCTGCCCTGGAAGGAAGCGCCAAAGATCAAACGCCGCTTTGGTGCTGCCAAAACGTCCGATAGCGCGAGCCTTTCCCGTGCCCTGGTGGGAGCGGCGGAAACCGGCACCTTGTTCCTCGTCTCGGGTGCCGATAACCCGACGACGCTCGCCTTCCTTCCCCCGACCCACACGATCCTGATCGCCGCCAGCGACATTGTCGGCTCCTACGAGCAGGCGTGGGACCGCTTGCGGGCGATCTATGGACCTGGTGCGCTCCCTCGGAGCGTTAATCTGATCAGCGGCCCATCACGCACCGCCGATATCGAGCAAACCATCGTCCGCGGCGCGCACGGGCCAAAGCGCCTGCATGTGGTGATTCTGGGCTAGGCGAGGCGTTTGCAGGGGGCGCCTCGGGCCGACTTCCGTTCCTGGCAAGCTTCTTGTATGGTGCAGCGCACTCGCTCAAGCGCCCATACGCAAAAAGATTTTCTAGGGGTACGGCCTAAAGCGGCCGGTTCGGGGTTGCCCATCATGCGTCTTGCCGTTTGGCTCATCGAGCGCCCGCGCTGGTTCAAGCGAACGCTGCTCATCATCAACGACCTCGTGATGCTGAGCCTCGCGCTTTGGGCTGCCTATTCTTTGCGCTTGAGCCAGCTCTACCTGCCAGATGCGGCCGGCATGTGGCTGCTGATGGCGACGGCGCCGCTCATCGGCGTAATCACTTTCTATCTGCGCGGGCTGTACAAGTTCGTCACGCGCTTCATCGGACCGGAGGGTACCACCCGTATTTATGTCGCGGTGATCATCGCCACCCTTGTCTGGGCGCTGGTCGTGCTCATGTCCGGCATCCGCACTCATCCCCGCTCGGTGATCGCAATCTATGGCCTGATCGCCGCAGGTCTCATCCGGTTGAGCCGGCAATGGGCGGGTTATGTGCTGCTCAGGGCCGCGCCCCAGCACAAACCCGTGAGCTTCGATGAGCGGAAGCACGTCATCATCTATGGCGCGGGCTCGCTCGGCATCCAGTTGATGCGCGCGCTTAAGGAAGCCAACCAGTACAAGCTCGTGGCTTTCATCGACAACAATCCCTCCCTCGCGGGCCAGGTGGTGCACGGTGTGAAGGTGCTCCGGCCAGGGAAGATCGGCTCGGTCATCGAGCGCGAGCGCGTCAAGGAGGTGATGCTCGCCCTGCCCTCGGCGGTGCGCAGCGAGCGTCGCGCCGCCATCCGGGCGCTCGAGCCCTATCCCGTGGTGGTGAAGACGCTGCCCGCGCTGGCGGAGATCGCCTCCGGCCGAGTCGAGGTGAGCGACTTGCGCCCGATCGAGGTCGAGGACCTGCTCGGACGCGACCCCGTGGCCCCCGACCTCAATCTTCTGCTCGCCCATGTGCATGACAAGGTGGTGATGATCACCGGCGCCGGCGGCTCGATCGGTTCAGAGCTCACCCGGCAGCTCTTGAGCTTGGAGCCGAAAGCGCTCGTGCTGTTCGAGCTGTCGGAGGTTGCGCTGTATGAGATCGAGATGGAGATCGAGGAGTTCCAGCGGCGAAAGAAATTGAAGGGCGCGCCCGAAGGCCCGGCGGCGACGAGGGTCGTCCCAGTGTTGGGCTCTGTGCTCGACCGCAAGCTCGTCGCCCGCACCATTCGTGACTTAGAGGTCGAGGTGATCTATCACGCCGCCGCCTACAAGCACGTCCCCATCGTCGAGCTGAACCCATTCACTGGCCTGCAAAACAACACCTTCGGAACGTTGGCCCTGGCGGAGGCCGCGCGAGAGCTGGGCGTGGAGCGCTTCGTGCTCGTGTCGAGCGACAAAGCAGTACGGCCGACCAGCGTGATGGGCGCCAGCAAGCGGCTCGCCGAGTTGATCCTGCAGGCGTTGGCGCGGGAGGGAGGCAGCCCCACCTTGTTCACCATGGTGCGCTTCGGCAATGTGCTCGATTCGTCGGGATCGGTGGTCAGGCGATTCCGCAGCCAAATCCAGCAGGGTGGTCCCCTCACCGTCACCCATCCGGAGATCATCCGCTATTTCATGTCGATTCCGGAAGCAGCCCAGCTCGTCATCCAGGCGGGCGCCATGGCGGAGGGGGGCGAAGTCTTCGTGCTCGACATGGGGACGCCGGTGAAGATCGCCGACCTGGCGCGCACCATGATCCACCTGTCGGGCCGGGAGGTCCGCGACGACAGCAACACCGACGGCGACATCGCCATCGAATTCGTTGGCCTCAGACTGGGCGAGAAGCTCTATGAGGAGCTCTTGATCGGCGAGAACACCACGGGCACGAGCCACCCGCGCATCTTCAAGACCTCGGAGCCGATCCTCGGCTATGAGGATCTCGCGGCGGCGCTGGAGCGCCTGGACGACGCGATCCAGAAGCAGGACGAAGCCGAATTGCAGGACATGCTGCGTGCCACGGTGGAGGGCTACACGCCCTCCAGCATCGGCCCCTCGCTTGCGCCGAAAGACGAATGGCAGCCGGTCTCGCGCACGCTGCATTGAGGCGGGCCGATGACCTGGCCTGTGCTGGCTCTTGGCGTTGTGGTGGCGGCCGCCACACTGACCGCCGGCCTGATCCTCCTTTTGAAGCCGCTGCTCGTCCGCTTTTTCCTGGCGCAGCCCAATGCGCGGTCGTCGCATCGAGTGGCAACGCCGCAAGGTGCCGGCATCGCCGTCATGCTCGCTCTGGCCGCGGTCTGCATCGCGATCTTGTTGCTGTCAGCGTCGCTGCGCGGCGTCGTTCCGAGCCTCATGCCCGTGCTTGCCGCCGCCGCAGCGCTCACCGTACTCGGCGCGCTCGACGACGCCCATGCGCTCCCGGCCATGTGGCGCTTCATCGGCCAGACCGTTGCCGCCATCGCCGTGGTGGCGAGCCTGCCGGAAGACATCCGCCTCTTGCCGGGTCTGTTGCCGCTTATGGTCGAGCGAGCGTTGCTCGTGCTCGGCACAGTCGCCTGCATCAATGCCGTCAACTTCCTCGACGGCATCGACTGGATGACGACGGCCGAAGTCGTACCCATCGCCGTGTGTATCGCGGTGCTCGAGGCACTTGGCGCGGTGCCTGCTCCCATTGGGCTGCTGGCGCTCGCACTACTTGGCGCCATGCTCGGCTTTGCCCTGTTCAACAAGCATCCGGCGCAGGTCTTTCTCGGCGATGCGGGCAGCTTGCCGGTCGGGCTCTTCCTCGCCTTCCTCTTGATCTTCGTCGCGCAGGTTGATCTCGTCGCCGCGCTGCTGCTGCCTCTATATATCATCGCCGATTCGGGCCTCGCCCTCTGCCGCCGGCTGATCAACAAGGAGCCGATCTTCAGCGCCCACCGCAGCCATTTCTATCAGCGCGCCGTCACGAGCGGCTTTAGCGTGCCGCAAGTCACCGCGCGGGTGTTCCTGCTCGGGCTACTGCTTGCGTGTCTCGCCATCGCCGCCGTGCTTGCACGCTCGCCCGCGATCGCTCTTCTCTTGCTCGCCATCGGCGCGGCGGCGACGGGTTGGCTGCTCCATGCGCTCGCGAGCGGACCCAAGTGAAGCGCCCCGTGCTCGTCACCGGCGCCTCGGGCTTCATCGGCGCATCTCTGGTGCGGGCGCTGGCGCGAGGCGGCTTCCAGGTGCAGGGCGCCGCGCGCGATCCAGCGTCGATCCCCGCGATGCAAGGCGTCGAGCGCCTGGCGCTGCCAGACTTGGCGCACGCCGCCGACTGGTCTCCCCTGCTCGAAGGTGTCAGTCATGTGGTGCATCTTGCCGGCATTGCGCATGCGTCGGGCTCGCTGCCGGACGACCTCTACACCCGCATCAATGCCGAATCGGCGGGCGAGCTCGCGCAAGCCGCACGCGGCCGCGTCGAGCGCCTCGTTTTCATCTCCTCGGTGCGGGCGCAAGCGGGCCTCGCCGCCTCCCATATGATCCGGGAAAGCGACACGCCGCAGCCCACCGATGCCTATGGCCGCTCCAAGCTTGCCGCCGAGCGGCTCATCGCCGAAAGCGGCGTCCCGTTCACGGTGCTGCGCCCCGCCGTGGTTTATGGACGCGGCGTCAAAGGCAATATTGCGAGCCTCGCGACCCTCGCCCGCACCGCCATGCCGCTGCCCTTTGCCGGGCTCGACAACCGCCGCTCCCTGCTTGCGCTTGAGAACCTGATCGCGGCCATCACGCTGGTGCTTACGTCGGAGCAGGCACAAGGCGAGACCTTTCTCGTCGCGGATGCAGAGCCGATCAGCGTGGCCGACCTTGTCACCGCCATGCGCAAAGGGCTCGGGCGGCCGCCACACTTCGTGCGCGTGCCAGCCAGTGCGGTGAAGCGCCTGATGGCTTCGTTCGGCAAGGAAGCGGAGTGGGAGCGGCTGTCAGGAAGCTTCGTCGTGGACGTCGCAAAGCTTGAGGGCATCGGCTGGCGACCCGGCGTAACGACGCGAGACGGGATCGTCGCCATGATGCGCGCTTTAGGCGGAAACGGGGCTATGGCGGAGTGATGGAGCGGTAAAGCTCCACCGTCTGCTTCCCGATCGTTTCGCTGGAGAACTTCGTCTCTACGAGCCGCCGCGCGCTCTTTCCCAGCCGCTCGCGCAGAGGCGCATCGCTTGCCATGCGCGCCATGGCATCGGCGAGGGCGGCCGCATCATCCACCGGCACGATTAGCGCCGTCTCGCCTTCGATGGCGATCTCTCGGCAGCCCGGAACGTCGGTGGCCACCATGGGTCGCCCACAAGCCGCGGCCTCCAGCAGGCTCTTGGGCAGCCCCTCGCGGCGGGAGGCGAGCACGGCGAAATGGGCCTGTCTCCACACGTCCCTGATGTCGGGCACGTGGCCAAGCCAGTGAATGCCAAAGGCGCTCGCAAATTCGCGCAGCTGCTCTGGCGCCAGCGAGCCTGGGTTCTCCTTGTCGCAATCGCCTGCGAGCAGGAGCTTGAGCGGTACGCCGCGCTTGGTCAGAGCCGAGAAGGCATTGATCAACGTCAGCACCCCTTTGTCGGCAAGCATGCGCCCGACATAGGCGGCGGTGATAGGCGGCGGCGGCTCAGGCAGGGGCACGAGCTTGGTTGTGTCCACGCCGGACCCCGGGATGCTGACCACGCTCCCGGCCGGAGCGTCGAGCTCCATGACGAAGCGCTGGTCGTCGGGATTCTGTACGATGGTCCAACTGCGCGGCCGTTTGAGCAAGGCACGAAGCGCCAAACGCACGACGCGGCGCGCGGTGCTGGTCACTTTCGCCTCGCCGATAAACAGGCTGCCGAGCCCGGTCAGGCTGTTGACCACGGCGACACGCTTCCGCCCGAGGCTTGCCGCCGTGCCGAGCAGCACCGGCTTCAGCGCTATATTGTGGATGATGTCAGGTTCGATGGCGCCAAGCAGCCGCCTCAGCTCCATCACGCCGGCGATGCTGTGGAAAGGCGAAAGGCTCCCGCGGCGCCAGGCAAGCGCGTGGGGCGTAAAACCCTCCGCCTCAATCGCCGAGCTGCCCTTATCCATACGCGTGGCCACATGCACCGCGTAGCCTGCGGCCTTGGCAGCGCGGGCCATGGGCAACCGGTGGGAAAGGAAATACCAGTCCTCGGTGACGACATAGAGGAGACGGGCGGGCATGCGGCCTTTTGCGGGATAGCGGCGGGAACCGATACGCGCTAAAGTTAGGGTATTCGATCAAGCGGACGTGGGGAACCTCAGATGAAGCGGCTTGCTTTTATTCTTACCCTCGCCGGCGTGGCGGGGCTTGTGATTGCGGCGTTGTCCAGCCTGCCTCGCGTTGCGCAGGCCTTCGAGGTGGATACGGGTGCGGCCACCGTTCCGGGCGGCACGGCGCGATTCAACGATCCCGATGAAACGCCCCTGCCCGCGCCGCTCTCGACACCCCAGCTCCAGGAAGATGGGACGGCGGCCATGGCGCCTGTGATGGGGGGCAGTGGCAACCCGGCAAACGACGGGACGGTGATACCCGCCCCCTCAGGGAACACGCCGTTCTGGACGTATTCGGGGGCGCCCGCACAGCGGCTGCGGTGACCGGGACGAAGAATCGAAAGTAGGACTGGCTCTTGCGTGTCCTCGAGGCCGATGACGTGCGCCTTCCGCCGGAAGTCGCCGCTTAATCGCGATCGCCGGACCGAATCATTTTCCGCTGTTCTTCCGGCGCTCGACCTCGCTTCGTGAGACTTCGCCGGCGCTGATTAGCGCTTCGATGCATGCATGAGAGAGGCTGTGCCCGACCCGGTCCATGCAGTCCCTTAGCGCGTTGCTTTCTAGTCCATAAGACCCGCAGAACCTTCGATAATCCTCCTTGCAGAACTGCTTCTCGCCGTCAGTGATGGGAGCCGCCTGCGATGACGCGGCAGCACAACAGATCGCAACTAGCCAGAGCAAGATTCCTGAGCCTTCGGCCTTCATCATGAGTCCCCCTGTAGAAATGGTCGAGATAAGGTCGGCCCGACAGAGGGCTTCTGCCCGTCGAGCCTAACCACCTAGGTTTGGAGGCCGCAGGTGGCTAACTTAGCAACAGCCTCGATGGGGACTTGTTCCCGGTAACCAGCAGCATCGGCAAGATGCGCCATTTGAGAGTCGCTGGGGGCTCATTCTTCTTGTGGCGATCTCCCCCCCGGCGCCCGGGAGGCGTTCCGCCCGTCAGTGACTCTCTCTGAGTCAGCTGGAGGCCGTCGCATGTCGCGTGGCTGATCGTACAGTCCGAATAGCGCTTTGCCGGACCTAGCCCAAATTAGAACACCGTCTCATCGGAGCTTTTTAAGCGTGGGTTGAGGGCCGATTGGCATCTCTGCCAGCACTCGTCGAAGGCAAAATAGAAGCCATACGCAAGAAAGCAACAGCCTTTCTGTGTGTACTGCTAGTGGGGTGCGCGAGCCCACACTTTGTGAAGCTTGACGCCGAGGGAAGGGTCGACCTTTCTGCCAATCCAGAGACACTCAAAAGAGACTTGGCCGACTGCGAAATCGTGGAATCAAATGCTCGGCGCGAGGCAGGGCTTTGGTTCGCAAAAGGTACAGCAAAATAGCCCTAGCTAACTGCATGCGCAGCAAGGGCTACCTCAAAAGCTAATGCAAGGTAGCTGACCATGTTCACTATTCTCTTCAGAATCTTGATCATCCTTCTGATCGGCGCGCTTCCGACGTGGCCATATCGCGCTGCCGAGAGGTCTCCGCACAAGCGTTCAGCCGATGGGTAGAATTTAGCGTCTCGTCGGTACGGGAACTCTGTACCTTTATGCCTTTATCAATTTCTCGGGATAGTCCGCAGTCGGCTCGAAAAACACCAGCGACGAATGATCTTGCCCCTTGGCGCGGTACATGGCGAGATCTGCGTGGTGAATAACCTCCTCGGTTGTTACGCCGTCATCGGGGACCATTGCAGCCCCGATGGACGCCCCGATCTTGTGGGCATTTCCACCGACACTTATTTCGCTCGCTAGGGTTACGATGAAGCGCAGCCCGATCTCATAGGCGGTGTTTCGGTCCACATTGTATGAGAGCACGGCGAACTCATCGCCGCCGAGGCGTGCAAGGAGATCACTCGGCCGCGCGGTTGTCCGAAAGCGCTGAGCGACGACCTGTAGGACACGATCCCCAAGCGCGTGCCCGTGGAGATCGTTGACGCGCTTGAAGTCGTTGAGGTCGATTAGGAAGAACGCATGCTGGCGGCCCGGAGACAGTGCCGAAGCTGTCGCTGCCCCTAGCGCCTTCAGCATTTCGCGACGGTTCGCTAGCATCGTCAAGGAATCTTGTGACGCCAGCATCCTGAGTTCGCTCAACTGAGTTTTGGTAGAAACGCGACGTGCGATGTCGCGCCTTTCTTCGTGCAACCGACGAATGACGAAGGCGACGATACAAAGCGCCAGAAGGAGGGTGAGGAATATCGCCTCTGCCAGCGATATCCTGCGCTGAGGCTCAGAGAGTACGGAGACAAACCAAAAAAGGTCATACTCCAGAGCAAGCAGCGTCGCGACGATCATCGCCATGGCCAGCAGCAGTGCGTCCTGCATACTCGCCCACGGATTCCTCGCGATTGTGCGCAGCAGCGCCTTGAGCCGGACAATCTTCACGACATACCCCTGACAAAACAAAAGCAGCCGTCAGATTGGGCACAATCAATCAAAGAACCGCAAAACTAGCCTGTTAAATCCGCTTCCCCATGGAAAGCTTTCGGTCACAAAGCCCGCCAGAGCATGAACGACGCTTGGGCCCCTCCGACAATCCGCAATACGTTGGAGAGCTACGGGCCAATCCGCCATCTCACATAGAAATAAATGAGTGAGTGATGACAATTAGACCACAGAACAGACATTTGAAGCCCATTCAACCGAGTGAGGGATGGATCGAGCCGCTTCCTTGCGTGTTCAGTTTACGAGGGAATGCACAACGGAGTTTGTCAGAAGCTCCTCGGCAATTGACCCGCCGGGTATCGTCACAACAGTCCACGGTCGGTGGAAAGCGGCACTCGGTCATCCGTCGCGGCTGCACGTAGTTGAGAGTCCATTCATCAAAACCAACAAAGACACTCTGGCTATGAGTTCGGAGCTACCTGTAACGAGGTGCTCGTGTCAAAATCGCAAGACGCGAGGAACCATTATGAGATGTTGGAGGCCGAGTTCTATGCCGCAAGTCCATCATGTTTGGCCAGCACGGGAGTAGCGGAGGCAAGAAGTGGCGCCACCCTCTTGAACACCTGCATCGCGAATTATGATCGCTGTTTTCGAGTTTGTTATAATCCTATGGTCCCTTATCCCCGGATAACTACTCGGCAAACTGTTTCTCGCACTGCTACGAAAATCACGCGGCTTGCGTTGACCGGGCATTTGATGCTGCGAGAAAGGCTCCCTTACGATAGACGTAAGGAACCGATCCATGGCGGCGGGAAGCGGCGTCGGGTCACTGCCTCGGAACTCATTTAGCGCACCCGCGTTGATGACGGGCCGCTGGTCTGTTCTCAGGGCCGGCGGCGTGTTTACGGGGGGAGGCTCGGTCCAGGGAGAGGCAAGGACCGGGCTTCTTCCTCCTCTCAAAATCCCTACCTCAAAGCGGCAGTGTCACCTCGGAGGAGTAGCGAACTTCCGTCGGAACAACCTGCCACATTCCGCGTTGTAACTGTAAGTCACCGGCTAGAACACTCCCTCCAGGGGCTTTCGCAAAGCCCAACCGATGGCGCGAAATAGAAGAAGCTCGGTCCTCCCCCCGTGGCCGAGCTTCTTCGTTTATGCGCTCAAGCAAGACAACGGCGCCGGCCGAAGCCGACGCAGTTGATGACGGCTATCCAATTCGGAAGACGGCTCCGGCCACTGAGCGCGGGCGCTCGCGAACTCGACCGCCATCATTGCCCGAACGCACTATCCATCCACCATCGGCAGTGCGGCCGGTGATCATGCCGACATGGTGAGACCAAACCACTACAGCACCCACCTGTGGGCCGGACGCACGTCCCCAATGCCGCCAGTTTGAGGCAAGGTTCATCTCAGGGCCGCCGCCCTTCTGCGTCCTCATCCACCATCCGCACCAGCGTGCAGGCCGTCCTTGCGATGAAGCGTGCACATGTCGGCTCCATGATCGATTCTGGTGGGCATCAGCATGGTCGGCGGGTAGGCAGATGCAGAAGCTCAAGAATCCCAAAACAATGATGATAGTTCGCACTCCGAACATTTGGCTGCTCCAATTTTGGATTTGAGAAAGGAGGACCGATGAAGGATCAAGCCGGTCCCGAAACGCATTAGGCGTTTCGGCTAACCTATGGAAAAAGACGACAAAAAGTCGGCTCGTAGGCGGCTATTGAAGGGCCATTTAGGGGCTGGGATTGTTGGCATTGCGCGCCGGCAACTGGGCTGTGGAAAGTGGCACTTATGCCACACTGACTTGAATCTCAGCCGCGCTAAGGTCAGCGGTTCTCCCGGCAATGACGAGTGGGCGTATGCCGGACGCGGGGAGGATTCAAATGACCCACTCGGACCTAGTGAAGGTAGACGTTCAAGGCCCTGACATTTTTGTCGCGATGCGAGGCACTTGCTTCAGAGTGAAATATCGGAAGCAAGAAGCTCCTTGGCTGGTAGCGCGCGAATATGGGCCTGATGACCCAGGCGCTATGGTCACACTATCGGAATTTCGGGCACTCGCTTGGGCAGCCGCCAACGACAAGGCGCGCGAGCTTGGGTGGATCGTTTAGGAAGCCTGCCTCCCGGGATCTTCTCGACGGTCCATGGCGGGAGGCGGCGCTCGGTCATGTCGAGAGATTACAGGAATAGGCTACCGAAGTCTGACAGGGATCGGTCACTCCTTAGCGTTCACGCCTAAACGCTTCCACCTTCGCAATTACCGACTCAAACTCCGCGAGAGCATTCCTTTGTTCCGCTATCGCTTCTGCGGTGACCTCGACGCCTTCGCTGAATACCCTGACGCCGTTCGTTTGGTGCAAACGTACAATCTGGCCCCGGATCATCTCTCGCTTTTCTTCGCAAAAGGCGACAAACTCCTCGATCAGCTCCTCCACTGAGATACTCATGGCAACTACCCCGCCGCTGCAACTCCACACCTCATTCTACAACAAAAAAGGGCGCCGGTTCCGGCCGTCCGCAAAGATCGCGCTCGTCTATTCCTCGTCCCACCGGTAGTCGTCCCGGCCGCGATAGCGCCAGGGTACCGTACTGAACTCGTACGAATACCAATGCTGGGTACGGCGCGGATATCGGTAGGCGTAACGCCGGTGACCGACGTGGTAGACGCCCGGGCCAACCCAGCCATGCACACGCCATCGTGCTGCCGAAGCCGTGGCGGGCGTAAGCGCGATAATTGCGAACGCACACAACGCCACTGAGCACGTAGTTGCAACTTTCATGGTTCACTCCTTGGGGCCCGACGCATTCTGAGGCGCATTTTAGGAGCAAAAAGCCACGCAAGCCACACGCGCTACGACCTTGCGATAAAACAAGCGGCCCCGGCACTGAGTTACTAGATGCCGGAGCCGCCCGAGGGAGAGTCGAACTGAGAGTCCCGTCGCATTCGGCCCCCAACCCCTAATGGTTAGGTTAGGGTGAAAAATTTACGACGACCTAAACGGACAAGACGTGAAGCCGCCGGCGAGCCGCATCCCCAGAACACGCTGGCGAAGTCAGCGCGCGAGGCTAAGCGCGTTCTGTCAGACCGTGGCCGGAAATCGCCTCGGCCGCCTAAGCAACGTCTCCCTCAGGCATTCGCCTAAACTTTGTCACCGGCTTGTTTCCGTGTTCTTCAGAACGATCGCCACACTGAGGCGTATGCGGTTAGCCACGACTCATTTTAGAAGTTCACATGGGTCTTACCGCAAAGGACTACTCCCAGATGGCCGCGGTGTTCGAGAAAGAGGCCGTGGATCCCAAGCTGACGCCTGAGAAGCGCCAGGAGTATTTGAGGAAAGCGACAAAAGCCCGCGATTTGGCTCAAGAGGCGAAAGCTCTGGAAAGCGCGAGGTGGAGAAACTTCGCGCGCCTTGCGCGGAAGCGTTAGATGCAAAGGGCTTCGCTGCCCAAAACACCGAAGTCAAAACGACGTAGGTGATAAATTGCGCGCCCAGAAGGGTCGCAAGAAGCGGTCCCGGTGCCCGGATGGAAAGCCGCGAGCGCCTGATCCGTACCTCGAGCGGCGCTTAACGGACTGGCAACGAGTTAGCCCGATAATGGGTGAAGTCTCGCGTATACGGCGGCCTCAGGACGGCTCTCCCCCTGGGGCCGTTTTCATTTGAGAGGTGCAGTGAGGGCGCCCGCTTTTACGCACGGTGGATCGTCTAACCATGATCTTGGAGCAGCTTCAGGTCGAAGTGCACGGCGGGTCCATCATCGTCACGCTGCCTGCCACGAGTTATTCGGTTACGTACTGCAAGTCGTTGAAGGGCCCTTACCTCCACGCCCGATCACTTCCAACGCAATACGACCGCGCGGCGGGGATGACGACAGAAGAGTTTCTGACGGAAGCCTGGCAGCTTGCGCACCTAAGAGCGAGAGAGTTGGGCTGGATCGCGTAGCCGCGTTATCTATCGCTCTTTTCCCACCGCCGCGATCGCCGTACGCCAACAAAACACCAAAAAATTGGGCGATGGTCGAACCCGCTTGACTGACCCTTTGGGAGGGTCTGCGATGGCAGCGATCCGCTTATCCCTTTACCTGTTTCTAGTGACAGTCCTTGTGTGGCTTGCGCCCAGTGGTGCCTTGGGCGGCCCGATTAAGAGAACGGCTGCCGGAGAGTGCACCATTACTCGTCCAGATCAGTTCAAAGAACCGGGGACCAAAAATGACAAGGGAGAGTGTTGCAGTGCCTTTTACGCAGATGACTGTTTTCCTCCGGCGTTCGGTCGAGAGAAAGGCGCGACGTTTTACGGTTCAAACAAGCGCTAGGCGATTCCTACCTAACTC
This sequence comes from uncultured Alphaproteobacteria bacterium, assembly GCA_963741155.1. Classification (GTDB taxonomy): domain Bacteria; phylum Pseudomonadota; class Alphaproteobacteria; order Rhizobiales; family Methyloligellaceae; genus Methyloceanibacter. The sequence continues at coordinate 38,897 of CAVUHA010000001.1, read as the reverse complement.
ACTAAAGCCTCTCATTGAAACCGTGTGTCTGCGGGCCCCGCGGGATGCGCCTGTCGGCACCGGCGCTGCTGGTGGCGAGAGGACGTCGCATGTCCGGTGGCTGATAGTCGCCGATAGCGCAAAGGGCGCTACTGGTCCTCAATCAGGAGATGATCGGTTTTCAGCGCGTTCGCCATGGATTCTGTGGCGTAGCGGAGCAAGTCGTCATCGGTTCGGGCTGCGGACGCGGCTTCAAGGGAAGCCAGGGCCAGCTTCCAATGAAGCTGATGGTATTCCTCTTGTGGCAGCCGCATGATGTACATAGCCGCGTCCGAAATCGTGCCGATGTCCTCCGTGTCTAGTCGTTGTCGGGAGCGTATGCGAAGGCTGCGAGAAAGAGGCATCATATCGGTAATGGCCTCCGTCATGCGCTTTTCCTGCTTTTGCTTAAACAACCTCTTCGGCAACAGATACCCAAGACCGAGAGCGCCTCATAACAAAAACGCTGCGGGATACCTCTCGTTCCGTGAATAGGTCGCAAGTATCGCCGCTGCGTGGCGCTTCTTACGCCACGACAGGGCACTTCGCAGCGGGTTCGGACGTTATCCCCGTGATGAGAAGGCGAATGATTTTTTCCGAGAAGGGGAGCAGGCTCTGACGGCGCAGGGTCACTCCCAGACGGCCGAATCCTACGAGAGGGCAGGGGCGGACCCCAGGCTGAGGCCTGATAAGCGTCAAGAGTATCTAGAGAAGGCAGGGCGAGCCCCCGAATTGGCTCAGAAGGCCAAAGTTCTGGGAAGGCATCAGGTTGCGACGCTCGGAAAAGGCCCCCGGCGGAGGCCGTTGCCTATAACCTTTCCTCATGGGGCCGGCCGAAGCCGATGCCCTTCTGGCGCGTGTGCTTAAAGATCAGGCGCAGCTAAGTAGGGGCAGAATTGTGGGAGCTACGTACCGGCAACCTGTGGCAGTTTGATCGAAGGCACCCATCTAGGATGGGCGTAAGCGCCAAGGGTAGCCGGTCCCGTCCCAAGCCACTCAGCGAGGGTGCTTGTGGCTGGTGGTATAATGGTTTGTTACCCAAACAAATGGATGCCTCATGGATTGGCCATACGCTGGTGGTTCGCTCTTGTCTAAATCTTGGATGAGAGGCGTCGCGGAAGCCTGGCTTCTGATTTCTGACGCCGGCAGACGCCGCTGATGGATGCGCGGTTTGATTATGCCCGGGGATCCTGCGAAATGTCGGGCACATGCGCTGCGTTGTGAGGAGCTCGCCAAGACCTCCCCCAACGCAAGATGCGCATCGCCAATTCCTCAATCTCGCAGAGACCTGGAGGAGGCTGGCCGCCGAGTTCGAAGCAAGCCAGGGTTTTCTCGATGTGATGGAAGCAATGGAGCTCAACCAACCTAAGGTCACGCTAAGATGAATGACAATCCAACTACGTGTCTCCATTGCGGCAGTTCGCTCATACACGTTGACCGCTATGGGGATCTGCTTATCGGCTGCGTTGACTGCAATCGCTGGGGCACGCCGGGTGACGGGGAGCGCAGCATACGTTTGGCTGAGACCGACATCAACGCGATGAGAAAAAGAGTTGGGCCAAACTGAAAGGGACGGATCACCAGCCAACCAACGCCCCAACGATCATCCATAGCGCCACAGCCAAAAACCCTCCGATCATGATGAGGGTCAGCTAAGCGCCGCGGCGTAGGTCGGGATCCGGTGGCGGCTCCGATCCGTCCTCGTTACCCATTCTCAACCGTCCATGGCGGTGGAAAGCAGTGCTCGGTCATAGTTCAGAGACGAAGGAAGGTGTTGTTGTCTCTCCGGCGTCGACAACGTCCAATGCCCTTTTGAAGCTGACCAGATCGTACTTCTCTAACATTGGTTCCAAGGGATGGCAGCCTTTGGTCGGAGGTGTCGCCATTCCCCGAACCACAGCTGCGACGCTCGAATACCAGCCCCTCCATGCGCCGCTAATGGCGTCTGCCAGCACAACCTTTTCCCAAGGAGTGGGTTGGCGGCCAGCCGTCTCGAGTGAAGCGATGGCCTGCCGGATTATTTCGACCGCCCGATCCTTTTCCTCGGTTTGCCGCGCCTGACGGTCGGTAATGTTGTCGCTCGTGTCCATTAGTGTGGGCTGGCCTCCTTTTCTAGAAATCTACAACAAAAAAGGCGCCAGCCGAAGCCGGCGCGATCTAAATGTCTCGAAGACTCTTCCAGCTAGAAGTGCGCCGGCCGCCTGCGCTTCCGGGTTCGTCTCTGATGCGCCCAAGACAAAGCCCCGGCCATGACACCGGGGATTCTCTTTTAGACCCACGCAACAGAACCGGCAGAATGGTAAGCTAGGGGCGGGGTGCCGGTTCGATCTAATAACTCCGATCCCGTTGTGCGGTTCCGAAGCCGACGCCAAATTTCAGCAGCGCAAGCCGCGCGCCTGACGCCATCGCCCGCGAAGGTCTCCCGTCATCAGCCAATCAACACTCAGGTCGTGCCGCCCCGCGAAGGCGAGCAGCGCGGCATCGGTACACGTCTTTGCCCTTGCGACTTCGGACTCGGGGAGCCCGCGCCCGTGGGCAATGAGGGCGATCCGATCACGTATGGCCTTCTTGTCCATTTCGCCTCCTAGCTTGCTAGCTCTGCATCGCCCAAGAGCTGACCGACTTCCACGCCAAGGACCGTCACATTGTGTCGCTCGTCGCGCCGAAACTTTACCGGGCAACAGCTGAACTCTTCCTCTGGACTGCCTCGCTTGCAGAAGTGCGGCCATTCCCATCGCGGCCATCGAGGTCCTGATACACGGTGAGCATTTCGTGTGACTTGCCGGAAAAGAGTAGTCGCACATAAAACAAACTTTCCGTCCTCGGGCGGCAGGGACGATATAAGAGCCCTCGGGATAATCGGGCGCGTAAAGAGCGTCCTTCAGTTGCACACTGAAACGTCTCATGATGTCCTCCATTGATAGCGTGTGTTACCTCGCTGGGTACCTACGGAGGAATTCAGGCTGGGGCTTGAGCTCTTAAGCGCTTGGAAGTCTTGGTACCGCTGGGGGGATTCGAACCACCGACCTCTTGATCCACAGTCAAGCGCTCTAACCAACTGAGCTACAGCGGCGCAGAAGCTTCCAAGCCTTCGCGGGCGAACCTAAGCGGGCATGAGGCGCGTTGCAAGCGGTGCGCGGCATCCAACACGCGCAAAAAAAGGCCCGGAACTCGAAGCCCGGGCCTCTTGTATGCCGCCAGAGCGGCATGACGCAAAAATGGTGCGCGAGCGGCGCTCGCGTCAGACCGTCTTCTTGACCTTGTCCAGTGAGCGCGCGACCTGGGCCTTGATCGGCTCCGAAGCGTCGGCTGCGATCTTGCTCGACAGCGCGCGGATCTCGCCCGCCTGGCTCGCCAGAGCGTCGAATTGCTGGCGGACATAGGCCGACTGCAGTTCGAAGATCTCGGCGAGGTTCTTAGCACCGGCGAGCTTCTTGGCGAGGTCGAAGGAGGAATTCAGATTGCGCTGGGTAAGCTCGATGATCTTGCGGTTGAACGCGGCAGCACCCTGACCCGCGGCGTCGAACGACCGCTCGAGTGCGTCTACTGCCTCCTCCAACGTATCCTTGGCGCGCTCATAGGCCTCGCGCGTCTGCGTCACCGTCTTCTCGGCGAGCGCACGCACGCTCTCGGGCACGGTAGCATCGAGGCTCAGCCGCTCGAACTCGGCCGCAGTTTTGCGGAAAGCATCGCGCGCCTGCTCGGCAGCGGCTTGGGGAGAATAGGTGTCAATCATCGTATTACCTCCTGGTTTGATCTCGTCATCGCGCTAATCCCAATCCCTCTGGCCCTCTGGCGCATTGCCGGCGCTCTCCTGATGTCCCGTGTATGCTGCACTGCAATATAAATGGTGCGGTGCGATGTCGCAAGGGGCACTGAAGCCGTCATGCTGTTTTCTTGCGCTTGTGGATGAGATTTCGCGTTTCACACTAGGCAAAGCTGTCAATTCGCCTAAATTTAATGGATGAGTCGATGAACGGCGCGACCTCTGGGGCAAACTAGGGGAAACAGCCGGTTTCGTCCCGTGGCCCAAGACGCGGATTTCGCGTTTTTCAGCCCATTAGGCCCGCCCATGGCCAATTCCGGACACCCCAGAAGCATCGGAGAGATGCCGACGGACCGCGAGGCGCTCGAGCACATCGCCCGCGCGCTCAAAGGCCGCGTGCTGCGAGGGCCCGGCGCAGGCGTTGCAGTGCACGAACCTTCTGACCTCGAGGAGCTCGGCTTCACACTGCCGAGCTTGAAATCCCTGCTTGAGGCTATGCCGGCGGCCATCGGGGTTCTCGCGCACGGCGGTCTTGCCCACGCCAATGCGGCCTTCGCCTATGCCTTCGGCTATCGCTCGTTCGCCGAGATGGCCGACGCTGGCGGGATCGAAGCCATCATTCCCTACGGCGAGGCCCTCTTCAAGCCGGAGACTGACGCGGGAAAAGAGCGGAGCGTCACCGTGGATGCCCTGACGCGGGGACGCAGGCGGCTGAAGCTGAGCTTCGAGCTCCACCTGCTTGATGCCGAAGCGGGCTTGCAGCTCTTGCGGCTCATCGACCAAACGAGCGCAGACCGCGCGGACGCGGCAGCGGCGCAAGTCCCCGACGGCCAAGGCCACAGCATACAGACCTCAGTACAAGAAGCCGGGCCTAGCCCGGCCGAGACGGCACTCGCCGCGCGCCGGCTCGACTTCCTCGCCAAGGTGAGCCACGAGGTGCGCACGCCGCTCAACTCGATCCTGGGCTTCACTGAGCTCATGCTGCAAGAGCGACTCGGTCCCATCGGTAACGCCCGCTACAAGGGCTATATGGAGGATATCCATCAGAGCGGCCTCTACGCGCTCAGCCTCCTCAACGACCTGCTCGACATCTCAAAGATCGAGGCCGGCAAGTTCGAGCTCGACTTCACCGCCGTCGAGCTGCCTGAGCTCGTCGAGGATTGCGTCAACAGCCTGCAGCCGCTGGCCAAGCGCGAGCGCATCCTGCTGCGCACCTCCTTCGCCGCCAACCTTCCCCATGTCATCGCGGACCCGAGGCGGCTCAAGCAGATCCTGCTCAATCTTCTCTCCAACGCCATCAAGTTCACGCCCATGGGCGGACAGGTGATCGTCTCGGGGACCATGATCGAAGGGGGCGAGCTTAGATTGCGGGTGCGTGACAGCGGGGTCGGCATGACCAAGGACGAAGTCGCGCTCGCCATGCAGCCCTTCCATCAACTCGATACTGCGCCCCGCAACCAGACCGGGACAGGGCTCGGTCTCCCGCTGACCAAGGCGATGGTCGACGCCAATCGCGCAAGGCTCGAACTCGCCAGCGCAAGAGGCGTCGGCACCTCGGCCGATGTCGTGTTCCCCCCCGATCGACTCGTCGCGCCCGCGGCCTCGGGCGGCGAGAGCCAGTAATATCCCCCTCCAAGGGCCGCAACTGTTTCATATCGGTATTTCTGAGACGATTTTCTGATGGCTGGCATGGTTTTGCTTCATAATGCTGTCGTTCAGTCGGGCCGCGCTCTCTATTCGTCTTGGTCGACCAGGCTTAGAAGGCTTCTAATGTCGCAGTTGCCAAGACTTTGTCATTGACTCCTTCCCGGCCCGCGCCGTAAGCGGAAAGGATCGCGCTGCTCCGGGGATTCGTCCTGGGCCGCGCTTCGGTCCGATACCGGGGCCTTGAACTCCGGACTATTGGAGGTTTTGGATGCGCATTGTTCCCGTACGCGCTGGCGCACTCGTGCTGTTCTCTCCCGCTCCTGCCGTTCGCCCCAAGGCCTTGGCCGATCAGGCCGGCATCAAGGTCCATATGATCTTCGCCGAGGAGGGCCTGATCGAACGTATGGATTTGGGGCGCAACCCCGAGCGCATGAGAAACGCATGACCATCTACAACAAAATCGACAAGCAGGCGGCGGGCCGGGCGTGTCCGCTGTCGCACTGGTCCCGCCGCAGCGGCGCCGAATGGCTGGTTGGCGTGGGCTTCCGTTGCTGGCTCGCCGGCTATGATACCGGCGACATCGCCTGCTGGGAGACCGGCTGGAACGAATATGCACGCGCGCTCAGTCCTTCGCGGGCGAAACGCGCCGTGACCGAACTCGCCTGCTGGGTGAGGGCCGTTCGCGCCTCGGCGGCTCGCAAGATCGAGTACTACCCTTTCGGCTGCGTGGGCTTCTGCCCCGATGAATGCATGGCGATCTCGCTCATCGCCGCCTCGCAGCATCACCGCTGCCCGGCCATGCGCGCCTGCGCCGCGGCGCTTACGGGCTCCGCATTGGTGGATCCGGTCATCGACGCCGCCAATGCTTTTGCCGACGTGCTGCAGGAGGCAGATCAGCTGCTGTCGCCCGTCGCCGGGCTCGGCGCACGGCCTGCGCCATCTCGGGAGCGTTTCCCTGAACGTCGCTGACGCGCGAAGGCGACCGCGCCAAGCCGCTTGAAAGGGTGAGAAATTTCGACCCCGGGCTCGCTATCTCGCCGCAATCGGGCTAAAACTGTTTTTCTGGCGGGGCTTAAGCCGAAGTGTCGGCGCCGAAAACGGGTGGGAAGATCTGAATGAAGCCTCGCGAGCTGCCATGGAAGTGGCTTCTTCTCGGGCTTGGCGTGCTTGGTCTCGCCGCGGCGCTCCTTCCCCGACTTATCGGTGACACTGCGCATTTGGGCGGCCGTGCGGCGGCACAGCTTTCGGCCTGGACCGGGGGCGAAGTGAAGCTGACCGCGCCGATCAACGTCAGCTATTTTCCGGACATTTCCGTAACGGCCGGTCTCGTGCTCGACGGAAGCAAGCGGTTTCCCATGGTGCAGTCGATCGTTGCCAAGGAGGCCAAGATCTCACTCGACCTCGCCGACCTGCTGCGCGGCCGGATCACCATCGATGCCTTGAAGCTCACGCGGCCAACGATCACCCTTGCGGAGGTGAGCTCCCTCCTGGGGGCAGCGACGGGCGAGCCGTACGCCCTCATCACCACTTTCTCCGGCGGCGTGCCGCTGAGCGTCGTGCATGTGCGAGGCGGCGAGGTCATCATCCCCACCGCCTCCGGTCCCGAGACGATTAAGAAGATCAACGCCCATTTCGACGCGAGCGATGGGGCAGGAGCGGTCTCCGGTTTTGGCAAGGTCGTGTGGAGAGACATGGCGGTTCGCTTCGCGCTGGATGGGGGCGCCGTTACCGAAGCGGCCGATGGGCCAAGGCTACCGGTTCGGCTCACAATCGACTCCGATCCGATCAAGGCAAAGATCCGCGGCACGGCATCGTTGTCCGGGGGGTTAGGCTTCGACGGGGACATGCAAGCCAAAATCGACGATGTGCGCCGCTTGCTGGCCTGGGTCGGCGTCTCCTCTGCGCAAGGCCCCGGGCTCAAGGCGTTTACCGCGTCCGGCGCCTTTCATCTCTCCGGGCCCACTCTTACCTTTGACGACGGCACCTTCTCGCTCGACGGCAACAAGGCGGTCGGCCTCCTGGCAGTGACGGCAGGACCGCGTCCGCGCGTGGAGGGAACGCTTGCCTTCGACCGGCTGGCGCTCGCTCCTTACCTTGGTGCGAGCCAGACAGAAGTAACGCAGGAGGGCGGAGCCGCAAGCGAGTTCTCCGTATTCGACTGGCCGCTCGCGCAGAATCTCGATGCGGACTTGCGAATCTCCGCGGGCGAGATCGACGCCAGCGCGTTCAAGCTCGGGCGGGGCGCGATTACCTTTACGGCCAAGCAGGGTGTGATCGTTGGCGAGCTGGGCGAGCTTGAGCTCTGCGGCGGATCGGCGGCGGGTCGGGCCGGTCTCGACCTTACCCAGGCCAGCAAGCGCCTCACTCTCGTTGCAAGCCTGACCGACATTGCCGCGGAGTCCTGTTTGCAACAGGCAGCGCTCGACATCGGGCTCAAGGGCGTAGGCCGGCTGAAGACCGACGTTGCGACCGAGGGGCGCGACGTGGCCGAGCTGATCAAAGGGCTGTCCGGGAGCCTCAAGGTCACCGCCCGCGACGGGATGGTACCGGTCGATTTTTCCCCACTATTGCTCGCGACCATCCCGCTGGAGGGGCAAAGCTGGAACCGTAGCAGCGGCACGCCTTTTGCGCAGCTCAACGCGGATTGCCGCCTCGCTGGTGGCCACATTTGGTGCCAAGCCTTCAGCATGCAGACGCCCTCGGGGCTCATCTCAGGCTCTGGCGACATCGACCTGCCACGGCAGACGCTCAATTGGGACGTCGTGGTCGCGGGTCACGCCGATGCCATGCAAGGCCAGCAGCCGGTGGTGCAAGACACGCCGAAGGTCTCCATTCGCGGATCGTTGGTGCAGCCGACGATTAGAAGGGCGGACCGTTCCACCCTCGGCGACGGTGGCCCGCAGGCCGCGCGGCTTGCCCCTTCGGTTTCGCCACACTGACCGGACGTGGGAGAGGTCCTTCGACGAGCAGCCATGACAAGCCTCACGCCATCCAGCCGTCGTCTCAGACGATCTCACACTTCGGCAAGCGCGATTTGGCGCAGCTCGCGGGTCGTCGGCGCGCTGGGTATTGTTCTGCTGGTTGCCATATTTGCGCCGCTCCACGGCGCCAAGTCCGAGGATGGCGCCTCACTCGTTGTCGCGACCTTTGGCGGCGCTTACGGCCAATCGCAGCAAATTGCCTACTTTGAGCCGTTCACCCAGGCCACCGGCACCAAGATTTCCATGGAGATCTATGATGGCACGCTCGGCGCGATCAAAGACAAGATCGGCACGAGCCCAGCCGCTTTCGACGTCGTTGATCTCTCGGCGGGAGCGCTCGCCACACTTTGTAGCGACGGCCTGCTCGAACCAATCGAGAGCTCAATGCTGGAATCAGGCGCAGGCGGCCAGAGCGCGGCCGAAGACTTCCTGGCCGGCGGTCTTCCGTCTTGCGGGTTGGCGAGCGTCGCTTGGTCGACGACGATCGTCCTTGACCGGCAAGCCTTTACCAAAGGCTCACCTGCAAAGGTTGCCGACCTATTCGACACCAAGCACTTCCCTGGAAAGAGGGCTTTGCCCAATGGGCCGCGCTATACGCTCGAGCTCGCGCTTCTCGCCGATGGCGTGGAGCCGGACAACGTCTATAGCGAGCTCGCCACCCCTGCCGGTGCGGATCGCGCCTTCAAGGCGCTCGACAAGATCAAGGCCGACATCATGTGGTGGGACAAGGCGCAGGATCCAATCACGTGGCTGATGGATAAGAAGGTCGTGATGGCAGCAGCCTATAGCGGCCGCATCTTCCGCGCCGCCGTCGGCGCCCCGCAACTCGACACGCTGTGGGACGGCCAGGTCTACGATCTGGATCTCTGGGCCATACCCAAGACGGCCGCGAACAAGGATGCTGCCCAACGCTTCATCGCTTTCGCCATGGAACCGGCACATCTTGCCGCCCAAGCGCAACTGATCGCCTATGGACCAATGCGCAAATCGGCCATCGCGCTGGTTGGCAAGCATCCCATCATCAATGTGGATATGAAGAGCTACCTGCCGACCACTCCCGACCACATGAAGAAATCGCTGAAATTCGACGCTGCCTGGTGGAGCGAGCATGGCGAGGAGCTTGGCAACCGCTTCCAGGCTTGGCGGGAGCAAGCTTCCACCGCCGAAGGCACGCCCCAAGCGGCCCCTCCAAGTCAGCCGCAATAAAACTATTTTGAAGGCTCGGCCACGAGCCGATTGGCTGCCTAATCCCCCACTGCGAATCGCGCTCGGGTTCGAGCGTGCGTCGGCTTGGCGCCAAGCCGGCAAGAAGATGGGCGCAAACTCCAACTCGTATTTGCGTTGGCTGTCGTCTTCGTGTCATCCTTGGGCTTGGAGAGATTCCGGCGGCCTTAGCTGAAGGGGTCTCTCTTACGCAGAATGCACGACGAGAGAGGGCGACGCCGCCGCGGAGAGCCGGGCATCCGGTGACGCCGAGGCGAGCAAATGCTGACGATGCAAAGCACTGCCGGGGCGGGGCCGGCAGTGCATCCCAACCGATACTCAGCAAATTTCTTAGCCGGCACTTGGGAGTGTCGGCTACGTCGCCCATTCCGTCCGCACGTCTTGACGAGCGTCTAGGACTAAAAGCGGCGGTAGATGCCGGCAGTGACGTAGCCGCTCGGCTCAGCATCCAAACAAGTTGCCGGTGAAGCCACGGGCGGCGTCATAGTCTTCATTCCCGAGCAGAGCACCTTCCACGCCAGTGGCGAGCCAAGGCCTCAGGCGGTAGCCGACCCACGCAAGACTCCAATATTCCTGGAAGGCCGTGCCATAGGCCGCCTCGACGGAGAGGAAGCTGCGCGCGGAAAGATCGAGCCAACTCTCGGCTTGAAGTCGCAATCCGACCGCACTCCCTTGCACGGAATTGTTGGGATCGTGGGGCGTGATGTCCTGGTTCTCGCCTTGGAAGATCTTGAGGGTGGTGGGACCTGCGCCGAACTGATAACCGAGGAGCGCGGCCCCGAAAGCGTCCTGACTGTCAAAATTGGTCGGTCCCGCGTCGCCGAGGGCGCTCTTACAATTATAGCCGCCAAGGGCCCCGACCGCCCGGCGGCGGAAGCCAGGCGCGTAAAGTCCCTTGCCGAAGGCATAGCCCGCGCCCACATAGTCCTGGGTTGAATTATCCTCCACCCCAGTGCCGGCGAAGATTTGCTGCATCGCTACCGGCTGAAGCAGGAACCCGCGGCGATCGCGCAGAGGCCGAGCGAAAGGAGTACCTTTTGTCCGCTCGCGCGGAACCCCGCAGCCAAGCCTCGCCCCACGCACCCCCCCGTGGCGAACATCCGCGCGCCACAACTGGTCGACTATGCTGCATCTCGCGATGGCAAACCACATGAAATGCTACAACTATTTTGCGAGCTCTAAGTAGGTTATGCAATCTGAGGTAGTCAGTTCATGCTTTGTACGAGACGATACACGGTTTGTTCTTCTGTATGCATCCTGACCGCTTCGACTCCTGGCTCACGGTGGATCGCCACGGCCTCTATTGCCGGCCCGGCGGCTTCCACGTCGATCCGAGCGGCGCCGTCGACCGCGCTGTGATTACTCACGGTCATTCGGACCACGCCCGCCCGGGTCACGACCATGTGCTCGCCACGCGCGAGACCCTCGCCATCATGCAGGTGCGACTCGGGACGCAGGCGTCGCGCGGCAGCCAGGCGGTCGCTTATGGCAAGGCCCTCCAGATCGGCGACGTCACCGTGACGCTGGTGCCCGCCGGTCATGTACTCGGCAGCGCGCAAGTGGTGATCGCATGGCAAGGCCGCCGCGTCGTGGTCTCCGGCGACTACAAGCGCAGCGCCGATCCCACCTGCCCTCCCTACGAACTCGTTTCTTGCGATCTTTTCATCACCGAGGCGACCTTCGCGCTGCCCGTGTTCCAGCATGGGGACGCGAGCGCGGAAGTCGCGAAGCTGCTCACCTCCCGCGAGCAGTTTCCCGAGCGCGCGCATGTGGTCGGCGTCTATGGGCTCGGCAAGTGCCAACGGGTGATCGCCGTCTTGCGCGAGGCGGGCTATACGCGGCCGCTCTTCTTGCACGGAGCGCTTGCCGAGTGCTGCGCGCTCTATGAGTCCTTCGGCGTGGCCCTCGGCGCGCTCAAAACCGCGACGTTGGCCAAGCGCGAGGAGCTGAAGGGCGAGATCGTGCTCGCACCGCCCTCGGCCCTCGCCGACCGCTGGTCGCGAAGGCTTCCGGACCCCCTCACCGCCTTCGCCTCCGGCTGGATGCGCGTGCGCGCCCGCGCGCGGCAGCGGGGTGTCGAGCTGCCGCTCGTGATCTCCGACCATGCCGATTGGAACGAGCTCGTCGCCACCATCGAGGAGACGGGCGCCGAGGAGGTTTGGGTCACCCATGGACGGGAAGACGCGCTCCTCTACCATATTCATTCGATGGGACGGCGAGGACGGGCGCTCGCCCTCATCGGCCGCGAGGATGAGGACCAGTGAAGGCATTCGCCGAGCTTCTGGACCGCTTGGCCTATACGCCATCGCGCAACGACAAGCTCAGACTGCTCGCGCACTATTTCTCCTCTGCGCCGGATCCCGACCGCGGCTTTGCCCTGGCCGTGCTCACCGACGGGCTGTTCTTCCGACTGACGCTCCGGCGCATCCTAAGCGAGATGGTCGAGGCCCGAATCGATCCCGTGCTGTTCGGGCTCTCCCGCGACTATGTAGGTGACACCGCCGAGACCATCGCCCTGCTTTGGCCGGACAGAAGAGGGAAGGCTGAGGCACCCCGTCTCAGCGAGGTCGTATCGACGTTGCAAGGGGCGGCACCAGCTGACGTGCCTATGCTGCTCGCGGGCTTCCTCGACACCCTCGACGCCACCGGCCGCTTTGCTCTGCTCAAGCTCCTCACCGGAGCGCTTCGCGTGGGCGTCTCAGCGCGACTCGCCAAGACGACGCTCGCCGAATGGTCGGGCGTAGCGTTAGCCGAGATCGAAGAGGTCTGGCATGCGGTCGCTCCTCCTTATGCATCGCTGTTTGCTTGGCTTGGCGGTACGGCCCCGCGCCCGGAGGTCGGGAGCGCGCCCATTTTCCGGCCGCTGATGCTGTCGCACCCGGTCGAGGACCGCGAGCTTGCCCTGATCGAGCCTTCTGCCTTCGCCGCCGAATGGAAGTGGGATGGCATCCGCGTGCAGGCCTCGAGCCAGGGCGGCGAGAAACGCCTCTTCTCCCGCACCGGCGACGATATCTCGGGCGCCTTCCCCGATGTGGTGGAGGCCCTGCCGCACGGCGTTGTGCTCGACGGTGAGCTGCTCGTGCTGCGCGACGGCGAGGTCGCGCCGTTCAACGATTTGCAGCAGCGGCTGAACCGCAAGAGCGTGACGCCCGCCATGCTGAAATCTCACCCTGCCCATATCCGCCTCTACGACATGCTCTATGAGGGCGAGGACGATCTCCGCCCGCTGCCCTTCATCGAGCGGCGCGCGCGGCTCGAGGCCTGGCACGAGACGGTCAGGCCGCCGCGCACCGACGTCTCAGACGTGCTCCCCTTTGCGACCGTGACCGAGCTTCAGCAGTTGTGGGCCGGGTCACGAGAGACCGGCATCGAGGGGCTGATGCTGAAGCGCCGCGATAGCCCCTATATCGCCGGCCGGCCGAAGGGCCATTGGTATAAATGGAAACGGGCGCCGCTCACGCTCGACGCCGTGCTCCTCTATGCGCAGCGGGGCAGCGGCAAGCGCTCGTCCTATTATTCGGACTACACGTTCGGCGCCTGGCGGACGAGCGACACGGGCGCGCGCGAGCTCGTGCCAGTGGGCAAGTCCTATTTCGGCTTCACCGACGCCGAGCTGAATGGGCTCGACACCTTCGTGCGTAACCATACGGTGGACAGTTTCGGTCCGGTGCGCCAAGTGGAACCCAAGCTCGTCTTTGAGGTCGCCTTCGATTCAGTGCACCGCTCCACCCGCCACAAATCAGGGGTAGCCATGCGCTTTCCCCGCATCCACCGCATCCGCTGGGACAAGCCGGCAGAAGAGGCGGACGTGCTCGACACGCTCATCGCCATGATTGTGGATTAGCTAGCCGCCTCAGCAAGTGTAGCGATAGAGCCCGTAGAAGCCGGTCGGATCGAGGAATAGCTCTTCAGCCGTGGAGAATCCGGCCTTGCGGCCAAGATCCAACCATTGGCGGCGCTCTCCGGCAAATCGCAGGTGGTCCGTGATGGTCGATCTGCGCCCACTCGTTAACGCCGGTTTACATCGGGGCTGCGTCTACTGCCCCGATGCGGTGGTCTCAACCGGCATCTGCATGTCGATGCACGACTTCAGCCGCCAGTAATCCTTGCTCTCTTCCGCGGCCTTGCCGCAAGAGTTCTGGACGGAGACCGGAAGATTATCCCAAGCAAGCGCAATCTCGTTGCGCGTGCGCTCCTGGAAATCGAGGCAGCCCCGCATGACAACCTCCTGCTTGGCCGACGTATCGGCGAGATCCGAGCAAACTGCCTCGGTATCGAAGGCAGGCATGGCGCCCGCACGGGCGAGGGACGGGGCAAAGATAAGCGCTGTTGCTATTGTGAGGAAACGAAGCATCTGATCCTTCCCTGATCGCGCAGAACCACTCGGGTCCTCCAATCAACAAAGTGGCCTAGACAGACCTGATTCTATGGGTGCTTCCCGTTCCCTAACTGAAGTAAGCCGCAAGCGCGGGCTTTTGGAAAGCAAAATCCACAACAATGCTCGCGCCTTTTGCCGCATTCCGCCATGATCACTGTCCCGCGCTTCCGCTCGCGCCGGTCCCGCCTTTAGGAACAATCGCATGCTAGGTCTGATGATCAGGAACTTTATTGGCTAGCGTGGTGGCCCGTCAGCGCTTGGCCGGCCGAGCCGTCGTCGGCGCCCGCGCGAGATCCTCCAGCGGAGCAACACTGTGTGCGACGAAGCGGCTTCAGCGGCCTCCAAGACAGACGCCTCGGACGACTAGAACGCCCAGCCAGGATCGTGGCTGATGTGGTGGAACGCATTGAGCAGGGCAGCGCCCCAGCCTTCACGGATGGCTTGTAGATAGGGGTCGTCGTCCTCGAGCCTGACCTTGAAACCCACCTGGAGCGAGTTGCGCCGGTAGATCAACAGATCGAGGGGAGGTCCCACAGAGACGTTTGACCGCATGGTCGAGTCGAAAGAGATCAGCGCGCATTTGGCGGCGTCGGCCAAACTCGTGTCACGCCGGATGACGCGGTCAGAGAATCGGCTTGCCGTATTTGACCTCCCCGATCTGAAAGTAAGTTGTGTCGCCCATGGCCTCGATGAAGTTCCCGGCGTCGTAGACCATGAACAGCCTGAGCTGGCCGCCCTTGATCTGCCCGGCAAGAATGAATGAGGCGCTGAAATCCACCTCGTGCTGCTGCAAATAGCCGCCATCGGTTTTGTGGATCTCACGCAACGCATTGCCCACGATCCGCGCCGCCCCGAACATCGAGCTCGCCGCAAACAGGTCCTGCTCCGGATTCTCGTTGTTGAGCCACTCGTCGACCAAGCTGATCACACCTTGAGTGAGCGAGAGATTGCCGGCCGTGGCTAAGGCGAAGAGACGCTCGCCGGGCTTCTCGAAGACAAACATCTTACGGAAGGTCGAGACGCGGTCGATGCCCGCATTGGTGCGCGAATCCGAGGCAAGCACCACGCCCTCATCGAGCAGGATGCCGATGCAATAGGTCACGTGTCCTCCCTTCATTGAGCTTGTTGTTGTTGGCCTGGAAAAGCGACCGAGACCCGCATGGTCTCGACACCGCCCCCACTGCGGACCCCCCGTACCGGGCCGGCCTCAGCATAGTCTAGGCCAACGGCGGTGCGGATATAGGACTCATCGGCGCAGGCACGATTGGTGGGATCAAAACTAACCCAGCCGAGATGCTCGACATACGCTTCCCCCCAAGCGTGGCTAGCCGCATGGGCTTCATGCCCGGCCCCATGGGCGAGATAGCCGCTTACATAGCGCGCCGGGATGCCGAGCGCGCGGGCCATCGCGCAGAAGATATGGGCATAGTCCTGACACACCCCACTGCCCTGCTCCAGCGCCTCGGCGCCCGTGGTGTGGACATGGGTCTCACCTTTCCGGTACTCCACGGCGTCGCCAATGGTCAGCATGATCTCGTGCAGCACCTCGACGGTGTCCTGTTCACTCTTCGCTTTGAATCGGGCGGCAAGATCGCGAATGGGGGCCGAGCAGAGCGTATAGGGTGTCTCGCGGAGATAGATTCCCAAGGGAAGCTCGGAAGGGTCAAGCCCAACCACGCCGTTCGTCTCGCGCGTGCGCACAAGCCCGCTCACCTTGATCTTCAACTCGGTGACGGGCTCCGCCACGGTCAGCGTATGACAGAGATTGCCATATTGGTCGTGCCAAGCATCGGTAAGCGCGCCGGGACAGGCAAGCTTCCAGCTTTCCACCGCCTGCATGCGGCCGGAGAGCGGTGTCATGCGCACGTATTGGATGCTCGCCCGCAGCGGCTCCGAATAAGCATAGGCTGTCACATGCTCAACCCGGATCAACATGGTCAGGCCGCTCCTGCCACGGTCGCCCGCACCATCAGGAAATCCTCCTGGACCTGGGCACCAAGCGCATTGTTAGAGGCGATGAAACCGTCTAGGAACTCATGCAAGCCGCAGCCGAAGATCTTGTCGATGCGGCCGTATTTCAAACGCGCATAGGTCTGACCGGCGAGCCTGCGGCATTCGAGCTGCTTCTTCTCGGCGAGCTCGTCCAGCGTGCCAATCAGATTGGCGTAGCAATGATGCAACGAGCGCGGCATGTCGGCGCGCAGGATGAGCAACTCGGCGATGCGCCAGGGATAAACCGTGTCGTGATAAACCTTGCGGTAAGCGCGAAAGGCCCCGACCGAGCGCAGCAACGCTCCCCATTGGTAATAGTCGACATAGCCGCCGACTTGCTCGGCCTCGGGGAGGAGCACGTGATACTTGACGTCGAGGATGCGCGCGGTGTTGTCGGCGCGCTCGATGAAGGTGCCGAGGCGGATGAAGCGGAAGGCGTCGTCGTGCAGCATGGTGCCGAACACCACGCCGCGGAACAGGTGGGAGCGCTCCTTCACCCAGTCGAAGAAGTCACGGTAGCCCCAACGCTTGAGCCCCTCGAAATCCAGGTTCTGCACGTGTAGCCAAGTGCTATTCAGGCTCTCCCAGGCCTCGCTTGAAATCGCCGAGCGCTGGGCGCGTGCGTTTTCGCGCGCCTGACGGATCAGCGAGCAGATGCTGCCCGCATTGGCGGGCTCGAGCGCCACATAGCGGATGATGGTCTCGTGGCTGAACTCGCCATAGAGTTGGTGAAAGCGCCCCGATCCCGGCGCGATGGCAAGGATCGGCTCGAAATGCAGCGCCTTCTTGTCGATGGTCGAGGGCAGCAGCGACATGCGGAAGCTCACATCGAGCATGCGCGCGGTATTCTCCGCCCGTTCCATGCTGCGCGACATCCAGAATAGATTCTCGGCGGTGCGGCTCAGCATGGGCCGCGCTCAAGCACCCAGGTGTCCTTGGTGCCGCCCCCCTGGCTTGAATTGACGACGAGCGAACCCTGCCGCAAGGCGACGCGGGTAAGGCCGCCCGGAATCACGCTTGTCTCCTTGCCGGAAAGCACGAAGGGCCTGAGATCCACGTGGCGCGGCACGATCTCGCCGCCGGCCAAAGTCGGCGCCGTGGAGAGCGCGAGGGTCGGCTGGGCGATATAGTTGGCCGGGTCGCGCATCACGCGGGCCTTGTAGGCCTCGCGCTCCTCGGCGGTGGAGGCGGGTCCGATCAGCATGCCGTAGCCGCCGGAGCCCTGCACTTCCTTGACCACCAGATTGTGCAGATTATCAAAAACGTGCCGCCGCTGCTTTGAGTCGCGCAGCATGTAGGTATGCACGTTGTCGAGGATGGCGTGCTCGCCGAGATAGAACTCGATCATGCGCGGCACATAGACATACATGGCCTTGTCGTCGGCGACGCCGGTGCCGAGTGCGTTCGCCAGCGCCACCCCGCCAGAGCGGATCACCGACAAGAGCCCTGGCACGCCGAGCACCGAATCGGGCTGAAAAGCGAGCGGGTCCATGAAGGCGTCGTCGACCCTTCGATAGATCACGTCGACCTTGACCGGCCCTTCGGTGGTGCGCATCCATACCTGGCTGTCGCGCACGAAGAGGTCGCTGCCTTCGACGAGCTCGATGCCCATCTGCTCGGCCAGGAACACATGCTCGAAATAGGCGCTGTTGTAGCGACCGGGCGTGAGCAACACGACGACCGGATCTGTGGGCGCGCCAGGCGCTACGGCGCGCAAATTCTGGAGCAGCCGCTCGGGATAGTTGCCGACGGGAGAGATGCTCTGGCCCGAGAAGGCATCGGGGAAGAGTCGCATCATGATCTCGCGGTTCTCGAGCACATAGGAGATGCCCGAAGGCGTGCGCACATTGTCCTCGAGCACGTAGAAATCGCGCTCGCCGGTACGGACGAGATCAATTCCAGCGATATGGGCGTAGACCTTGTTGGGCGGCTCGACCCCGAGCATCTCGGGCCGGTAGGCCGGATTGAGCAGCACGAGCTCGGGCGGCACCAGTCCCGCCTTCAGGATCTCCTGGTCGTGATAGATGTCATACAGGAAGATGTTGATCGCCTTGACCCGCTGGATGCAACCGCGCTCCACCAGCGACCATTCGCTGCGGTTCAGGATGCGGGGAATCAGGTCGAAGGGAATCAGCCGCTCGGTCGAGCCACCCTGGGCATAGACCGCAAAGGTGATCCCGAGGCGGCGAAACAGCTCCTCGGCCGCCGCCTGCTTGATGACGAGGGATTCGATGGACAGGTCGTCGAGGAGACCGGCAAAGGCCGCGTAGGCGGGACGGACCTTGCCCGTCTCGTCGCGCATCTCGTCAAAAAACTTGCGGGCAGGCGCTTTGGGTGCTTCGGACCCGGCGCTGACGCTCACCCTCTCGACACTGTGCAATACCGCCCCGCCCTGGTTCTCAAATGCGACCTCGACTCCCCCTTTGGCCGTTTCCACCTGTTATAGTTGTCTGACCATCTTATGCCGATGGCGCTCGAATGGGCAACGATCTTGCCAGCCTAATTCTTGATCAGCCGCTTCACGTCCCCAATGCTCGAAACCGCTCTTACCGCATTCACCACCTTCTTCGCGGTCATCGGTCCGATCGATTCGGCCGTGCTGCTCGCCACGCTCACGCCCAATGCCACCCGCGCCGAGCGGCGGGCGATCTCGCTGAAGGCGGTGTTCATCGCCACCCTGATCGTACTCGTTTTCGCCCTGTTCGGGCGGCCGATCCTCAATCAGCTCGGTGTCTCGCTGCCGGCGTTACAGGTGGCGGGCGGCATCATTCTCCTGATGATCGCGCTCGAGATGACGCTCTCCAAGCGACCCGCGCCGAACAAGCTATCGGCCAAGGAGAGCGAGGAGGCCGAAAGCAAGGCCGACCACCACGCTGAGATCACCGTCTTTCCGTTGGCGACGCCGCTGTTGGCGGGACCCGGCGCCATGACGAGCGCGATCGTGCTTGCCGCCGGCACCAATGGCGATCTCAAGCTTCTCGCGGCCGTGGTGGCCGCGATCCTCACCGTGATGCTCGTCACGCTCGGCTTCCTCCTGCTCGCCCAGGAGATCCATCAGCTCATCGGGCTCACGGCGCGCAAGGTGATCGTGAGAGTGTTCGGCGTGCTGCTCGCGGCCATCGCCGTGCAGTCAATCTTCAACGGCATCGCCGCCACCCATATCTTCCGCTAAGGGCCCCAAGGCCGAAGGAGCATTTCCATGCGTGTTGTGCAAGTCCGTGAGCCAGGAGCACCGCTTGAACTGATCGAGCGGGCTTTGCCTGAGCCCGGTCCCGGCAAGGTGCGCATCAAGGTCGAGGCCTGCGGCATCTGTCACAGCAATTCCTACGTGGTCAACGGCACCTATCCCGGCATTCGCTATCCGGCAGTGCCGGGCCATGAGATTGCCGGCCATATCGACGCGCTCGGGCCCGGTGTTACGAGCTGGCGGCTCGGGCAGCGCGTCGGCGTCGGCTGGCACGGCGGCCATTGCGGGACTTGCGCCAATTGCCGGCGCGGTGATTTCGTCCTGTGCGTTGCCGCTCAAGTGCCGGGCATGGCCTATGACGGCGGTTATGCCGATTACATGATCGCGCCCCTCGAAGCGCTCGCCGCCATCCCCGACGATCTTGCCGCGGCCGAGGCGGCGCCACTGCTCTGCGCGGGCATCACCACGTACAATTCGCTCCGCCACTCAGGCGCGCGCCCCGGGGACTTGGTGGCGGTACTGGGCATCGGCGGGCTCGGTCATCTCGGCGTACAGTTCGCGGTCAAGATGGGCTTCCGCACGGTCGCCATCGCGCGTGGGGCCGACAAGGCGAAGCTTGCACTTGAGCTCGGAGCGCATCGCTATATCGACAGCCAGGCGGAAAACGCTGCCAAGGTGCTAACCGAGCTTGGCGGCGCGAAGGTGATCCTGGCGACCGTGACCAGCGGCAAGGCGATGACGCCCTTGATCGACGGCCTCGGCGTGGACGGCAAGCTGCTCGTGGTGGGAGCCTCGCCGGAGCCGATCGAGGTCACGTCCCTTCAGCTCATCGGCCGGCGCCGCTCCATCGCCGGCTGGCCCTCGGGGAGAGCCGCCGACTCCGAAGACACCCTGCGCTTCAGCGTCCTACAAGACGTGCGGCGGATGATCGAGACCTATCCACTCGCCAAGGCCGCGGAGGCCTATGCCCGCATGATGAGCGGAGAGGCCCGCTTCCGCGTGGTGCTCGTGCCTTGATGGATACATGATGGGTATCAGTGCTTACGGTGAGTTTGAGCTTGTAAGGAATGACACAGACGCCCCATGAAGGCAGAGGAAATGCTTCACACTGTGGAGGCCAATGCGCCGCGCCGTGAGTTGTCGCAGAGTTCGGACATGGTGTCTGACTAACTCCCTCAATCGGTTGGACGAGGAGCGATCGGGACAGAAGCCGAGAACTAGCTGATGGTTCACACGACAGATTGGCCGCGGCAGAAGTCGCATTCCAGTCTTCATCACTCCGCCGGTGCGGGGCGGCCAGTCGCTTGCGTGCGCCCCATGGCGGCGAAGGCGCGCACCACGACATAGAACACGGGCGTGAAGATCAGCCCGAACAGCGTCACGCCGAGCATGCCGAAGAACACGGCGGTGCCCAGGGACTGGCGCATCTCGGCACCGGCGCCGGTGGCGATCACAAGCGGTAGCACCCCGAGGATGAAGGCGAAGGAGGTCATCAGGATCGGGCGCAGCCGCACGCGCGCAGCTTCGGTCGCCGCCTGAAATCGGTCTTCGCCGTGTTCCTCGTTCTGCCGAGCAAACTCCACGATCAGAATCGCGTTCTTAGCCGCCAAGCCGATGAGGACAACGAACCCGATCTGCGCCAGGATATTCACGTCCATGCCACGGGCGAGCAGACCGCTCACGGCGGCGAGCAGGCACATGGGCACGATCAGAACAACGGCCAGTGGCAGTGACCAGCTCTCATATTGCGCCGCGAGCAGCAAGAACACGAACACCACCGAGGCCATGAAAACATAGATGGCGGTGTTGCCCGCAAGCTGCTCTTGGTAGGCGATCTCCGTCCATTGATAGGCGTAGCCCTCGGGCAGCAGCTGTTGCGCCAGGCGTTGCATGGCGGCAAGTCCATAACCGGTCGAATATCCAGGCGTGGTGCCGCCCTGAATGGCGGCGGATGGGTAGAGATTGAAATGCTCGACGCGATAGGGGCCGGTGATGTTGCGGAAGGAGGCGACCGCACCGAGCGGCACCATCTCGCCCTTTGCATTGCGCGTCTTCAGCTCCGAGACGGCATGCAGGTCTTGTCGGAACTTGCCATCGGCCTGCGCCGTCACGCGATAGGTGCGCCCGAGAAAATTGAAATCGTTCACATATTGTGAGCCTAGATACACTTCGAGCGTCTGGAACACGTCATCGGCCCGGACGCCGAGCATCTCGGCACGGACGCGGTCGATATCGGCATAGATCTTCGGCGTGCGCGTGTTGAAGGTGGTGAAGATGCTCGCCAGACCAGGTGTCTGATTGGCCGCCCCTACAATGGTTTGCGTCATGGCCTCGAGCTGCGCGGGGTCCCCGCCATGCGTGTCTTGGACCTCCATCTTGAAACCGCCGGTGGTACCAATGCCGCGCACCGGGGGCGGCGACACACTGATTAGCAGTCCATCCTGAATCTGGGCGAATTTTTGATTGAGGGTGCCAATGATCTGCTGCGCGCTCAGGCCTTTTTCCGCACGCTCCTTAAAGTCGTCGAGCGGGGTGAAGATCACCGCGGAATTCGGGGAATTCGTGAAGGTGGCGCCGTCGAGACCGACGATGGGCACGGCATGGGCGATACCGGGCGTCTCCAGTACAAGCTTGGTCACGCGCCGCGTCAGCTCGTCGGTGCGGGCAATCGATGCTCCCGGCGGCAACTGGATGATGTTGATGAGATAGCCCTGATCCTGCTGCGGGATGAAGCCAGTCGGCGCCTGGATGAATTGATAGACCGTAAGACCGATAAGACCCACATAGACCAGCACCATCAAAAGAGCGACCCGCACTAGACGCGCGGTCAGGCCGCCGTAGCGCGAGGACAGCCACTCGAAGCTGCGGTTGAAGAGTTTGAAGAAGCCAGTGATCGGCCGGGTAAGCAGGTTCTGCTTCGGATTGGGGTCGTGCGGCTTGAACAGCAGCGCGCAAAGTGCCGGACTCAAAGTGAGCGAGACGATGAGCGAGATCACCGTTGAGGTGGCGATGGTGACGGCGAACTGCCGAAAGAACTGACCAAGAATACCCGTCAAGAAGGTCGAGGGGATGAACACTGCCGAAAGCACGAGCGCAATCGCGATCAGCGCGCCCCCCACCTCCTCCATGGTCTTGTAGGCGGCGTCGCGCGGGCTCAATCCTTCGCGGATGTTGCGCTCGACATTCTCGACGACGACGATAGCGTCATCGACGACAATACCGATGGCGAGCAGTAGGCCGAACAGCGACAGGTTGTTGAGCGAAAAGCCGAGGGCCTCGAGCATGGCGAAGGTGCCGATGAGTGACACCGGGATGGCGACGATGGGAATGATCGCCGCCCGCCAGGTCTGAAGAAACAGAATGATCACCACCACGACGAGAACCACTGCCTCGAACATGGTGTGAATGACGGCCGAAATTGATTGAGAGATGAAGACTGTGGGATTGTAGACGATGTCATAGCGCAACCCCAAGGGGAACGACTTGGAGAGCTCCTTCATCGTGGCCTCGACCTGCGTCGCCGTGGCAAGAGCGTTGGAGCCGGGGCGCTGGAAGATGCCCAAGGGCAAAGCGACATTTTCATCAAGATAGCCGTTGCGGCTATAGTCCGCGGCACCCAGCTCTACCCTTCCCACGTCGTGGATGCGCACCACGCGGCCATCGGCGTCGGACTTGACGATGATGTTGCCGAACTGATCGGTATCCGTAAGCCGTCCTAGCGTCTCCACATTGAGCTGGAAGGCACCGGGCTGCGGCACCGGCGGCTGGTTGATGACCCCTGCCGCCACCTGCACATTCTGCCCTCTAAGCGCCATTAGGACGTCGCCCGCGGTTAGGTTGCGGGCCGCGAGCTTTTCGGGATCGAGCCAAATGCGCATCGAGTAGTCGCGGGCGCCAAAGATGGTGACGTTGCCGACGCCATCGATGCGGGAGAGCACGTCCTTCACATGCAAGGTGGCGTAGTTGGAGATGTAGAGCTGGTCGCGCGACCCATCGGGGGAGAGGAGGTGAATCACCAGCATCAGATCCGGCGATTGCTTGGTCACCGTCACGCCGATGGAGCGTACTTCATCAGGCAAGCGTGGCAGCGCGGTCGAGATCCGGTTCTGCACCAGCACCTGCGCCGTATCGAGATTTGTGCCGAGCTTGAAGGTCACCGTGAGCGACATGCTTCCGTCGCTAGTCGATTGCGACGTCATGTAGAGCATGTTGTCTACGCCGTTGACCTCCTGCTCAAGCGGCGTCGCCACGGTCTTGGCTACGATTTCGGCGGAGGCGCCGGGATATGAGGCGGAGACCGAGATAGAGGGCGGGGCAATTTCCGGGTACTGCGCCACCGGCAGGGCGAAATAGGAGACGGCGCCCACCAAGGTAATGATGATGGAGATGACGGCGGCGAAGATCGGCCGGTCGATGAAAAAATGCGAGATGTTCATGGGCCCAGCGCCCTAAGGGCCCGTACCGTCATTGCTTTGGTGCGGCCGCGCCTTCGACCGTGCCCTGCTCTGGCGTGACCTTCTGCCCGGGACGGGCGCGTAACAGCCCGTTGACGATCACCTGGTCATTGGCGTCAATCCCGCTGCGGATGATGCGTAAATTGCCATCCACGACGGGACCCAGCTCGACCGGCTTCGGCGCGACGGTGCCGTCCGGCATCACGGTAAACAGCATCTTGGTCGACTGATCGGTCACCACTGCCGCGTCCGGCACGAGGAGCGCCGGATGCAACTGTGACATCGGCACTCGGACGCGGCCGAACTGTCCGGCGGTGATGAAGTAGTTGGGATTGGGGAAGGCCGCGCGGACACGGATCGTGCCGGTCGAGCGATCATACTGGTTATCCACGAAATCGATGGTGCCTTTGAGCGGCCAGTTCGACTCGTCAATGAGCTCACCCTCGACCTCGACCTTGTTATCCCGGGCAGACGGGATCTCGCCCTTTTGGACAAGGCGCTTATAGGTCATGCCGTCGGCTTCGCTGACGTTGAAGAAGAGATGAATCGGGTCGAGCGACACCAGCGTGGTGAGCAGCGCGGACGTGCCCGTGGTCCCGCCGATGACCAAGTTGCCCACACTGAGCTCATGCAGGCTCGCGCGCCCGGGGATCGGCGCGGTGACGCGCGTGTAATCGAGATTGAGCTTTGCCTGGTCGACCGCGGCGATCGCCGCATCGCGCGAGGCGGTCGCAATGTTCACCTGTGACAGCCGCTCATCATAGGTCTCTTGCGTGGCGTAGTCCCTCTGTTTGAGCTGGGCGGTCCGCTCGAGCTGGGCCTTCGCGAGCTCAAGCTGGGCCTCAGCCTGAGCCTGCTGTGCTTTCGCCGTTTCCAGGGCAAGTTCGTACGGCTTCGGCTCGATCACGAAAAGCAAGTCGCCTTTCTTAATGACTTGGCCGTCGGTGAAGTTGATGGATTCGAGATAGCCGCTTACCCTTGCTCGCACGTCGACGGATTCCACGGCCTGGAACTGGCCCGTGAAGTCTTTCCATTCCACGAGCTCTTTGACCAAGGGTTTCGCCACGGTGACCGTGGGCGGAGGGGGAGCCGATGGCGCGGGCTGGCTTGTTTGCCAGAACCCCCAATAACGGTAGCCAAGGGCTGCCGCGGCCACGGCCAGGAGCAGCAAAAGGAGCGTGGTGCCGCCGCGCCGTCCACGACGGGGCGCGACCTCCTCGGGGCGGGATGCCGGCTCCACGGAGGGGGCCTCGTCCTGGGCCTCGGAGATCTCGCCATCCTCGCCGCCCCGGCGGCTGGTTCCGTTCCGGTTTCGCTTCTCGGTCATAGTCGCATCTTATGCCAGGAGAAGGCGCTTTGAGACATTCAAATGCGTGAGAGCGCGCCCTCGGTCGCGGTGCCCGCAGATCCCCGATTCCATGCCCAACCTAACATGATCGGCGTCGCTTCCGGGGTCCGGAAAGGACTCAAACCTCCGGGCCAAAATGCCTCACCGGAGGGCCTCGAGCAGCCCTGATCGCTAGTCGGGCATGATCACCGCGGTCTTGGGGAATTGCGCGAAGACGCTTTCGGGCACGCCGAAATTGGTGGCGAGGAGCAAGTCCGGATTGGCTCCCACCCAGGCGGTGATGGAAACCGATTCGTAGGTTGCGTTGTTGAGGACGAGGACCACCTCGAGATCGTCCGCGCCCGTATTCTCGATGTAATGGCCGAAGCCCTGCGGCACATAGCCTACGTCGCCGGCCGCGTAGGACTCCATGCGGGCTCGGCCATGGGAGCCGAACACGGTCGTGCGCCCCGATCCCTTGAGGTAGAACTGCCATTCGGCGGCGTTCGGATGCCAGTGTAGTTCGCGTAAGGACCCCGGCTTGATGATGAGCAGCGCGCCAGTCATGGTCGCCGAGATGGGAAACTCGTGCTCCGAGACGGTGCGCATGGTGCCCCCGGCGAAGCGATCGGGCGCCTGAGCCAGGAGCTGGTAGCGGTGAGTGAGCGGGCTGTCCTTGAGCGAGCCTGGAGCGGGCTCTTGCGGCAGCGGCGAAGGCACCGCGCCTCGAGCGATATAGACTTCCTTCTTGGGAAAGCCGGTGAAAATCGCGGCCGGTACGCCGAAGGTCTTGGCCAACACCTCCGGTGGCGTATGGCCGATCCAGTCGGTAATGGAGAAGGTGCCGAACTCGGAGAAATAGCCGTTGTCGAACACGAGAACAAAGACGCAGTCGCCAGGGCCCAAGCCTTGGATCGAATGGCCGTGGCCGCGCGGGAAATACCAGACGTCGCCTGGGCCGAAGTCCACGATCTCGCAGCGCCCCTCGGGATCGATGGTGGTCACGCGGCAGCGGCCTTCGATCACATAGGCCCATTCCGCTGCGTTGGCATGCCAATGCAGCTCGCGCAACCCGCCGGGCTGCAGCGTCATATAGACGCCGGCGAGCTTTTCAGACACGGGGAACTGGACGACCGTAGCCTCCTTGGCGGTGCCGCCGTCGAAGCTCTTGGTGGGTTGGGCACCCAGCGGGAACTTGAAGGATGGCAGTTCGGCACCGGCAATAGGCGCCTGTGCCGGACCAAAGGGCGGCTGCGCGGTCTCGCCGAATGGCTCGGCGCTAGCGGCAGAGGCCATGAGACTACCTACCGCCGCGCCACCGAGCACGTGGCGTCGTGAAAATTCGGACATCGTTCCCCCTCATGCTGGGTCCCTGGGACTAAGCAAGGTGCCAGAAATCTAGACCGCAAAGTCTATGCGGCAATGGCTAAAGGATCGAAAACAATGATCAGCACCGGCGCGAACGGGATTCGCCATATCGCTTCGAGTGGGAGGGCCAGCTCATCCGCGAAGAGCGGGAGGGCTGCACGCTCATGCTCGACTTCGAAAAGCACGACAAGCAGGAGGCCATCAGCGCGCTCGAAGCGATTCTCGCGCGTCTGCGGGGGCGACGCGCGAGATCCGGCGCTCGCAGCCGACGCTGGCTTGCCCGGCGGCGGAGACCGCTCCGGCGCCGCGACAAACGGGCTTCTTTGATCCTGATCAACGTCTGCACCGCCCACCTCGACCAAGATCTCGCTCACCAAAGCTGGGGAGCGGGACATGGCGGCATTCTTGGAACGCGAGGAATGGGGCGCCTTCTCGGATGTGATGGCGCTGTTCGGATGCGCCGCGTGTGCCGCCATCGGCCTCACCTTCGCTATTGCCGGCAAAGACCAAGGCATCCAGTTCCACGGCTGGCTCGTGCTGGTCGGCTCGCTGATGGCCGGCATCTATCTCTTGGACTATTTGAGCGGGCGCGCCCCACCCCCCAAGGACACGGGCTACGCTGACGGCGTCATCCGCGCCGGCGTCATCGCCACGGTATTATGGGGGCTTGCCGGCTTCCTTGTCGGCGACATCATCGCCTGGCAACTGGCCTTTCCTGCGCTCAATCTCGATCTCGAATGGACGAGCTTCGGCCGCCTACGTCCGTTGCACACTTCCGCCGTGATCTTCGCCTTCGGCGGCAACGCCCTGATCGCGAGCTCCTTCTATGTGGTGCAGCGCACCTCGCGCGCGCGGCTCGCCGGACGGTGGTCGCCCTGGTTCGTGTTCTGGGGCTATCAGCTCTTCATCGTCATGGCCGCCACCGGCTACCTGCTCGGCATCACCCAGTCCAAAGAGTACGCCGAGCCGGAATGGTATGTGGACATCTGGCTAACCATCGTCTGGGTGGTCTATTTCCTCATATTTGTCGGTACACTCGCGCGCCGGCGCGAGCCCCATATTTATGTGGCGAACTGGTTCTACCTCGCCTTCATCGTCACCATCGCCATGTTGCACATCATCAACAATCTGGCGGTGCCCGTCTCCTTCCTCGGCTCGAAGAGCTACATCGTCTATTCGGGCGTGCAGGACGCCATGACGCAGTGGTGGTACGGCCACAACGCGGTGGGCTTCTTCCTCACCGCTGGCTTCCTCGGCATGATGTACTATTTCGTGCCTAAGCGCGCCGATCGCCCAGTCTATTCCTACCGCCTTTCCGTCGTGCATTTCTGGTCTCTGATCTTCCTCTATATCTGGGCCGGCCCGCATCACCTGCACTACACCGCGCTCCCCGAATGGGCGCAGACGCTCGGCATGACCTTTTCCATCATGCTGTGGATGCCCTCCTGGGGCGGCATGATCAATGGGCTCATGACCCTATCGGGCGCCTGGGACAAACTCAGGACCGACCCCGTCATCCGCATGCTCGTCGTCGCCGTTGCCTTCTACGGCATGGCCACGTTCGAAGGTCCCCTGATGAGCATCAAGTCGGTCAACGCGCTGTCGCACTACACCGACTGGACCATCGGGCATGTGCATTCCGGCGCGCTCGGCTGGGTCGCGTTCATCACCTTCGGCGCCGTGTATTGCCTCGTACCGTGGCTGTGGCACCGCAAGGCACTTTATTCGCAGCGTTTGGTCGAGTGGCACTTCTGGATCGCCACCCTCGGCATCCTTCTCTACATCACCTCGATGTGGGTGTCAGGCATCCTGCAGGGGCTGATGTGGCGCGCCTACGACTCTCTCGGCTTCCTCGAATACTCCTTCGTCGAGACGGTGGAGGCGATGCACCCTTTCTACATCATCCGGGCGATCGGCGGCCTCTTGTTCGTGATCGGCGCGGTGCTCATGGCCTACAATGTCTGGCGCACCATTCGTGGCGACGAACCGGTCGATGCCGCGGACCAGCCGCGCATCGCCGCGGCGCCAGAGTTTCGCCCTGTACCGGCCGAATAGGAGGGGGCGATGGACTGGTCGAAGCATCAGATCCTCGAGAAGAGCTCGTTCCTTTTGCTCATTGGGATCCTCATCACGGTCGCTATCGGCGGCTTGGTGGAGATCGCTCCCCTGTTCTGGCTCAGCTCCACGATCGAGAAGGTGGAGGGCATGCGCCCTTACACGCCGCTCGAGCTTGCGGGCCGCGACATCTACATTCGTGAAGGCTGCTATCTGTGCCATAGCCAAATGATCCGCTCGCTCCGCGATGAGGTCGAGCGCTACGGCCATTACAGCCTCGCCGCCGAGAGCATGTACGACCATCCCTTCCAATGGGGGTCGAAGCGGACCGGGCCGGATCTCGCCCGCGTCGGCGGCAAGTACTCGGACGAGTGGCACGTGGCCCATATGCAAAATCCGCGGGCGGTCGTGCCTGAGTCGGTGATGCCGGGCTATTCTTTCCTCGCCCGGCGCGAGCTCGATTATCGGAACATGGACGCGCGCATGAAGACCCTACGGGAGGTTGGCGTTCCTTACACCGACGCGATGATAGAGAATGCGCGCGCGGACCTAGAGCGCCAGCTCGATCCTTCGGCGGAAGGCGTCAAGGAATTCCTCGCCCGCTATCCCAAGGCGCAAGTGCGGCAGTTCGACGGGGACCCAAGCTATGTATCGGAACTCGATGCCGTGATTGCCTATCTGCAGATGCTCGGCACCCTCGTCGACTTCGCCAAGTTCGACGCGGCCGGCCCCAATCTGAGGTAGCGCTCCATGACCTACGAGCAGGTGTCCACGCTCAGCCAAGTCGCCGCGCTCGTGTTTTTCATCGCTCTGTTCGCGGGGGTGGTGATCTATGCCTTCTGGCCCGGTAACAAAAAAGCCTTCGAGGAAGACGCCAAGATCCCGCTGCAACAAGACCCCGACCACGAAATAGATGATGAGCGCGATGGCTAATCCCGAAACCGACGAGGCAAACAGGACCACTGGTCACGAATGGGACGGGATCAGGGAGCTGAACAAGCCCCTCCCCCGTTGGTGGCTCTATGTGTTCTACGCAACCATCGTTTGGGCGATCGGCTATTGGCTGCTAATGCCCGCCTGGCCACTGGTGACGAGCTATACCAAGGGGCTGCTCGGCCACAGCCAGCGCCAAAGTGTGGCTGTGGAGCTCAACGCAGCCAAGGCGGCCCAAGCTGAATTTCGCGGGAAGATCGCCGCGAGCGAACTCGAGACGATCGTCGCCGACCCGGAGCTGTTGCACTTCTCCCTCGCCGGCGGCGAGGCTGCCTTCGGCGACAACTGTGCCCCTTGCCATGGGCGCGGCGCGCAAGGTGGCTTCGGTTATCCCAATCTCCGCGACGATTCCTGGTTGTGGGGCGACGGCTCGCTCGCCGCCATCCATCAGACGATCGAGCACGGCATTCGTGCCGACGACCCCAAGACGCGAACCAACCAGATGCCGGCCTTCGGCCGCACCGGGACTTTGTCGGAGCCGCAAATCGGCGACGTCGGCGAGTACGTGCTGTCGCTTTCCGGCCGGGCGGACGATCAGGCGGCCGCGGACCGCGGGGCAAAGATCTTCGCCGCTACCTGCACGCCCTGCCACGGCGCGGACGGTAAGGGGAAGCAAACGCTCGGCGCGCCAAATCTCACCGACGAGCTATGGCTTTATGCCGGCGATAAGGCGACGGTGATGGAGACCATCCGCAATGGGCGCGGCGGCGTGATGCCTGCCTGGGGCCAGCGTCTCGATCCGGAGACGATCAAGGAACTCGCTATTTACGTCCATTCGCTGGGCGGTGGCCGGTAACGGAACGCCATGTTAGTTACGGAAATGGAAACAGGGCAATCAGCGGAGCGCGGTTCGTCTCGAAGCAATCGCTCCGAACCTGTGAGCAAAATGCCAGACGCCAGTCCAAGCGAGGCGAAATCAACCGATAACGACAGCCTCTACGCGAAGCACGTCAAGATCTACCCGAAGCGCGCGCATGGCCGCTTTCGCACGATCAAATGGATCGTCATGGCCGTGACGCTCGGCATCTACTACCTCGTGCCCTGGCTCCGCTGGGACCGGGGGCCTTATTTGCCGGACCAGGCCGTACTCATCGACTTTCCGTCCCGGCGCTTCTTTTTCTTCTTCCTCGAGATTTGGCCGCAGGAATTCTACTACATCACCGGCCTGCTCGTGCTTGCGGCTCTCGCGCTGTTCCTCGTCACCTCGGTCGCGGGGCGCGTGTGGTGCGGCTATACCTGTCCGCAAACGGTGTGGACCGATCTGATGATCGCGGTCGAGCGCGTCTGGCAGGGTGATCGCAACGCCCGGCTCCGGCTCGACAAGGTGCCCTGGTCGGCCGAAAGCATCATGCGCAAAGGCGCCACGCATTTGAGCTGGCTCCTGATTGCCATCGCGACCGGCGGCGCGTGGGTGTTCTATTTCGCCGACGCCCCGACGCTTGCCCGGCAGCTCGTGATGTTCGAGGCGCCGGTCGCAGCTTATGTGTTCCTCGGTATTTTCACCGCGACCACCTATGTGCTTGGCGGCATCGCCCGGGAGCAGGTGTGCATCTATATGTGCCCCTGGCCGCGCATCCAGGGAGCGATGTTCGACCGCGACTCCCTCCTCATCTCCTATCGCGACTGGCGGGGCGAGCCACGCGGACCGCATAAGGCGAGGCAGAGCTGGGAAGGCCGCGGCGATTGCATCGATTGCCACCAATGCATCGCCGTCTGCCCGACCGGCGTCGACATTCGTAAGGGCCCGCAGCTTGAATGCATTCAATGCGCCCTCTGCATCGATGCCTGCGATGAGATCATGGACAAGGTCGACCGGCCGCGCGGGCTGATCGCCTATGACACGGTCCGCAATCTGGAGGCGGGCGGAGGCGAGACGGTTCCCATCGGTTTCTTGCGGCCGCGCGTCCTGCTTTACGCGACCGCCATGGTGATTGTGAGTGCGGTCATGCTGACGGCCTTGCTGCTCAGGCCGGACATCGAGGTCAGTATCCTGCACGACCGCAACCCGCTCTACGTCAAGCTGTCCGACGGCGGGATACGCAACGGTTACACCATCAAGCTCCTCAACAAGCTCTACGAACCCCACTCTTTCCATGTTGTTATCGCGGGGTTGCCCGGCGCCACCCTCACCGTGGTCGGGCAAGAGCATGAACCGCAACCCGCAGTTACGGTGCCGCCCGACGAGCTCCAGTCGCTGAGGGCCTACGTCACCCTCGACAAGAAGGCCGTTGCCGCGCTTCCTGGCGACGCCGCCGACTTCTCTCTCGTCGTCACCGACGCGGCGACGTCCAACCACGCAGAGCACAAGCTGACCTTCCGGGGGCCCGAACGATGAGCGAGCGGGCTTGGTTGGCCGATGGCTTCAAGGGGCGCCATATGTTGCTGGTGCTCACAGCCTTCTTCGGCGTGATGCTCATGGCCAATGGCATCTTCGTTTACTACGCGCTTTCCACCTTTGGCGGCGGCGACACGAGCGACCCCTACCGCAAGGGGCTGCATTACAACGCCACACTCGCCGAAGCCGCGCAACAGGACGCGCAAGGATGGCGCGCCGCCTTGGCCTACGACCAAGGTGCTGCGCGTCTGTCGCTTGTTTTGCGCGACAAGACCGGACGCGAGCTGACCGGTCTCGTGGTCGAGGCCACGCTCGGACGCCCCGCCACCGACGAGCAGGACATGGCCATCAAGCTTAGCGAGATGCTGCCGGGCGTCTACGCGGCCGCCATGCAATTGGCCCCCGGACAATGGGTGGTCGCAGCGGTCGTGGACGACCCGGCGGCACCCGGTGTGCCCTACCGGCTCAGGCAGCGTCTCGTGGTGCCGGCAGCGCCATGACCGTCCATGCCCGCGCCGCCGCACTTGTCCCGCGCGAGGCTTTGGCCGAGGCGCGCGATCCGACTTTGGACATCCTCACGCTCGCCATCGAGAACATGCGCTGCGGCGGCTGCTTGCGCTCGGTGGAACGCGCCGCGCTGGCCATTCCTGGCGTGATGAGCGCGCGGGCTAACCTCTCTGCCAAGCGTGTGAGCATCGCCTACGATCCGCTGCGTGCGAGCGAGGTCGAATTGATCACGGCGCTCGGACGCGCGGGCTTCCCGGCCGCCGCTATGCATGCGGTCAAGCCCGAGGCGGAGCTGACGCGGCAGAAGTTCCTGCTGCGCCGCGTGGCGGTGGCGGGCTTTGCCGCCATGAACATCATGCTGTTGTCCATCTCGGTCTGGGCGGGGGCAGCGGGCGACATGGACCCGAGCCTTGCGGCGCTGTTCCGGTGGCTGTCGGCGCTGATTGCGTTGCCGACCGTTGCCTATGCTGGGCAGCCCTTCTTTGCCTCGGCGCTTGGTGCCTTGCGCGCTCGGCGCCTGAACATGGACGTGCCGATCTCGCTTGCCATCCTGCTGGCGACCGCCATGAGCCTCTATCAGACGTTTCGCGGCAGTGAGCAGGTCTATTTCGACGCCGCCGTCTCGCTCCTGTTCTTCCTCTTGATCGGCCGCTTTCTCGATGAGTCCTTGCGCGTCCGCGCCCGCGGCGAGGCGCAAAACCTTGTGAGCTTGCAGAGCGGCATCGCCACGGTCATCGGGGAGGACGGCTGCCCACGCCTAGTGCCCGCGCATGCGCTGCGGCCAGGAGATCGACTGCTCGTGGCCGCGGGCGAGCGAGTGGCGGCCGATGGCGTGCTCGCCGCGGGATCGGGCGAGGTCGATCAGAGCTTGATCACCGGAGAGACGCTACCCATGACGGTGACGGCTGGGCAGCCCATCTATGCCGGCACGCTCAACCTGATGCAGCCGATCGAGGTCGAGGTCACCGCCGCCGACAGCGCCACCCTGCTCGCCGAGATCGGCCGGCTCATGCTTGCGGCCGAGCAGGGCAAGGCGCGCTATCGCCGTCTCGCCGACCGCGCGGCACAGATCTATGCGCCGGCCGTGCACGGGCTTGGGCTCGCGACATTCTTAGGCTGGCTGGTGCTGGGCGCATCCTGGCAAACGGCGCTCACCTACGCCATTGCCGTTCTCATCATCACCTGCCCCTGCGCGCTGGCGCTCGCCGTTCCCGCCGTGCAGATCGCGGCTGCGAGCCGCCTGTTCCACCAGGGCATCGTCGTCAAGGCGGCGGATGGGCTGGAGCGGGTAGCCGAGACCGACATGGTGGTCTTCGACAAGACGGGAACCTTGACCCTCGGCCGCCCCACACTTCTGGATCAGGAGCAAATCCCCGCTACCGACCTGGGAGGGGCTGCGTCGCTCGCCGCGGCGAGCACGCATCCTTACGCGCGTGCGATCGTCGCCGCGGCGATGGCTCGGCTCGGCGTCGTAGCAGCGCCGACGGATGTCGAGGAGATGCCCGGGTGCGGGCTCAAGCGCTCCCTCGCCCAAGGCGAGGAGCGACTGGGCTCGGCCCTGTGGTGCGGGATCGAAAGCAGCGGCGTTCAAAGCGAGGTCTGGTATTGCCGCAATGGGGATGCTCCGGTCTGCTTCCGCTTCGCCGATGCGCTGCGCAGCGACGCGGCCGAGACCGCTCGGGCGCTGAAGCGGAGGGGCTTGCCGCTGGCCCTCCTGTCCGGAGACCGCAAGGGCGCCGTCGAAGCCGCCGCCGACGCCGTCGGCATTGCGACCTGGAAAGCGGAGCTTCCGCCGGCCGCGAAGATCGAATGGCTGGAGAAGGCCGCGCGGGAGGGCCGCAAGGTGCTGATGGTGGGCGACGGCCTCAACGACGCCCCGGCGCTCGCCGCCGCGCACGCCTCGATTTCGCCTGCGAGCGCCGCCGACATCAGCCAGCGCACCGCCGACTTCGTGTTCCAGGGGGAAGAACTCGTGCCAGTCGTGGAGATCATCGCCACCGCAAGGCGCGCACGAAGGATGGCCTTGCAGAATTTCGGCGTCGCCTTCGCTTACAATATCGTTTCGGTGCCGTTTGCCATGGCGGGCTATGTGACGCCGTTGATCGCCGCCATCGTCATGTCGACCTCCTCGATCCTGGTCACCCTCAATGCCACGCGGCTTTCCTGGGGGAGACGGGCATGACAGCGCTCGCTTGGCTTATTCCGGCGGCGCTGCTGCTCGGCGGTCTCGGGCTGGCGGCGTTCCTCTGGGCGCTTCGCTCGGGTCAATTCGAGGATCTCGAGGGCGCTGCCTATCGCGCGTTGGAGGACGACCCGCCCGAAGCGCCGGCGCCGCCCAAGTCCGTCAAGGGCAACGGCGCAGTCCCCCCTGCCGCGGGCAGGTGACCTCTCCCCGCCCCCGCGTCTATTCGAGCCACAGCAGGAAGACCGCCGCCACCGCGAGTCGGTAAATGCCGAAGGGGATGAAAGTTCTCGTCCGGACGAATGCGAGCAGGAACTTGATGCTCGCCATCGCCACGATGAAGGACGCGATGAAGCCAACCGCCAGCACACCGCTCTGCGCGGCCGAAAACGAGGACGCGTTCTTGAACAGATCGAGGCCAGTGGCCGCAAGCATGGTGGGAACCGCGAGCAGGAAGGAGTATTCGACGATAGTCTCGCGCTTGAGGCCGATGGCCAGCCCGCCCACGATGGTGGCACCTGACCGCGACACGCCGGGGACGATCGCCAAGGCCTGAAACAGGCCGATGCAGACCGCCTGCCGGTAGGTGATGGAGTTGACGTCGCCAACCGCGCCAGGGGGTTCCCGATGCCAGAGCTCGAACAGGATCAGGACCAGGCCGCCCACCGCCAGCGCCCCGAGCACGACCATCTCATTGCCGAGAAGATACGTCTTGACGAGGGGGTAGAGCCCAAGACCGATGACCCCGGTCGGGATAAAACCAGCGATCACTTTGGCGAGCAGCTTAGGCCGCAGAAAGCTTCGCCAATAAAGCACGACCACGGCGCCGATGGCGCCGAGCTGGATCACGATCTCGAAGCTCTTCTGAAAATCGGTCTGCGTCAGGCCAAGGAGCTTGGCGGCCAAGATCAGGTGCCCGGTCGACGAGATCGGCAGGAACTCGGTCAGCCCCTCGACAATGCCCAGCACCAGCGCTTGCAGCAGCGTCATGACTTGGGAGCCAAGCTTGGCGTTCGGTTTGCGGGGCTAGATGCGGTGGAGGAAAGGCAAGGCAATCGAAAAGGCTGTGAATGTTTGCACAGCCGAACGGGATTGGCAACACGGCAAAGCTACGCGGCGGATGCCGGTCCACCCACCAACCAGGACACCGACGCAGCCATGCTGCGGTCCCGCATCATGATCGTCAGGGGCTCCTGGCGATTCACAGCCGGCCGCGGGGTCTCGAGGTCGATCTCGGTCTCAATCCACGAGCGCGGGATTTCGAGATGCGGGGGCAGCAGCGTGTAGGCATCACCAATGCTGACGGCGATCTGCTCCTGGGCGAGGTCGCGCGCCCGGGTGAAGTCCGTGCCGCCCACATTGGCACCGGCCAGATTGGCACCTACGAGGCTCGTGCCGTCCAAGATCGCTTGGCACAGATTGGCGCAGGTAAGGTCGGCTCTATCGAGCCTGGCGTCGGTCAAATCCGCGCCGGAAAGGTCAGCGCGGGTAAGGTCCGCTCCCGATAGGGTCGCAAAGCGGAACGACGCCCTGCGCAGGCGAGCGGAAGCTAGGTTGATCGGGCCACCATTGATCGGCCCGAGTTGACGTTCGCTCAGGCTAAGGGTGATGCCAATCAAATTCGGGATAAGGGTCGCATGATGCCGGCGCCACGCGTTCCAAACGCGGGGGCCACGCCGCAATACATCCAGATGTTCGGAATCGGCTGACAACGCTATCACGCAACAGAAACTACACTCGGTCTGTAAACTAACTATAAATCAAAGCCGCGCCACGGGCAACCTTCTCGAGGATTCGGTCGTCACTTTCTCCGCGCCCGGTCCGCGTCCCACCTCTGGCGCCGCGGAAGGAATGAGATCGTGTCCAGGGGCGGACTGCCCCGAGTTCAATCAACTCAATAACTTGGCCAAGGGTGGGTCAGTCAATCTTCAACTTGGCCAACGGTGGGTTGGTCAATCTTCCCACACGATCATTATGCATTCTGGCGCGAGCGACCCACCCCGCAGAATGACCCCAAGCAGGCCGATATCGGCGCGTCGCAATAAAGCTTATGGCGGCCACCGACTTGCGCGAGAGCGAAGGTGGAAGCGCTCAGCGCAAAAACAAGAACCAGCAAAGGATGGACAAGTTTGGACAGGGCTCTGAAAACCTGATCGCTCCGACTGCGGAACCGGAACCGCCACTTATACGACGTCGCTCCGGGAGGTCCTAGTAGATGGAAGGAGGTCTGCTTAGTGCCAGAAGCAGACATTGTTCTCTGTCGGCGCCCACTACTGCTTGGCTACGTCGCAAGAATCCTTTGTGCAACACGGCTCGGTAGTCCAGACGAAAGCCAGGATCACCGGCGGATGGCTATTCGGTCGTCTTCCCGTCGAAGTGCTCTTCGTCTGCCTCTGCGTCCGCCTTGGTGGCATGCACCACGCCATCGCGATGGTTCGGCGGAGCGTAAAGCGTGTAGAGTTTCATCGGGCTTGAGGGGCCATTGATGATGTTGTGGCGAGTGCCGGCGGGCACCAAGATCGCGAAACCCGGCTTGATGCGATGCTCAACACCGTCAAGCACCGCCTTCCCTTCGCCTTCCTCTACCCGGAAGAACTGATCGAGCTTGTGGACCTCTGCACCGATATCTTCACCGGGCTTGAGGCTCATCACGACGAGCTGGCAATTCTTCGCCGTATACAAGACCGTGCGGAAGGTCGTGTTCTGTTGCGCTGCCTTTTCTATGCTGTGAACGTAGCCTTTCATAGCTTTCTACACCCCACTTTGGGCCTCGTCAGACGAGCTTGGCCGACGTGGGATTTCCCTTTTTTGTCGAGACTTCAAGAGCAGCACGAGATCGTGGACGGCAAGGGCGATGCCCCAGGCACAAAGCACCCAGAGGAACCAAGGATGGGTGGGATTCCTGATGAGGTTGAGGGCTGCGAGCCCAACAATGACGACGATAAAGACGGTAAGATGGATAAGGAAGCCGCGCATCGGCGGTTCTGTGGACTTGAGCTGCTGTGGCGTAGACCTCGTTCGTTTCGGCATCAGACGACCCCTTCCTATCCGACCCGTCGCGTTAGCCGGACGCTGGCTTAGATCTCTTCGGCGCGACCGCTCCTCAGCTTTTGGCCTTCATGCTCTCCACAGCCTCGGCCATGAGTTGGCCAAGCTCATGGGCCTGACGTCCGTAAGACTGGAGCTGAGTCTGGGCATAGTGGCCCTGAAGGGTCATCACGCCTTGTATGTCTCTGGCATTAGCGAGTTCTTTGGCCAACGCGAAGCCAGCCTCTGCGTTCTCCTTGGCAAAACGGATCGCCAACGCCTGGACGTCCTTAAACCCAGACGTCAGCACGTTCGATGGAGCTGTCGACCACGCTTGCCCTATGGCGTCCATGAATTGATCGTAAGCCGCACGAACTTGATCGACATTTTTTTCGGCAAGCTCGCGCAACTGCTTTGGCATCTCGAAGAGCTGGTTTTGGGCCATAAAATCTCCTCCGTCCGGAACGCGCGGGCATTTCGAGAGCAACGTTATAGAAGTAATAATCCTGGTCCTTGATCTCTGTCAAAAACCCAGGCTTCCGCGAGGTTTGTACTTTGCTCAGGGGCAGAGGTTCTCTGTCTCATACCCGCGAGCGGCGACGATTCATTCCAACGTGAGGAACTCCCAATTGGCCGAGACGCAGCCGCACAAGAACAGTGCGAGTCAGGCGCGCACGATCCGTATAGCAGTTCGCCAAGAATCTGGGGGAGTTCCTGACCGCCTTACGAGTTGCACGCCGGTTCTTCGGACAAATCCCCGAGCCCAAAGCCCCGAAAAGAGCCTCCGCTCTGATCCCCTACACACGATCAGATGGGAGCTTCGACTACGAAAAATACAGAGCGTCGCAGGTCAAGGCCAACAACACAAAATCGAATGCGTTCGACCATTCGTACGATCCAGAGGCTTGTCTTAATGCTTGGATGTCTTGCATCAGGCCGGGCGGACTCTGTTTGATCGAGCACACGCTGAAGCGCGGCCCAGAGGATGCGAAAGAAAGCGACCCTTTCAAAGCAGAGCTTTGGGTCATGCCCTATCTAATCACGCGATGGGGTAGAGGTCGCTACGGCTTCAGAGAAATATTGTCCGCCCCCGAACGACCTAAACCGTCCTGTGACGTGAATGTGATTGTGGTCTCACAATTTTCTAAAAAGTGGCTTGAGCCCACTCTCTAGCACGTGCTGTCGTTCTTCTTCGGCTAGCAGCACGCCCCGGAAATAACTGATCGGCCTCCTAATTCATTCCCTGCTGATAGATGCGAGCGAAGATGGCGCGCTCGACATTCTTATAGTGGCGCAGGTTGCGCTCTTATAGTGGCGCAGGTTGCGCTCGACGGCCTGGCGCAAAAGTGCGTGCGGCTGACACCCTGCTCCCGAATAGCCAAATTATCAGAGACGGCACCCCCAAGAGCTTAAATGGTGCCCAGGGGCGGATTTGAACCACCGACACGCGGATTTT